>NZ_JAHUWE010000005.1:0-430107 GCF_019219225.1 Pseudomonas sp. PDM32
TCCCGAACTCAGAAGTGAAACGATGCATCGCCGATGGTAGTGTGGGGTTTCCCCATGTGAGAGTAGGTCATCGTCAAGATTAAATTCCGAAACCCCAATTGCGAAAGCAGTTGGGGTTTTGTTTTTGCGCCTCCATACACCTCAAACGCTGTTCCCTGTAGGAGCGAGCCTGCTCCGGGCGGCGTTCCGACGAAGAACTTCAGGGCACCGCGTTACCCCAGACAACCCCCATCATCGTTGATGACCTTCGCGAGCGAGCTCGCTCCTACAAATGCTAAAGTCGTCCCTCGAATTTGTGTTTTCCAAGGAAGCCTTATGCCGGACGCAACGTCCCTCAGTGCTGGATTCATGGTGGTTCACGGCAACCGCCTGGACGAGTTGCGCAGCCTGGTGGTCAGCTGGATGCGGCGCTACCCGCTGGCTCCCCTGGAGAATGAAATCGCGTTGGTGCAAAGCAATGGCATTGCCCAATGGCTGAAGCTGGCCCTGGCGGAAGATTCCGAAGAAGACGACATGGGCGGCTGCGGAATCGCCGCCGCCATCGACGTGCAGTTGCCCGGCAGTTTCATGTGGCAGCTCTATCGCATGGTCCTTGGGCGCGATGAAATTCCGGCCAAGTCCCTGCTCGATAAAGCCCCGCTGACCTGGCGACTGATGCGCCTGCTGCCGCAGTTGATCAACCAGCCACACTTCGAGCCGCTGCAGCGCTTCCTGACTCATGACACCGATCTGCGCAAACGCTATCAATTGGCTGAGCGTCTGGCGGACCTGTTCGACCAGTACCAGGTCTATCGGGCTGACTGGCTTGAAGACTGGGCAGAAGGTCGACATCAGACAAGAAACGCAAGGGGCGAGGCCAAGGCCCTGACGCCGGCCAATTGCTGGCAGGCAGAGTTATGGCGCGCACTCTTGCTGGATGTCGGAGAGCAAGGCATGGCGCAAAGCCGTGCCGGGGTCCATCAGCGATTCGTCGAGTGCATCAACAACCTCGAAACAGCTCCCCAGGGATTGCCCTCGCGAGTGATCGTTTTCGGGATTTCTTCGCTGCCTGCCCAAGCCCTGGAAGCACTGGCGGGGCTGGCCCGATTCAGCCAGGTCCTGCTGTGCGTACATAACCCGTGTCGTCACCATTGGGCGGACATCGTCGCCGATAAAGACCTGTTGCGTCATCAATACAAGCGTCAGGCCCGCAAGAGCGGCATGCCGGTAGTGATCGATCCGCAAACCCTGCACCAGCATGCTCACCCACTGCTGGCTGCCTGGGGTAAACAGGGGCGGGACTACATCAACCTGCTCGACAGTTACGACGATCCCAACAGCTATCGCTCGGCATTCCGAGACGGGCGCATCGACCTGTTCAGTGATGGTCAGCCGCTGAATGTGCTCAACCAGTTGCAGGATGACATCCTCGAGTTGCGTCCCCTCAACGAGACTCGGGAGCGCTGGCCGGCCATTGATCTGCAGACGGACGAATCGATCCGTTTTCACATTGCCCACAGCGCCCAGCGAGAAGTCGAGATACTCCACGACCAGCTGCTCGCGCGCTTCAGTGCCGATCCGGCATTGCGCCCTCGGGACATCATCGTCATGGTCCCGGACATCGACAGCTACGCCCCGCACATTCGTGCCGTGTTTGGCCAGCTCGACCGTCAGGACCCGCGCTTCATTCCGTTTACGCTGGCGGACCAGGGCCAGCGTGGTCGCGATCCACTGCTGATTGCGGTCGAGCACCTGCTCAAGCTGCCTGACAGCCGATTCCCCGTCAGTGAGATCCTCGATCTGCTGGACGTCCCGGCACTGCGCGCCCGCTTTGGTGTCGAGGAGCGTGACCTGCCGACCCTGCACCGCTGGATCGAAGGTGCCGGCATTCGCTGGGGCATGAATGCCGAGCAACGTGCCGGACTCGGGCTGCCCAATGAGCTGGAGCAAAACAGCTGGCGTTTCGGCTTGCGACGGATGTTGCTCGGTTATGCCGTTGGCAGCGCCGATGCCTATGAGGGCATCGAACCCTACGACGAAATCGGTGGTCTGGACGCTGCGCTCATTGGTCCGCTGGTTGCGCTGCTGGACGCGCTGGAAGTGGCTCACCACGAACTCTCTCAGCCTGCACCGCCGCGCCAATGGGGTTTGCGCTTGCAGGCGTTGGTGCAGTTGTTCTTCCTCGCCAGCAACGAACACGATGACTACTTGCTGGCCCAGCTCGAAGAGCTGCGCGAGACCTGGCTCGAGACCTGCGAGTCCGTCGGCTTGCAGGACGAGTTGCCGCTGACGGTCGTTCGTGAAGCCTGGCTTGCAGGCCTGGATCAGGGCCGTTTGTCCCAACGCTTTCTGGCCGGCGCGGTGAACTTCTGCACCTTGATGCCCATGCGCGCTATCCCGTTCAAGCTGGTCTGCCTGCTGGGCATGAATGACGGCGATTATCCGCGCGCGCAACCGCCGCTGGATTTCGATCTGATGGGCAGTGATTACCGGCCAGGCGATCGCTCCCGGCGCGAAGATGACCGTTACTTGCTACTGGAAGCCTTGCTGTCGGCACGGGATCAGCTCTACATCAGTTGGGTGGGCCGCAGCATCCGCGACAACAGCGAGAGGCCGGCGTCGGTATTGATCGGCCAGTTGCGTGACCACTTGGCCAGCGGTTGGCGATTGGCACAAAGTGGCGAGGACCTGCTTGAAGCCATGACCCGGGAACACCCCTTGCAGCCTTTCAGCGCCCGCTACTTTCACGAAGGGGATGAGTCGTTCAGCTACGCCACCGAATGGCAGGTCCTTCATCAAGCGGCAGAGCAACAGGCGAGCGCCGAAGTGCTCGGGCCTCACGTTCAGGACGAACCCCTCAGCCTCGGCCAGCTGCAGGATTTCCTGCGCAATCCGGTACGGCACTTTTTCAGCCAGCGACTGAAAGTCTTCTTCGAGGCGGCTGAAGTGCCGTTGGCCGATGAAGAGCCTTTTGTCCTGGATGCGTTGCAGCGTTACAGCCTCAGCGACCGTTTGCTCGAAGCGGCGCTGGCAGATCCGGAAAATACCGGACAGGCACTGGAGGATCAGGCCAAACGCCTGCAAAACAGCGGGCTGCTGCCCATGGCCGGTTTCGGTGAGTGCCTGCAACGTGAATTGATCGAACCATTGCCCGACTTGCTGCAACGCCACCAACAGCTCCTGGCTTTGTGGCCGACACCGCTCAGCAGTGCGTTGCCCGTCAATCTTGAACTGCAAGGCCTGCACATCGAGGGCTGGCTCAGCGGCCTGCATCAGCGTGCTGATGGTGGTTTGCTGTCTGTCACGACGATCCCCAACAGTATCGGCTCGATCAAATCGCGCAAATGGCATCGACTGACGCGCCCGTGGCTCACGCATCTGGTGGCCTGTGCCAGTGGCATGGCATTGACCACCGCACTGGTGGCCAGTGACGACAGCCTGTTGCTCGCACCGATGGACGAGTCCACGGCACGGAAAATTCTCGGCGATCTGTTGATGGCCTGGCAGTCGGGTATGCGCCAGCCACTGCCGATCGCGGTCAAGACCGCCTTCGCGTGGCTGGGGCAAACCGACCCGGCCAAAGCCGCTACTGCTGCGCGCAAGGCCTATGAAGGCGACGGACAGACGACGGACGGAGAGCGACGCGAAAGTCCGGCACTCGCACGGCAATTCACCGATTACGATGCCCTGAGCGCCGATGAAACCTTCCCCGACTGGTGTGATGCGCTTTATCGCCCGCTGCTTGAAGCACCCTGGCGTTCACTGTCCAGCGAGGAGTCGCGTTGATGAGTACGAAGACACCGCTGGCCCTGGCCTTCCCGCTGCGTGGCAGTCAACTGATCGAAGCCAGCGCCGGGACCGGCAAGACCTTCACCATTTCCGCGTTGTACCTGCGCCTGGTGCTTGGCAATGGCGGCGAAGACAGCGGCTTCGGACGTGAGCTCTTGCCCCCGCAAATCCTCGTCGTGACCTTTACCGACGCCGCTACCAAAGAGTTGCGCGAACGCATTCGCACGCGACTCGCCGAGGCCGCACGCTTTTTCCGCGATGAAACGCCGGCCCCCGACAGCCTGATTGCCGAGCTGCGTGACCAGTACTTGCCCGAGCAATGGCCCGGGTGCGCAAACCGCCTGGATATCGCCGCCCAATGGATGGACGAGGCAGCGGTGTCGACTATCCACAGTTGGTGCCAGCGCATGTTGCGCGAACACGCCTTCGACAGCGGCAGCCTGTTTACCCAGACCCTGGAAACCGACCACAGCGATTTGCTGGGGGAAGTCCTGCGCGATTACTGGCGGCTGTTCTGCTACCCGATGCAAGGCGATGCGCTCAATTGGGTGCGCAGCAATTGGGGCGGTCCGGCGGCGCTGCTGCCGCGGATTCGTGCGCTGTTCGCCAGTGAGCGCGATACGCTTCAAGGGAAAGAGCCCGCCGAGATAATTTCGCAATGCTTGCAAGAGCGACGGGCTGCCTTGATCGAGCTCAAGAAGCCATGGCCGCAGTGGGCGGACGAGTTGCTTGCCATCTGCCACGAAGGCGTTGCCAGCAAGGCTGTCGACGGTCGCAAGATGCAGGCACGCTATTTCGAGCCCTGGTTTGAAAAAATCAAAGCCTGGGCCGAGGACGAATCCCTTGAGCAACTGGACATCGGCACCGGTTTCACGCGCCTGACCCCGGATGGCATGGCCGAAGCCTGGAAGGGCGAAGCGCCTCGACATCCGGGGCTCGATGCGATGGCCGGCCTCAAGGCCTGTCTCGACGGGTTGCCAACGCCCGATGCCGCCGTGCTGCAACATGCCGCCCGCTGGGTCGGGGCGCGATTCGAAGAAGAGAAACGCCGTCGGGCGGAAATGGGTTTCGACGACATGCTGCTGCGCCTTGATGCGGCCTTGCAGTCCGATGGCGGCGAGCGCCTGGCCACCCTGATTCGTGAACAGTTTCCGGTCGCCCTGATCGATGAGTTCCAGGACACCGACCCGGTGCAGTACCGGATCTTCGAGAGCATCTACCGCATTGAAGAGAACAGCCCCGAGTGCGGCCTGTTCCTGATCGGCGACCCGAAACAGGCGATCTACGCGTTTCGCGGGGCCGACATTCATACCTACCTGCGTGCCCGGCAGGCCACCACCGGCCGCCTGCACACCCTGGGCACCAACTTCCGCTCAAGCCATGGCATGGTCAACGCGGTGAACCATGTGTTCGAGCGTGCCGAAGCCCGGGCGTCGGGACGGGGCGCATTCCTCTTTCGGGAGCCGGATGGCAATAACCCGGTTCCTTTCATGCCGGTGGCCTCCCAGGGTCGCAAAGAAGTCCTGCATATAAATGATCAGGCAGTCCCGGCCTTGAACATCTGGCACTTGCCGGCCGAACAACCGTTGTCCGGTGCGGTGTACCGGCAACATCTGGCAGCGGCCTGCGCCAGTGAAATCACGGCATTGCTCAATGGCGGACAGCAGGGGCAAGCGGGGTTCACCCAGGACGGCAAAGCCTTCAGGGGTCTGCTACCGGCGGACATCGCCATCCTGGTACGCGATGGCAAGGAAGCGCAGGCGGTGCGTGGCGAATTGGCTGCGCGAGGCGTGCGCAGTGTCTACCTGTCGGACAAGGACTCGGTGTTCGCCGCCCAGGAGGCGCATGACGTGCTGACCTGGCTCAAGGCCTGCGCCGAGCCGGATGTCGAGCGGCCGCTGCGGGCCGCGTTGGCCAGTATCACCTTGAACCTTTCGTTGACCGAGCTGGAGCGGCTGAATCAGGACGAGTTGGCCTGGGAATCCCGGGTCATGCAGTTCCGTGGCTATCGCGAAGTCTGGCGCAAGCAGGGTGTGCTGCCGATGCTGCGCCGTTTGCTGCACGACTTCCGTCTGCCCCAGGCGCTGATCGCCCGCAGTGACGGCGAGCGGGTCTTGACGAACCTCCTGCACCTGTCCGAATTGCTGCAACAGGCCGCCGCCGAACTCGATGGCGAACAAGCGCTGATCCGGCATTTGTCCGAGCATCTGGCGTTGTCCGGGCAGGCGGGCGAGGAGCAGATCCTGCGTCTGGAAAGTGATGAGCAATTGGTCAAGGTCGTGACCATCCACAAGTCCAAAGGCCTCGAATACCCCTTGGTGTTCCTGCCGTTCATCTGCTCGGCGAAGCCGGTGGATGGCAGCCGCCTGCCGTTGCACTACCACGATGAATCAGGCAATGCCCAGGTCACGTTGAAGCCGACGGCAGAATTGATTGCCCTGGCCGACGATGAGCGTCTGGCCGAGGATCTGCGCTTGCTCTATGTCGCCCTGACCCGGGCGCAACATGCCTGCTGGCTGGGGGTGGCTGACCTCAAGCGCGGCAACAACAATGGTTCGGTGCTGCATCTGTCGGCGCTGGGTTATCTGTTGGGGGGTGGTGCGCCATTGGCCGACTCCCCGGCGTTGCAGCAGTGGTTGCGCGACCTGCAACAGGACTGCCCGGCGCTGGCGTATGCCCAGATGCCTGATGCGACAACAGAGCATTACCAGCCTCCGCAAAACGACGCGGCGCTGCTGGCTCCGCTGATCCCGAAACGCAAGGCCAGTGAAAACTGGTGGATCGCCTCTTACAGCGCATTGCGCATTGGCGACACCCTGAGTGTCGGCACGGACGAGGCGCCGGAGAGTCCGCAGGCGCAAAAACTGTTCGATGACGAACGTCTCGACCCGCAGGCGCCCAGGGAAGTGGTGGTCAGTGGCGGCGATATCCATCGCTTCCCGCGCGGCCCGAACCCCGGCACCTTCCTCCATGGTCTGCTCGAATGGGCAGGGGGCGAAGGGTTTGCCGCGGCACCCCAGGAGGTAATCGACGCCATTGCCCGTCGCTGCAATCGCCGAGGCTGGGAGGGCTGGATCACCACGCTGAGTGACTGGCTGCAGCATCTGCTCAAGTCGCCGTTGCAACTGGGGGCCGATCAGGCGCCGGTGATATTCGCGCAGTTGACGCAATACCAGGTCGAGATGGAATTCTGGTTCGCCAGCCACAAGGTCGATGTGCTCAAGCTCGATGCGCTGGTGTGCCAGTACACCCATGGCGGCGTGGCCCGGGTGGCCGCCGAGCCGGTGCTGCTCAACGGCATGTTCAAGGGCTTCATCGACCTGACGTTCGAGCACGACGGCCGCTATTACGTTGCCGACTACAAATCCAACTGGCTTGGCGCCGATGATGCTGCCTACACCGTGCAGGCCATGGAACAGTCGATTCTCGACAACCGCTATGACCTGCAATACGTGTTGTACCTGTTGGCCCTGCATCGCCAGCTCAAGGCGCGGCTCGCCGATTACGACTACGACCGGCATGTCGGCGGTGCGTTGTACCTGTTCCTGCGGGGCACGCGTGCGGCCAGCCAGGGGGTGTTTTTCACCCGCCCGCCAAGAGAACTGATCGAGCGTCTGGACAGGCTGTTCCAAGGCAAGCCAGAGCCCAAGGCCGAGCCCGCCTGGGAACAGGGAGTACTGTTATGAATCGCTCGTTCGCCGATTTGCTGCCGACATCGCTGGCAGCCGAAAGCCTGGCCGATCTGGCGCCGCTGAGTCGTGCCGACGATTTGCTGTTGCTGCTCACGCGCTGGGTCGAACGTGGCTGGCTGCGCGCGCTGGACAAAGCCTTTGTGGCGTTTCTGCATGAGCTGGCACCGGAGGATGATCCGTTGGTGTTGCTGGCAGCCGCGTTGACCAGCCACCAGTTGGGCCACGGGCATGTCTGCCTCGACCTGTTCGAGACGCTGAAAGAACCGGACTTCGCCCTGTCATTACCACCCGAAGGTGACGTTCAAGGCGGCGCCATGCTGTTGCCGTCGCAATTGCTCGGATCGCTGGACGGTGCTCATTGGTGCAAGGTGCTGGCCGCCAGCAACCTGGTCGCCCTGGCCGCTGACAGCCGTGACAACGTGCGTGACCGGCCTTTGGTGTTATCGGGCAAACGCTTGTACCTGCGCCGCTATTGGGCCTACGAGCGGCGGATCGACCTTTCGTTGCGCGAGCGTCTGACGGAGCACGAGTCCACACCGAACGACTTGCTCCAGCGCCTCACCGGTTTGTTTGGGTCTGCCCGGCCGAGTGAAGTGATCGACTGGCAGAAGCTCGCCTGCGCCCTGGCGACGCGGAGCGCCTTCAGCATCGTGACGGGGGGGCCGGGAACCGGCAAGACCACCACTGTTGTGCGCTTGCTGGCGTTGCTCCAGGCGCCGGCGGTCGAGGCCGGCATACCTTTGCGCATTCGCCTCGCCGCACCGACCGGCAAGGCCGCGGCGCGCCTGACAGAGTCCATCAGCCAGCAAGTCCGGACCTTGAAGGTCAGCGAAGCCATACGCGAGAAGATCCCGTCCGACGTCACCACCGTTCATCGTCTGCTGGGCAGCCGGCCCGGGACGCGTCATTTCCGGCACCACGCGGGCAATCGCCTGCCGCTGGATGTGCTGGTGGTGGACGAGGCCTCGATGATCGACCTGGAAATGATGGCCAATCTGCTCGACGCCTTGCCGGCCCATGCGCGCCTCGTGCTGTTGGGGGACAAGGACCAGCTGGCTTCGGTAGAAGCCGGTGCGGTACTGGGGGATTTGTGTCGCGACGCGGAGGCTGGCTGGTACAGCCCGCAGACTCGCCAGTGGCTGGAAGCCGTCAGTGGCGAAAGCCTTCAGGCCAGTGGCTTGCAGGAGGATACCCAGGGTGCTCATCCACTGGCCCAACAGGTGGTGATGTTGCGCCATTCCCGGCGATTCGGTGAGGGCAGCGGTATTGGTCAGCTCGCTCGTTGGGTCAACCAGCAGCAGCCGGAAGAAGCACGCAAGTTGTTGTCCGCGCGAAGCCATGACGATGTGTATGGCTTGTCCCTCAAGGGCGAGCAAGACCGGACCCTGGAGCGTTTGCTGCTCGAAGGTCACGGTGAGGGCCCGCAGGGTTATCGGCATTACCTGGCCTTGCTGCGCAAACAGCGACCGCCACTCGACAGCCCGCTGGAAGATTCACGCTGGACCGACTGGGCCCGGGAAGTGTTGCAAGCCTTCGATGCGTTCCAGCTGTTATGTGCCGTGCGCAAGGGGCCGTGGGGTGTGGAGGGCTTGAACCAGCGAGTGACGGACGCCTTGCTCAGGGCACGCCTGATCGACAGCGACCAGCAGTGGTACGAAGGTCGCCCCGTGCTGATGACCCGCAACGATTACGGGCTAGGTTTGATGAACGGCGATATTGGCATCGCCCTCAAGCTCCCGGAACAGGAAGGCCACGAGGGGGGAAGGCAGGTTCTGCGCGTGGCATTCCCACGAAATGATGGCCAGGGCGGCGTGCGATTTGTCCTGCCAAGCCGCCTGAATGATGTCGAAACCGTGTACGCCATGACCGTGCATAAATCCCAGGGCTCGGAGTTCGCGCACACCGCGTTGATTCTTCCTGACGCCTTGAATCCGGTACTCACCAAGGAATTGATCTACACCGGGATTACCCGGGCCAAAGACTGGTTCACCCTGATCGAATCGCGCGCAGGCGTGTTCGAGGAGGCGGTGAAACGCAGGGTCAAGCGCTTGAGCGGGTTGATGCTGGAGCTAAAGGACGGCAGCGAGGCGACAGACTGAAAGGTCCGTGAGCGATTGTAGGAAATTGTCCTAAGCAGCGTAGTACGTGGCCTCGCTGGCATTTCCTCGCTGTGCTATCGTTGCGGCATCATTTCGCTCCGGTCCAAGAGTATTCCTGCATGAAGGTGGCTGTCAGGACGACAGAGCGCGTCGTAGGCTGTAAGAAAGCGCTGCTTGCCATCCTTCTTTGTCTGCTGGCCAGCGTCGCTTTCGCTCAATCGCAGCCCCCGGTGGGCATGGCGGACCAACGCGCCAAAGCAGTTACCCAAGTGGTCCTCGGAATCCTCAGCTACGCCCGCTGGCCCGTTGAGCCTTTGCTGCTGCGCCTGTGCCTGGTCGGCCCTACCGAATACACCGACGACCTGGTCAAAGGCACGACCCAGGCGACCGGTCGACCTGTCGCGGTGCAACGCTTGTTGGCCGACAACCCTTCGATTGTCAGTGACTGCGATGCGGTTTACATCGGCAAGCTCACTGGCGAAGAACGCAGTCGATTGTTTGCCGCGTTGATCGGGCATCCGGTGTTGAGCATTAGCGAGAGTGACGAGCAGTGCGCGGTCGGCAGCCTGTTTTGCTTGCGGGTCAGCGACGAGCAGGTGTCGTTCGAGGTCAATCTCGACTCCGTCGCTCGCAGCGGAGTACGCATCCATCCGAGCGTGCTGCAACTCTCGCGCCGCAAGCCGGCGGCGCCATGAAGCTACTGACTCCGGGCAGTCGCCCGACTTTGCATTCGGTCATCGGTCGCGGCAACTTGCTCGTCGCGCTGGTGGGCGTCGCCATGGCCAGTGTTTCGCTGACGTTGCTCGGCGTGCTGGCTTTGCGTGTGTACGCCGATCACAACCTGCACCTGATCGCACGCTCGATCACCTACACCGTGGAAGCCGCGGTGGTGTTCAACGACAAACCCGCTGCCACCGAGGCGCTGGCGTTGATTGCGTCCATCGAAGAAGTGGCTGATGCCCAAGTGTTCGACCGGCAGGGACAGTTGCTGGCCCGTTGGCAACGACCGGAAACCGGCTGGGTCTCCGATCTCGAATTGCACCTCGCCAAAGCGTTTCTCGAAGAACCGATGAGCATGCCGATCCTCCATCAAGGGCGGGAAGTCGGCAGCATCCGGCTCACCGGTCATGGCGCCAGCCTGATGCGCTATTTGCTCAGCGGTCTGGTGGGCATCCTCTTGTGCACGGCCGTGAGTGCCTGGGTGGCGCTCTTTCTGGCACGCCGACAACTTCGCGGGATCACCAAGCCCCTGCGCAACCTCGCCACCGTCGCCCACGCCGCGCGCAGTGATCGAGCCTTCGACAAGCGCGTACCGCCCGCCGACATTGCCGAACTCGATGATTTCGGCAACGACTTCAATGCCCTGCTCGATGAGCTCGAAGCCTGGCAATCGCACCTGCAAAGCGAAAACGAATCCCTGGCGCACCAGGCCAGTCACGACAGCCTCACCGGATTGCCCAACCGGGCGTTTTTCGAAGGTCGCCTGATGCGCGCGCTGCGCAACGCCGACAAGCTCGGCGAGCGAGTGGCGGTGTTGTTTCTCGACAGCGATCGCTTCAAGGAGATCAACGACAGTTTCGGCCATGCGGCGGGGGATGCGGTGTTGGTGGCCGTGGCCAGCCGGGTTCGCGCGCAACTGCGGGAAGGGGACCTGGTGGCGCGCTTGGGTGGCGATGAGTTTGCCGTGCTGCTAACACCGCTGCACAAGACCGCAGACGCCGAACGAATTGCCGACAAGATTCTGGCCAGCATGGACATGCCGATTCCATTGCCGGGCAGTACCCAGGTGTTGACCTCACTCAGTATCGGCGTCGCGGTGTACCCGGATCATGGCGCAACGCCGGGTGCCCTGCTCAACGCCGCCGATAGTGCGATGTACCAGGCCAAGCGCCTGTCCCGAGGCGCACAGTACACGGCAGGGTCGGAGCACCCTGCCGCCGATGTTCAAAACAGGAGCTGATTTTCGTGTTCACTTTCAACCCGCGTTCCCTGCGTTTTTTCACCATGACCTTGCTCGTGGCCCTGCTGAGCCTGACCGGTTGCCAGACCACCCCGCCAAAAGGCCTGACCCCGGCGCAGATCGCCGTGCTGAAACAGCAGGGTTTCGAACTGACTGACGATGGCTGGGCCTTCGGTTTGTCCGGCAAGGTGTTATTCGGCAGCGACGATGACAGCCTGAACAAGCAGAGCACCGAGATCGTCGAGCGCATCGGCAAGGCACTGCTCGGTGTGGGGATCGAACGAGTGCGGGTCGATGGCCACACTGACGCATCGGGCAAAGAGGCCTACAACGAGCAACTGTCCGTGCGCCGGGCGAAAAGCGTTGCCAGGGTGCTCAACACGGTCGGCATGAAGCCGGAAAATATCCAGTTGCGTGGACTGGGCAGCAGCGTACCGGTGGCCACCAACAGCACCTCCAGTGGCCGCACGGAGAATCGCCGGGTCGCCATCGTTGTCAGCTCCGACTAATCGGCAAACAACATCTCCCGGCTTTCCCCCATCAGCAGTCCCTGATTCTGCTCAGTGACCTGGCGGATGTAATCCCACAACAGGGTGATCCGCTTGAGCTTCCTGAGGTCCTCCCGGCAGTACATCCAGAACTGTCGGGTGATGTTGATTTCCTGCGGCAACACCGGCAGCAGGCGCGGGTCCTGTGTTGCGAGGAAGCACGGCAGGATCGCCAGTGAGCGCCCCTGCTGCGCCGCCACGAACTGCGCGATCACGCTGGTGCTGCGCAGGTTGGCGCTGGCGCCGGGCAGTACATTGGCCAGGTACAACAGCTCCGAGCTGAACGCCAGGTCGTCGACGTAACTGATAAACGAATGTTTCGCCAGGTCTGCCGGGCGGCGGATGGCCGGGTGGTTGTCGAGATAATCCTGGGTCGCGTACAGCTGCAACCGGTAGTCGCACAGTTTGCAGCAGACGTACGGGCCATGCTCCGGACGCTCCAGGGCGATGACGATGTCGGCCTCGCGCTTGGACAGGCTGATGAAGTGCGGCAGCGGCAGGATGTCCACCGAGATCGCCGGGTAGGTGTCGACGAAGTGGCTCAGCTGCGGCGTGATGAAAAAGCTGCCGAAACCTTCGGTGCAACCCATGCGCACATGACCGGACAGCGCCACGCCGGACCCGGAAACCTGCTCGCACGCCATGTGCAAGGTGCTTTCGATCGATTCGGCATACCCCATCAACCGCTGGCCTTCGGCAGTCAGGACAAAGCCGTTGGTCCGGGACTTCTCGAACAGCAAGGTGCCCAGCGCCGTTTCCAGCGAACTGATGCGCCGCGACACCGTGGTGTAGTCCACCGCCAGGCGCTTGGCCGCGGTGCTGGCCTTGCGGGTGCGGGCGACCTCGAGGAAAAACTTGAGGTCATCCCAGTTCAACGAGCCGAGGGAGGTGATGTTTTTTTGCATGTTGGACCGGTTTTTATGTGCGTTCTTATCAGAAGTTTGCACATCTATACTCCAAAAACAGTCCGAGAACCAATTCGCGACAAACAGCTCATCTCAGGGCGACCCTTTCGCCCTGGCTCCCAAGATAACAACAAGGATCCGGAGACCCACATGAACGTATCGCTCACGCCTAACGAAACCACCGTGCAAAAGGTCAAACTGTTGATCAACGGCGAGTGGGTCGAGTCCAAGTCCACCGAATGGCACGACATCATCAACCCGGCGACCCAGCAAGTGCTGGCCAAAGTGCCGTTTGCCACCGCCGAAGAAGTCGATGCCGCCATCAGCGCCGCTCATCGTGCGTTCCAGACCTGGAAGCTGACACCCATCGGCGCGCGGATGCGCATCATGCTCAAGCTCCAGGCGTTGATTCGCGAGCACTCCAAGCGCATCGCCGCGGTCCTGAGCGCCGAGCAGGGCAAGACCATTGCCGACGCCGAAGGCGATATTTTCCGTGGCCTGGAAGTGGTCGAGCACGCTTGCTCCATCGGCAGCCTGCAAATGGGCGAGTTTGCTGAAAACGTCGCCGGTGGCGTCGACACCTACACCCTGCGCCAGCCGATCGGCGTGTGCGCGGGCATTACCCCGTTCAACTTCCCGGCGATGATCCCGTTGTGGATGTTCCCGATGGCCATCGCCTGCGGTAACACCTTCGTGCTCAAGCCGTCTGAACAGGACCCGATGTCGACCATGCTCCTGGTGGAGCTGGCGATCGAGGCGGGCATTCCGGCCGGCGTGCTCAACGTCGTGCATGGCGGCAAGGATGTGGTGGACGGGCTCTGCACCCACAAGGACATCAAGGCGGTTTCCTTCGTCGGTTCGACCGCCGTCGGTACTCATGTCTATGACCTGGCCGGTAAACACGGCAAGCGCGTGCAATCGATGATGGGTGCCAAGAACCACGCCGTGGTGCTGCCGGACGCCAATCGCGAACAAGCGCTGAATGCGCTGGTGGGTGCCGGCTTCGGTGCTGCCGGTCAACGTTGCATGGCCACTTCTGTGGTGGTGCTGGTGGGTGCGGCCAAGCAATGGCTACCGGACCTCAAGGCGCTGGCGCAAAAACTCAAGGTCAATGCCGGCAGCGAGCCGGGCACCGATGTCGGTCCGGTGATTTCGAAAAAAGCCAAGGCGCGGATTCTCGACCTGATCGAAAGCGGCATCAAGGAAGGCGCCAAACTGGAGCTGGACGGTCGCGAGATCTCGGTTCCAGGTTACGAGAAGGGCAACTTTGTCGGCCCGACCCTGTTTTCCGGCGTGACCCCCGACATGCAGATCTACACCCAGGAAATCTTCGGCCCGGTGCTGGTGGTGCTGGAAGTCGCCACCCTCGACGAGGCCATCGCCCTGGTCAACGCCAACCCGTTCGGCAACGGCACGGGCCTGTTCACCCAGAGCGGTGCGGCGGCACGTAAATTCCAGAGCGAGATCGATGTCGGCCAGGTCGGCATCAACATCCCGATTCCGGTGCCGGTCCCGTTCTTCAGCTTCACCGGTTCGCGCGGCTCTAAGCTCGGCGACCTCGGTCCGTACGGCAAGCAAGTGGTGCAGTTCTACACTCAGACCAAGACCGTCACCAGTCGCTGGTTCGATGACAACAGCGTCAACGACGGTGTGAACACCACGATCAACTTGCGATAAGGAGCCGGACATGAAAATCGCTTTTATCGGTCTGGGCAACATGGGCGCGCCGATGGCGCGCAACCTGATCAAGGCCGGCCATGCGCTGCGCCTGGTGGACTTGAACAAGGCTGTGCTGGCGGAGCTGGAACAGCTGGGCGGCAGTATCAGCGCATCGGCCCGTGAAGCGGCGGAGGGCGCCGAACTGGTGATCACCATGCTGCCTGCCGCCGTGCATGTGCGCAGCGTGTGGCTGGGTGAAGACGGCGTGCTCGCCGGTATCGGTCAAGGCGTACCGGCCGTCGATTGCAGCACCATCGATCCGCAGACTGCGCGAGACGTGGCCGCCGCCGCTGCCAAACAGGGCGTGACCATGGCCGATGCGCCGGTCTCTGGCGGTACCGGTGGTGCAGCCGCCGGGACCCTGACCTTCATGGTCGGCGCCACGCCTGAACTGTTCGCCACCCTGCAACCGGTACTGGCGCAGATGGGCCGCAACATCGTCCATTGTGGTGAGGTCGGCACCGGGCAAATCGCTAAAATCTGCAACAACCTGCTGCTGGGGATTTCCATGGTCGGCGTCAGCGAAGCCATGGCCCTGGGTGATGCGCTGGGCATCGACACCAAGGTGCTGGCGGGCATCATCAACAGTTCCACCGGGCGTTGCTGGAGTTCGGAGATGTACAACCCGTGGCCGGGTATCGTCGAAACAGCACCGGCGTCGCGCGGTTATACCGGCGGCTTCGGGGCCGAACTGATGCTCAAGGATCTGGGGCTGGCCACTGAAGCGGCGCGTCAGGCGCACCAGCCGGTGGTGCTTGGCGCGGTGGCACAGCAGTTGTATCAGGCGATGAGTTTGCGTGGGGAAGGTGGGCAGGACTTCTCGGCGATCATCAATAGCTATCGCAAACCGCAATGAAGCGATTCATTGAATGTGGTGAGGGCTGTTGTGGCGAGGGGGCTTGCCCCCGTTGGTTCGCGAAGCGGACCCAGAACAGATAAACGCGGTGGGTCATACGAACCGCGGTTACCGACTTTACGACGGCTTCGCCCTCGAACGGGGGCAAGCCCCCTCGCCACAGGTTCGGTATTGCCCCTGCAGACTTTTTTGACCGGGAGATCACGTCGGGTGATCCCCGGTTTTTTTGTATCAGGCAAACACGAAATATTTGCGCACGGTTTCCACCACTTCCCAGGTGCCTTTCATCCCCGGTTCAACGACGAAAATGTCACCCGCGCGCAGGTGGATCGGCGCCATGCCTTCCGGGGTGATGATGCAGTAGCCTTCCTGGAAATGGCAGTACTCCCACTTCACGTATTCCACGTACCACTTTCCGGGCGTGCAGATCCAGGTGCCCATGATCTTGCTGCCGTCTTCACTGGAGTAGGCGTTGAGGTTGACGGTGTGCGGGTCGCCTTCGAGCTTTTCCCATTTGCAGGCGTCGAGCACGGGCAGCGGGTGGGTGTCGCGAAGAACGGTAATCGGTGCGGTCATGATGACTCCGGGCAGTGGGCTCAAGAACTGAAGTCGCACCCTATAGCGCATGTCCGTGGGTCAGTTGTCTGTGCTCGACACTGAACTGCTCAGAAACGCACAGCCCTCAAAGACGGGTCAACGGGCAGTCGAGCCTGGATTGTTCGAGACTGTTTTCGAACTCGACCAATTGCGCGTGCTGTTGCGACAGCGCCGCTATCCGTTCGGCGATTTCCCTTTTTTTGCTGGCGATGACCTGATGGGCCCGTTCCCATGGCAACTGCGGGCCCTGATGTCCGGCGAAGGCTGACTGCAATTCCTTGAGTCTGAAACCCAGCTGCTGGGCACATTTGATGAAGATCAGCAGATCGACGCTGTGCTGGTCATAGATGCGGTACTTGCCCTGGCGTCGGGCGGCAGGCAACAGGCCAATCGACTCGTAGTGACGGATGCTTTTGACAGTGGTTCCGGAACGTTTCGCGGCTTGGCCGATGTACATGGGAAGGTCCTTTTCTCCGAGGATAAAGCTCGGCGCATTATCGACCGACTCAAGCGCTGGCGATAGCTTCGGCCTGGCGTAACCAGGCCGTATGCCGGTCTGCGCTGGCGCCGAGAATGGGTCCGAAGGTGAGGGTGCGGGTTGGCTTGATGCCACAGAATTCCAGTGTGGTTTTACGCACCTGATGCAAACCGGGCATGCGGTAGATCCAGCGGTAGTACCAGGGCGGCGTGTCCATGGTCACCAGCAGGTGGGCGGTTCGGCCGTGCAGGAGTTTGTCGGGGAAGGCTTTGCCCTGGCGATACTTGAAGGCAAACCCCGGCAAAAACACCCGGTCGAAAAAGCCCTTGAGCAAGGCCGGTACGCCGCCCCACCAGATCGGATAAACCAGCGTCAGCTGTTCGGCCCACAGGATGTCGGCCTGGGCGTTACGCAAGTCGGCCTCCAGCGGCTGGACCTGCTGGTAGCCTTCGCGCAGCACCGGGTCAAAATCCAGGGTGCCGAGAAACAACTGCCGCACCTCATGCCCGGCGCGCACGGCCGACTGCGAGTAACGCTCGGCAAGGGCGGCGCAGAAGCTGTTGCTGGACGGATGCCCGAGGATCACCAGTATTCGTTTACCCATCATCGCTGTCCTCGAAGATCAAACCTCAAGGATAAAGTCTGCCCCTCAGGGGAGAGTCAAGGCGTGCAGCAGGGCCTTGGCATAGCCGGGCAATGCGGCGAAGTCCCGTGCACAGAGCAACAGTTTGCGTTGGCCCCAGGGCTCCTGCAGGGCGAGGCTTTTGAAGGGCAGACCGCCTGACCCGCGCTCGACTGCGGCCAACGGCACTATCGCCAGGCCCGCGCCACGGGCGACCATGCGCATCACGCCATCGAAGCCATCGGCGCGGATGCGAATCTGCATGCGCAGGCCGGCGTGCAGCGCCTGTTCTTCGAGATACACCGCCAGCGCGCTGTTGGCATTCAGGCCGACGTAGTCGTGATGCAGCGTGTCGGTGAAGCTCACCGAGGTTGCCTGTGCCAGGGAGTGATCGCGAGGCATGATCAGCACCAGCGGATCATCGCGGAACGCTCGGGTCTGCAAGTCATCGGTGTCCACCGCGTCGGAAACGATGCCCAGGTCCGCCGCGCCCTGGCGCAAGGCGTGGGTGATGCGGGCGCTGGGCAGTTCCTGCAGGTCGATGTCGAGGTTGGGATGGTTGTGCAGGAAGTCCGCGAGCAACTCCGGCAGGTACTCGGTGATCGCCGTGGTATTGCACAGCAGCCGCACCTGGCCTTTGACGCCCTTGGCGTATTCGGCCAGTTCCTGTTGCAGGCGTTCGGCCTGTTGCAGCAGAACCCGGGCGTGCCGGGCGAGGGCATCGCCGGCCGGCGTCGGGCTGACCCCGCGACGGTTACGCTGAAGAAACTCGACGCCCAAAGATGCCTCCATGGCGCGAATCCGTGCGCTGGCCGCTGCGAGTGACAGATGACTGCGTGCGGCGCCGGCGGTGATGTTGCCGGTGTCGAGGATGTTCAGGTACAGGCGCAGGTCGGTCAGGTCGAAGTGCATTGTCATTCCCGGTTTATTTGCTGTCTGGACTGGCTCCTTCGCGAGCAAGCCCGCTCCCACAGTGGATCGCGGTACCTGTGGGAGCGGGCTTGCCCGCGAAGAGGCCAGTTGTCGCAGCGAAACAATCAGCCTCTGTCAAAGCAAGAGGCAACCTCAGTATATGGCAGATTTTCAATCAACCCCCGCGGGCCCACCATAGCCCCATGAACACACTCTCGGCGTTTTACCAGAATCTCGGATTGGCCTTGTCACTGCTGGTGATCGGCACCTTTGTGCTGGCCGGCATGATCAAGGGCGTGATCGGCCTCGGCTTGCCAACGGTTGCCATGGGACTGCTGGGTCTGGCTATGGCGCCGTCGCAGGCAGCCGCTCTATTGATCATTCCGGCAACGCTCACCAACGTCTGGCAACTGGCATTCGGCGGGCATTTGTCCGGGCTGGTCAAACGACTGTGGCCGATGTTGCTGGCGATTTTCATCGGCACCGGGGCAGGCACGCTGTGGATCGGCATGAGCGGTGGCCATTGGGTGGTGCGAGGGTTGGGCGCTGCGTTGTTGCTGTATGCACTGAGCGGATTGTGCCTGCCGACCTTGCGCGTAGGACCCCACCGTGAACGCTGGCTCGGTCCGCTGTGTGGCCTGCTGACCGGCGTCATCACTTCGGCCACCGGCGTGTTCGTGATTCCGGCGGTGCCCTACCTGCAAGCGCTGGTTTTGAGCCGGGACGAACTGGTGCAGGCGCTGGGCCTGTCCTTCACCGTCTCGACCCTGGCCCTGGCCGGTGGCTTGCTATGGCGCGGCGCGCTCGGCGGGGGCGAGTTGAGCGCGTCGCTGCTGGCGCTGATCCCGGCCATGCTCGGCATGTGGCTGGGGCAATCGCTGCGCCAGCGGATCAGCGCCCTGTGGTTCAAGCGCGTGTTTTTCGTTGGCCTGGGTGTGCTCGGCGGCCATTTGCTGATCAGCGGCTAGCGGACGACGGGCTGATCATGTCGATGGCGCGGATGTCGAAGTCCCGTTCCAGGTATTCATCGCGCTGCTCGAGGAACTTCTTCATGTGCGGCAGGTTCGAGTGCACGTCCAGATGGGCCTGGGACTGCCAGATCTCGTAGAAGATGAACAGGGTCGGGTCCTGTTTGTCGCGCAGCATGTGGTATTCGATGCAGCCGGGTTCGGCGCGGCTTGCTTGCACGTAGCCGCTGAAAAACGCTTCGAAGGCGTCGGATTTTTCCGGACGGGTCTTGGCGTGCAGGATGAAGCCCTGGATTTCACTCATCTACATCTCTCCTCAGGTCAGAATGGGTGCCAGTCTAAGGCAACAATTAGCTGTGGATTCGTGCTTGTAGGTCAAATGAATTTTGCCAAAACGACGCTTATTCCGCGCGAGGCCGATCGGTACTCTGCCGCCATCGATTTCCCGACCCTTCCCGAGACCTTCCATGAAAAAAGTCCTGTTGCTCAACGGCGCCAAACAATTTGCGCACTCTGACGGCCGCTACAACACCACCCTGCATGAAGCCGCATTGAGCGTGCTGGATCGCGGTGGTGTGGATATCAAAACCACCTTCATCGACGAGGGCTACGACGTCGCCGAAGAAGTGGCCAAGTTTCTCTGGGCCGATGTGATCATTTACCAGATGCCCGGCTGGTGGATGGGCGCGCCGTGGACCGTGAAGAAGTACATCGATGAAGTCTTCACCGAAGGTCATGGCAGCCTCTACGCCAGCGACGGCCGCACCCGTTCCGACGCCTCGCAGAAGTACGGTAGCGGCGGCCTGATCCACGGCAAGCAGTACATGCTGTCGCTGACCTGGAACGCCCCCCAGCAAGCCTTCGACGACCCGACCGATTTCTTCGAAGCCAAAGGTGTGGACGCGGTCTACTTCCCGTTCCACAAGGCCAACGAGTTCCTTGGCATGACCGGTCTGCCGACTTTCCTCTGTGTGGACGTGATGAAGCGCCCGAACATCGAAGGCGATGTGGCGCGTTATGAGCAGCATTTGATTGAGGTGTTTGGCCTGTCGGCGTAACCGTTTCGGGCTACTATCGATTGTTTGAGTCAGGCACAGTTTCTGTGGCGAAGGAGCTTTTGTGGCGAGGGGGCTTGCCCCCGTTCGGCGGCGAAGCCGTCGTAAAGTCAGTTGACGCGCGACTTCCTGAACCACCGCGTTAGTGGGTTGTGGGTCCGCTTCGCGGACCAACGGGGGCAAGCCCCCTCGCCACAATGGTTCCTCACAACTCAAAAGAAGCGGCGCAGGACTATCGATAAGGGACACACGTGAAAGCCAGATCCGATGAATTGCAGATATTCGTCTGCGTGATTGAATGCGGGTCGATTTCTGCGGCGGCCGAGCAAGTCGGGCAAACGCCTTCGGCGGTCAGCCGTACGCTGTCGCGGCTGGAGGCCAAGCTCGACACCACCTTGATCAATCGCACCACGCGACGCATGGACCTGACCGAGGAGGGCAAGTACTTCTTCGAGCACGCCAAGCGCATTCTCGATCAGATGGACGAGCTCGAAGAGCGCCTGTCCTCACGCCAGCAAACACCGTCCGGGCGCCTGCGGATCAACGCGGCATCCCCCTTCATGCTGCACGCCATCGTGCCCTACATCGATGAATTCCGCAGGCTCTACCCGGACATCCAGCTCGAACTCAACAGCAATGACTTGATCATCGACCTGCTGGAGCAGAGCACCGACATCGCCATTCGCATCGGCACCCTGACCGACTCGACACTGCATGCCCGCTCCCTCGGTTGCAGCCCGCTGCACATCGTCGCCAGCCCGGCCTACCTGGAAAAGCACGGCACACCGCAGGCCGTGGCTGACCTGGCCAACCATACGCTACTGGGGTTCACCCAGAACGAAGGCCTCAACCAATGGCCGCTGCGTTATGTGCATGGCGATCGCTGGCCGATCCAGGCCTCGATCAGCGCCTCCAGCGGCGAGACCATCCGCCATCTGGCACTGGACGGGCAGGGCATCGCCAGCCTGTCGCATTTCATGACCATCGAAGACATTCGTGCCGGACGCTTGAAAGTGTTGCTGGCCGAATTCAACAGCGGCTACCGCCAGCCGATCAATGCGGTGTACTACCGTAACTCGCAGCTGGCCTTGCGGATTCAATGCTTCCTGGATTTTATCCAGGGCAAATTGGCGGATTACGCGAGCGCGGATTTCAAAGGCTGATTCGTGACCCCTACGCAAAAGTGAATTGGGTCAGAGGGCATTTTTCGGCGGTGATCGCTACCGGATACTCCTTGCATCACTTATCCACGCAGGGAGTTTCTCCATGAACGTATTCGTTACCGGCGCTGCCGGATTTATCGGCGGTTCCATCGCCACGGGCCTGGTCCAGGCCGGCCACGCTGTCACCGGTCTGGTGCGCAGCGCCGAACAGGCCGATGAGCTGCGTGCACTGGGCATTTCTGCGGTGGTGGGCAGTCTGGACGACCGCGACCTGTTGACCGATCAGGCACTCGCTGCCGATGCAGTGATCAACGCGGCCAGCAGCGATCATCGTGGCGCAGTGGAAGCCTTGCTCGATGCCTTGCGCGGTTCTGGCAAGGTGTTCCTGCACACCAGCGGCTCGAGCATTGTCGGTGATGCCTCGGGCGGCCAATCCAGTGATGTCATCTACTTCGAAGACGACCTGCCGGAACCGACCGTCGACAAGGCGGCGCGCGTGGCCATCGATAACCTGATCCTGGCGGCAGCCATGGAAGGTGTGAACTCGGCAGTGATCTGCAACACCTTGATCTACGGCCACAGCCTGGGCGTCCATCGCGACAGCGTGCAGCTGCCGCGCTTGCTCAAACAGGCGCGCAAAAGTGGCGTGGTGCGCCATGTCGGCACGGGCCGCAACATCTGGTCCAACGTGCATATCGAAGACGTGGTTGCGCTGTACCTGCTGGCGCTGACCAAAAATGTACCGGGCACGTTCTACTTCGTTGAAAGCGGTGAAGCGTCGTTCATCGACATGACCACGGCGATGGCCCGGGCGCTGAACCTGGGCGAGCCGCAGGACTGGCCGCTCAAGGATGCCGAAGCCGAGTGGGGCTACGAAATGGCCAACTATGGTCTGGGTTCCAACAGTCGGGTGCGCGGCAAGCATGCGCGGGAACTGTTGGGCTGGGTGCCGAAGCGCACTTCGGTGGTGGAGTGGATTCGCGACGAGATGGTGTGAGTTCGCTTTAGACCGCGTCATCGTTCTTCGCGGGCAAGCCACGCTCCCACAGGTTTTGTGTTGTTCGCCCATTTTGTGAACGACACAAAACCTGTGGGAGCGGGCTTGCCCGCGATGGCATTTTCGATGACACAGATGATGGCCGGTCGGCCCTCGATTCCGTAACATCCGCACACTCTTTTTCGTCTCTCCCTGTGTGCGGTCCCCCCATGAAAGCAAAACGTCTACGCGCCGATGTCCTGGCCGGGCTTACCACGTCCTTCGCCCTGTTGCCCGAGTGCATCGCTTTCGCCCTGGTGGCCCATCTCAATCCGCTGATGGGGCTCTATGGCGCATTCATCATCTGCACCCTGACCGCGCTGTTCGGCGGGCGACCGGGCATGGTGTCCGGCGCGGCCGGCTCGATGGCCGTGGTGATCGTCGCGCTGGTGGTGCAACACGGCGTGCAGTACTTGCTGGCCACGGTGTTGCTGGGCGGGCTGATCATGATGGCGTTCGGGCTGCTCAAGCTCGGCAAGCTGGTGCGCATGGTGCCGCACCCGGTGATGCTCGGCTTCGTCAACGGCCTGGCGATCATCATTGCCCTGGCGCAACTGGAGCATTTCAAGGACGGTGAGGTCTGGCTGAGCGGCACGCCGCTGTACATGATGCTCGGCCTGGTCGCGGTGACCATGGCCGTTGTCTACGTGCTGCCGCGCCTGACCCGCACCGTGCCGCCGGCGCTGGTAGCGATTCTCGGCGTGGGCCTGGCGGTGTATCTGCTTGGCTTGCCAACCCGCACCCTGGGCGACATGGCGCACATTGCCGGTGGCCTGCCGACGCTGGCGCTGCCGGACATTGCGTGGAACCTGGACACCCTGCGCATCATCGCGCCCTACGCGATCCTGATGGCGCTGGTTGGGTTGCTGGAAACCCTGTTGACCCTCAACCTCACCGACGAAATCACCGAGAGCCGTGGCTACCCGGACCGCGAGTGCGTGGCGCTGGGGGCGGCGAATGTGGTGTCCGGTGCATTCGGCGGAATGGGCGGTTGCGCCATGATCGGCCAGACCGTGATCAACCTCAGTTCCGGCGGCCGCGGGCGCTTGTCCGGGGTGGTAGCCGGGGTGTCGATCCTGCTGTTCATCCTGTTTCTGTCGCCGCTGATCGAGCGCATTCCATTGGCCGCGCTGGTCGGGGTGATGTTCGTGGTGTCGCAACAGACCTTCGCCTGGGCCTCGTTGCGGGTGCTGAACAAGGTGCCGCTCAACGACGTGCTGGTGATCATCGCGGTGACAGTGATTACCGTGTTCACCGACCTGGCCACCGCGGTGCTCTGCGGCATCATCATTGCGGCGCTGAACTTTGCCTGGCAGCAGGCCCGCCAGCTGTATGCCGACAGTCATCTGGAGAACGACGGCAGCAAGCTGTACCGGGTGCATGGCACGCTGTTCTTCGCCTCGACCACACCCTTTCTCAATCAGTTCGATCCGGCCAACGACCCGGCGCAAGTGACCCTGGATTGCCAGCACCTGAGCTTCGTCGACTACTCGGCCATCGCCGCGCTAGGCACCTTGCGCGAGCGCTACGCCAAGGCCGGCAAGCACTTGCGAGTGCTGCACTTGTCCGAGCGCTGCAAGAAACTGCTCAAGCGTGCCCGGATGCAGCACGACTGAGGTCAGATCATTCGATCTTTCCCACGCTGAGCGGGGAAAGATCGGCCTGTCGGAGATGAAAATTCATACAGCCGACTTTCATAATTCGCGACACGCCATGCCTCTGCGCGACACGCCTTACCTCTGCACGAAAATTACTTTCACCTCGTTTGAAAATCGCCTGCCGAAATGTTTTAAGAGTTTCACAAATATTTCGACGTGACCCTCTCGAGGAGTACCGCATGACCCTGTCCTTCGGCTATTGGCTGCTGGTGTATGCCGCCGTTGCCATCATCGCGCTGATTGTTCTGATCGCCCGTTACCGGCTCAATCCGTTCATTGTCATCACCCTGATTTCCCTTGGCCTGGCGCTGGTCGCCGGGATGCCTCCGTCCGGCGTGGTGGGGGCGTACGAGGCCGGTGTCGGCAAAACCCTGGGGCACATCGCACTGGTGGTGGCGCTGGGCACCATGCTCGGCAAGATGATGGCCGAGTCCGGCGGCGCCGAGCAGGTGGCGCGGACCTTGATCGACCGCTTTGGCGAGAGGAACGCGCATTGGGCGATGGTGACCATCGCGTTTCTGGTCGGGCTGCCGCTGTTCTTCGAAGTCGGTTTCGTCTTGCTGGTGCCGATTGCCTTTACCGTGGCGCGGCGCGTGGGCGTGTCGATCCTGATGGTCGGCTTGCCGATGGTCGCCGGACTCTCGGTGGTGCATGCGCTGGTGCCGCCACATCCGGCGGCGATGCTGGCAGTGCAGGTGTATCAGGCGTCGGTGGGGCAGACGTTGATGTACGCGATCCTGATCGGCATTCCGACCGCGATCATCGCCGGTCCCCTGTACGCCAAATTCATCGTGCCGCGCATTCAATTGCCGGCGGAAAACCCGCTGGAGCGCCAGTTCCTCGAGCGTGAACCGCGCGACAGCCTGCCGGGTTTCGGCATCACCATGGCGACCATCCTGTTGCCGGTGGTACTGATGCTGATCGGCGGCTGGGCCAATCTGATTTCCACGCCGGGCAGTGGTTTTAACCAGTTCCTGCTGTTCATCGGCAACTCGGTGATCGCGCTGTTGCTGGCCACCTTGCTGAGCTTCTGGACCCTCGGCCTGGCCCAGGGCTTCAACCGCGAATCGATCCTCAAGTTCACCAACGAATGCCTGGCGCCGACCGCGAGCATCACCCTGCTGGTGGGCGCCGGCGGTGGCCTGAACCGGATTCTGGTGGACGCCGGCGTCACCGATCAAATTGTCGGCCTGGCCCACGAGTTTCACCTGTCGCCGCTGTTGATGGGCTGGCTGTTTGCTGCGCTGATGCGCATCGCCACCGGTTCTGCCACTGTGGCCATGACCACCGCTTCAGGCGTGGTCGCGCCAGTGGCCATTGGTCTGGGTTATCCCCATCCGGAGCTGCTGGTGCTGGCGACGGGCGCCGGGTCGGTTATCTTTTCCCACGTTAACGACGGCGGTTTCTGGTTGATCAAGGAATACTTCAACATGACCGTTGCCCAAACCTTCAAGACCTGGACCGTGCTCGAGACGTTGATCTCGATCATTGCCTTCGGACTGACCGTTGGCCTTTCCTACCTGATTTAGCCGGAGCCACTTGCATGGACATCCTCTACCAGATCCGCGCCCGCCAGGATTCCTTCAGCGCCGGTGAAGGACGCATCGCCCGCCTGATGCTCGACGACGTAGGCTTCGCCGCCTCCGCCAGCCTCGATGAACTGGCTCTGCGGGCAGAGGTCAGCAGCGCCACGCTGTCGCGTTTCGCCCGTACGGTCGGCTGCAAGGATCTGCGTGATTTGCGTTTGCAGCTGGCCCAGGCCAGCGGTGTCGGCAGCCGGTTTCTCGACCCGGCGGGCACCCCCGAGCAGTCGGCGTTCTACGGGCAGATTGTCGGTGACATCGAATCAACCTTGCGCCAGCACCTGGCGGCATTCGATGAGTCGCGTTTCGCCGATGCGGTAAAACTGCTGGGCAAGGCGCGGATGATTCACGCCTTCGGCATGGGCGGCTGCTCGACCCTGTGCAGCGATGAACTGCAAGTGCGCCTGGTGCGCCTGGGCTATCCGATCACGGCGTGCCACGATGCGGTGATGATGCGCGTCACCGCCGCCAGCCTCAGCGCCGAACAGGTGGTGATTGTCTGCTCGCTGACCGGGATCACCCCGGAACTGATTGAAACGGTGGAGCTGGCGCGCAACTACGGCGCGCGCATTCTGGCCATCACTCGCGGCGATTCGCCGCTGGCGCAACTGGCCGACATCGTCCTGCCGCTGCAAAGCGCCGAAACCTCGTTCATCTACAAACCCACGGCGGCGCGCTACGGCATGCTGCTGGCCATCGATGTGCTCGCCACCGAGCTGGCCCTGGCCAACCCTGAAGACAATCAAGAACGTCTGCGGCGGATCAAACTCGCCCTCGACGAATACCGCGGCGGCGACGATCACTTGCCGCTGGGAGACTGACATGCAGTACGACACGCTGATTCGCAACGCCCTGATCATCGACGGCAGCAACAGCCCCGGTTACCCCGCCGACGTGGCGATTCTGAACGGACGCATCGAGCGTATCGGCGACTTGCGCGATGCCCGCGCCAACGAAGAAATCGACGCACAGGGCCATGTGCTGGCGCCGGGTTTCATCGACGTGCACACCCACGACGACACCGTGGTCATTCGCCAGCCGCAGATGCTGCCCAAGCTCAGCCAGGGCGTGACCACGGTGATCGTCGGCAACTGTGGAATCAGTGCTTCACCGGTGAGTTTGCGCGGTGATCCACCGGACCCGATGAACCTGCTCGGCACGGCCGCTGCATTCGTTTATCCGACCTTCCGCGACTATCGGGCGGCGGTCGAAGCGGCGAACACCACGCTGAACGTCGCCGCTTTGGTGGGTCATACCGCGTTGCGCAGCAACCACCTCGACGACCTGTTCCGCACTGCCACGGCTGATGAAATCAGCGCGATGCGCGAGCAACTGCGCGAGAGCCTTGAGGCCGGTGCGCTGGGCCTGTCCACCGGCCTTGCCTATGCCAGCGCCTTCTCGGCGTCGACCGATGAAGTGATGCAACTGACCGAAGAGTTGACCGCGTTCGGTGCGGTCTACACCACCCATTTGCGCAGTGAATTCGAGCCGGTGCTGGAGGCCATGGACGAGGCGTTCCGGATCGGTCGCCATGCGCAAAGCCCGGTGATCATTTCTCACCTCAAATGTGCCGGTGCCGGTAACTGGGGGCGCAGTCCACAGTTGCTGGCGTCCCTGGAAGAAGCAGCGAAATCGCACCCCGTGGGCTGCGATTGCTATCCCTATGCCGCGAGCTCATCGACCCTTGACCTCAAGCAGGTGACCGATGCCCACCGCATCACCATCACCTGGTCGACGCCGCACCCGGAGATGGGCGGCCGCGACCTGATGGACATCGCCGCCGAATGGAACCTGTCGTTGCTCGATGCCGCCCGCCAACTGCAACCGGCCGGTGCGGTGTACTACGGCATGGATGAGGCGGATGTGCGCCGGATCCTCGCGCATCCGCTGTCGATGGTCGGCTCCGACGGCTTGCCGGAAGACCCGTTCCCACACCCACGCCTGTGGGGCGCATTCCCCAGGGTGCTCGGACATTTCAGCCGTGACGTAGGACTGTTCCCGCTGCACACCGCCGTGCACAAGATGACCGGGCTGTCGGCGGCGCGTTTCGGTTTGAAGGAACGCGGTGAAATCCGCGAAGGCCATTGGGCCGACCTGGTGTTGTTCGATCCGGCGACCATCCGGGATGTGGCTGATTTCAACGATCCACAGCGGGCGGCACAAGGCATCGAGGGCGTATGGGTCAACGGTGTGTTGAGTTACCGCGATGGCCAGGCCAACGGGCGCAGGGAAGGGCGGTTTTTGGCGCGGCAAGGGGATTTGCGTGACGGGTTTCATTGATTGAGGCGGGGCGAAATCGCTCCCCGTAGGAGCTGCCGAAGGCTGCGATCTTTTGATCTGCATTACATAGTGGCAATGTGCAATTAAAGAATCCCCCCACCCAGCCGAATTGCTGACATCAAGCCCGGCCATCATTGCGGTTCGGCGGTTACGTATTTTGTAGGAGCGAGCTTGCTCGCGATGGACAAAAGAGCGCCGCGTTTATCCAGTAGAGACGCGTCATCGTTAACGACCATCGCGAGCAAGCTCGCTCCTACAGGTCTTTCATTGTCTGGGAGCAATCCGATGAGCTTCGGCAAAACCACTCCGGTCCTGCGTATTTTCGACGAAGCCAAGGCAGTGGAGTTCTACGTCGACTTCCTCGGTTTCAAGATCGACTGGCAACATCGACTTGAAGCGGATTTCCCGCTGTACCTGCAAATCTCCCGTGGCGATTGTGTGCTGCATTTGTCCGAACACCATGGCGACAGCACGCCGGGTTCTGCACTGCGGATCGAGACGGATGAGCTGGAGCAATTTCAACAGCAACTGTTGGCCAGGGAATACAGGTTTTCCCATCCACAGATTCAGGCCATGCCCTGGGGCAGCCAGGACATGACCATCGCCGACCCGTTCGGCAATCGGCTGGTGTTCACCAACGCGATCAGTCTCTGAGCCTACAACCCCTGAGCCTTCAGCCTTCGTTCGGCACCCGGTGGGTTTGGCGAAACTCGCCGGGCGGCATCCCGCGCCGGCTTTTGAACGTGCGGTGAAACGAGCGGGGTTCGGTGAAGCCCAGGTATTGGGCGATGTCCTGAATCGGCAAGGCGCTGTTGAGCAGGTAATGCTCGGCCAGTTCCTGGCGCAGGTCATCGAGGATCTGCTGGTACGACGTACCGGCCTGATGCAGCTGGCGTTGCAGCGTGCGCACGGACACGGCGAGATGCTCGGCCACCTGCTCCTTGCGTGGCAGGCCCTCCTTGAGCAGCTGGCGCAGGATGCTTTTGACCCGCTGTTCCAGCGACGCGTCCTCCAGTGTGGCCATCAACCCCTGGGCATGTTCTTCCAGGGTGCGCAGCAATTGCGCATCGGCCTGGCGCAAGGGCAACTGCAAATACGGCAACGGCACAATCAGCGCCGAATAAGGCTGGTCGAACAGTACCGGGCAGTCGAAGAACTGCTCGTACTGTGCCAGTGTCGTGTCGGCCGGGCAGGCATGTTCCAGCCAGACGGCGGCCGGCGACATTTGCGTGTCGGCGATCCAGCGCGCGTATTGCAGCCAGGAGCCGAGCACGTTTTCCACCAGGTGCCGGCGAATTCGCGGGCGTTGATGGCGGCAGGTCCAGATCAGGTGCACGTCGCTGCCTTGCACCTCGGCGCGGCTGACGCCCATGTCTCCCACCAGTTTCTCGAACGGCATGATGCGGCTCATCGCATCGCCCAGTGTCGCGCAGTTCATGGTGATGTAACCCAGCACGCTCCAGGAGTTGGGCAACACAAAGCGCGCGGCGTTGAGACCGAACAACGGATCGCCCGAGTGTTCGCAGAAATAATCGAGCAGCCGTTCATGGGCTTCACCGGGCAACCGCAGGCTATTGTCGCTCAACTGCTGTGCCTGCAACCCGGCAGCCGCCAACGCAGGCTCGATGGCCATGCCCAGTTGTTCGGCATGACGCAGGTATTTGAGCAGCGGCGGAACGGAAGTGAAGCCCAGGGATTGCATGATCGTCTTCCTTTGATCAAGGCCCGCGTGCGCGGATGAATGCCCTGAAAGGTAATTTGAAACCACGGCTAAAGTAAATGGCTGACGCCTGCGCGACGTTTGACTCAATTGGCTACTCGAACTGGCCCGATGCGACCGTGACACTTTCCGGCGGCTGACTAGTATGGGGGCCTGAAATATCACTGATAAGAACCGCAAAAGGACACACGCATGCGACGCTGGAACGGCTGGGGAGATGCAACCACGGTGGTCGAGCTGCCGGCCCAGGGCGCGAGTTTTCTCGCCCGGCGGGTAGGTGACGGGCGAACGCTGCCGGATGCGACGCTTGAGACGGCATTGACCCGCGTGCCCCCGTCGCGGTTGCAGCAACACTTCCTGTACAGCGTGGATGCCCATGATCGTTTGCTGCATGCTCGCGGCCAGAGCCTGCCGGACTGGCTGGCGTTGCGTGAGGGCGAGCTGGGTAATTATCCCGACGCCGTGGCCTATCCCACGAGCGCTGAACAGATTCGCCGTTTACTGCTGCTCGCCCATGAACAGGACCTGTGCCTGATTCCCTATGGCGGCGGCACCTCGGTGGCCGGTCACATCAACCCGCCGAGTTCCGTGCGGCCGGTGGTGACGGTTTCCCTGGCCCGCATGAGTCGCCTGCTGGACCTCGACGAAGAGAGCCTGCTGGCCACCTTCGGCCCCGGCACCAGTGGACCGCAGGTGGAAAGTCAATTGCGCGCCCGTGGTTATACCCTGGGGCACTTCCCGCAATCGTGGGAGCTGTCGACCCTGGGCGGTTGGGTCGCCAGCCGTTCCAGTGGCCAGCAGTCATTGCGTTATGGGCGAATCGAGCAACTGTTCGCCGGCGGGACCCTGGAAACCTTTGCCGGACCTTTGGACATTCCCTCCTTTCCGGCCTCGGCGGCCGGCCCCGATCTGCGCGAAGTGGTGTTGGGCTGTGAGGGCCGTTTCGGGATCATTTCCGAGGTGAAGGTACGGGTCAGCGCACTGCCCGCCGATGAACGTTTCTACGGGGTGTTCCTGCCCGATTGGCCCAAGGCGCTGCAAGCCATCCGCCAGCTGGCCCAGGCGCGGGTGCCGCTGTCGATGCTGCGCCTGTCCAACGCGGTGGAAACCGAAACCCAGTTGGCGCTGGCCGGTCACCCGCAGCAGATCGCCTGGCTGGAAAAGTACCTGACCCTGCGCGGCGCCGGTGAGGGCAAATGCCTGCTGACGTTCGGCGTGACCGGCAACCGTCGGCAAAATGCGCTGTCCCTGCGTCAGGCCCGGCAGCACCTCAAGGCGTTCGGCGGGGTATTTACCGGCACCTTGCTCGGCAAGAAGTGGGCGCAGAACCGCTTCCGCTTTCCCTACCTGCGCGAGAACCTGTGGAACGCCGGTTACGTGGTCGACACCCTGGAAACGGCCACCGACTGGAGCAACGTCGATAACCTGCTCACTCTCATCGAGAGCAGCCTGCGTGACGCCCTGGCGGCGCAGGGCGAACGGGTCCATGTGTTCACCCACCTGTCCCACGTCTATGGCGAAGGATCGAGCATCTACACCACTTATGTGTTTCGCCCGGCGGCGGATTACCCCGCCACCCTGGCGCGCTGGCAGGCACTCAAGCAGGCGGCCAGCCAGACCATCGTCGACAACCACGGCACCATCAGTCACCAGCATGGCGTGGGCAAGGACCACGCGCCGTACCTGCTGCGCGAGAAGGGCGCGCTGGCGATGGACACCCTGCAGGCATTGAGTCGGCACTTCGATCCGGCCGGGCGACTGAACCCTGGCACGCTGTTGCAGGAGTGACGGCCATGAGCCTGGACTGGAACGCGGCGTGGCGTCAGCAGGTGCTGCCGACGCTGGCGGCTGAAACCTGGGACCTGATCGTCATCGGCGGCGGCATCAGCGGCGCCGGCATCCTGCGCGAAGCCGCGCGCCGAGGGTGGCGTTGCCTGCTGCTGGAGCAGCGCGATTTCGCCTGGGGCACCTCCAGCCGCTCTTCGAAAATGGTCCATGGCGGCTTGCGTTACATTGCCAAAGGCCAGTGGCGCCTGACCCGCGATTCGGTGCGTGAACGCCAGAGGCTGCTGGACGAAGCGCCGGGGCTGGTCGAGCCGATGAGTTTCATGATGCCGCATTACCGTGGCGGTTTTCCCGGACCGCGGGTGCTGGGTGGATTGCTGTCCATTTATGACGCGTTGGCCGGGCGGCGCAGCCATCGCTTTCATGACGCGCAGCAACTGCGGTATCTGGCACCCGGGGTGAAGGACCATGACCTGCTGGGCGGCACCTGTTTTGTCGATGCGCTGACCGATGATGCCCGCCTGGTGATGCGCGTTCTGGGCGAGGCCCGGGCCGACGGCGCCGTGGTGCTCAACGGCGTGCGCGTGCAGCAATTGCTGCGTGAGGAGGGGCGCGTTTGCGGGGTTCAGGTCGAAGACTGCGAGGGAGGCGGATCACTGACACTGCGTTGTGGGGTGTTGGCCGTGGCCACCGGCGCGTGGGCCGAGCGCTTGCGCCTGCCCGATGCGCCTCGCCAGTTGCGCCCGTTGCGTGGCAGTCATCTGTTGTTGCCGGGCTGGCGCTTGCCCGTGGCGCAAGCCTTCACCTTCCTGCACGAGCGTGACCGTCGACCGGTGTTCGTTTTCCCTTGGGAGGGTGCCACGGTGGTCGGCACCACGGACCTCGATCATCGCGAGGATCTGGATCAAAGCGCGAGTATCAGCGCTGAGGAACTCGACTATCTGCTGGCGGCGTGCACTCAACAATTTCCCGGCGCTGAAGTGGTTGCAGCCGATGTGCTGTCGACCTGGTCGGGCGTGCGCCCGGTGGTGGGCAGCGTGGCGGGTGAGCTCAAGCCGTCGAGTGAAACCCGTGAGCATGTGCTGTGGCAGGAACCGGGTTGCGTGACCCTGGCCGGCGGCAAGCTGACCACTTTTCGCCCGCAGGCGATCGAAGTGCTCAGGGCCTGCGCGAGCATGCTCGAGCGGCCCTTCAATGATGACGCCGCGCCGGTGTTTGCCGTCGTGCCGCCGCTGGCGATACCGGGGCTCAGCGCCAGCCAGTGGCGGCGCCTGGCCGGGCGGCATGGCCGTGACCTGCCGAGGCTGGCGCAACTGATCGCCAGATTGGGCCATGAAACGGTAGGCAGCACGGACACCTTGTGGGCAGAACTGGCCGTTGCCTGCGAGGCGGAAATGGTTCTGCATCTCGATGACCTGCTGCTGCGCCGCACCCGCCTGGGCCTGCTGCTGCCGCGCGGCGGCGAGGATTGTTTCGCGGCCATTCGCCAACTCTGCCAGCCACGACTGGGCTGGGACGATGAGCGTTGGCAGCAGGAGATACAGCGTTATCGGGCGTTGTGGCAACGCCATCACGGATTGCCGGATGCCACGCATTGATGCCCATTGAAGAGAGCTCCATGGATAACCACCCGAACAAGCGTTACCTGTTGACCATCGACAATGGCACCCAGAGCGTGCGCGCACTGCTCTTCGACCTGCAAGGCAATCTGCTGGGCAAAGGCAAGGTCGAGTTGCAGGCCTATTACTCGGCACAACCGGGGTGGGCCGAGCAGGACCCGGAGTATTACTGGGAGAAACTGGGTGAAGCCTGCCAGCAGGTGTGGCAGCAAACCGGGATCGATCGCTCGCAGATTGCCGGTGTGTCCCTGACCACCCAACGCGGCACGGTGATCAACGTCGATGCCCAGGGCAAGCCTTTGCGCCCGGCCATTTTGTGGCTCGATCAGCGTCAGAGCGAAGTCGAAGGCGGTATCAAGGGACCGTGGGGCTGGTTGTTCAAACTGGTCGGCGCGCAAGCCACGGTGGACTACTTCCGCGCCCAGGCCGAGGCCAACTGGATCGCCCGCCACCAGCCTGAAGTGTGGGCGGCGACCGACAAGTTCCTGCTGCTCTCGGGGTTTCTCACCCATCGTCTTTGTGGGCGCTTTGTCGATTCCGTGGGCTGTTGCGTCGGTTACTTGCCCTTCGACTTCAAACGCCTGAAATGGGCCGCACCCAGCGACTGGAAATGGCAGGCGCTGGCGGTGCGGCCCGAGCAACTGCCGAGCCTGCACAAGCCCGGTGAAACCCTCGGCTACATCAGTGCCGAGGCCAGCCGCCACACCGGCATTCCCGAGGGGCTGCCGCTGATTGCCGCGGGTGCCGACAAGGCCTGCGAAGTCGTGGGTTCCGGCGTCGTCGACGCCGGCACCGTATGCCTGTCCTACGGCACCACGGCGACGATCACCAGCACCCGCTCGCGCTACCTGGAAATCGTCCCGTTGATTCCGCCTTACCCCTCGGCGGTGCCGGATCAATTCAACTGCGAGGTGATGATCTATCGCGGCTACTGGATGGTCAGCTGGTTCAAGAACGAGTTCGGCCTGCGGGAAATGCAGCAGGCCAAGGCCCAGGGCGTGGAGCCCGAGCAGCTCTTCGATGCGCTGGTCGAGGCCGTGCCGCCGGGCTCCATGGGGTTGATGCTGCAACCCTACTGGTCGCCCGGCATCCGCGAGCCGGGTGTGGAAGCCAAGGGCGCGATGATCGGCTTCGGCGACGTGCATACCCGCGCGCACATTTACCGGGCGATCCTCGAAGGCCTGGCGTATGCCTTGCGCCAGGGCATGGAGAAGATCGAGAAACGTTCGGGGGTCTGCGTCACGCGCTTGCGCGTCGCCGGTGGTGGCTCCCAGAGTGATGCCGCGATGCAACTCACGGCGAACATTTTCGGCCTGCCGGCCGAGCGTCCGCATGTCTACGAAGCGTCCGGCCTGGGCGCGGCCATTTGCTGCGCGGTGGGGCTGGGACTGCACGCGGATTTCCCCACGGCGATGGCCGCCATGACGCGGGTCGGTGCGGTCTTCCTGCCGCAACCCGAGGCGCAGCAGGTCTATGAGCGACTGTACAAAGAGGTCTACCTGCGCATGTATCGACAGCTCAAGCCGTTGTACCAGAGCATCCGCAAAATCACCGGTTACCCCGCCTGAAAGAACACCGAAGATCCCCTGTGGGAGCGGGCTTGCTCGCGAAGGCGATGTGTCAGTGACATCAATGGCGACTGACACTCCGCCTTCGCGAGCAAGCCCGCTCCCACAGGGGGCGGTGGTGTTTTTTGCGTCGTGCATGTGGCGCTATCGGAGAACTTTTCTGGTGAGATTGGACAGTGTCAGGGGCAGGGGCGGTTGTTAGGCTCAACCCTCACTGCACATCCAATAAGAACCAGGCAATGAAGCTGACATTCCTCCTGTTGCTGCTTTGTGGAACGGCGCCGATGGCGTGGGGCTGGTCCAACCATACGGTGGGCAGCTACCTGGCGTTGCAGGATCTGCCGGCCTTGCGCGACGCACCGCAGGTCGACGTCGAGCCTTTGGAACAGTTTCTCTCGCAACAATACGAGGCCGTGAGCGCGTTGCTCGACGAGCAGGAGCGCTTCGCCCGCGAGCACTTCCCCCAGTACCCGCCGCGCCCCGACAACCTGCGATTGCCTGCCATGCCTGGGGACAATCTGCGCCACGACTTCCTCACTGCACTGCGCATCAATCCCGGGATTCATCTGGCGATGGTCATCCAGCCGATGCCGGGCAAGGATCAACCCGAGCGTGAACACCTCAAGGCCGAGCAGGTCATGGTCGAGCAGACCCTTTCGCCGTGGAATCGCCAGCGCTTCATCGTTGTAGCTGACCACGAACAAGTCGCGCCCCTGGCCGTGTTGGCCAGCGCCGCCGATGAGCCTGACTACGGCCACGACATCAACCTGTTCAGCGACAACCCCGGCGACGTCGGTGCGCTGTACGGCTTCGGCCCGCAGCCCTTTGGTGACGCGCGGTTTCAGTACAGCTCCCAGGCACCGTTCCACATGGGGTTCTTCCATGAGAGCCCGGTGGTGTACGCCGCTGCGGGATTTCTCGAACATAGTTGGCCCGACTGGCGCGCCTATCAATACATGGGATTGGCGCGACTGGCCTTTGCCACCGGCCATCCTTATTGGGGGTATCGCTTTCTCGGCTGGGGCCTGCACCACATTCAGGACCTGACCCAGCCTTATCACGCCAAGCCACTGCCCGGTGTCGACCTCGCCAGTCTTCTTCTGCTGGAAGGCAAGGCACTGGCCGGTTTCGCGGCCGACAAGCAGGCGTCCATCGAACGCGTTGCGACCCGGCACATGGAAGTGGAGAAGTATCAGTCGAGCTGGCTGCGTCGTCTGCTGCGCACGGGCCAGCCCCATCCGATGCTCGACGCCTATGCCGATTCTGCCCAGGACGCCCGTTACCCGCCGTACTCGGTGGACTACCTGCGCGAAGTGGTGAGTGCCGAGTCCGTCGACGCGTCCGCAGCGTTCGATGAAGCCATCGGCCAATGGCTGGACACAGCACCGATCACCGGCGATTTCAGCCGCGGTAATCAGCTGCAGCGCGAAGACTTCGACCATCCGGCACTCAACCGACAGCTGTTCAAACTGCTGGGACATTTTGGCGCGCACAGCCGGATTTATGCCGGTGCGGGATTGGCGCCCCAGTCATCGCAGTAACGCACACAAAAACAATAAATCCAGGGAAAGAGGAACAGATCATGAGCACTCGATTTCGCCTGTCTGGCGCGGCGCTTCCCGGCGTGGGCCTGGCAGGGCTGCTGCAACTGTGTGCGGTCGACGGTGTGCAGGCAGAGGAGTTCAGCGTGCTGGACAACCAGGTCACCGGTTCATTCGACAGTACCTTGTCTTATGGCCGCTTGTGGCGGGTCCAGGGCCGGGACAAGAACAACGACGACGTCAACACCAACGACGGCAATCGCAACTTCGACACGGGGCTGGTTTCCGAGGTGTACAAGATCACCTCGGAGCTCGAGGCCAACTATCAGAACTACGGGATGTTCGTGCGCGGTACCGCGTTCTACGACACCCAACTGATGGACAAGCGCAACGATTACTACGACAACAACAACCCGTCGCAACCCAGTCAGAGTTACCCGCAGGACGACCATTTCACCAGCCAGACCCGCGATATCGCCGGCAGCCGGGTGGAGTTGCTCGACGCCTACCTCTATGGCAATTGGGACGTGGCGCAGATGCCAGTCACCGCACGTATCGGGCGCCAGGTGTTCAACTGGGGCGAGGGGATTTTCTACCGTGGCGGGATCAACACCACCAACCCGGTGGATGCGGCCAAGTACCGTTTGCCCGGTGCCGAAGTCAAGGAAGTGCTGGTCCCGGTGGAAGCGCTCAGCTTCAACATCGGCCTGACCGACAGCCTGACCATGGAAAGCTTTTACCAGACCAACTGGAAGGAAACCCGCATCGACCCGGTCGGCACGTTCTACTCGCAGACGGACCTGTTCGCCGACGGTGGCAACACCGCCTACAACAACTTTAGCGGTACCGCGCTGGACACTCCGGTGCCAGGCTTCGGCAACGTGATCGATCTGTACAGCGCGCTGGGCAACAACCCGCTGCTCAACCAGGCCCTGAGCACCACCGGCCTGTATGCCAACGGGGTCACCCCGACCTTTGGCAACACCGTCAAGGTGGCCACGGTCGGCAAGGATTTCAACGCGCGCAACGACGGCCAGTTCGGTTTCGCTTTTCGCTACATCGCAGAAGCGCTCAACAGCACCGAGTTCGGGTTGTACATGGTCAACTACCACGCCAAGGAGCCGACCATTTCCGCCGATCTGGGCGGGTACCAGGGCATCGACATGAATGCCCTGACCAACCTGTTGGCCGGTGTCGCCGGCAGCCAGGCGGGGCAGTTGGCCAACGGCCTGGCGACCGTGGATGTGCTGGGCAATATTCAGGCGCACCGGCGCTACGCCGAAGACATCCGCATGTACGGTTTCAGTTTCAACACCACCCTGGGCCAGGCGTCGGTGTTCGGTGAAGTGGCGTATCGGCCGAACCTGCCCATCGGGATCGCCGCCACCAACGACCTGATCGGCGACCTGGCCAACGGCGCCGCCGCAGCGGCAGGCGGCCAGACCATCAACATCGGCGGGCAGCAGGTCACGCTCGACAGCCAGATCAATAACGCCGAGCGGGTGGAAGCGTTCAACACGTCCCTGGGCACCATTTACAACTTTGGTCCGAGCCTGTCATTCGACTCGATGTTCGGCGTATTCGAGCTGGCGTCCGAGCACCTGCGCGGCAGCAACCTGCAATACACCGCTTATGACGGCAGTAACCGTTACTACGCGGGCACCGGCAACTTTTCCTATGTGTCCGGTGGCGAGCGCGACGACCAGGTCAACCGCAACTCCTACAGCTACACCGCGATGCTCAACGGCACCTGGAACGACGTGTATGCCGGGGTCAACGTCTCGCCTTATGTCGTCTACAAGGATGACTTCGAGGGCAACAGCTATCAGGCGGGCAACGTCATCGAGGGCCGCAAGGCCTACACCCTGGGGATCAAGGCCAACTACCAGAACAGGCTGGAGGCCGAGCTGCAGTACACCGAGTTCTATGGCGGCGGGCAGGACAACGGCCTGCGTGACCGCGACAACATCGGCTTCAACCTCAAGTACTTCCTTTGATTGCTACACGCAGACCCTGTGTGGGAGCGGGCTTGCTCGCGAAGAGGGCGGCACATCCCACACACCTGTCGCCTGACACACCGCTTTCGCGAGCAAGCCCGCTCCCACAGGTTTTTGTATTTCGGAGAACGATCATGTTTCACACTTCACGACTGACCAAGACCACCCTGGCACTGTTCCTGAGCCTTGCCGCCGGCAGCGCGCTGGCCGCGGTCACGCCCCAGCTGGCCGAGCAACTGAAAACCACCCTGACCCCAATGGGCGCCGAGCGTGCCGGCAACGCCGCCGGGACCATTCCGGCCTGGACCGGTGGCATCACCCAGGCGCCCGCGGGCTACAAGCCAGGCCAGCATCACCCGGACCCCTATGCGGCGGACAAGCCGCTGTTCACCATCACCAAGGCCAACCTTGAACAGTACAAGGCCCACCTCAGTCCGGGTCAGGTCGCCCTGTTCAACAGCTACCCCGACACCTTCCAGATGCCGGTCTATCCCTCACGCCGCTCTGGCTCGGCGCCGCAGTGGCTGTATGACAACACCTTGAAGAATGCCACCGCGACCAAGCTGCTCGATGGCGGCACCGGATTTGCCGATGCCTATGGCGGTGTGCCGTTCCCGGTGCCCAAGGACGGGGTCGAGGTGCTGTGGAACCACATCACCCGTTATCGCGGCATCTATGTGGTCCGTCGTGCCTCCGAAGCGCCGGTGCAACGCAACGGCAGCTTCGCACTTGTGACCTCGCAGCAGGAGGGGCTCTTCAACTATTACCGCCCGGGCGGGCAATTCGCCGACCTGAAAAACATCCTGTTCTACTACCTGGCCTTCGTGAAGAGCCCGGCCCGCCTGGCGGGTGGTGCGGCCTTGGTTCACGAGACCCTGGACCAGCTCAAGGACCCGCGTCAGGCCTGGGTCTACGATGCGGGCCAACGCCGTGTGCGCCGGGCGCCGAACCTCGCCTATGACACCCCGATCGCCTCTTCCGACGGCCTGCGCACGGCGGACGATACCGACCTGTTCAACGGCTCGCCGGACCGCTACGACTGGAAGCTCAAGGGCAAGCAAGAGGTCTACATTCCCTACAACAACTACAAAGTCGGCAGCCCCGAAGTGAAGTACGCGCAGCTGCTCACACCGGGCCACCTCAATCCGCAATACACCCGTTATGAGCTGCACCGGGTCTGGGTGGTCGAAGGCACGCTCAAGCCGGGTGCGCGGCATATCTATTCCAAGCGTGTGCTGTTTCTGGACGAGGACAGTTGGGGCGCCGCCTTGGTCGATCAATACGACGGGCGAGGGGAGTTGTGGCGGGTGTCGATGGCCTACCTGAAAAACTTCTACGACCTGCCCACCACCTGGAGCGCGCTGGACGTATTCCATGACCTGCAGGCGCGTCGTTACTACGTGCAGAACCTGGATAACGAAGAGCAGGGCACCGTGGACTTCACCCAACCGGTGCCGGAAGACGCGTACTTCATGCCGTCGGCATTGCGCCAGCGTGGGACGCGGTGATATTGGCCATTCGGAAGATTGCCGGGTTTTGGTTTGCCAGAATGTGCTAGCCTGCAATCAATGATTTCATTGATTGCAGGAGGCATCATGGCCAGCATCACAATTAGAAACCTTGATGAGAAGCTCAAGGAGCAACTGCGCATCACAGCGGCTCATAACGGACATTCCATGGAAGAAGAGGCTCGCCTGATTCTGGGCAGGGCCTTGGCGACTGTTGATCGCGCCGGTGGACTTGGAAGTAGGATCCGCAATCGTTTCAGCACTCTGGGCGGAGTCGAGCTTGATCTGCCGGAGCGTTCAGAGAAAGCAACGGCGGTGGATTTTTCTGAATGATAGTGCTCGATACCAACGTTCTTTCAGAGTTTATGCGAGTCGAGCCTGAAAGCCGGGTGCTTGCCTGGGTTGATGCGCAGCCGGCGATGGATCTGACAGTGAGTGCGGTAACGGTGGCGGAAATACTCCACGGCATCGCACGCCTGCCTTCGGGCAAGCGCAAACAAAAACTTGAAGCCCATGCCATGGCCATGTTCGAAGAGGACTTTGCCGGGCGCATTTTGCCGTTCGATGCTCATGCCGCAGTTGAGTACGCAGCGCTGACGGCAGGTGCTGAGGCAAATGGGCGTGCGGTTTCAATGGCTGATGCGCAAATTGCCGCCATTTGCCGAAGCCATGGGGCGGCAATAGCCACCCGCAATGTTCGAGATTTCGGATTTTCCGGGATTGAAGTCATCAATCCTTGGGAGGCCTGAACATCTTCGCTGACAGGTAGATTGCCATCGCGGGCAAGCCACGCTCCCACAGGGTTTTGAGTCGTTCACAGATTCTGTGTTCGACACCTTACCTGTGGGAGCGGGCTTGCCCGCGAATGGGTCTTTCAATCACCGCAGGTATACGGTCAAACGCGGAAGTGGCTCACCATCTGCTGCAATTGACCACCCAACCGTGCCAGTTCAACGCTGGACTTGGCGGTCTCATCGCTCGCCGCAGCCGTCTGTTCCGACACATCGCGCACGTTGATGATGCTGCGGCTGATCTCTTCGGCCACGGCGCTTTGCTGTTCGGCCGCCGCGGCGATCTGCTGGTTCATCGACTGGATGTTGGACACCGTGCGGGTGATGCTCTCCAGTGACTCGCCGGCCTTGCGGGTCAGGGCCACGCTGCTGTCGGTGAGGACGCGGCTGTTGTTCATCACCGCGGACACTTGTTGCGTGCCGTTCTGCAGGCCGGCCACCAGGCCTTCGATTTCCTCGGTGGACTTCTGCGTGCGCTGGGCCAGGCCGCGGACCTCGTCGGCCACCACGGCAAAACCACGACCGGCTTCACCGGCGCGGGCCGCTTCGATGGCGGCGTTGAGCGCCAGCAGGTTGGTCTGTTCGGCCACGGCCTTGATCACGTCCATGACGCTGCCGATCTTGTCGCTTTCCTGTTGCAACACGCTCATGGCTTCGGTGGAACGTACCACTTCGCTGGCCAGGCGCTCGATCTGGGCGATGGCTTCGTTGACCACTTTGTCGCCTTCACGGGCTTCGCCGTCCGCCGCCGCAGCGGCTTGCGAAGCTTCTTCGGCGTTGCGCGCGACTTCCTGCACGGTGGCGGTCATCTCGTGCATGGCGGTCGCGACCTGATCGGTCTCGACTTTCTGGCTGTTGACCCCGGCGCTGGTCTGCTCGGTCACGGCCGACAGTTCCTCGGCGGCGCTGGCGATCTGGGTCACGCCGTCGCGGATGCCGCTGATCAAGTCGCGCAGGGTCACGCCCATGCGTGCGATGCCTTGTTGCAACACGCCGAGTTCGTCACGACGGGTGACCAGCACGTTCTGGGACAGATCGCCGCTGGCGATGCGGTCGACCACCGCCAGGGTTTCGCGCAATGGACGGGTGATCTGGCGCGTGATGACTACGGCGGCAATGATGCCCACCAACAATGCCAGCAGCGTACTGATCAGCTGCAGCGTGCGCGCCCGGGCGCTTTCGGCGTCACGGCGGTCGAGCTGGATCTGATACAGCTGATCGCTCTGGGACACGATGGCGGCGCCCTGGTCGGTCATTTCCTTGCGCGCCTGCACCGCGTCATTGCTGGCGGCCTTGTAAGCCTGCAAGGCACTGCGATAGTTGCCCAGCGCGGTTTCCAGCTGACGCAGGGCGTCTTGCTGGGTGTCAGCGAAATGCGCGTTCAGCGGTTTCAGGCTGGCGATCGCGGCGTCCAGTTGGCTGACCGCTTTTTGTTCGGTTTCGGTATTGGTGGTGGCGGTGTATCCACGTACTTCATAACGCGCCAACAGGAAGGCTTCCTTGGCCGTTGTAATGGCCTGGAACTGTTCGAAGCGCTGGTCGCTCAGGGGCATTTGCTGCACGCGGGTGTTGATGTCATTGATCAGCGAGTTGGCGGTTTCTGCGTTGACGCTCATGGCGTCGCGGGCGCTGTTGCCGGCGCGATAAGCGTTGCGCATCTTGCCCAGGGATGTCCTGTAGGCGTCGATCACGGTGCCCTGTTCCCGGAGCAGCTTGAGGTTTTCCGGGCTCTTGAACTTCGCCAGCAGTGCCTGTTGTTGGGCCGAGAAGGCGTCGAGGGTGGTCTGCACGCCCTGCGCGGCGGTTTCGTCGCCGTTGGTCAGCATGTATTGCAGGCGAACCACGCGCAGCTTGGTCAGGCCGGCGTTGAGCTGGGTGATGTCGCTCATCCAGTTGCTGCGGTCGATCAACCCGCCCAGGCTGCTCCAGCCGGTCAGGGCGAGGACGCAGGTCAGTGCCAGCACGAGGCCAAATCCAAGGCCCAGTTTCAGGTTCACGCTGATGTTGCCGAACCAGCTATTCATCAAATTCCTCCAGGAACGTAGTGCTACTTTTTCGTCGGTTGGCTGGAAGATTGTTTTTTTTGGGGGCCGCCAAGCTGTGTAAGCAGGATGTATCGGCAGCAATGGCGGGAGCTGAAAGGATTTTTCCGAATGGATTCTGTAACAAGATTTTTACAGTGCTTTTAAGCTTTTTTTCACATGTGTTTCACCTGCCACCGACGCACGCTTCTTTAACCTCCCGGGATCTAATGAGGTGGTGCGTGCCGGCGAGGCGGCTTGATGTGGAATTGAGACTGAGTCTTTTCGGGATAAAACGCTCGATCGACCTGAAGCGCTTCGCCCGCTATCGCAACGCTGCGGTGGTGTTGGCCTCGGCGCTGCTGGTGATTCCGTTGACCTTTTTTTTGCTGCGTCCCGCCACTGCACCGGACCTGGCTCACGGCAATGTGGCCGGTGCACAGGCTTTGATGACTGGATGGGCCAAGGGCGACGTGATCGTGCTGGTGCGCCACGTCGAGCGTTGCGATCACTCCTCGGCGCCTTGCCTGGTTGGCAATGACGGCATTACCGAGCGCTCTCGCAGCATTGCCGAGAGCCTCGGGGCGCAGTTCAAACACCTTGGCCTGGGCAAGGCCGACATCTATCACAGCCCGATCCTGCGTACGGCTCAGACGGCCAACTTCATGTTCAACAAGGTTGGCACGGGAGAGGACTGGCTGATCAGTTGCAAGGGCACCATGCTGCGTGACGCGCTTGCGCATAAAGTGGCCGGGCGTAACCTGGTTCTGGTGACCCACAGCGAGTGCATGGAGCAACTGGAAAAAGAGCTCGCGTTACCGCCTTCGACCCTGGGTTATGGCGCTTCACTGTTTATTTCCGCCGAAACCCCACAGACTCCGCACATGCTTGGCTTTATCGAAGCTTCCGACTGGAGCTCGGTGAGCACTCATTGAGTTTTTCCTTCCTCTTTCTGAATCAGGATTTACAATGCTGACCGCCTCTCGCTACCGCTTTTACTGGGTGAATTTCGGTATTCCGCTGGCCTGCGCGGTCGTGGTGTTCCTGATGTTCGACATGACCAGCATCGACATCGCCTTCAACAACTATTTTTTTGACCCGGTGACGCAGACGTACCCGCTGGACCAGGTCCACCTGTTCGAAAAAATCACGCATAAATGGGCGCGTATCATCCCGAACTGGACCGGCGAAATTGCGATTATCGGTGCCTTGCTGTCGTTTCTCTGGCCGCGCCTGAAGGCTGAAAAGCATTCGAAAATCATCGCCTTCCTGGAAAAAATCAAAGTCGCACCGGTGCTGCGCTTTGCCACCCGCCACCGTCGCGATTTTCTCTACGTGGTGTTCGCGTTCTCCATCAGCACCGGTGTGATTCACTACCTCAAGGGCCACACCAGCGTGTATTGCCCGATCGAGACCACCCTGTACGGCGGCAAAATGGAGCACGTCGAGTGGTACGAGAATTTCGACCTGCTGAAAGTCGCCGGTGAAGGGCGCTGCTGGCCGGGCGGACATGCTTCGGGCGGTTTCACCATGCTGGCGTTGTACTTCGTGGCGCGTCGTTATCGCTGGCGCTATTCCAAGGCGATCATGTACGGCTCGCTGACCCTCGGTTTCATCTACGGCACAACGCGGGTGCTGCAAGGCTGGCACTACATGTCCCACACCTTCTGGGCCGGGATCTTCGTGTGGCTGGCGTGTTTGCTGACGGCGCTGGCGTTCTACGGGCGAGCGAGGCTGGAACAGCCGGTGCTCTCCAAAGCGAATTCGCAGGCAAAAAAAAGCCCGCGGGAGGGCGGGCAAACCGTAGTTTCTTGAATGAGCGAGCGAAATGTACAGGCTGGCGCGAGAGGGTGGGGTGAAGAAAAATTCATCTCGATCAAAGCCCCGCACCAGAGCCTGCGACACCGCTACGGCAAATGATCCGCAGCAAAGTCGGCTTCCGACCGCGCACGTAAACGGCCCTTGCGGCAGGCTTGCTGGAAGCGCTCGAAATCGCGTTCGTTCTGCTTGGTATAACCCTGGGCATACTTATAGAGCGCATCGGCCAGTGCGTCGCTCTTGCCGATGTAGCCGCTGATCACCGCCGCCTGCCCGGAAGACTTGGCATGGGCGCGAGCCAGGGCCCGGCCGCAAAGCCGGCCATAGGCCGCGAAGGCATCGCCATCGAACGTCTCGAGTTCGGCGGAGATTTTCATATCGCGCAATTGCCGCACATAGAAATGCCGCCCGCTGGGGCCGGTGGTCCAGCCGAGGAACAGGTCGCTGGCCGATTGCATCAAGCGTTGACCCTCGACCACCCGCTGCCCTTCATGCCGCACCCGCGACCTGGCCTTCACGTAGCCAGCGAGCACCGAACGCCGCGCTTCCTTGAATTGCAGGAACAGCGGGAACTGCTGATCGTCGGTCAGCAGCGCCACCAGGCAACGGGTGCCGACACTGCCGACGCCCACCACCTTGAACGCCATGTCCTGCACATGAAAACGCGACAGCAGATCACGGCGGTCCGCTTGCAGGGTGCCGCGATAGTCACGCATGAAGGTGTCGTAGAGCGGACGCCAGTCCGAGAGACGCAACCAGTCATCATCGGCGTCCAGCAATGTGGTGTTCTTGTGCAGGTGGAAAATTTCCGGCAGGTCATCGCGAATGATCAGACGCCCATGGGCGTCGCGTTCGCTGATTTTTGGCAGCAGTTCGGCATGGGTGCGACGCTCGGCTTTTTCGATGGCGCGTTCCACGTGTTCCAGGGTGCTTTTGTTGGCCTGCGCCAGCAGGTCGTCATAGCTGATGGATTCGTACCAGGTTTCCAGCGAACTTTGTTCAGCGCATTCGAGCATGGTTTTCTGATAGGCACTCACCACCTCATGGCAGATGCTTTCTTCAACCGATTCGCCATGGCGCAAGTCGCGGGCGGCCACCAGAAAACTCGCCACCAGGCGCTTCAAGTCCCACTCCCACGGCCCGGGATGGGCCTCATCGAAGTCGTTGACGCTGAACAGCAAGTTGCGTTCCGGCGTTGCGAAACCGCCGAAATTCATCAAGTGGCTATCGCCACAAATCGGCGAAACCAGCCCCATGTTCGAAGTGCCCGCCAAGTCGTGGGCCTGCAGCAGCGCATTGCCGCGATAGAAGGTGAACGGCGACACCAGCATGCGCCCGTAGCGCAGCTCCACCAGCGATTTGACGCGTCCTTCACTCGACGCCTTGATCAGCGGAATCGGGTCGCGGTCGACATTGCCCAGGGACGCTTGCGAACTGCGCGAGCACTTCTTGCGTGCATCCTTGCCTTGCTTAAAACGGTCGGTGAGGGTGGTCATGGGGGCCTATTCGAGGGGGGTACAGGGCGATTGCGGATTGAGTGTAGAAGGGCTTTGCGGGTTCGTGTTTGCCCGGCGGCTCACCTGTCTGGCATCGGCATGTCTCGATCCCTCTCAAGCCTCTGCTTCGTCGAGTGGCGCGATGTTGTCCAGCGCCCGGTTCACCAGCAATTGCGCCAGCACGGCCAACTGCTGGATTGCCAGGGCGATGTTGCGACGCGAGCTCTCAAGCTCGCAGGCAAGGTCGGTACTCATGACGTTGAGCGAGGCGAGGGTTTCGCTGGCGTGGGTGAGCAGGGATGGCGTGTCGATGTCGGGGCGGATGGTGAAGACGTGGCTGACGGGGTCGAGGTGATTGGGGTTGCGCAGGCGGGCGCTGATGGCGGGTTCGGTGGTGTTGGAGAGGTTGGATAGGTTGGGTGATTCGGTTGTTGAGTCTGGCGGATTTGGGCTTTGTTTTTTCATGATGGGGTTCCTGGTTTGTTCAAAGGAGCCACCGCTCTCCTGCTGTCAAACAAGGTGGGCGGCGGCTGTACGCAGGTTGACAGACCGGAAACACAGGAAACCGGTGCATCCGAAGATGCCCCACGCACAGCCACCATGAAAATTGCACGCGCGAAAGCATGCCGTTTTGTTTGGGCGAGTGGAAGGTTCCTGTTTTCAGCCTGTCAAAGCTGATCACTGATTTTCAGCGACCCAGAAAGGCTATCGTCGAGAAGCAGACCCCGCCAGTTCATGAAGTGCGATGCGTTTTGCGGGAAATGTCCTAGGACAAGGGGAAGTCACAGGTTGCTCGATTTCACCGTGTGCTTGAAATGATGCTCCCAAAGCCTGACTCCCAACCCCCCCGTCCGGTCCAGCGACGACCCCACCGTCAAATCCGTAATCAAGGTTGGCTGCAAGCCCGCATCAAACAGCGCAAACCCCGCCGCCAGGCAGCAGGTTTCGGTCTGCAGGCCGCACACCAGTACGCGCTCGACGTTCAGGCTTTTCAGGTAGTCGATGGTTTCCGCTGTGGGGGCGTAGCCGTGCTTGATGAAAATGCGGTCGGCGGGGATCAGGCTTTCATCGTCCGGTGCGGGGTGCCAGCCAAGCTGTTTTTCGAAGGGGGTTATGGACTCGTCGTGACGCTCGACCGTGGCGACGCTGGGCAGGGTGCCGAGGAGTGCCTGGATACCTTCGACCAGCCACTGTGGTGGGGCGAAGCCGGGTTGTACGTCGATGATCAGGAGGGCTTGGCGCATGGGGTTCTCCGAGGGAATGGCAGTGATCAAAATATTGTGGATGGTCTCGCTGGCCGCCTCCTGCACTTAGCGGCCTTGCGTGAACGTCTATGTGACCCTCTCGTCAGATTTCACCTGCCACAAAGTGCTTTTGTGAGTTGGGAGCGTACGATGCAATACAGGTTCTCGCTGAATTCCCGCTTGAGTGAACGAAGCGACTGAGCGGAATGGAGTTGGAGAAACATCATGATTCCCAAGCACTATTTGAAAGCCCTGGCGACGCTACTCATCGCCGCTGGTGTGCAGTGGGTGATGCTACCTGTCTACGCGACCGAGCAGGGTGAACAACGGCGTGAAGCTCGCGATACCAGGCAGGAAGGGCGCTCCACTGCTCGGCAAACCAAGGATGCCTGCAGAAAGGGCAGTGACAAGAGTAACGTGGAATGTCGTCAGGACAAGCGCAGCACCAAGCAGGATACTCGTCGCACAGCCCGGGACATCAAGTACTGATCGTTGGCGTGGGTCCTGTTTCAGACTGTTGTAGGACCTGCGATACAGCCAGAAACAACAAAGCCCACACAGGGTGGGCTTCGTTGGTGTCTCAATTGGTGGGCCGGGGTAATCTGAATTGATTTTATAACATGTTGATTATTATAGATTATTTTCGGTTAAATTTTTTATTGGAATACCTTTTGGAATACCATTCGCGAATCTTCTTGAATTCCTACCTTTACGTCCATAAATGCTCAATTCCACAGCTGTTCGTCGGATCTCCCTTTTGAGCGGAGCCAACGGCTTCTGATAGCCATTGCTGGCGATTGTGCATTCCCTTCACTCGCTCTGGCGAGTCAGCACATGCCATATTGCCTTCGGTACAGCAAATGGGCGGTCTCTATTACTTCCTGCTCCAACGCCCGGCGAATACCGCGTCGGCGGCTACTACAGTACCACCAAGGCTGACGATTCTATCTTGCTGCGGACGTGGCACAGGAGCCGCTGAGCGATACAGGCTTCAAATCCAACAACAACAAACACGGCGCCTAGTAGGGGGTGCAGCATCAGGTCTACAAGGATGCGACCAACCCGGCCCGGCGCTGACCTTGTTCAGCGACGCCACTGTGCATGACAAGGCCACCAACAAGATCGATCGCTACATCCAAAGTGGAGCTTTACTACGGCTTCCTGGTCAGCAAGTGGCTGACTGCGCGGACAAACATTCAATACGTGGTGAGTCCTGGCGGCTTCAACGATGTCGACAATGCCTGGATTGCCGGTTAGAAGTTTGAAACCACGTTGTAGTGCAAGATGTGCCAGGTTTGGCGCTAGGCCCAGTTTCTTTGCCTGCGTGAGTTATGAGAGCCCATAGTAGTTCAGTCGGGGAGGACGGTCCCAGGACGTGCAAGATGCTCTGCATAACAGCTGCGTCACAGCGTGTCTTGGCACGATGTAGAGCAGGTAAATAGAGAGCAGCCATTGTATCGCTCTCTTGAGCTAGATCCTTCCGGGGCGGAAAATAATCCGAGAGTGAGGTCGGGTCTTGACCGGAGATCTATCAGGATCTATTTCTGCAAAGTCCACTAATCTTGATTGAGTAGTTTGGAGTTTTTTAGTTTTTCAGCAATGTACGTAGCGTTTATCTCTTCTTGCGCTATGAGGATTTCTATTGCTCGTGCACGACTGATTTCATGTTGTTCGCATATTTTGTCTAAACTGCGTATAGCCTTGTCGGAAAGTATAAAGTTGTACTGAGACTTCCCTGATAGGTTGCTTCTGTATTTTTGCTGGCTCCATCGTGCTTTAATTTTAGTGAGGTAGAGCTCTCTTTGTTCGTTGATGATAAAGCTTTCGTCAAAATATATTAAAAGGTCTTCGTAGTCTTCAAATGGGGGGCATGAAAGAGTGAGTTGAGTGTTCTTTGTAAGCCATTCCCACGCGAGTAAGATTTTTTGGTTGTCGTCTTTAAACCATCTGAAAGGTTTGTCAGCGTTTTTTTGTGATCTCCACAGTTCCTCTATGTTCTTCAGTTCAATACGCTTGTAGGTGATGTCGGCTTCCCAGCAGTCTGCGATGTAATACAGTCTGTCCATTCCATGTAGGTTTGTTGGGATCATGAATGGAATAAGTCCTGAAGCGGTAAGTAACCGATTACTCACCCATGAGATTTGGCGTTTGCCCTCATGTATCCACTTGAAGTGATCCTGATGAAGTAACTTCGCCGCTTCCTGTTGTTTCAAAGTCTCAGCGATATGTGGGTTTAAACTCAAGCCCTCTGCGATTATGTTGCGCATCTCTCGCGGCGCTCTGTCGAGGGGGCCAATATTGAGCCCGTAATCTTGGAGGCGTTTCCATAGCCAAATATCTCTGCGGTCATTGACTGAATTGTCTCCCCAGAGCTGAGAAAGATGATCATTGACTCTGATGGACATTTTATAAGTCTTCTAGAAAAAATTCAGTATTTTTATAGCACAAAAATAGAAATTTTGCATGAATTTTATAGTTTTTTACTAGAATATTTATAGTAGATGATTCTTATGATAAGACCGAAATTATGCGGTGTTTAAGACATCAGCACATGGAGTTCGCCCGACTGACCATCCGTGAGCAAGCCGCTGAAATGCTGCTGGGCCTGAACCGGCTTGAGGTCAACAAGGAGCGGGTGACGGAAGGTCTTCAAAAATCCGTCAACGCCGCTGCCCATGGCAAGGAAGGGTAGCTTCTCACCATGCCCGCTATCTAGCCTCTGAGTGTTCATTGACTAGTCGCTGGACAGGAGTTTCGTGGCCTTCAGTAAAATTCTACTGACCTTGCCAATCCTCTGGACGAATACAGGAGATGCGTTCATGAGGATAATTCGATTGAAAGAGGTCGTGGATCTCACTGGTCTTGCTAGATCCACTATCTACAAGTTTATTTCGGGAGATTCATTTCCTAAGCCTATTTCATTGGGTGACCGTTGCGTAGGTTGGCTGGAAAGTGAAGTGCACGAATGGATACTGGATAAAGTTAAAGAGCGGGATAAAGTTGTGAGCGAGAGCACCTGATATTTTGCTGTGGCTGGCTTTGGAGGTTTAATTGGATGGGTTTAATTAACACCACTAGAGATATGTTCCTTGGTGGTGATTTTCCGGAGCGGCTTTAACCTGTATGAAGTTGTATTTTAGCAAGGTTTGTGGGCGGTTTGTTTAGCGTGCTGCCGCCTGATTGCTTCGGTATTGGTACTATGTTTATACAGTATCTCTATTGTGAGTTTGGCTTGTCTGTACTGGTTAGGTGTAGGAGGTGTGTCGGAGGGAAGATAGGCGCTCTAAGCAGAGCAGTATTGTGCTCTGCATTCTTAGATGTAAGTAAAAATGTACTAGTGGGCCTGACTATATGAAACTCAATACTCGGAGCTCCATCATGGCTAGATATCCAGGTAACACGAACTTAACCCTTCATTGCGAAGGTTCTTATCAAGGCTTGACCGTGCAAGTGGATAAGGGACCTTTCATCCAAGAGTACCTAAACCGTCTTCATCAGACGGTATCTCGAGCGCTTAATCAGTACCCTCGTGTGTTTGCATTCAGGTTTGACCTGCGGCTACCAGCTAACATTCAATTGCCTGATTACGCTTTCACGAACGAAGTTATTGACCGCTTCATCGAATCCTTTAAAGCCAAGATCAAGCACAATCGCCAGATGGCGAAACTTGTGAATAAGTACGCACACGACACCAAGGTGCGTTACATCTGGGCTAGGGAACAAGGGCAGCACGGGCGACCACATCATCACTTTGCGATCTTGCTGAACTACGATGCCTTCAATGCGCTGGGTAAGCTCGAATCAGGCAGAGACAACATGTTTAATCGCTTGGAAGGAGCGTGGGCAAGTGCTTTAGGGCTATCAGTAGAAGCCGTCAGGGGGTTGGTCGAGATTCCACAAAATCCTTACTATCACTTGTATCGCGACGAGATAGCCGGACAGGCAGCCTTCTTCCATCGTGCGAGCTACCTGTGTAAGTCGAGCACGAAGGTTTTTGGGGATGGTTCCCATGGTTTCGGGTGCAGCAGAACCTGAGCACAACGCTGAATAACGACAAAAAAAATAGAAGGACACCGTGCCGACGACCACCCTGGCAGTGCCAAAGGCGGTCCATCGGACGGTGTGTACATTGGAGTTAAAGGTAACCTCGTTCAGCCAGCGATACGCAGCCTTCATGACCTACAACGATGTGATCCAACGTCTGGGTGCCAATCATGCTGAGGGCGTTCTTGAGCGCCTGGGTTAGCGTGCGATCAGCTTGGCTGGGTTCAGGGTCGCCGGATGGATGGTTATGTACCAAAATCACCGCTGCCGCATTGTGCTCCAACGCAATTTTGACTACTTCTCGCGGGTAGACGCTGGCGCCATCCAGCGTGCCTCTGAATAGCTCTCTGAAGGCAATCACTCGATGTTTGCTGTCGAGCAGTAGTAGCGCAAAGACCTCGTGCTCGTGGTACTGCAGCAGTGTTTGCAGGTGGCTAAAAACCTGCTTTGGCTCCGTTAATGCCCGGCCTTTAGACAGACGGCTCATTGCCAATTGTTGTGCCATCTGCAGGATGTCAGCCTCGGTAACCGGGGATTCCATGACATAGGTACCGATTGTTTCACCGGCTATCAGCTTGTGATATTTCATTCGGGTATTCCTGAGCGAATAGGGAAGAACGCAGAAGAGTTGATGGCTACTGAACCGAAGACCTGCTTTTGTGCTGCGAGGCTCGCGATTCCAGCTTCTGGGCAAGTGAGGGTTTGGCAGGCGCTGCCGGTGGAGGGGGGTTGAGTTCTATACGGCTGGGCTGATCTTCAATGACAGGGAAGAACTCCTCGACGATGGCACCTGTGTCCTCCACGGTGTCCTCAAAGGCCCCATTGTTAAAACCCTGCCGTGCCGCTTGATCCAAGGCGCTCTGGTCAAAGCCTGCGGCTTGACGGGTCTCCTCCAATTGCTTGGCTGCAAGTAAGGCATCTTCCATGCCCAGACCGCTGCGTACCGTGATGTCTACGTAGAAAATCGGTACACCGTGGCTTTGGCGAGTGGACTTACCGCGAAGACGCAACTCCAGCGGCAGGCAGGCCAGTCGATCGCCGGAGATGGCTTGCAGATAGTGCAGTCGCGCTGCCAGGGTGCGGATGCTGTTGTAGCCTGTGGTGCGAAAGACAAAGCTGCCAAGTGGATCGTCATCGCCAATCACAACGTTGAGCCGGCCGTAAGGTTTGCAGGCATTGCCTTGAGCCAGTGAACAGCCATCCGGTGAAGGGCAGGGCAACGACTGAATACCATCCTTGGTCAGACGCTTGCAGGTCTCACCATTGCCGACGCACAGCGGCCGGCCAGTATTACGGTCGAACAGGCTGTAGTCAGCCCGAAAGTTGAGGTCCGGCTCGTTGAACAGCAGCCGGATCGGAATGCTGCGCAGCTTGCCGTCCTTACCATTGCGCAGTTCTTCGTTAAGGGGATGCAGCAACCAGCCGTCACGGTTATGTAATTGGGAGGTGAGGGTAAATTGATCGTCCTTTTCTGGCAGACGCTTACCGTTCTTTTCGACGACTTTGCCGATGGAAATTCGGCCTAAAACCGGCGGTGTGATGGCTAAACCTTTGAGCATGGGAGTTCTCCTGTCACTGAAATAAAAACGCCACCGAGACCGCGTGAGCGACCAGGGTGGCATTGAAGGGAAAGGGCACGGGGATAAGGGAGGAGCGAACGATCGTTTAAGCCAGCAGAAAACGTCGACTACCGGCTTTGGTGGTCGAGTAGCGAACTTGCAGATGAGGCTTTTCTTTTAGCAGGCGGGGGATATCCAGAGCCAAGCTGTCTTTGGCTTTCTTCCACGTGATGCTGCCGGTTGCGAAGGTCGCCTGACTGGCATCGCCTATGGCCTGTTGCAGTGTTTGCTTAAGTTGAGCTTCCTGCGCCTCCTGCAGAGCAATCGACTTGCGCACGTTCTGCAGCTCGGTAAAGGCCGTGCAGAGCAGTGTGTCCTGGCTAAAGTCTAGGGTTTGTCCATTGTCGTGCGGATACAGACAGCGCAAAGCTTGCTCCGCTGAGGCCGAACCGTCTGCCGGCGGTGGGGTGTCACTGACGACGTAATCCCAGAAGAGCCGTTCCAGGTCGATCAGCCGAGCTATCAGTGACTCATCGCGCTCAATGCGATGGATTTCCAGGTGCTGACCTCCGAGCAGTACCGCCACATCCGCCGCCTGCTTGCCAGTCACGGCCAACTGGTGAATGACCTGCAACTGCACATACTCGGGCACGCCTTCTTTCCAGAGACGTGCGCCGTTTATGCCGGCGGTTTTGCATTCGAGAATCTGCACTTCTGACGCACCGATAACCTCACGGTCGATATTGGCCAGCATCCAGGCCAGTTTGGGATCAGGATGCTGCAGAACCGCATTGACCCGGCGGACCCGATGACCGCTGCGCCGGGTGTAATGGGATGCGACAATCGGCTCCAGGATGTTGCCCCAGTACGCGGGGCTTTCCTCATCCTGCGGATCGAGCATGGTTAGTAAGGTGTCACGCCCGGTTTTTTCCATCCACAGTTCCAGCTGTGATTTATAAGGGTTCAGGCCCACAGCGGCGGCGGCATCTGAACTGCCGATGCCTTGCTTGCGCACGGTCAACCAGTCCTCACGCGGCAGTTGTTTGGTGCCGACCAAGCGTAAGGCAGGACTGGGTTTAGTTCTGAGATGTAGTAGGGATTGAGAGCTCATAATCATTTCCTTGAGGCATAAAAACGCCCAACCAGCACGAAGCTGATCAGGCGTTTAGGGAGTGGAAGAACAGAATGGGGAAGGGGTTTATGAGGACAGTGAAAACTAGGCCTAAGCTGCAAGTTGTAGCGCCGCCTCCAGCGCCCGTTGCTTGAGCTGTGCTCCTTGCCCGAACCAGGCAGAGTCCATACGGTACTCGATGCTTCTCGCACGGCGTTCGTGGTCGACGTACTCCGTCACGGCGTTGAGCAGGCCCCAGGCGGTTCCTTGAGCTGACTCCAGGGTTGACCCGCGGCCCTGACCTTCATACAGGCATTGCACCTTGCGTAGCGCCCGCTCGTTGGGAAGTACTGCCGGTAGTGGCATGTTCGGATTGGCATCACACAGCACGTTCATGAAGAATCCCATGGCTTCATGCCACTGAACTTTGCGTTCAGATAGCATTCGCATCCGGTGCATGAAGTTGTCCCATTGCGAGACGGCGATACCGAGTTGCTTTTTAACTGCCTGTGGATCGAAACGCGTGCTGTGCGGCACCTTGATCGCTTTGGCCGAACCGTCCAGCGCAATAGTCAACGTGTTATTGCAAACTACCCGCACAGTTGTAGGTGTGGCCGTGGTAGCCAAGGTACCGTCACAGGAGGTGGCCAGCAGGAGATAACCATTGACCTGATCGTTGCCTCTCAAGGTCGTACCTTGGCCAGTGCGGGCCAGCGCCCAAAACTTGCGACCGCCTTTGAGTACGCCGGCCGTTTCCAGCTCGAAGCCCGATACTTCAGTGAGGTCCCGATAGAACTCCAAGACCTCGCGCGGCTGCACGACCTGGTAGCGCTGAGAAACCACGGACAACGGGGCCTTAGTATCGGAGCGGTAGAGAACCTTCTGGTCAGGGAAGGTGTGAATTGAGCCAAGTGCACCGATGCTATCGGATTTGAAATGCACCGGGCTGTCCTGGATCTTCCAGTCCATACCCGCTTCGCGCTGCCAGATTTCGATGGGTTGTTTCGGAGAAAGACGACTACCCAGACCGTGCCAGGGAGTTGCGCCAACATAAGCCATTTGTTCAATGAGATGAGCCATGGGAATAGGTCCTTTCACAAAAGGGGCGCCCCTGTTTGCATGAGAAACAGGGGCTGACTCGATGAGTTAGCGATTAGCGCTGAAGCTGTAACCGCACTCTAGGCATTGATAGTTATTCAGTACCTTGTCATCGATCTGTTCACCGAGCGTGGCCCCGGCGATACCGCCAGCGACCCCTCCAAACAACCCCCCTAAAATCGCCCCAGCGACGCTCCCGATTGCGATGCCTATTGGGCCTCCGGCGACACCTAAAACAGCTCCAGCTTCAGCGCCGGACAGAGCGCCAGCTGTACCACTAGCGGCGCCGCCTGCGGCACCGATCAAACCGCCTGCTTGTTTGCCGATATTTTTCGTGACGATGCGTCCAGAGTTACAACTTGGGCAAGGGCTATACATACGCAGATCCTCTCAAATGATGAGCGTGCTAAGCGAAGTGCAGGCACGCCAAAATCCCAACTGCAGTCGATACAGGTGGGCGTTCATAGAGGTGATATAGGTCTGAAATATTTTTGATTATCCACGGGCGCATAGCCAATGGTCATGACACTCGAGCCGGAGGGAGTATGAGGCAAACCCGCCCTACAACTGACCGACTATCGGGTCTCTCGGACCAGAAATCCATTGATAGCGCCCAGCGTTACGACAGTAAAAACTCAGGCTAAGGAGCTGGCATAAGGGCATGATTTTCTAGCATTTGTCCATGGGAAGTTCTTGATTCGCCGTAGTGAAACTACAGCGCTCCCATCCCGAATTTGTTGTGCCCCGAAAAATGTGCCGAGCGAGGTACTGTCATTGATCGCCAGCGGGATTGGCGATTGACGCATCAATGTGAGCGTGTCGGTCGTCCTGAAAATCCAAACCCATGGTCTGCGGGTATTTGGATTTTAGTTTACTGAGCTGAAACGACGACGGTACTCCGTCGGCGTCAGGCCAACGACCCTTCGGAACCGCGACCGGAAGGTCACCGCAGACCCGAATCCGGAAAGAAGTGCCGTTTGATCAATCGATGTATCGCTCTCCTCAAGCAATGCACGCGCTCGATCAATACGAGCGGTGAGAAGCCACTGTAAAGCTGTAGTACCGGTCTGTTCTTGAAATCGCCGAGCAAAGGTGCGAGAGCTCATGTTGGCACGAGCCGCAAGACTAACGACCGTGTGCGAACTGTTCAAATTGTCTCGCATCCATTCGATCAAGGGCATTAAGCTCGTTGGAGAGCTTGGAAGCTCCTGACGAATAAACTGGGCCTGACCACCATCACGGTACAGTGGCGCGACCGCTAGACGGGCAGTGTTTGCCGCAACAGACTGGCCGTAATCGCGTCGCACGAGATGCAAACACATATCTAATCCTGCTGACGCGCCGGCCGAAGTCACGATGCTTCCTTCATCGACGAACAGAACATTAGGTTCTACTTGTATCTCTGGGTGAAGCTTGGCCAAGTCCTCGGCGAAACGCCAATGCGTAGTAGCGCGTTTTCCGTCAAGAAGACCGCTCTCGGCAAGGATAAAAGCCCCAGTGCAGATTGACGCCAATCGTGCACCACGAACATATGCCTCGCGAAGAGCGATTCTTACCGTCTCTGGAACCTCTCCAAACGGGTCTTCACACCCTGGAATGACAATAGTGTGGGCTAGCTCAAGACGGTCGAGGCCGTACCGCACATGCATATCAAAGCTAGCGGCCCGAATTGTCCGCTCGGGTGCGCACACCTCCACCTCGTATGCGTTGCTGTTATCGACCTTAGAAGCCAAAGCGAAAACCTGATAGGCGATACCAAAGTCCAACGGCACCACGTCATTCAATACCAGAACCGCAATTTTATGCACGGCGTTGACTCCTGCTCTCAAAATTAAATAACTGGCAGAAAACGATCGCTTGATGTCATTTAAGCCACTCACGTGTAGCGTCTGGCAGGAATACTCTTTAGTCAACTACGACGAGAGGAGACGGTAATGACTGATGAGCTGAGCAATAAGATTCAAGACCGCCAACTGCAGATTGGCATGGTAATTTTTCCTGGCTTCACTCTGCAGGATTTGGCTGGCCCACAGACGGCGTTCGGCCTTCATGCCAAAACTCACATAATCTGGAAGACCATGGAGCCCGTTCCCACGGATATGGGCGTCACCATGAACCCCACGATCACGATTGATGACGTTCCAGATAACCTAGACGTGCTGTTCGTCGCAGGTGGCGGAGGAACCCCTGAAATCATGAAGGACCGGGAGTTGCTCGATTTCATTGCTCGCGCAGGACAGACTGCCACCTATGTAACCGCCGTATGCACAGGCTCTGTACTTCTTGCTATGGCGGGACTATTGGAGGGCTACCGTGCAGCGACCTACTGGCCTTTCTACGAACCCCTCATAGCACTGGGTATCGAGCCGAGCTACGAACGGGTATGCGTCGACAGGAACCGAATCACAGGTGGCGGTGTAACGGCAGGTATCGACTTTGCGCTGAAGGTCATCGCCGAGCTTAAAGGCCAGGATGCGGCAGAGTTTACTCAGCTTGTGCTCGAGTACGACCCGCAGCCGACAATGAACTCGGGGAATCCACGTACCGCGCGGCCGGAGATCGTCGCACAGATAAAGGGTCTGTGGGGGAGAACTGACGAGGCTGTGAGAGTCGCGAATGAGCATATGGAGCGTCGAGCGCAGTTATCAAAACTAGCTCCCGCGTGATCGTTGCTCTGTAACGTTGTTCTCGGCGGACCTTGATCAGTCATTTCTGCGCCATGCCGCGGGGTCGCTCTAGGCTCAGTTCCTAAGCTGGCGTCAAGTTCAAGCATATAGCCCCGCGCGTACCTACGCGCGGGGGTTTTACGTTTAGAATGGCTCATTAGTGGCCCACTTGTAAGCACCCACGTGAATGCCATCTTTACAATCCTTCGCACGTTTCGGCTCCTTTTGAATGAATGGATTCAGCATTCTCAAGAGCCATAAGTCAGCGGGTGCATCCAGGATGAGTTCGGCTTCGCTATGTACCGCTATTGATTATCGAGCACTCACCACTCAACCGATTCTCGCGGCGGACATACTGCGGTGAATATCCATGCAGTCGAACGAACGCCCTACGCATCCGTTCTGGGTCAGTAAAACCGACCGCCTGAGCAATCTGCTCGATCGGCTCGCTGCCTTCTTGCAGACGTAAACACGCCGCTTCGACGCGCAAGCGTTCCACTGCTTTAGCTGGTGTTTCACCTGTCTCTCGGCGGAATGCTCGTCCGAATTGTCGCAGGCTCAATCTCGCCGCATCGGCGAGTCTCTCAATGGGCAACTCCTCGGCCAGATGCTCTCTCGCGAATTTCAGCGCAATACGGATGCGATCTGACTCTGGCTCCATTTGTGACATCGCGGAAAACTGTGACTGGCCACCAGGCCGTCGGTATGGAACGACCAGCAATCTGGAGACATCGCGCGCTACATTCACGCCCATATCTTTCTCAATCAGGGCGAGGGCCAGATCGATCCCGGAAGCGATGCCGGCCGACGTCCAGATGTGCCCGTCCTCAATAAAAATATTGTCCCCCGCAACCTTGATGCGGGGAAAACGCGATTGCAGTAGTGCGGTGTGATTCCAGTGCGTCGTGGCCCGCCGATCGTTCAACAGCCCGATTTCCGCAAGCAAGAACGCCCCGGTGCACACGCTGGCGACTCGCGAAGCGTTGACGATCAATTGCCTTGCTGCGGCGAGATTCTCTGCTGTCAGCATTGGCTCGACTTCGCCACCCACAAAAATCACGGTGTCAAAGGTGTGCTGGCCAACTGGAGTAGTTTCGACCGGAAGGCCTGAATTACCAATAACCGATCCTCCGGAGTGCGATACGACACGAAGCTCATACGGCTTATGACCAACAGCCGTAGCCACTTGATTGAATGCAGACAGTGGCCCAGCAAGATCGAGGGCATCGTGACCAGGGCAGACAAAAAATCCAATTCGGTACATCGCAGCTCAGCTCCAGCGTTTTAAGTCTCAGATTAACGGGAACCCTAGTGTAATACCACGAAGCCTGGCGCCCTTCATGGCTTTTAGTAGCGAGATTTATTGGCTTAAAGTGAGGGATAAACGTCGTTTTCGTTTCCCATATTCCTACGTAAAGTTGGTGACACGAACACCATGAGCGACGGTTGTAATGCTCGCTTTTACAGGTTCGCAGGCGGCGCAGTAGAGCACTACGAATCACCAATGTTTTAGTCCAATCCTCGTAAGGCAACGGCTTGAGTAGGCTTACTCAGGAGTGGGCCCGCTAGGTATGAATGCATCGTCTCTAAGCCAGGGGAGGAGCACTCGTTGTAGCAACCATTTTGGTGATCGCGGTACGTGACTCTGCGAGGCCCATAAAAACACGCACATTTCGCTAGCTACGAGGGTTCCACATGACTTCCCATATAAAACCAGTCGCCACCACTGAGTACGACGATGTGATTCAGGCAGCACAAGCTTATATTGACGGATATCGCTCTGGGGATATCGCTGGAATTGAGAAAGCTTTCCACGAAGACGCGATAATGTGGGGCTACAGCGGTGATGAGCTGCTTCAAGGTCCGGCTATTCCGGTATTTGCGAGCTTCTTCAAAGCGCTGGGTGCCTCACCGAATACCCGCAGTCGTCTGGATATCTTGGCTATCACACCCACAGCTGCAGTTGTCCGGGTGGACATGGAGAATGACGTTTTGAGCGCGAGCTTCCACGACTTTCTTTCGCTGCTCAAAATCGATGGTCAGTGGAAAATTATCTCGAAGATTTTTCAACGGTACGCATAAGGATTCGACAGCATCGCATCAGATAAATTATTCCGTATCGTTCGAGGTCTCCACAGCTTCCGCTGTGGCGACGTTGATAAGCATTTGCCTCATTGTGGCAAGGTGGACCCAGCTGCTGCGCGACGCGTGTGTGAAACCTATCCCTTTCAAAATCCGGCATTTTCTTAGATTGCGGTTCGATGTCGAGGATGTCGAGAAAGACTGACCGTCGCTTGCGTGTTTTATGACGAGCGCAGGCTCCAGCCTCACTGCACAGAAAGACCTTTATGCTATTCATCACACTCCCTGAGAAATGAAGATCTCTGTTTTTTCGCTCTGTACAGAAGTTGGGCGCCGTTTGACTGATCCACATCAACCCGTTTGAACTTAGTTTGCTCAATCAGCCACTACAAAAGCATTTCTTCTACTAGAGTTTCATTGCTGAATCCATCAATTCATTTGGCGTCATCAGCCATATTTAATGCCCGCGCAGTGGCCTCAACTTTGATCGATTCCATCTCGCCCATGGCGTTCTCTACCGTAAGATGCAAAAGCACCTTGTCGCCATTTTCAACCTGTTTCACCAAGTCAATCAGCATAATGTGATAGTTATGGGGATCCAGAATGACTGTTTTGCCAGCAGGTAAGGCAACGAACTCTACTGGTTGCATACGCATCACGTCGTTCTTGATGGTCGACTGGTGAATTTGCACGGTTTTCGCTATCGATGATTGGGCACTGAGCAGCTTGCTATCGCTGCTTGCAGTGATCGTCATGAACGCACCAGTCGCTTGTTGTCCTGGCACTGTCGCGCGAACCCATGCGTCTTCTACCTGCGTCTGGGCTGATACCTGGCAAGCCAATCCAAATAAGGAAAGTCCGATTGCGATCTGTTTAAAGCTCTGGAAAATATTTGCTCGATAGGGGGCCGTGTTCATTAGCAAATCTCCATGAGGGTAGTCAGATCTTCTGCACATTGCAGCGCCGAAAGTGCTTGAGAAAATCCAAGGCGTAGTTTTCCTTCGTAGTCATATACGTAGCTCGTCGATGAATGAGTAAGTGTATATGTTGATCCAATAGGTACTTTCTCATAGAACACACCGAATTCTTTGGCTGTAGCGGCCGTTTCTTCTAGTGTTCCATAGAGTGCGACAAATGAGGGATCAAAAGTTTTGACATATGCGTCGAGTACGGCTGGTGAATCCCGTTCCGGATCAAGCGTTATAAAGACAACCTGAAGGCGGTAGCCATCCTTATCCATTATTTTTTTGATTTTTACTGCACGAGCTAAGGCAGTTGGGCAGACTGCCGGGCATTGAGTAAATCCAAAAAAAATCATGGGCATCACGCCCCGATAGCTTGAAAGAGTTCTCACCTCGCCGTCAGTGTCTTTTAACTTGAATGTGCGCCCAAGAATCTTATCGCTCAAATCTTTACCGTATTTGTATGACAACTCACCCCGGGTATCGCAGCCTGCGAGGATGCCCATACCTAGAAGTCCCATGCCTGAAATCACCTTACGGCGAGTCAATATAACGCTCATTGATTCAAGCCTCCTCATACGAAAATCGTGCAGATCACTACTGCGGTGAATTTTATGATTATTTATCTAATACTGTTAACGTAAGGTCCAACAGCACAAAATTTAAACCACCTAACTAAGTATTCATGCAATGAAGATATAGACTCCCACCACTCATCCAACCAGAATGGGTACTGGGAGTCAGCCGGAGTTACCAATTTCTGGGGATTAAGATTCCTGGGGTAAATCGTCAGATAGTCTCAAGGTGGATTAATCAGGACTATGCGTTTACGCCCCCGTCCACGCTCAAACTGGTGCCGGTGATGTGTTTAGCGCTTGGGCTTGCGATGAACGCGACCGCCACTGCGACATCCTTCCCAGTACCGTATCGCCCTAATGCTGAATGAGCCCTCATCGCGTCAGCACCATCACCATCGGCAGGGTTCATATCAGTGTCCGTAGGTCCAGGATGCACAGTATTAACGGTGATGCCTTGCGGCCCCAATTCACGAGCAAGTCCTCGTGTAAAGGAGAGCAGGGAGGACTTGGACATGGAATAGACCGTGACCGATTCAAAGGCCACGCGCTCCGCCAGACAGGAGCCGATATTGATGATTCTTCCGCCCTCTCCAAGATAGGTGATGGCAGCTTGAGACGCCAAGATCACTGCCCTAATGTTTACGGCGATGATCTGGTCTATCTGATACAGTTGCATTGCCTCTAGCGGGCAAATAAAAGCGACGCCCGCGTTGTTTACTAGTATGTCCAAACCTCCTAAAAGCCTAGCGGCCTCATGTACAGACCGAGTAACAGCCTGGGAATCCGCACTGTCGGCTTGGATAGGGAAGGCTTTAACACCCAATCCCTCAATTTCTCTGGCCAGCTCCTCGGCGGCATCCCCAGAGCGAACATAGCTGAAAGCAATATCAGCTCCTTTTTCTGCCAACTCGATGGCGATAGCTGCACCAATACCGCGTGCGGCGCCAGTGATGAATGCACGTTTGCCTGAAAGTTCTTTCATGACTGTCCCATTAATAGATTAGAGATTCATCGCGACCATTAGAGGTCACTAAAATCCAGAGACTTAAGCTTAAGTGTCACTAGCGCTTTGCAAAACGACTTATTCCCCTCGATTTACGCCATGCTTTTCGATCGAACTTGTTTCTACTTCCGAATTAGATATTGATGAGTCTGCTGTTAGGGGGAATAGATTTTCGGCATAACGTCGAAATATCCCCATGCTACGAGGATTGCGCCGCAGGCAATGAATCCTGAAGGGGTAGTTAAGGCACTTCAACCTCAGACTCATAAGCGGTAAAACCCTGATGCGTGGCCAGTCGCCTGATGCTTTGAGGAGGGTGCCCGATAACTCTGATAAAGGCTCTGCGCATCCGCTCCGGGTCCTTAAAGCCCACCGAGTGTGCTATCAGCTCTATTGGTTCAGTCCCACGTTCAACGCGCAGCTTCGCAACCTCGACACGCAAACGCTCCACGGCTTTAGCCGGCGTTTCCCCAGTTTCTAGCAGAAATGCTCGACCGAATTGACGCAAGCTTAGGCAAGCGATCGACGCTAAATGCTCAGTTGACAGCTGTTCGTTCAGATGCTCTCGCATGTAGGAAAGTACTTCTCTCATGCGATCAGTCGTCGGCTCCATATCAGCCATGGCCGAAAATTGTGATTGACCTCCTGGCCGACGGTGATACACGACCATGGCGCGGGCGACCTCATGGGAAACCGCACTTCCGAGATCATCCTCAATCATGGCCAGCGCCAGATCAATTCCCGCAGAGATGCCAGCAGAGGTCCAGATGCCGCCATCCTTGGTGAATATATGATTGGGCTGGACCCGCACCTTCGGAAAGTTTCGTTGCAGTCGTGCGGTCTGCCTCCAGTGTGTAGTCGCCCTCCGACCGTCTAACAAACCCGCCGAAGCCAATAGAAAAGCCCCAGTACAAACACTCGCAACTCGCCTAGTACCTTTCGCGGCCGCATTGGCGAGGCGGTCTGACACCATGGGTAGGTCATAGGGCTTAGAAAAAGCCTTTCCGCCGACCACTATCAACGTATCGTATGGGGTTGATCTGATCTTCTGACTCTTTACTTCTAGACCAGATGAACTCATTACACCCCCCCCCGACAACGAAACCACCGAACAGCAGTAGGAATCTTGTGCAGCAATGTCTTTAGCGATCTCAAAGGCGGCCAGCGGACCGCTAAGATCCAGGATCTGAAACTCGGGAAAGATCAGGAAAGCGATGTCACGCATGGGAGTACCTTCTTAAAAAAATCAAAGATCCTGCTTGGAATCATCTCTCGCCTGCCAGCGCCCTCCTGGCCGATTTGCGTACTGCAGGGACCAAATGATCCTATAAAAACGTCATGGCGGAAAGTGCAAAAAACCCTCAAAAAACGTCATCATCCCTTCTTTCGCCACAGTCCCGCTTAGCTATAACCTTTCTTGTTTTTTAGCACCTACGCCTCATACACCCCCGATGACCAAAAAGGAGGGAACTAAGTCCTTTCTCCAGCCGCCAGCGACGTAGAAAATGCTCCCGTTTCTAAACAGGAGAGTCGTCATGGTTGTAAGGGCAGACAGCTCGAACCGTCTTGACTGGAGGCGGACACAATGAGCACATCAAAATTATCGGAAGACATTTCAGCGTTAGAAAGGTCATCAAGCCCGTCGAATGTGGCTGTGCTGGCAATAGCCCAGGGTTTGTTCACGGCAGCCATCGCAATCGATCTCACATTGACCGGTTTGACGGGATATCAGCTCGCACCCGATAAATCGCTTGCGACTCTGCCCTTTGCACTCATAACCGTAGCAGGCGCGATTGCGACATATTTCGCCTCTACTCTGATGCAGAAAATAGGTAGGCGGCGTGGATTTGTACTAGGTGCTCTCACCGGCGCGATAGGCGGATTGATTTCCGTATGGGCAGTTTTCCTAAACTCTTTCTGGCTGTTTTGCATGGGGACAGCCGCCGTAGGTGTTTTTCAAGCGTTCGCCCAGTATTACCGATTGGCTGCGACAGATTCGGAACCTGACAATCGCAAAGCGCGCGCGATCTCGTTGGTGCTTGCGGGCGGAGTGATAGCCGCTTTTCTTGGGCCTTTGTTGGCAAGTTGGAGCGCGGATTTGTTCCCAGTCCTATTCGCCGGCTCGTACGTGATGGTATGCCTGCTGGGCCTTGCCTCCGCTGCATTACTTTGGCTGGGTTACCAAGATGCACTTCCAGAACCATTGGAACTGCATGACCACGAACAGCCGCCACGCAAATTACTCACAATATTCAAGCAACCTATTTCACTAGCGGCACTCTCGAATAACGTTATTGGCGGCGTGGTGATGATGTTCATCATGACCGCGACACCGCTGGCTGCTGTCGCCAGCAATCACTCCATAAATGATGGCGCCAGCATTATTCAATGGCATTTAGTGGGTATGTACGCGCCGTCACTGTTCGCTGGACGCCTGATTGCCCTATTCGGATTGCCGCCGATTTTATTCCTGGGAATGGCACTAAGTGCAGCTTGCGGATTGATTGCACAGTTTTCGGACAGCTTGACCGCATTCTATATCGCGCTTCTTTTTTTAGGCGTCGGGTGGAATTTTATGTTTGTTGGTGGCACAACCTTATTGACTTCCTCCTACCACCCCTCCGAAAAGGCTAGGGTGCAGGGAGTGGCAGAATTTATTCAATATACGTTCACTGCATTTGCCACTTTGGCCGCCGGCCCCTTATTGCAATTACTTGGCTGGAAGGGCATGAATAATATTGTTTTTCCGCTGATCGCGGTATCCGCCATTATTACCTTAAGGTGGATGCGTGCCGACCGCAGAACAAAAATAGCCAATGGCGAACGCGTTCTAGACAATGAAAACAGGTCTATGACGTGATTTCTCACGCGTGCTGTGCACTGTAAAAAAACCGCGGTGTTGCTGGAGAAGCAAAAACCTTGGCTCCCAAGAAGCGCCATTTCATATTTCATGCGAATTAGCCATCGGAAGTTGGCATTCACACAACAGTCAAGCTAGAACAGGATTAACTTCGGAGTAATTATGAGCGCTAATTCCAAATCTCGCACTAGGCTGGTACTTTATTCGGCAGGCATGCTTTGTATTTCCGGAGTCATTGCCTTTAGTGTGGTCGATAACTCAGAGAAAGCTGCAGCCCAGGAAGGCCAGCTCCCAATCCAAGAGGTAGATGTCGCGGTCGTTAAAAGAGAAACCGTTACCGACTGGCAAATCTATTCTGGCCGATTAGCGGCGGTGGAAAAAGTTGAGGTTAGGCCGCTGGTTGCAGGAACCATAACGGACGTCAACATACATGACGGCCAATTGGTTAAAAAAGGGGACACTCTGTTCGTCATAGATGCACGACCTTACCAAGCACAAGTCGAACGAGCTAAGGGGCAGGTTGCGGCAGCTCAGGCTCGCGCCGCGTACACTAGAAGCGACTGGGAGAGGGCACAGCGTCTAATTACCGAAAATGCAATCGCAAAACGTGACTACGATGAAAAAAACAACGCAGCATTGGAGGCCAGTGCCAATCTTAAAACTGCTGAAGCGGCGCTGGATGCAGCTAAAATTGATCTCGGCCATACGCAGATTACAGCTCCAATTTCTGGTCGCGTATCGCGGGCAGAAATAACACTAGGGAACATCGTAAACGCCGGGGCAGGCGCAGCGCCTTTAACGATGCTCGTCTCTGTGAACCCCATTTATGCAGAGTTCAACGCTGATGAGCAGACTTATCTTAAGTACATCAACAGACTCGGCAATAAGGCTAATGTTCCGGTTGATTTAGGGCTTGCAGATGAGACAGGGTATTCGCGCAGGGGAGTCATCCAATCCGTAGACAATGAACTCGACACTACCTCAGGCACTATCCGCATGCGTGCACGGTTCGACAACGCTGATGGCACTATGGTCCCGGGGCTATATGCGCGTGTAAAAGTGGGCGGCAGTGAACCATACGCGGCCCTTCTTATTGATGATGCGGCAATTGGCACCGATCAAGATAAGCGATTTGTCTTGGTTGTGGGAAAGGATGACCATATTGTTTATCGCCCGGTAGCGCTGGGAAATCTACAAGGCAATGATCGTATTATTACATCTGGACTAAAAGAAGGCGAACGGGTAGTGATCGGTGGTATTCAACGAGTCCGTCCTGGGGAGCAGGTTCTAGGAAAGATAGTTCCCCCCAGCGACGTTCAGGCTAACAACAGTCACTGACCCACGACAGCACTAAAAATACCCCAATAAACAATCAATGCCTCTCGGTTACGTTCGATTTGTTGGGCCAAACATCGCTTGTAAAACAGAGTGCACTCTTAAGCATACTGCTGTCTTTTTATCTTCAAGCAGCGCTGAGAGCAAGTAGCCGCCTCACTTAAAGAGTCATTAATGAACATATCAAAGTTCTTCATTGATCGTCCGATCTTTGCGGGCGTACTATCTGTGGTGATCCTGCTTGCAGGGTTGATAGCAATATTCAAATTACCGATTTCTGAGTATCCAGAGGTCGTTCCACCCTCGGTCACAATCAGCGCGCAGTATCCTGGAGCGAACCCAAAAGTCATTGCCGAGACAGTTGCAGCGCCGCTTGAGGAAAAAATCAACGGCGTTGAAAATATGCTGTACATGCAGTCTCAAGCGAACAGTGACGGTAACCTGACCATCACTGTAACTTTCGCATTAGGAACTGACCCGGACTTGGCTACCCAGTTGGTACAGAACCGAGTCAATCAAGCATTGCCACGACTGCCCGAAGATGTACAACGATTGGGTGTTACTACGCTCAAAAGCTCTTCTTCATTAGTTCTTTTTCTGCACCTCGTGTCACCAAATGATCGGTACGACACAACGTATTTGAGGAACTACGGCGTACGGAACGTCAAAACGCGCTTTGAGCGGATACCTGGCGTTGGCCGTGTCGATATGTGGGGAGCAGGTGACTACGCAATGCGTGTGTGGCTCGATCCGCAGAAGGTGGCACAGCGTAATCTCACCGCCTCGGAGATTGTCACTTCCATTCAAGAACAGAACATCCAGGTTGCTGCTGGTGCCGTTGGTGCTGCGCCTTCTTCGCCGGGTACTGCGGTGCAGCTGACAATCAATGCCCAGGGTCGCTTGAAGACCGTAGACGAGTTCCGCGACATCGTTCTCAAAACTAGCCCGAATGGCGCAGTTACTCATCTGCGGGATGTCGCCCGAGTCGAACTTTCTGCGGCTGAATACGGATTGCGTGCGCTGCTGGACAACAAACCCGCCGTCTCCCTCGCCATCTACCAATTGCCAGGCGCTAACGCGCTAGAGATCTCTGACCAAATCCGCGCTGCACTCAAAGATCTCAGCGCTGATTTCCCTCCAGGCCTGGATTACAGGCTTATCTACGACCCCACTCGCTTCGTGAAGTCGAGCATTCAGGCGGTTATAGAAACACTGCTCGAAGCCATCGCACTGGTAGTCGTGGTCGTCATTGTGTTCCTTCAATCATGGCGTACAGCAATCATCCCTTTGATCGCTGTACCGGTATCCATCATCGGTACCTTTGCGCTATTGCTGGCCTTCGGCTTCTCGATCAATGCCCTGTCGCTTTTCGGAATGGTGTTAGCCATAGGTATCGTCGTCGACGATGCCATCGTTGTGGTTGAAAACGTGGAGAGGAACATAGCCAGCGGTCTGACCCCGAGGGACGCCACGTATAAAGCCATGCAAGAGGTCAGCGGCCCCATCATTGCTATCGCACTCACGTTGGTTGCTGTGTTTGTACCGTTGGCATTTATGAGCGGTCTCACGGGCCAGTTCTACAAGCAGTTTGCGATGACCATTGCAATCTCTACGGTGATCTCTGCTTTCAACTCACTCACGCTCTCTCCAGCCCTCAGCGCACTACTTTTGCGTAGCCACGACGCTAAGCAAGACGCCTTAACACGGGTGATGAATAAGCTACTGGGCGGTTTTTTTCGAGCGTTCAACAAGGTTTTCAATCGTGGCTCGGAGCAATACTCGAAAGGCGTAACAGGCGTCCTTAAGCGCAAGGGCAGCATGCTGGTTGTTTATGTGGTTCTTCTGGGGCTCACGGCGGTTATGGGGAACGTTGTGCCTGCTGGGTTCATTCCCATGCAGGACAAGGAGTACTTAGTCACCATCGCCCAGCTTCCCAATGGCGCTTCTCTTGACCGTACGGAAGAAGTGATTCGCCAGATGAGCGAAATAGTCATGAAGCAGCCGGGCGCAGCTCACGCAGTCGGCTTCCCTGGCATGTCCGTTAACGGATTCATGAACAGCTCTAGCGCAGGGATTGTCTTTGTCCCCCTCAAGCCTCTCAGCGAACGTACATCGAAAGATGAGTCCGCCGCGGCCATCGTCGCATCCCTTAACCAAAAGTTCGCCAGTATCAAAGGAGCCTATGTCGCAGCCTTTCCCCCGCCTCCAATACTCGGGCTTGGCACACTGGGCGGCTTCAAAATGCAGCTGGAAGACCAAGGTAGCCTAGGGTATGAGGAGCTTAACAAGGCCACTCAAGCATTCATGGCCAAGGCTGCGGTGACCCCGGAGCTTGGTGGGTCACTAACAAATTATCAGATCAACTTCCCGCAGCTAAACGTCGAGCTAGACCGTGTGAAAGCCAAACAGCTGGGCGTGTCCGTTACCGATGTATTCAAGACCATGCAGGTATACCTTGGCTCCTTGTATGTGAATGACTTCAACAGTTTTGGCCGTGTATACCAGGTACGAGTGCAGGCCGACGCACCGTTTCGTCAGCGAGCAGATGACATCCTTCAGCTGAAAACCAGAAACGACCGTGGGGAAATGGTGCCCCTATCGTCTCTGGTTCGTATCACCCCAACCTACGGTCCGGACATGGTGGTTCGATATAACGGCTACACCGCAGCGGATATTAACGGCGGCCCAGCGCCGGGCTATTCGTCTGGCCAGGCCCAAGCAGCAGCAGAGCGCATTGCAGCAGAGGTGTTGCCTCAAGGCGTAAAATTTGAGTGGACTGAGCTGACTTACCAAAAGGTTTTGGCAGGTAATGCCGGGATGTGGGTATTCCCTGTCAGCGTCCTGCTCGTATTCCTCGTACTGGCCGCACTGTATGAAAGCTTGACCCTTCCTTTGGCGGTAATCCTGATCGTTCCCATGAGCATCTTGTGTGCACTCACGGGGGTGTGGCTCACGCAGGGAGACAACAACATCTTTACCCAGATCGGGTTAATGGTATTGGTCGCATTGGCTTCCAAAAACGCCATCTTGATAGTCGAGTTCGCCAGAGAACTAGAGCACGACGGGTACACAACCCTGAAGGCAGCCATTGAAGCGAGCCGCTTGCGTCTCCGGCCGATTCTCATGACTTCCATCGCCTTCATTATGGGCGTTGTTCCACTCGTGTTTTCCACTGGGGCGGGCTCAGAAATGCGTCAAGCCATGGGGATCTCGGTGTTTTTCGGCATGCTGGGCGTGACCCTGTTCGGTCTCGCACTGACACCTGTCTTCTACGTGGTCCTGCGTACGCTGGCAGGTGGCAAAGTACACGTGGCTCAAAAAGACGCGCCTCACCTGACAACGGAAGCATTGGACGCATGATCGGAGCCAAACGAATGATCCAATTACCCAAAAAGTCTATTTTTGGACTGCTAACTTCCTCAGCGCTGCTATCGCTTCTATCAGCATGCTCTGTGGAGCCGACATACAACCGCCCCGACGTCCCGACTCCGCAGGCGTTCAAGGAAGCTTCGGCTGAACAGAAGCAAGCATCATTGCCCAAAGATAGCGCCTGGAAAAACGCTGAACCGGCCGATGCCGAGCATCGTGGGGAATGGTGGCTAGTCTTTGGCGATCCGGTGCTAAACGACATGGAGCGGCAAGCCGCAGAGGCTAATCAGAATCTGAAGGCGGCTGCCGCACGAGTCCAGCAATCGAGAGCCTTAACCCAATCAGCCCGAGCGGGATGGTTCCCGTCCTTAGATGCGGGATTTGGTCCTACGCGTGAACGCCTGTCTCCTGCCTCACAATTGTTGTCTGACGATGCGAGTGGGTCCACGCAGACTCTTTGGCGGGCGCAGGCGACAGCCTCTTACGAGGTAGACCTGTTCGGGAAGGTGGATTCGCAAGTGAACACAGCGCTCGCTAATCAAGCACAGAACGAGGCGCTGTATCGTTCTGTACTGTTAGCCCTCCAAGCTGATGTGGCTAAAAATTATTTCGAGCTGCGTGAGTACGACAACCAACTTCGACTATTTCGTCGCACGGTCACCCTGCGTGAAAACACCCTGAAATTAGTAGAGGGGCGATTCAAAGAGGGCGACATAAGCGAACTTGACCTATCGCGAGCGCGCAACGAACTATCGACTGCGAGGGCGGACTCGGTAGGGATCGCACGGCTCCGCGCGACGTCAGAGCATAGTCTTGCAGTGTTGTTGGGTAAGTCTCCTGCCGACTTCGACTTCCCTGACTCACCTTTAGAGCCCATCGCGACTCAGGTGCCTATCGGGTTACCATCAGCTCTACTCGAGCGCCGTCCAGATATTGCTGCCGCCGAGAGAGCTATGGCCGCGGCTAACGCACAAATCGGATTGGCGAAATCAGCATTTTTTCCGCGGCTTAACATAAATGCTTCCGCCGGCTTCGAGTCGTCATCGCTAGGGAATCTGTTCGACTGGTCAACTCGGTCTTTTTTACTAGGCCCCCTTGCAGGAACGGCGCTGACGTTGCCGATATTTGATGGTGGTCGGAGGAAAGCAGATCTCGCCTCTGCAAGGGCTCGATACGACGAGCAGGTTGCGAAGTATCGGGAGCAAGTATTGGTGGCCTTCAGAGAGGTAGAAGACAACCTTGCAGATCTGAGGTTGCTCGATGATCAGAAAAATAATCAAAGCGAAGCTGTTGCAGCATCAATACGGACAGAGCGACTTTCTAAAACTCAGTATGAAGAGGGACAAATTAGCTACTTGGACGTTATCGATGCTCAGCGCCAGGTCTTACAAACCGAACTGCAACTGAGCCGTCTGACGGGCACTCAAGCCATTGCAACGGTGAGCCTGATTAGAGCATTAGGTGGGGGGTGGGACCGAGCCGACGCTAACATTGCCTCCGATGGGCCTAAGCGTTGATCACGCAGCCTGAACGGCTTTGAATTGCTCATGAAAAGCGGGTCAAGTTGACCCGCTTTTTTATGCTTAAAACCCAACGGAAATTTCCCGGCCAGAGTCAAACTGTAGTAAGTGTCCACCCAACATACCTTGTCCGATTAGACGGTGCCTACTTGTCGCAAGATTGCACTTCAATTGACTACGCGTTTGCATTCGATTTGACCTTTCATTGTGAGCGTCCGGCGACCTGACCTAGGTACTCGGCACCGATCGCCTGAATGCAGGAGTCTCGCAATCTGTTTTCCCGGAACGCTTACGCAAAAAACCGCAACCCTACAGTTCACGTACCATCACCAAGTCTCGGTGGACATCATCGCCGCATTGAAAACTGGTTTCTCCTACTGTCAAAAATCCATTACGCTGGTAGAAGCCTATTGCGCGGACATTCTGATCATTCACCGTGAGCCGGATACGTTCTGAAATACCAGCAAGCGTCTCAGTTAAGAGGAGCTGTGCGGCACCGGTTCCATGGTGTTTTGAATCGACATAGCATCGTTTCAACTCAGGGATGCCATCCGCCAGTGGGATGTTTAATCGATCTGGTTTGTAATCGACCAAACTGAAACCCACGATATCTCCGGCTTTCTCCAACACTCGCACTTCTTGGTTTGACGAATCCAGCGCGGCCTGAAAACAACGCGCGGTCAGATTTTCGCTGATGTAGCGCTCTAATTCTTCTGCTGGAGTGTCTGCTGGGCACGCCAGTGAAAAGGTAGCCTTCGCGATTCTACTCATGCTCTCAGAGTCACCCGTTATCGCTGGACGCACACGCATTCATCGCTCCTTGGATTGGTAAATATTAGCGCGTACCGACCATTGAGTTGGCAGCACGCAACTCAAGTGTTACGAAGTGAGCCCATGGAATGCAAGCCTGTCGAGATCCCATGAGCGCGAATAATGACCAAACAAGGAGCCTCGGCCGGACTACAACAGAGCTGTGAGGTCAGTTCGTATGCGTCCGCCGAAGTCACATTGCATAACTAAGCAGATATGCGCCGCCGATCCCCATCGCTCATATCCCGGGCGAGTAGCTCAACTTCGTACAAGCCGCCAATCGAGTGCAGTGCCTTACAAACCGCAGCCAGCCGGGACCGGTCTTGGCCCTTCGCGAACTTACGATTCTGGGCTGGGGCCCAACTCCCCGAAGCCGCGATTCTTGACGGAAGAAACCTGCAGTTTGGTGCCACCGTAAGTGGGTCATCCCGTGACCGGTAATGAGGGAAAAAAGTCGTTTCCGCCTCCTGTAGTCAGACGTAGAGTCGAACGTTCGAACGGCAAGATTGACTCATCCTCATCCAGGAGAAGGACGCTCATCACCGTTCAGGCGCTTCAATGCAAGGAAACGAGAAATGGCCAAAAAGTGCTTGGGATCCCAGCGGGTGACCCGATGTTTGCAGCGAACAAAAGCGGCTATGAGAGTCATGGCCACTCATGACGCCCTGCCCAAATGTAGCACATTGAAGATCGCGATTTTTTTGACCTAGACCGCTAAAAACAAAGCGAAACTTTCTAACAGGTAAATGCATGTATGAGCGAAAAGACATTGTTATTGACCGGTGCCAGTCGTGGCATAGGCCATGCCACCGTCAAACACTTTCAAGCCGCTGGGTGGAGGATTTTCACCGCCTCTCGCCAGGACTGGGTCGCTGAATGCCCATGGGCCGAGGGCTTACTCAACCACATTCATCTTGATCTCGAAGATATTGATAGCGTCAGTGACAGCCTGGCGGCCATCAGGGAAAAATTGGGCGGGCGCTTGGATGCATTGGTAAACAATGCCGGAGTTTCGCCTAAGGGGCCTGAGGGGACACGCCTTGGTGTTCTGGAGTCCGACTATGCAACCTGGATCAAGGTCTTCAATGTCAATCTGTTTTCTACGGCCCTCCTTGCGCGAGGGCTGTTTGATGAATTGAAAGCTGCAAAAGGCAGCATCATCAACGTTACCTCTATTGCAGGATCCAAGGTGCACCCGTTCGCTGGTGTCGCTTATTCCACATCCAAAGCTGCGCTCTCCGCCCTGACTCGGGAAATGGCCTTTGATTTCGGCCGACATGGCGTAAGGGTCAACGCTATCGCACCTGGAGAAATCGAAACCTCAATACTGTCCGCAGGCACTGCGGAAATCGTTGAACGGCTAGTGCCGATGAACCGGCTGGGAAAACCTGAAGAAGTTGCCTCGCTCGTCTACTTCCTTTGCACCGGTGGCGCTTCTTATGTAAACGGCGCAGAGATTCACGTTAACGGTGGCCAGCATGTCTAACGTTGATGGCCGGATCTGAGAATGTTAAGCCATAGTGAGAAAAGGTCCTGTAGCAGCAGTTTTCAACGTGGTGATTCGGCTTAGGGCATGGGCAGATGATAGGGCTCGAACTTATTGCTGGCGGTCAGTTTGCTCTGCATGGGGCAGCCATAATCCGGCACAGAGCATGGACTTCACTGACCGTTCAACCCATGGTTGGGCCGGTAGTATTTGTTGCCTAATCTGTACTGTGGCGAAGTTGAGCATCGCCTTACTTTTCTGCCTGACCTTGCTACTACGAATCGGACAAAAGCCGCGCTCTCGTCGCGAGATGCACTGCAAGGCAACCCTCTGGATACTCCTGGTCCTCAGCCCATCCTCGAGCTTTCCCTCAGTTAACGCTTACAAGGGGGCCGGCTTGATTAGTCTGCCACCGCTCGTTTTTTGTCGTCCGTTTACGCTAGGTCGTCGCTGCAGCGACTGCCGGTGAATGCCGTCCAATCGTCTTGTAGAGAAGGCAGTATGTCTCGCGTTATTAATCACTCCGGTTGCAGATCCAGTGCTCCCGAAGGTCTGACTTTCAGTTTTCCTGCATTCAATAAATCGCAAGCGGCGATGGCATGGAGGCTGGTATGCGCTCTGTAGTTATTCCTTCAGGCGTTTCGCGGCTGGTTAGCAAAACGTCGCGCATAAACAGTCGTGGCGACTTCCTATTGCCGTTTCCAGACTATCCCTGCAACGCACGCAGCTTTGTTCAACTGGATGCCAGATTGCTGCCTTACTGGCATACGTTGTTCGATGTATGTCCGGGGCTGCTCAAGCTAGATCCACCAGACGGCTTGAACATATTTCGCAGTTTTATGACCTGGGCGTACCGCAATCATCCGTCGCTGAATTGGACTTACTACCTGAGTGTCTGCCGTTGGTTACTCACGTCGACCTATCAGGCGCACATCAACGAAGAACACATTGATGCCTTCATGACTGCGGCAGCGGCCCGGTGGATAAACACTGACGACAGCCAAGCGCGAGGACTGGTGTTGGCTTGGCAGGGCTCGCCGATGAGGGTGTTTGACTGGAAAGTAGCGCCTCGTTTTATCGCTGGTGTTGACCCTGAAAAAGAGGATTTCCCACCGGCACTCTGGGATTTTTCCTGGTGTCCTCTGACGGGGAAAGGGGGTGCCGGGTTTCGACGCTGGTTGCCCATCCCCGGATACGAGCGGCAGACACAGGTATCGAGGGCCGCGCGTGATGAGCAGAAGTCCTGCTAATGCGTAAGCGTCACATTATCGGAGCACGGCTGAGCCTGTTCGCCATGCTAATGATTTTTGCCGGCCCCCTGATCAGTCAGGGGATCAGCCTTTCCCATGGCAAAAGTCAACCAATGAGCATGGCTGGCATGGAGTGCCACGACATGCTTGGCACGAGCCAGATGTATCACCATGCCTCTGCCGGCAAGACCCATGATCTGGTCGTGTGGGAAAAATGCGGATATTGCTCTCTTCTGTTCCAGCATCCCGCTCTCGCCGAGTCAAACCTGTCCAGTTTTCAACTTAATGTTCCACCGTTACAGCTTTTTTCTACTCACCTAATTCCCCAGCAAGCAGCGCCACCGATATTCCTCGGTGCGAGAAGCCGAGCGCCACCGATTCGATCGTTGAACGTCACATCCAGTTTTGGCTGAACGCGCATTGCCGACTCTGCATCGACAGGCTTTTGAGTCCGCCGATACCGAATCCCCCTGCGCGTTCTGCTTCACATGACCTTTATCGGAAGATCCCATGTACTCGGACAAGAACGGGCCGCTGTTTTACATTGATCCATCGCGTCTGCGTTGGCGCCATGCCTTTTGCGTGTTTCTGGGGCTAGCATTACCGGTCATTGCCCACCCACAAGACGGTGCCGTGGATGTACCCCCAACATCCGATCAATCACAGATTTGGACGTTGGAAACCATAAACGTTTCTGGGTCGCGTGAAGGCTACAGCGCACCATCTTCTGCGTCGGCCACTCGCACCGACACGCCCCTGGTCGAAGTCCCGCAATCCGTGCAAGTTGTCACGCAAACGATGCTTAAGGAGCAGGACATTCATTCGCTTGCTGACGCGCTGGTTAACGTCTCAGGGGTAAGAGCAACCAAGCCGCAAGAGGCACTGTTCGCTCAGCCAATCGTGCGCGGTTTTCCGGCGGAAATTTACATGAACGGGCTGCCTGCATTTGGCGGCACGGCAGCGAGCATCGACCCGACCAGCCTCATCGGCACCGAGCGCATTGAGGTACTCAAAGGCCCAACATCAGCGTTGTACGGCGGCGGTATCGGCGCACCGCTGGGTGGTTTGATCAACGTAGTTTCTAAACGGCCCGAGACCGAGCCAAGTGCACTGCTGTCGATGCGCACCGGTAGCTTCGGCACAGTGAACCCTTCGCTGGATCTCAACACACCCATCGGCGACAAGGTAGCCGCACGGATTGCCGCTGACTATCAAGAAAATGACAGCTGGATTGACCACGTTAACGGCCATCAGTGGTCGATACAACCAAGCATCGCGTTCCAGCTATCGCCAGAGACTGAACTGTTACTGCGCGGCCAATACGAGAATCGCAGCCAGCTCGAATATTCCGGCCTGCCAGCCGCCCAAGCATTGAGTGGGCAGATTGATCGCAACGCCTTCCCAGGAGCGACCAACGGACAGCCTCACACCACTATCGAGAATCGAACAACTACCGCCGAGCTCACGCATGAGCTTAATGACGACACACGACTGACCGTCAGCGCTCAGTATTACGAGGGCAAAGTTCGTGATTATGGCAGCCTTGTATATCCGGACCTTCTGGGACCGAATCCCACGACACCCACGGTTTACCCGATATTCAAGCTTTACCTGCCCACGAACATCCGGGAAAGCACGCTGGATACCAACCTAGGTTCCCGAGTCGAATCGCTGGGTGGAGATCATGAGTTGCTGGTTGGTATCAGTTACGACAACACTCACTTCAGCTCGGGGATGTCCGACATTGAACTCATCGGCGAGCTTGACCTTGCCAATCCGGGATATGAGATTTCCTACGGCGCGACGCCAGAAACAATCGTGTCCCAGACCAACCGTTACGAGACGAAGGCCTTATACGTTCAGGATCAAGCGACCTATGGCCGTTTGCACTTGTTGGGGTCGTTGCGATTGACCCAGCTCGACATCAACCAACAAGAGCAAGGTGTAGATACTTCATATCATCGTTTGACACCACGGTTTGGCATCACCTATGACCTGACCGAAAGTCTTGCGCTCTACACGTCGTATTCCACCGGTTTCAGGGGAGCGTTCAACTTCACTGGTAACGAGTCGCCTAAGCCTGAGCTGTCTCGCAATTATGAGGCAGGCGTCAAACTGGCGTTCAACGATCTGGGCATTTCTGGCACTCTCGCCATGTTCGAGCAGACGCGTCGTAATGTGTCCACCCCTGATCCTGACCCTACCTACGCGATTCTGGGTTACTCGGTACAGAGCGGCGAACAACGCGCTCGCGGGATAGAAGCGGATCTGGTTTGGGAACCGACCGCCGCTTTTTCATTGCTGGGTAACTACGCCTACACCCAGGCAGAAATCACAGAGGACAACTCGATTCCGGTCGGTGATGGACTGCCTCGCGTACCACGGCATAGTGGTCGCCTCGCAGCCCGCTATCGGATACTTGATGGCACCGCTAAAGGACTGGGATTCGGTGTCGGTATTACGGCACTCAGCGCCCGCGAGTTAACCTTGCCTAATACGGTATCCGTGCCAGGCTACGGACTGCTAGATGCTCAGACTTCCTACGGTTTCGACCGCTACACGATCTCGGTTTCGGTGGTAAACCTGACAGGTCGCAAAGTCTTCGAGACCTTTCAGTATCTGGGCTCTCCAGTGGCACTGCCCACTCAACCACGTTCAGCTTACCTGACGCTGACGGCCCGCTTCTAAAGAAACCATCATGATCGATATGCCGTAGTTCCGCGGCCGTAGATAAGAGCGGGTGGGTGGCAGCAAGCTGCCATCCCTACCGCAACCTTACTTAGACATCCAGGCAATCACGGCTTTGTAATCTTCTTCGCTACAGTCCATGCACAATCCCCGTGGGGGCATGGCCTTGAAGCCCTCGGTCACGTGCTTGACCAATGCGTCGGTGCCTTGCTCCAAGCGGGGTTTCCAAGCCACTTGATCACCTTTTTTTGGAGCCATGGGTGACTGGCCGTTATGGCACATAGTGCAGGAGCGGTTGAACACCGCTTCAGGCTCTTGGGCGCCATAAGCATTTGAGAGTACGAGTAAACAAACAGCTGCCAATACTTTTTTCACGGTGGACCTCGTTGGGCATTTTATAATCACGCGACGTCTTTGGAATGAGGGATTACATCCGGAGCGCATGAGTACTTCCGCTGCAATCATGTCCGGCGGAAAGCTCACCGGTAGGGAGTTTTGAGTTTAGTAAGAGTGTCTTCACATCCCAAGTGCGACAGGCCGCCGCACCAGGCAGCCTAATCGTTGAGTTGAGGTGCGCCTGAGAGAGCCAGGCGCGCTATCCGTGGCAAGTTGTCGCAGGTGATTCTTTATGTCGATGCGTGCCGCATTCACGTGTAGGTACGATGATTTTTCTTAGTAAAATTAACTACGTTTCATGAGTACCAAGGTACTACGACGGTTTTGTCACTTCTCTCATTTGGATCCGTCCCGCTTACAATCGCTTTATCGAGCCACAGCTCCATGATCGTTTGCAGTTCGGTCTTGATCCCAAACGGGTAGCTTGCTCCGTATGCGTGACAACTCCCAGTGGGGAGCCGGCGCCTAACAAGGATACGCAAATCTAAATTTAATCTCCGACATCCGCGGCTGCTGAGCGGAGTACTTACAATGCGCATAATCAGGTTGCGATACCCTTCAGGTAGTCAGGCGTATTTCAGCACATCTGCGGACTTGTTCGGAGAATCCCTAGGTGCGTAAAGCACGTAGAAGCGATTGGGAGCCGACGCGCGAGTAGCCCATCATGGCCCTGCATCGAAACGATGCCGCAGTGAGAGGCCGAATATACGTGTGCAGTCGGCACGGGCTCCAAAGCGAGGGTAAAGTGAAGGAAGCTTGCAACGATGAGGAGTCCATATACGGTCATTCGCTCATGACGACAGCCGCATTTCTCCACGAGCGACGGGAAGGAAGCAGTGCCTTTTTGTAAGCGCTTTATGAATTACTCACATTGTTCCTTTACTTAAATCATCGAATGTACTGATCCATTACTCGCGCCTGTTTACAAGTGACACGGCTTTCTGGGTGGCAACGCTAGTTAGGGTGGCCAGTTTACGCACTTCGTCGGCAACTACCGCGAAACCGCGCCCTGCTTCACCCGCACGAGCTGCTTCAATGGCCGCGTTTAGGGCGAGCAAATTGGTTTGATTGGCTATGTTACGTATGGTCGAAACAATGTCTGTAAGCTCCGCCAGTTTGCCTTCCAACTCTTGCCGCTGGGCCTCTTGAATTGCCCGCAAACTCTGCTGTTCATGCTGGACGTGAATGTCCTCCAATGAGCCAACAACTCTGATCGGGCTACCATCAGCCGCCCGTCGTGTTTCCGCCCGAGCACGAAACCAACGGTATTCGCCGGTTTTCATTCGTAAACGACATTTACTATCCAGCGATGTCTTACCTGAATGGTCATTGAGATGGGCTAAGAATTGCTCAACATTGTCGGCAAGCTCATCTGGGTGCATCTGTTTGGTGAGACTGTCCAAGCGACCTGGAAAATCCTGTTCGTTTTCAAAACCAAGCAGGCTGCGGTACTGCTGTGACCACCACAATTTATTGTTTGGATTTATGGGATCACCTGCGATTATTTCCATATCCCAAACGCCGTCACTAAGCAGCTCCCGAGACAGTTCAAAACGTGTAAGTGTTTTCAACAACTCGCTTTCCCGCTCTCGCTCGAATTGTATATCACGTAGTAACCCTACCACGCGTCGCTTCTTGCTACCGTTAACAGCCACGCTACCAGCTACGCAGCAAAACCAGGCCTCTGTGCCATCAGCCCTGATCATACGAATTTCACGCTGCCCGCTACCCTGCTGTCGCAGCAACGTCGATAGCCAGTCCAGAACCTCTAACCGACTATCTTTAGATACTTGCGCAAACCAATTGCCAAAGCTAAGTTCCTGTCCTAAACCGACCATGTCCCGAAAGCGAGATGAACACCAGAAAGCATTGGCTGGGTCAGTCAGTTCCAGCGCTTGTACCTCCAGCTCCCACATACCGTCTTGGCCTAAATTGTTAAGATGTTCAAGCCGAGCGCTATCGCGCTGTTGATGTTTCGTGAAGCCCGTAATCCTTTGGTTTAGTTCGTCTATTTGTATCTTCGCTTCTGCAAGTTCTGCGATCAAATTTTGCTCACGAGAATGCAATCCTAATAGGGCTTTTTTTGCCCTATTTGTCATTGGGTGCTTTTCGCTGGCAAAAAGCTCACCGTCAAATGCATGCCTTTCAATACTCAATACTAAACACTCAAATATTCGAGAATTTAGCGCAGACTTACTCCAAGCGAACATGTTCTACCCTCTCTTTGTGAGAAACCTAGGGATGCTCCGATCAACTTGCCGCATAACCGTTGATGATCGCGAGGATCAGGTAGCCATGCGTATTTCAGTACATTTGCGGACTTGTTTGGAGAATCCTTAGCAGTCTGCCTTGGCTAACAGTTATTTGGGCTACCTCTGATTTTAGGCTGGCTTATGAGGAGCGCCTGTAGCCAATTCGTTTTCGCGGATGAGCTTCTTGTTGATTTTACCGACGCTGGTTTTGGGGATGTCTGCAACGAACTTAATATGTTTAGGGATTGCCCATTTGTTTATGTGCCCACTGTCCACAAACTGTTGCAAATGGGTTTCAAGAGCCTGTTGATCAATACTTTGTCCTTGCTCGCAAACCACCAGAGCCATGGGACGTTCGCCCCATTGCACATCAGGAATTCCGACTACCGCGACAGAGGTAACAGCTGCGTGCTCGCTTATCAGGCTCTCCAGTTCTAGTGAGCTAATCCACTCGCCACCGGTCTTGATCACGTCTTTGATTCGGTCCTTAATCTCCACCCCGCCGCGGGTGTCGATCGAGGCGACGTCGCCGGTATGCAACCAGCCGTCTTGCCATAGCTCGGCGCCCTTTTCCGGTTCCTTCAGGTAGCCCTGGGTCAGCCAGGGGGCCCGTACTACGACCTCGCCGAGTGACTCGCCATCGTGGGGTACGTCATGGCCGTTGGCATCGATGATTTTCAGGTCGACCATCGGCACCGGCACCCCGGTCTTGATCCTCACGGCCAACTGCGCGTCCATAGTTTGATTGAGATCTTCGGTTCGCAGGTAAGTGGTACACAGCAACGGACAGGTTTCCGACATGCCGTAACCACTGTGCACCAGCATCCCTCTGCCGGCCGCCTGCGCGGCCACACCAAGGGTCAAGGCACTACCACCCAAGAGCATTTTCCAGCCGCCGAAATCGGTCTGCGCCGCCTCGGGGCAGCCGAGGATCATCTGCAGGATGGTCGGCACGCAGTGGGAGAAGGTCACCTTTTCTTCACGATAGAGTCGAACCAGGCTGTTGGGCTCGTACCGCCCTGGGTAGACCTGCTTAATCCCCATCAGCGTCGCCACATATGGCATGCCCCAGGCATGCACATGGAACATAGGCGTGATAGGCATGTAGACATCGTTGGAACGAAGCAGCGGCAAGCCTTGGTAAGCACCCAGAGTGCCAACGGCATTGAGGGTATGCAGCACCAATTGGCGATGGCTGAAGTAGACGCCCTTGGGGTTGCCGGTGGTACCGGTGGTGTAGAAGATGGTTGCCGCAGAATTCTCGTCAAAATCTGCAAAGTCGTACGTTGCGTCTGCCTGGGACAGCAACTGTTCATATTCCCCCAGTACCGGCAGCCCGGTAGCGGGTGCGCCATCGTCACTGAGCTGGATGTAGCCCTTGACGGTGGTCAACTCGTCATGAATCTGCTCGATCAAGGGCAGGAAATCGTCATGCACTAGTACTAGGTCATCCTCGGCGTGGTTCATGGTGTAGAGCACCTGCTCCGGAGACAGACGGATATTCACCGTATGCAGCACCGCACCTAGCATCGGCACGGCGAAGAAGCACTCCAGATAGCGGTGACTGTCCCAATCCAGCAACGCCACTGTGTCGCCAGCCTTGACCCCGGCCGCAGTCAGGGCATTGGCCAGTCGGCGGATGCGCTGGTTGAGCGTCTGATAGCTGTAGCGCAGCTTGTCGGCATAGACGATCTCATGTTCGGCTTCGTAGCGCTGGCCGGACAGCAGTAGGCTCTTGATAAGCAAGGGGTAGGCGTAGGCATTTTGCGCGGGTGCAATTATTTTTGTTTTCAGCATGACGATACGTTCCAGCTCGGATTGAAGGGCTAGCCCTGCGCTGCATCCAGGGGCAGGAGTGGCACGCTCTGGGAGATATGTCCCATTAGGCATCTACAGGCTTGGATATGGGCCGCTTAGAACTGCGTGGCGTCTAACAGGTAAAGACTTTCGCTGCCGGCCTTGACCGACGCAGTCAGCGAGTGGATGCGCGGCAGGATGCGCGCAAAATAGAAGCGCGCGGTACCCAACTTGCTGGCGTAGAAGTCGTCTTGACCCTCCTTGCCCAGTGCTGTCCTGCCCATCAGTGCCCACATGTAGGCATAAGCGGTGTAACCGAACACCTGCAGATATTCGACCGAAGCGGCGCCGATTTCGTTGGGATTGGTCTTGGCCCGATTCAGCAGATCGGCGGTCATCTGTTCCAGATTGTTGATCGCGTCTTTCAGTGGATGGGTGAACTCGGCGAGCGAAAGATCGGCCGAATCAGTGAAGGCCTTGATCTCATCCGCGAAGTGTTTATAGAGCGTCCCGCCGCTACCGATCACCTTGCGCCCGATCAAGTCGAGGGCCTGGATGCCGTTGGTTCCTTCATAGATTTGAGTGATGCGGCAATCGCGTACTAGTTGCTCCTGACCCCACTCGCGAATGAAACCATGACCACCGAACACCTGCTGGCCGTGGAGAGTGGTTTCCAGGCCCATGTCGGTGAGGAAAGCTTTAGCCACCGGGGTGAGCAGCGCGACCAGTCCTTCGGCGCGCTTGCGTACGGTCGGCTCCTCGCTGAATTTGACGATATCGAGTTGCAGGGCAACGTAGCTGGAAAAAGCACGGCCGCCCTCGTTTAACGCCTTCATGGTCAGCAGCATGCGACGTACGTCGGGATGGACGATAATCGGATCAGCGATCTTGTCTTTCGCTAAAGGGCCGGTCGGCGCCCGGCTCTGAACGCGCTCGCGGGCATAGTTGATCGCGCTCTGGTAGGAACGCTCGCCAGTTGCCAGGCCTTGAATGCCGACGCCAAGGCGTTCGTAATTCATCATAGTAAACATCGCCGCCAAACCACGGTTCGGCGCGTCGATGATCCAGCCGGTGGCGCCATCGAAATTCATCACGCAGGTGCTGGAAGCCTTGATACCCATCTTGTGCTCGATCGAGCCACAAGACAGCGCATTGTGCTCGCCCAGTAGACCCTCGGCGTTGACCATGAACTTGGGCACCAAGAACAGTGATATGCCTTTCGGCCCGGCCGGTGCATCCGGCAGCTTGGCTAGCACCAGGTGAATAATGTTCTCGCTTAGGTCGTGCTCACCGCCGGTGATGAAGATCTTGGTGCCGCTGATCTTGTAACTGCCATCGGCTTGGGGGGCGGCTTTGGTGCGGATTGTCCCTAGGTCGGTGCCAGCGTGCGGTTCGGTCAAGCACATCGAGCCGGTCCAGACGCCGGCGTACATGTTCGGCAGGTATTTCTCTTTCAGCTCTTCATTGGCGTGGGCGTTGATCGACAAGCAGGCACCAGCGGTGAGCATCGAGTAGAGGCCGAATGACAGGTTGGCCGAGTTGACCATCTCTTCGACTTGCGCGGAGATCACCTTGGGCATGCCCATGCCACCGAACAGCGGGTCACCGCCGATCCCTACCCAACCGCCTTCAGCGTATGTTTTGTAGGCTTCCGGAAAACCGGCCGGAGTTTTCACCGCACCGTTGTTCCAAGTGCAGCCTTCCTCATCCCCGCTGCGGTTCAGCGGTGCGACTATACCGGCAGTGATTTTGCCGGCTTCTTCCAGAATAGCGTTGGCAGAGTCTTCATCCACCACGTCGGCCAGGGAAGGTAATTGAGCCCACAGCTTGGACACGTCGAATACTTCGTTGAGCACGAAACGCATATCGCGCAAGGGTGCCTTATAGTCAGACATGATTGAAGGAACCCATTGCAGCTCGGAAAGAGCTGACGATATAGACTTTAGGGTTAGACATCGGATACTCCGTCGGTATTGGGATCGGACTGACGCGTGACGAGAAAGAAATTGTCACGCAATGTCGCGATCAAACTTACCGTCGATTAGGACGAATGCGATGCGGCAATTTCTGGAAGATCGGTTCGACCAACCATGATTGGTCCCACGCTGAACGACGATATCGCCAGCGCTGACCGTGACCTCGCCTTCATCCATAATCAGCGTAATCTCGCCTTCTAGAATGATCCCGTAGTCAATCGTCTCTGTCCGATGCATGTATGCATGTCGCGAGGTGACCCCATCATGCGAAGAAGCGTATTCAGCACCTACTTCTGCAAATCGTGCACGTGCCTCTTCAGGCGATAGGTCATTCAAACTGTCTCCTTCTGGTGGAAAATCTACAACCCGGATTCGGGTACCGTTCGTGGGCGGGGCGAGCTTAATACCATTCTCGTGCGGTTCCGACGAAGACCGATCAATGCGAGCCGGCGTCTGCAATGTACTCCAGACTTCGTAGAAAATTGGACCAGACTCATCTCCGATATACGCAACTCGCGGAGGAGGGCCGTCTTCGGTAATGACAGCCTGACCAGCTGAGTTGTGCCCCGTGACCACGCGACGGAATGAAGGACTGTTCATGAGTTTCTCCAAGATTATTATTGTTTGGGTGCCGGGAGAGTGATTGGCTATAAGCGAATCTGACTGGATCTCGACCCTAATGGCTATCGCCGCTGCTTCAGCTAGCTGACAACGCAAATATGGAGAATATATATATTTCAGTCAAGCGCTGGTTGGGCTTCCGTTCTCGGCGAACTCATCACGCACGCTCCTTTCGCCGTAAATTGCGATGAACGGTGTAGCAAGGTGAAGCTCTAAAAACGCGGATGCACGACCCTCTTCTCGTCCAAGTGCGTGCATTGCAAGCTCGCGATGATCATTCTCGAATAGGATGCGGGGGCGTGGCTGGCTCATGAAGATTCTGCGATAACGATACGCTTGGTCATAAAGCTCGCTGCAATAGCGAAGCATGCGCTCGGATCCGCATGCGGAAATCAAGCTCATATGGAATTGCTTATGCAATCTATCAAACCCCTCATCACCCTCTGCAATCACGCCAGGCACTATGGGGATGTAGTCTTCCATTTGTTGTAGAGCCCCCAGAACTGCGGCCTCCCAAGCTGCCCCGCCTTTGCGAACCGAGAGTCTCAGGGCTTCGGATTCGATCAACGTGCGGGTGTTTATCGTGTCTCGGAAATCTTCTTGACTGGCCACGGCTGTCCGAAATCCCCGCTGTCCCAAAGCGACTACCAATCCAAGCGACGCCAGTCGGGAAAGTCCCTCACGCACCGGAGTAACGCCCAGTTTGTATCGAGCAGATAGGTCATGAATATGGAGTTTTTCACCCGGAGGCAGATCTCCACCCAAGATGGCTTTTTTCAAAACCTCCATCGCTAGCTCCGCCTGTGTTTTTGACTCTGGCACTGCGATTGTTGCGCTCATTTTTGATAGTCCGATATGTCTTGATACCCGCGCGATCGTAGAGCGGGATGAGGCGCTAAGCCATAAATCTATATATTTTGTGTATTCATTTCAATAAATTCAGGAGTAAAGTGACCAATGGCGCCCCCCAACCTCAGCAAACAATTGCCCGAGCTTGGCACATCAGGAGTGAATCTTGCCAATGACATCCACTCTCACGGACACGTTTGGACGACACATTAATTACCTACGTATGTCAGTCACCGATCGATGTGACTTTCGCTGCGTTTATTGCATGAGTGAGGAAATGACCTTTCTACCAAGGTCGAGCATTCTCACTTTGAAGGAGATTCACAACCTTGCTATTGCCTTCGTAAGAGCTGGCGTACGCAAAATCCGGTTGACTGGTGGAGAGCCGCTGATTCGACCCGGAATTGCTGCGCTATGCGAAAGTATAAAGGCCATACCAGGACTGGAGGAATTGTGCATGACGACTAACGGCTCTCGCCTGGAATCTCTAGCCGAGCCGTTGTTCAGTGCGGGTGTTGATCGACTGAACGTAAGCCTAGATAGCCTAGACCCCTCCCTATTCAAGTCACTTACTCGCACTGGGAATCTGACGTCGGTGATCAAAGGTATCGATACTGCGCGAGCCGTTGGTTTTAAAAAGATAAAGCTCAACTGCGTCATGCTGAAGGGTCGAAACGACCATGAGGTCAACGACATAGTGGCCTTCGCAATCGATCGCCAGCTAGACGTCTCGTTCATCGAAGAGATGCCATTGGGCGTGATCACCGAACACGGCCGGGAGCAGACTTTCTGCTCGAGTGCATATCTCCGCGAACGTATCAGTCAACGCTACACACTTCTTGCTTCGTCCTATACCAGTTCAGGCCCCTCCCGCTATTGGGAGGTGGCCCACGCCCCTACCACTCGAATCGGCTTCATCTCGCCCCATAGCCACAACTTCTGCGATACGTGTAATCGCATAAGGCTTACAGCTGAAGGTCGCCTACTGCTTTGCCTTGGTCACGAGAACTCGATTGATTTAAAAGCGATTTTACGCTCCGATCCAACGAATACCGACCTTGTTACCCACAGCATCCATGACGCCATGAAGCTCAAACCAAGGCAGCACCACTTTTCCAATGACAGCGTCGAAATCGTGAGATTCATGAATAGCACAGGCGGTTAACCGTCGGTCAGAAATAAATATATTTATCGGCGGCATCTGATGGTTTTTTGAAAGAGCGAACGCTCCGCAAGCTCGATTAAAAATAAATGCGTTATAAAACAGCAACTTACATAATCTATTCACTCTCTCATCTGTAGGCTATGCATAGGATTTTTGGCGACGGCCCTGTCCTTGACATAAATATATATATTTATTAATTTGGAGCTATGTCGTCGCCTGAGCACCGATGGGCCCACGGCTTCACATCCGAGACCGCGGTACGGTTGCCACAATAAAAAGTTCCACCTGTCCTAAGGATAGGAACTGGAGGTGAAATCAAGATGAAGCCTTGTGATTTTGAATACGTGCTTCCTGCCGACCTCAATGAGGCGCTTGCCGCCCTGGAAAACACTTCCGATAGGGACGCCAAGGTTCTAGCCGGCGGCCAAAGCCTCATCCCCATGATGAATTTCAGAACTCTAGCTCCTGAGGTGTTGATTGACATCAATCAATTGACCGAGTTGGACTATTGCAGAGTAGAAGGCAGAGATCTTCTGATAGGGGCGTTAACTCGCCACAACACGTTGAAAAACTGGACTGCGGCTCACGATGTGTGCCCGCTGATCCGGGACGCCTACGAACACGTCGCCCACCATACTGTCCGCAATCGAGGGACCATCGGTGGGAACCTCTCCCATGCAGATCCTGCGTCGGAAATGCCTGCAGTAATGCTCGCGTACGATGCGCAATTTGTCCTCCGATCTTCCACGTCAACCCGAACCGTCCGGGCAGATGAATTCTTCATCAGCTCGCTCCAGACCTCCATTGCTCCCAACGAGCTATTGGTGGAAATCAGAGTTCCTTTGCGTAGAACGAGTGGGTGGGCTTTCGAGGAGGTTTCAAGCCGCAAAGGTGATTTCGCAATCGTTGCGGTCGCGGTACTGATGGAGCTATCCAACGGTAAATGTATAGCGGTGTCGATTTCTTTGAGCGGAGTGACTGATAGGTCAACCCGAGTCTATGAAGCAGAAGGGGCGCTGATCGGTACTCGAGTTACGGCTGATCGCATCGATGCAGCACTGACAGCCATCGGAACATCTATTGATTTCACTGACTCTCCAGGCGTGTCGAGTGAGTACCGTAAGCATCTCGCAAATACGCTTGCGGGTCGCGCAATCAGGACTGCATTTCAGCGCGCTTCGGAGGCACAGTAACGTGAATAAGCACCCTATCCAGGTCAATGTAAACGGCATAGACCATCACGCAACAGTCGAGCCCCGACTCCTCCTATCCGACTTTCTTCGTAAGGATACGGGTCTTACCGGCATACACCTCGGATGTGAACATGGCGTATGCGGAGCCTGTATTAACGCAGCACTGACAGTCATCGCAACATCTACTGATTTCACTGAATCTCCAGGCGTTTCGAGCGAGTACCGTATAGACCTCGCAAGCACGCTAGTTGGACGTGCAATCAGAACTGCTTTTCTGCGCGCTTCGGAGGTTCAATAACGTGAATAAGCATTCGATTCAGGTCAACGTAAACGGCGTGGATCATCACGCGACGATCGAGCCTCGGCTCCTCCTATCAGACTTTCTTCGTAAGGATTTAGGTCTGACAGCCACGCATGTCGGCTGTGAACATGGCGTATGCGGTGCCTGCACGGTGATCGTCAACGGTAAATCGGTGCGCTCGTGTCTTACGTTCACCGTTCAGGTCGATCAAGCCATCGTGGAAACTGTTGAGAGTCTTGTGGCTCCTGCCGGCCAAGATCTACATCCATTGCAAGAGGCTTTCCGTAGCTGTCATGGATTGCAATGTGGATTCTGCACACCTGGCATTTTGATGACCGTGACTGAATTAATGAGAACCGGCGAAGTCCTCTCGCGTGAGGAGATCAGGGAGCACATGTCTGGCAACCTTTGCCGGTGCACTGGTTACGAGACGATCCTGGATGCGATTCAAACTGCGCTCACCTCAATCGATGTTATTCCGCACGAGGAATTGTCATGACACTCCCAGAGTCCGGAAAAAATCGTTGGGTTGGCAAAAACGTAGTGCGCCGAGAAGATTTGCGTCTGCTACTCGGCCGAGGCCGGTTCGTTGATGACATTGAGTTGCCGCGAATGGCACATGCCGCGCTTCTTCCTAGCCCTTATGCCCACGCGCGGATTGTGCGAATCGACACATCAGCTGCAAAAGCGCTGCCGGGCGTATTGTGCGTCATGACTGGAGCAGAAGTTGCGATGGTTAGTGGTCCATTACCATCGCTGAGTGGTGTCCCCGTGCCACAACATTGTATTGCGGTCGGCAAAGTTCGGCACGTAGGCGAACCAGTCGCCGTAGTAGCAGCTTTGGACCGGTACATCGCAGAAGACGCGCTCGCGCTAATCGAGGTGGAATACGAAGAACTTCCCGTTCAGGCCGATATGAAGCTTGCCGCGAATGCAACTGGAGATGGCCTGCTCCACCCAGAACTAGGGACAAACCTTGTGGCTCACCACCACTATAAGTGGGGGCCAGTCGACGAAGCTTATGCGAACGCTGCGCACGTAGTGAGACGAAGCTTCCGCTGGCCGCGCGTGGGACCACAGCCTATAGAAACCAGCGGTGCAGTTGCGTCATTTGACCCTGCTGATGGGAAATTTACTATCTGGTCCAATTTGTCGATGCCTGCGACAGTACTGCCATTACTTGCAGGCAGTCTACAGGTGGCCCCCCACCAAGTGAATTTCCCAGCATTGAATGCGGGCGGAAGTTTCGGTGGCAAAGTTGCCATGTTCCATGCACCCATAATTGCCGCAGTGTTGGCTCGCGCGATCAATCGTCCGGTCAAGTATGTGGAGGATCGGCTTGAGCACATGACCAACGGCAATCAACACGCCTCTGACCGGATTTACGAGGCCTCATTAGCCGTTGATGCCAATGGACTGTTCACTGCGCTGCACTTGGATGTAATAGACGATTACGGCGCTTATTTTCAGCTCTCGCTAGGATCACATGGCAATGCGCTTGCCCAGGCCACTGGTCCTTATCGTATTCCAGCCCTGGAATACGAAGTTCGCGCGGTGCTCACCAATAAAACCCAGCAAGCCCCCTACCGCGGCTTCGGGGGTGAGGTTGGAAATTTTGTAATCGAAAGGCTTGTAGATGCTGCAGCTGTCGAGCTTGGCATTGACCGGATCGCTCTTCGGAAAGCGAACTACATTTCCCCTTCCGAATTTCCTTACCGGCTGCCACACGGAAACATCTTTGACAGCGGTGACTATGTTCCGGTACTGACGCGTGCATTAGAACTCGCCAATATGGCCGAGCTTCAAGATCGGAAAACTTCGTTGAAGGGAACTGGTAAGCGGCTCGGCATCGGCATCTCTGCGGTAAACGAGCGAAGTGTATTGAGCGTTACCGAATTATGGTTTCTTGATCCCAATCACCCATTCCCCATATCCAGCACGCCAGAAAGCGTGCAGGTACGGATAGATGCATCTGGTTCAGCTGTAGTGACCATTTACGCGCCGAACTGGGGAAACAGTCCAGAGACAATGGTTGTGCAACTGGTAGCCGAATACATGTCAATGACACCAGATCGGGTCAATGTCATGTATGGAGATACCGACTCGGGAATGCCCTCCGTCGGTCCGGCTGGCAGCCGATACACCACGATGATCGCAGGCGCAATCGCAGGTGCAACGCGGGCCCTAAAAAGCAAGATGCTTAAGATAGCATCCCATGTTCTTGGAGGAAAAGCCGAGGAGTTTGAGGTGATGGATGAGACCGTGCGATGTATCGATCAACCTGAAAGGCAAATGAGTTTCAGCGATATCTCAACATTCGCACACTCATTCCGCTTGGCATTGCCGGAGGGCGAGGACTACAACAGCGGCTTGGTTGCGCGTTACACCTATGACCACCCTCACGCATCGCTACCTAACGCAGATCGAAGTGACTTGGGAGTCTTTTATCCGATAGTTGGCCATGCCGTTCACGTCGCCGTTGTGGAGATAGATGAGGAAACGCGGAAGGTCGAAATTGTGAAATATGTTGCGGTTCACGACGCAGGCACCGTAGTAAATCCCAAACTCATCGATGGACAAATCAGAGGCGGTATCGCCCAAGGCATAGGGACAGCTTTATACGAACAGTACCATTATGACGAGAATGGCCAGTTAAGCACGGCGTCTCTTGCAGACTACATGATCCCAACTGCCTCTGAAGTTCCTGACTTCATTGTTGATCATCTGGAGACACCATCTCCATACACGGAGTTTGGGATTAAGGGATGCGGTGAGGGAGGGCGTCTTGCCTCTATACCTGCAATTGCCTCAGCCATCGACGACGCCTTCAGTGATGTAGGCCTATTCGTTAATGAACTGCCGATGACACCCTCTCGATTGCACGATGCGCTAAGCAAACTGTCTCGATAGAACATTGAACACTACAAAGATAATAAGGCGGTAAAAATCCATGGACATGAATGGTGAACGACTAATTATAGCTTCCCGCACCGATGTCTGGGCTGCTTTAAATGATATTGAGATATTGAGGGCATGCATTCCTGGCTGCGAGAAAATTGAAAGTGTCTCACCGACGCAGATGAATGCGAGTGCAGCCTTAAGGGTGGGCCCCATCACCGCGAAGCTACAAGGCAGCGTCACATTATCGGACATACTGCCGCCAGTTGGTTACAAGCTAAGTTTCTCCGGACAAGGAGCTGCGGGTTTTGCAAAAGGTAGCGCAACGGTTGAGCTTGTTGAGCAAGGAGAGGCAACCTTGCTGCGGTATACGGCAGCGACGCAGATCGGTGGAAAGTTAGCCCAGTTGGGCGGTCGCCTGATTGATTCGACAGCTAAAGCCATGACTGAACAGTTCTTTAAAAAATTCGCAACAACTATAGAGATGCCTGCACTTGCGAACGAAATAGAATCTGTAAACAACGGCGAACAAGAACGAGATCTTCGTACAGTTGAGGATAACTCTCGCGGCAGCACATGGTTTACTGCTTTTTGGTTGTGGTTGAAGCGTGTGCTTAGTAATCAATAATTACGGAGCAATAATAGTTCCTCGCTAGCTCGCGAATAATCGCCCCAATGCTTCGTGCACTAAATATGCGTGACAAACTTTATCGCCTAAAAAAACTAATCCAACGGAGCGAAAAATGAAACTTGGAACGTTAAAGGATACTAGCAAAGACGGCCGTTTGGTGGTTGTATCCGCGGACTTAAAGCGCGCGGTAATGGTAACGCGCATCGCCGACAAACTCATTGATGCTATCGCACGCTGGGACATCACCGAACCTGAACTTCGCCAGGTTTATGTCAAGTTAAATAATGGCAGCATCGCAGAGGCATTCGATTTAGATGATCGGTTGCTGGCCGCCCCCTTTCCTCGCACTTATCAATGGTTGGACGGCTCGGCCTTTATGAATCACGGCGAGCTTATGATAGAAGCATTTAAACTTGAAAAGTTTCCTCTAGACCGCATAACTCCATGGATGTACCAAGGTGCATCTGATGATTTTATCGGACCTCGAGACAACATTGTTCTTCCATCAGAAGATGACAATATTGACTTTGAGGGCGAGTTTGCAGTTGTTGTGGATGATGTGCCTATGGGCACAACAGCGGCCGAGGCAGAGGGTCATATCAAATTAGTCATGCTACTCAACGATGTGAGCTTACGAGCTTTGGCGCCCCGTGAGATGGCAACCGGTTTTGGGTTTCTTCAATCGAAACCCTCTACTAGTTTTGCGCCGGTCGCAGTATCACCGGATGTGCTGGGCTCAGCATGGAGCAACGGTCGACTGTCCCTTGATCTTAATGTCGAATGGAACGGACAACGTGTGGGTAATCCCAACGGTTGCGAAATGGATTTTGACTTTCTGCAACTGATTGAGCATGCAGCGAGAACCCGCCGCCTGAGTGCAGGCACCATCATCGGCTCAGGAACACTATCAAATCGTGATCGATCACGCGGCTCCGCAACAATAGCGGAAAAGCGCGCCATCGAAAAATTTGATCAGGGTGAAATCAAAACGAACTTCATGAAATTTGGAGATAAAGTTCGAATGGAAGTTTTTCATCCAAACGGAGAAAGTGTCTTTGGCGCTATAGATCAATACATATCTCGTCTCCGTTAAAAGAATTAATAAGCAATCGCCTTGTTGCAAATCAAGCTATTGTCGGCACTGCTAGCCAAGGCGCTTGCAACCTATTTAATTGAGTTCCAACCAAAGATTGCTCGGATCAAATAGATAGCTCGCTTTACGTTTCGCGCGTTGCGCGATGTCAAAACGCTTGAACAATAAAAATAAAATGGAGCACCGTAATGAACGTAATCACAAAAGAACAAGCATCAGGTATTATCGCCTGTTTGTGCCGATCAGTGGTCTACGCGCTCATGTTTTGCCTATCGAGTTATTCGCTCGTGGCTCAAAGCACTGAGAATGGGAATTCACAGTGGCCATCTGGTGTGCAAAGCGTTATGGCTGCAATTATGCCGCAACCAGGACAGACCCAGTTCTACAGCTACACACAGTACTATCATGCCGATAAATTTGTCGATTCAAAAGGGCGAGAAATGGTGCCCGATTTCAAACTAGACGTGGTGGCGACGGCCGCAAGAGTGATGCATACGTGGGACACAAACGTTAATGGATGGAACCTCAGTACTGGAGCAACCTTTGCTGGTAACTCCATCGATATAGACGCAGCTGGAACGCACGATAAGACTGCGGGCTTGAACTACGCATATTTAAATCTGTTGTATTTTACATATCAGCTGGGCGATCTACATTTCATGTTCGGCCCCAGCCTATACGTCCCCCTGGGACGCTTTGATAAAAATCGCTTAGCTAATCCTTCGTACAACTATTATGGATATAGTGCGGAAGCTGCAGTTACCTACACTCCGACTCCACGCTTGGAAATGTCCGCCCAATCTGTAGTCGTCTTTAACTCAAAAAACCATGACACTAATTATCGCTCAGGCGGGGTAATAAATACTGATTTCGACGTTAATTACTCTTTCTTCAAAGATCTACCACAGCTTCAATTTGGCCTCGCCGGTTTTTACACTCAACAGATACAAGACGACAAGCTTGATGACGATACTGTTGGAGACGGCAATCGTCTCAGGAAATTTGGAGTCGGACCGCAGATTTTATGGTATTTCAATCAGGCAGCTGGTATTGCGGTAAAATGGCAACATGAGCTTGGTGTTAAAAATGGTCCAGAAGGCGATAAGATCTGGGTGCAATTTTCTTTTCCGCTTTGAATTAAATCCTGATTCCTAATCGACTAACAACACTACTTATTTATCGTTTACTGGATTCTCTGGTGAGAAACGACTATGTCCGAGATCGATTCGTTATTGAGTTCCATTAGTTCTGCCCAGTCTGAAGGGTATGATCTCGTAATGGCAACTGTAGTCAAAACTGAAGGATCGGCGTATCGCAGGCCAGGCGCAAGGATGCTAATTTTTCCTCAAGGCAGGACCATAGGCACCGTAAGCGGCGGCTGCCTTGAAAGCGACGTTGCTAGGAAAGCTTGGTGGATGACATCTTCTACCGGACGGATTTTACGCAGTTATTCAACAGGGGATACTGAGGATGATGGAGATGACGCCGAACTCACGTTCGGCCTAGGCTGCAACGGAACAATACATTTGATTCTTGAACGGATTTCGCCCGGACACGTTCCCCTATCGGTAGAAATGCTTCAACAAGCTCAGCTCATTCGAATGCCTGCAGCTGTCGCCACGATCCTCAACGCTCCCGATCTAGAAACAGGTGCAACCGCGGCATTGGGACCACTGGGTGAGTTCAAATCAGAGATAAATAATGCCCATTTTAATTTATCGATAATGAAATGCCTCAAGGAAACGTTGCAAGAGCAGCGCTCTACACTAAGGCACTTGGTCCAGGAGGGTATCGCCAGAGAGGTTTTCTTTGAATTCATTCCAGCACCTGTCAGGTTGGTCATCTTCGGAGCAGGACATGATGTGCCACCACTGGTGCGTATCGCTAAAACACAGGGGTGGCATGTCAGCGTTATAGACTCGAGACCTCATTTTGCCCGGCGCAATGCATTTCCCGAGGCGGACGAGGTCAAGTGTGTGCAGTTTCAGGACGCTGACGCTCTTGAAGCACTTGTCGCAGATGCTGCGGTCGTGGTGATGACACACAGTCTAAAGCAAGATACTTACTGGTTGGCGCTCGCGCTAAGGTATAAGGCTGCTTACATCGGGCAGTTGGGCCCTAGGAGCCGAACTGAGCGACTGTTAGCAGATATTGATTCAGCCTTGGATAACGAGGATTTGAAGCGACTTCATTCTCCGGTTGGATTGGATTTAGGTGGCGATAATCCTGCTAGCATTGCATTAGCTATTACCGGAGAAATATTGGCTTTCTGTAATAGGTACAACGGTAAATCTATGAAAGACAAAGATCGTGAATGGACAGCGTTGCTAGGGTGATATCCACACGCTTACCCACACAAGCCCTCAGCATCCGATTGAATCACCACCAGCCCAAGCTCTTGGATACGGCCCAAGACGGTCGGCCATGCAAGAGCGTATTGCTTAGCTATGAATCGTCCCCATCGCTGAGGACGTAGTCCTAGCCATCCCACTCTACCGCTTTGAGTTGGCGATCAATTCAACTTGTTGATCGGCATGGTATGACGAGCGCACCAATGGTCCGGATGCAATATTTTTGAAGCCCATGCGGCTACCTGCCTCCGCGAACCAGGCAAATTCGTCCGGATGAACGAAACGCTGAACTGGCAAATGATTACGCGAAGGCTGTAGGTATTGGCCAAGGGTAAGCATGTCAATGTCATGCTCACGCAGGCGTCTCATGACATCCATGACTTCTTCATTGGTTTCCCCAAGTCCCAGCATGAGACCTGACTTGGTCGGTACATTCGGTACTAGCAGCTTGAACTTTTGCAAGAGATCCAGGGACCACTCGAAATCCGAACCCGGTCGTACCGCTTTATACAGCCGCGGTACAGTCTCGAGGTTGTGGTTGAATACGTCAGGTGGCTCACTGGTTGTTATCTGCAAGGCGACGTCCATACGGCCACGATAATCCGGGACCAAGGTCTCCAGCTGGACACCTGGCGATAGCTTACGGATTTCGCGAAGGCAATCGACAAAGTGCTGGGCGCCACCATCGCGCAAGTCATCGCGATCGACCGAGGTAATGACCACGTATTTCAGGCGCAGGTCAGCAATGGCAATCGCCAAGTTGCGGGGTTCATCAGCGTCTAAGGGTTTCGGGCGACCGTGACCGACATCGCAGAACGGACAGCGACGGGTGCAGATGTCACCCATGATCATGAAGGTTGCCGTGCCTCCAGAAAAACACTCACCTAGGTTCGGACAGGACGCTTCTTCGCAGACACTATGTAGTTTGTGTTTACGAAGAATTTGCTTAACTCGTTCTACCTCGGGACTGACGGGAATTTGTACTCGTATCCAATCCGGCTTACGTGGAAATTCATCGGTTGGAATAATTTTGACCGGAATCCGAGCGACCTTTTCCGCGCCACGTAATTTAACACCTGCCTCCACTTTCACTTGGGACGTTTGGAATGGTTTTTGTAATGTGCTCATACGCTCTCCATCAACTCATAACGTTGAGGCATCAGCCTCGGAAGTAGCGCTGTGGTACAAACGGTGCTTTGGCAATTTTCATCGGAATATGTTTTCCGCGCACTACCGCCCAGACATCGTCGTTGCTTAAAAAGTGGGCACTGTTCACATAGCCCATCGCTAAAGGGGCATTTAGCGTGGGGCCGAAACCTCCACTGCAAACCGTCCCGATAACATCGCCAGCTTTATCAATAATCTGTGCACCTTCACGAACAGGCGTACGCTCTTGCGGCAAGAGGCCTACACGCTTGCGGCTAACGCCTCCTTGTTGCTGAGCGAATACGGTTTCTGCGCCCGGGAAACCACCCGCACGTGCGCCATCGGCACGACGCGACTTAGATATGGCCCACAACAAGCTTGCTTCGATCGGGGTGGTATCAATGCTCATGTCGTGACCGTAGAGGCACAGGCCCGCTTCCAGGCGCAGTGAGTCACGGGCGCCGAGGCCGATGGCCGCGACTTCCGGTTCGGCCAGGAGGGCGCGAGCCAGGGCTTCGGCGCTGGCGGCCGGCACGGAGATTTCGAAACCGTCTTCACCGGTGTAGCCCGAGCGGCTGACAAAGCAGTCCACACCCAGCAGCTTCACGCGGGCGAACTGCATGAAGGTCATCTTCGCCACTTCAGGCGCCAGGCGCGCGAGCACGGTGACGGCCGCCGGACCTTGCAACGCCAGCAGCGCGCGCTCTTCAAACAGCGGCTCGATGGTGCACTGATCACCGATGTGCTGACGCAGGTGCGCCAGGTCCTGATCCTTGCAGGCGGCGTTGACCACCAGGAACAGTTCGTCGTTACCGAGGTTGGCGACCATCAGGTCATCGAGGATGCCGCCGGTCTCGTTGGTGAACATGGCGTAACGCTGCATGCCCACCGGCAGGTCGATGATGTCCACCGGCACCAGGGTTTCCAGGGCCTTGGCGGCATTGGCGCCGGTCAGGCGGATCTGGCCCATGTGCGAGACATCGAACAGCCCGGCCTGATCACGGGTGTGCTGGTGCTCTTTCATCACGCCCAGCGGGTATTGCACCGGCATGTCGTAGCCGGCGAACGGCACCATGCGGGCGCCGAGTTCGATGTGCAGTGCGTGCAACGGGGTTTTCAACAGTTGTTCGGTGGACATATCCAGCTCCTGAAAAAGTGTGCGGATGCAGTGAGCGCGCATCAGCACTCGATAATGTTGACCGCCAAACCGCCACGGGCGGTTTCCTTGTATTTGCTTTTCATGTCGGCGCCGGTCTGGCGCATGGTGCGGATGACTTTGTCGAGGGAGACGAAGTGTTGACCGTCGCCGCGCAGGGCCATGCGCACCGCATTGATGGCTTTTACCGAACCCATGGCGTTACGTTCGATGCAGGGCACCTGCACGAGCCCGCCAATCGGGTCGCAGGTCAGGCCGAGGTTGTGTTCCATGCCGATTTCGGCGGCGTTTTCCACTTGCTGCACGGTGCCGCCCAGTACTTCGCACAAGGCGCCAGCCGCCATCGAGCAAGCCACGCCGACCTCGCCCTGACAGCCGACTTCGGCGCCGGAGATCGAGGCGTTTTCTTTGTAGAGAATGCCGATGGCGGCGGCCGTCAGCAGAAAACGAACGACGCCGTCTTCGTTGGCGCCGGGGATGAAGCGCATGTAGTAATGCAAAACCGCCGGGACGATGCCCGCTGCACCGTTGGTGGGCGCGGTAACCACACGCCCGCCGTTGGCGTTTTCCTCGTTGACCGCCAGGGCATACAGATTGACCCAGTCCAGCACCGACAGCGGATCGCGCAACGACGATTCAGGGTTCTTGCACAGTTGCCGATGCAGCGCTGCCGCCCGACGTTTAACCTTCAAACCGCCCGGCAGGATGCCTTCGTTCCTGCAACCGGCGGCGACGCAGTCCTGCATCACTTGCCAGATGTTCAGCAGGCCGGCGCGGGTTTCCGCTTCCGGGCGCCAGGCACTCTCGTTGGTCAGCATCACCTGGCTGATCGACAGGCCATAGGTGGTGCAGTGGCCGAGCAGGTCCTTGGCGCTTTTGAACGGGAAGGTCAGCGGCGTGGCGTCTTCGACGATGCGGTCGGCGCCGGCGGCGTCTTCATCGACCACGAAACCGCCGCCAACCGAGTAGTACTCGCGGCTGCGGATCTGCAGGCCCGCTGTGTCGAAGGCGCGAAAGATCATGCCGTTGGGGTGATAGGGCAATGGTTTACGGATCATCGCCAGGTGTTCTTTCTCGTTGAACGCAATGCTGTGTTCGCCGAGCAGGTTCAAGCGACCGTTGCCGCGAATCTCTTGCAGACGGGCGGCGACGGTCTCGGTGTTCACGGTGTCCGGGTGTTCACCTTCCAGGCCCAGCAACACAGCCTTGTCGCTGCCGTGTCCTTTGCCGGTAGCGCCGAGCGAGCCGTAGAGCTCGACTTTGACGCAGGTGGTGGCGGTCAGCAGCCCTTCATGGCGCATGCCTTCGACAAAACGTGCAGCGGCGCGCATCGGGCCGACAGTGTGGGAACTGGAAGGGCCGATGCCAATTTTAAACAGGTCGAACACGCTTAACGACATGGTTGTTCTCCGGTTTCTTATTAGACGAATTGGCGCGATCTTCGGTTTGACACATAATTTTGTGGGAGCGGATTAACCGCCTCACGTTTGGTGATTCGTGGCATCGAATGATTCCAAAATGAAGTCCTAGCGCAGGAACGGACCAGCTCGTTCCTGCGCTTATTGAGTTCAGTAACTCAGCTGCGATACACCGGGAAGTCGCTGCACAAGGTTGCGACTTGTCGGGCGATGTGGGCCTCGACATCAGCATCGCCGAGGTGGTTGAGGATGTCGCAGATCCAGCCAGCCACTTCGATACACTGGGCCTCCTTGAAGCCGCGGCTGGTAATCGCTGGTGTGCCGATGCGCAACCCGGAGGTCACAAACGGCGACTGTGGATCGTTGGGTACGGCGTTCTTGTTCACCGTAATGCCGACGCGACCTAGGGACGCATCGGCGTCCTTGCCGGTCAGACGCTGCCGGATCAGGCTGACCAGGAACAGATGGTTGTCGGTACCACCGGACACTACGTCGTAACCGCGCTCAATAAATACCTTCGCCATGGCTTGGGCATTGCGGATTACTTGCGCCTGATAGGACTTAAACTCCGGCTCCAACGCCTCCTTGAAGCACACCGCTTTGGCCGCGATCACGTGCATCAGTGGGCCACCTTGGCCACCGGGGAACACGGCGGCATTGAGCTTTTTCTCCAGTTCCGGGTTGGCCTTGGCGAGGATCAAGCCGCCACGTGGCCCGCGCAGGGTCTTGTGCGTGGTGGTGGTGACCACGTCGGCAAAAGGAAGCGGATTCGGGTACAACCCGACCGCCACCAGCCCGGCGAAATGGGCCATGTCGACGAACAAGTAAGCACCGACCTTGTCGGCGATTTGGCGGAAGCGCGGAAAGTCCAGGGTTTTGGAGTAAGCCGAGAAGCCGGCAATGATCATTTTCGGCTGGTGTTCGACGGCCAAGCGCTCGACTTCATCGTAGTCGATCAGTCCGGTACGGACGTCGATACCGTACTCCTTAGCGTTGTAGAGTTTGCCGGAAAAACTCACTTTAGCGCCGTGGGTCAAATGCCCGCCATGGGCCAGGCTCATGCCCAGCACAGTGTCACCGGCTTGGAGCAGCGCCAAGAACACTGCCGCGTTGGCTTGGCTACCGGAGTGCGGTTGGACGTTTGCGTAATCCGCGCCGAACAATTGCTTTGCGCGGTCGATGGCCAGTTGTTCGACCACGTCGACGTGCTCGCAACCACCGTAATAGCGTTTGCCGGGATAGCCTTCGGCATACTTGTTGGTCAGGCCGCTGCCTTGCGCCTCCATCACCCGTTGACTCGTGTAGTTTTCCGAGGCGATCAACTCGATATGATGTTCTTGCCGCACGTCCTCGGCGTTAATCGCGGCTAGCAGTTCGTCGTCGTAGCCTTTGATCTGGTCGTGTTTGCTAAACATGGTGTGATCCTCTGTTGTTTTCAGGCGTAGTCGGCGATGGACGGGCAGGCACAGATCAGGTTGCGATCGCCAAACACGTTGTCCACCCGGCCAACCGGCGGCCAGTACTTGGCGTCGACCAAGGTGTAGAGCGGGTAAACCGCCTTCTCGCGGCTGTACGGGTGCGACCACTTGCCAACCAGTTCCGCCGCGGTGTGCGGGGCGTTTTTCAGCGGGTTGTCATCCCTGTCCATGGTGCCGTTTTCCACCGCACGGATTTCTTCGCGGATACGGATCATGGCGTCGCAGAAGCGGTCGAGTTCTTCCTTGGATTCACTTTCGGTCGGCTCGATCATCAGCGTGCCGGCTACAGGGAACGACATGGTCGGGGCATGGAAGCCGAAGTCGATCAGGCGCTTGGCCACGTCGTCGACGCTGATACCGCTGCTGTCCTTGAGCGGGCGCAGATCCAGGATGCACTCGTGCGCCACCAGACCGTTGCTACCGGTGTACAGCACCGGGTAGTGCTCTTCGAGCTGACGAGAAATGTAGTTGGCGTTGAGGATCGCCAACTGTGAAGCGCGCTTGAGACCCGCGCCACCCATCATGCGGATGTACATCCAGGTGATCGGCAGAATGCTCGCGCTGCCGAACGGTGCCGCACAGACCGCGCCTTCCTTGCGTTTCATCTTGCCGTGGCCCGGCAGGAACGGCGTCAGGTGCGACTTGACGCCAATCGGGCCGACGCCTGGGCCTCCACCGCCGTGGGGAATGCAGAAAGTCTTGTGCAGATTCAGATGCGAGACGTCGCCGCCAAACTTGCCAGGCGCGCAGAGACCGACCATGGCATTCATGTTGGCGCCGTCGATGTACACCTGACCGCCGTGGTCATGAATGATGTCGCAGATTTCGCGGATCCCTTCTTCGAACACGCCGTGGGTCGACGGGTAGGTGATCATCAGCGCGGCGAGGTGTTCGCGGTGCTCGATGGCCTTGGCGCGCAGGTCTTCGATGTCGACGTTGCCAAGAGCATCGCAGGCGGTCACCACGACTCTCATACCAGCCATTTGCGCGGTGGCCGGGTTGGTGCCGTGGGCAGACGACGGGATCAGGCAGATGTCGCGACGGTCTTCGCCACGGCTCCGGTGATAGGCGCGGATGGCCAGCAGGCCGGCGTATTCGCCTTGGGAACCGGCGTTCGGCTGCAGCGAGACCGAGTCGTAACCGGTGGCAGCGCAGAGCATCGCTTCCAGTTCATCCGTCAGTTGCTGGTAGCCGGCGCTTTGCTCGGCCGGAGCGAACGGGTGCAGGGCGCCGAACTCGGCCCAGGTCACAGGGATCATTTCACTGGCAGCATTGAGTTTCATGGTGCACGAGCCCAGCGGGATCATGGTGCGATCCAATGCCAGGTCCTTGTCCGCCAACTTGCGCAGGTAGCGCATCAGCTCAGTTTCCGAGTGATAACGGTTGAACACCGGGTGACTGAGGATTCGAGATTTGCGCACCAAGGCCACTGGGATGGTGCTTTGCACGCTCGCAGCAAGAGCGGCGAAGTCCGGCAGCGCGCTGCCTTCAGCCAGCAAACTCCACAGATTCTCAACGTCGGCCTGGGTGCTGGTTTCATCGAGAGACAAGCCCAGACGTTCAGCATCCACGACGCGCAGGTTGATCTGTTGTGAATGAGCCCGCACGTGCAAGGATGAGGTTTGCCCGCCAGTTTTGATCGTCAGCGTGTCGAAGAAATTGGCTTGTTCGACGTTCAAACCCAAAGTGCTTAAACCTTTGGCCAGAATCGCGGTCAGGTGATGCACACGCTGGGCAATCTGCGTCAGGCCTTTCGGGCCGTGGTACACGGCGTACATGCTGGCGATGTTGGCCAGCAGCACTTGCGCGGTGCAGATGTTGCTGGTGGCTTTCTCGCGGCGGATATGTTGCTCGCGGGTCTGCATCGCCAGGCGCAGCGCCGGCTCGCCGAAGCGATCCACCGAGACACCGACCAGACGGCCCGGCATGTCACGCTTGAACGTTTCCTGGGTGGAAAAGTACGCGGCGTGCGGGCCACCGAAGCCCAGTGGCACACCGAAGCGTTGGGCGCTGCCGATGGCCACGTCAGCGCCAAATTCGCCCGGCGCGGCCAGAAGGGTCAGGGCCAGCAGGTCGGCGGCCACCGCGACCAGCGCGTTGGCGGCATGGAATCGCTCGGTCAGCTCGCGATAGTCGAACAGGTAACCATTGCTCGCCGGGTATTGCAGCAATGCGCCGAAGAACGGTGTCACGTCGCTCAGGTCACGCTCGTCACCAACTACTACGTCGATGCCCAGCGGCTCTGCACGGGTGCGCAGCACGTCAAGGGTTTGCGGGTGGCAATGCACGGAGGCAAAGAACGCCTGGCTACCTTTGTTCTTGCTCAGGCGCTTGCAGAAGGTCATGGCTTCGGCGGCGGCGGTGGCTTCGTCGAGCAGCGAGGCGTTGGCGATCGGCAGGCCGGTGAGGTCGCTGATCAGGGTCTGGAAGTTCAGCAGCGCTTCGAGGCGACCCTGGGAAATTTCCGGCTGGTATGGGGTGTAAGCGGTGTACCAGGCCGGGTTCTCCAGCAGGTTGCGCAGGATCGGCGACGGCGTGTAGGTACCGTAGTAACCCTGGCCGATGAAGGTCTTGAACAACTGGTTCTCGCCTGCGATGGCCTTGATTGCGGCGAGGGCGTCAGCTTCGCTCAGGCCGTCCTCGAAACCGAGCACGCTGGTACCTTTGATACTGTCCGGAATCACGCTCGCAGTCAGCTCTTCCAGGGATTCAAAACCGAGACTCAGGAGCATGGCTTGCTCGTCATCGGCACGAGGGCCGATATGGCGAGCGATGAATTCATTACGGGTGTCGACGAGGAGCGCAGTCATGGGCATCCTCACTCGTCGGCCTGGTCTTGGATCAGTTGGTTGTAGGCGACCTGGTCAAGCATTCGTGCAAGCGCAGCCGGATCAGCAGGTTGAAAACGGAAGAACCAGCCTTCGCCGAACGGGTCTTCGTTGACCAGTTCCGGGGTGTCAATGAGCTTTGAATTGGCTTCGACGATGTCGCCGGCGAGTGGCATGCCGATGGTGCTAGCGGCTTTGACGGATTCAAGCACCGAGACCTCAGCACCGGCTTTAAAACTTCCCAACTCCGGGACCTGGACGAATACCACATCCCCCAGCGCCTGCTGGGCGAAGGCGGTGACACCGACGGTGACAGTGCCGTCAGCTTCGATACGCAGCCATTCGTGATCCTCAGTAAAACGCAATTCGCTCATATCTAATCCTCATTGTTCTGACTCATCCACGGCGGGTGGTGGATGGCGATAGGCAGGCTCGACTTCGGTAGCGAGCGCGTCCAGTGAGGAATTAGCAAGGGCAATGCCAACTAATATTAGTTCTTTTAAATCATATAGTTATGATTTTTTTAAGGCATTAATTAGAATTAGCCGTATTGAAATAAATACAATTGTCCGGGCTGGCAGAAAGCGAAAGCCGAGGTAGACAGGTCGCAAAGGTTTTGTCGTGATTTCGATACTGCGTATTGATTTGCGTACAGTGTTCTTTTGGTAGCAACGAACATGCACCCCGCCCAAGACTTCAAGGCCTACCGGGAATACGGTACTTGCGCAGTCGGATGGCAATCGCACTGTGTGAAGTCTGCAAACGCACCGCCAGTAGCCGGCTGGAGGGGTAGCTGCTGTAAAGCTGCTCAAGGAGGTTTTTCTCAAAACCTGCGACAGCCTCCTCCAAGCTCGTTACCTCTGCAGTGCTCTGCCGCTCCACCGCCGTGCGCGCAATGTCCAGATCGTCGAGATCCACCAGAGGGGTTTCACAAATGGCTGCCGCCCGGAAGATCACGTTTTGCAGTTGTCGCACGTTGCCCGGCCAGCGATTGCCGAGCAGGGCGGGAAAGGTGCTGGGTGCCAGGTGGCAAATCGGACGCTGGATCTGCGCACAGGCCTGCCGCATGAAGTGCTGGGCCATCAACAGGATGTCGTTGCCGCGCTCGCGCAGCGGCGGCACCTGCAGGTTGAGCACGTTGAGGCGATAGAACAGGTCCTCGCGAAAATGGCCTTCGCTAACCATTTTTTCCAAGTTGCGGTGTGTCGCACTGAGGATCCTTACGTTGACCTTGACCTCTCGATCCCCGCCAACCCGACGGAAACACCCATCGCTCAGAAAACGCAGCAGCTTAGCTTGCAGATACGGCGACATTTCCCCGATTTCGTCGAGGAATACCGTACCTTGATCGGCCAGTTCCAGCAGGCCAAGCTTCCCGCCCCGTTGCGCGCCAGTGAAGGCGCCCGCGGCGTAGCCGAACAGCTCACTCTCGGCGAGGTTCTCTGGCAATGCCGCGCAGTTCAAAGCGAGGAACGGCGCGTCACACCGACTGCTGATCGCATGACAGGCGCGGGCCACCAGCTCTTTACCAGTGCCAGTTTCGCCTTGAATTAGCAGCGGTGCATCGAGCACTCCCACGCGATGGGCGCGAGCCTTGAGTAGATGAATGGGAGGGGAATCACCGAGCAGCGCATCAAACCCATCGGCATGGTCATGGCGCAGCGCCGACAGACGCTCGACGATTCGGCTCGGCTGGTAGAGCGTTATTAAAGCGCCGGCCTCAGTGATCGGCATGGCATCGAGCAACAAGGTCTGCCCACCGAGGCTAACCTCTCGCATCGGCAAGCGAAAAGCATGTTCGATCAGCGAAGTCAATAAATCAGAATCATTGAACAGCTTGGCCAGTGACTCACCCGCAGGCTCGCACCCGCACAAAGTAATCAGCGCAGGGTTGGCCAGCAGCACATGGCCGCATTCATCCACCGCCAGCACCGGGTCGGAACTGGCGGCAAGCAACGCATCGAGCTGCAAGTGTCGACGCTGTCCAGGAAGGATGTCGACCACTTTCACCGCCTGCACGCCCTGCACTTCGAGAAGGGCCTCTCGCAACTCTTCCAACACCTCGACACCAAGCGTCGGAGCATCAATGTAAACATTCGGCGGGACCATCTCCACAGCATCCAAATTGAAACTGCGCCCGCAAAGCAGGGCTAGTACTTCCTGGGTGATACCAACTCGATCGATGAAAGTGACGTGGATGCGCATAGGTGACCTAACGAGGGTGCGTTTGACTTGGCGAAAAGCTGTTACCGATATTCCGGGGTAGTAGCCCAGCCTCAGTGATCTGAGGGGCAAAACCTCATGCCGAAATTTCTGGTACGCCATGGCTGCCGAGCCAAAATTTATTGACAGGTAAGACAATAGCCTATAATTGTACTGGTACATAACTCACGCTGTACCACAAACCTTGATGATGTCGGAGCAAGCATGACCATTCCACTAGAAACCCATCTGACTATCGGCGGCCTGATTTTTCCGAACATGGATCAGTGCGACTTCACCGGCCCGTTCGAAGCGTTGGCGCGTGTGCCAAATTCGACCTTTTTAACTATTTGGAAGGACAAGGAACCGGTTCGTGATCTTTTCGGAATGCTGTTGCTGGCTGACACGACGTTGGATGAGGCTCCACAACTCGACGTACTGCTTGTTCCAGGCGGATATGGCCAGGAAGACTTAATGCACGATGAGGTCGTGCTGTCTTTTCTCCGAAAGCAAGCCGCAAACGCAAAGTACGTTTTCTCAGTTTGTACCGGCGCATTGTTGTGCGGCGGGGCTGGACTGCTTGAGGGGAAGCGCGCGACAACTCATTGGACTGCCATGGAAACACTCCCGTATTTTGGAGCCATCCCAAGTGATGAGCGCGTTGTCATTGATGGGAAATTTGTCAGCGCTGGCGGAGTGACTTCCGGGATAGATGGTTCGCTGGTACTGGCTTCGTTGTTGCGAGGAGACACAGTAGCCCAGGAGCTACAACTCTATATGGCTTACGATCCGGAACCGCCATTTCAGGCGGGCTCACCAAAAAGCGCCCCCTCAAATGTCTTGCGCGCGGTCACAGAGCGGGCAGGGCCAATTACGGCCAAGCGTCTCGGAACTGCTCGGGCTTATCAAGCCGCACGAGCCAATAAAGCATTGGCCGAAGCGTAGGTTCACGGCGGGGGGTTAGCTTTCTACACGGAGAGCGAGGCGATCAATGCCAACCGAAGTACTTGGTGGCATTGATCCTTTTTTTGCTTCTAGCTCAAGCGGAGAGTGTCGTTGCCACTGCGTGGCGCGCAGCGAGAAGTGCGTCAACAAACACAATGCTCTGTTGCGGAGTCATTTTTGAGGAAGTGATCCTAATGCCTGACTGGGGGGCGACACAGAAATCACGCCCCGTACGCACGAGCCAACCAGCATCAAACAGCCGCTCAGCAACTGCACGCTCATCGGCGATGGGTAACCACAGATTAAGCCCTGCACCCCCATGCACGCGAAAACCCTTTTTCCTCAGCAAAGTAAGCAGCGCTGTATGGCGCTCGATATAAGCTGCGCCACCTGTGCTGAATTTTCTGCGCATCGCTGGACTAGTGAGAAGCTGCAGAGCCAAACGTTGCAAGAACGTACTGACCCAGCCCATTCCAACAGCCTGTCTGTTTTCGAGGCTCTCTATTGTCTGAACGTCCCCAGTTGAAACTGCGAGTCGATAGTCAGGCCCCAAAAATTTGGATAACGACCTGACAACGAGCCAGGGGCCATCATCCCGAACATGCCAAGAGTTGTAAGGGGCAAGCTGTAGAAGGCTGGAATGATCGTCATCTATGAACAGAACATCATCGGCATTGGCAGCGATCTCTTTCAGTGCCAATGCGCGCTCTTTCGAGGTCGAGATGCCGGTTGGATTCTGTGCACGGCTACTAAACAAAACAGCCTTTACGCCCCCATCAAGCGCTGACTGCAAGCTTTCTGGCAGGATTCCGTGCTGATCGAGCGCAAGCGGTACCAGTTCAAATCCCATCAAGCGCGTCAAGGCTAGCAAACTCATATAGCCGGGATCCTCTACACCAACTTTGTCACCCGGAACGAGCCCGGCCGCGTCGAGGGCGCGCTCGATCAAATCAAGAGCGCCGGCGGAAACAAAAATGCCCTTATCCACGGGTACACCGTCCGCCGAGAAGCATTCCACTGCCCACTTCACGAATCCTGGGTTATTCCGCTGCTCACCATAAAGGTGATTCTCCAGATTCATACGAGAGAACGCGTCGCGAATATCGTTTTCGTCGGGAAGAAAGGCTATATCAGGGTTGCCGTCACGCACCGACATCATCTGAGGGAGGCCGGATTCGGACGATGGGCCGGGCGAAGACTGGTTCGCGACGATCGAACCGCGTCTCCCATCAGACACCACCAAGCCTGTCATCTGTAATTGACGATAAGCAACAACCACAGTGTTTTTGTTGACGCCTAGGTCAGCGGCAAGGCTGCGCACTGTGGGAAGGCTTTCACCAGGCTTAAGACGATCATCCAGGATGGCCTGCTCAATCGCACGCCGAATCGACTCTGCCTTGCCTTCAGCAATTTCATGGGGTTGCAGCTTGAACATACAAATCCTCGACTAACTCTTTGCGATCGCTTAACCCACTCGGGGGATTTTGTTTAGCGAACGACTGACTCCTAGGCACGTAGACATACTCTAACTCGAACTGGGACAAACCTACACACAAAGACGCACCGTTCAGATGCATGAAGCCAAAATGCTAGGACAAAAAAGGTGCGCGACTCATGCCTAAGACATACGGTCGTATTTGATGACGACCATTTGTACCTTTTCTGTTGACCTGAATGGCGTGCCGCTATAAATTCTACTGGTACAAAAAATATAACGTACCAGTACATGGCTATTTCTGCCGTCATGTCTAGGTTCGGCTTCTTGTTTCCTAACATAGGAATCCCATCGTGCCCCTAAGTCTGCGTGACCCCATAGAACTGACGCGACACCTGGTTTGCACCAACACGATCAATCCCCCCGGCAATGAAGGCGAGCTCGTCAATGCTTTGGAGCTGGCTCTAAGCTCATTGGGACTTGCAACGCTGGTCCAATCGATTGGTAAGGGACGGTCTAATCTTCTCGCATGGAACGCCACGGCATCCGGATCGAGATTGTGTTTCACAGGCCATCTCGACACAGTCCCATTGGGGGCTGCCCTATGGACCCACAAGCCATTAGGTGGCGAGGTGATAGACGATCGTCTTTACGGTCGCGGCTCTTCAGATATGAAAAGCGGTATTGCAGCGTTCCTTAGCGCGCTGGAAAGATTCAAGACTACGAATGGTTTTATGCCACCAGTCTTGGTCGTACTGACCGCTGGTGAGGAGACTGGCTGCGAAGGGGCTAAGCGCTTATGTGAGCTTGACCTGCCCGGCATGGACGTTGGCGCACTGCTCATCGGTGAGCCCACCTCGAACCGATGTGTTGTTGGCCACAAAGGCGCACTCTGGCTAACAGGCAAAGCAAACGGGAAAACTGCGCACGGTGCCATGCCTGAACTTGGTGATAACGCTATCTACCACACTGTAGATGCGATCCAAAAATTGCGGCAATTCGACTTTGACACTCCGGTCGATCCATTGCTCGGCAACCCGACCTTGAATGTTGGCACGATCTCGGGAGGCATGAATGTCAACTCAGTTCCCGACATCTCCGCCTTCACCATCGATATTCGCACCGTATGCGGGATCTCGCATCACGACTTATGCGGCAAGGTTGGAGCCCATATCGGCGATAAAGTGCAGCTCTCAGCGGATGTCGACGTTCCGGCACTTTCGAACGATCTTTCCAACCCATGGATTCGCCAGGTAACAGAAACTGTCGAGTCAGTTACTGGTGAGAAATCACAGGCACGAACCGTTGCCTTCTTTACCGACGGCCCTGTACTCAGAGAGGTATTTGGCGACGTACCAGCAATTGTACTTGGCCCCGGAGAGCCCTCTTGTGCGCATCAAACAGATGAATGGTGCAGTGTGGAGCGCATTCATGAGTGCGTAAATATTTATTCCAGAATTCTGGAGGACTGGCAATCGTGAATACCATTCATCAAGTATTCCAAGCGGATTTACGGATGGGCGAAAAATCGTCAGCAGTCGATTCATTCGAAAAGTGCATGGCTGAGAAAAATAGAATGTTGATAACGCTCAGCGCGGTCTTCTTCACTTACTATTTTGCTTTCATCATCGGCGCAGGCTGGTTTCGAGATATCTATGTATTACCGCTGATTGGAGGGCTTAATATAGGAACTGCCTTTGCATTGTCGCAATATTTCTTTGTTGGAGGTCTCGCGTTGATTTATGCATATCGCATGAAGCGCATTGATGCTCAGATAAAGTTGTTTGCCAGCACCTGGAGAGCAGACCATGAACATAATTAAATACTGTACTGCCGGATGTGGCGTTATGCTAATAACAGTCCATGCAAATGCAGCAGATTTGGTACCAGAAGAATACAAGCCTCATGCGTTTTCTGCGTTTTTGACGGTCATTTTACTGACGCTAATCATCACATGGCTGGCTTCAAAGCAAGGAAAAAGCACCCGTGATTTCTACACCGCTGGCGGAGGAATCTCTGGGGTTAAGAATGGTTTGGCGATTGCTGGCGACTATCTATCTGCCGCGGCGTTTCTTGGGGTATCAGGTCTAATCGCACTCTATGGGTTTGACGGCATAATTTACCTTGTAGGTTTCTTTGTAGCATTAATGCCTGTTCTTCTATTTGTTGCTGAGCCATGTCGAAATCTTGGCCGCTATACATTTGGCGATGTACTTGCGTATCGTTATGACTTTCGCACGTCTAAGATCCTGGCCGCTACGTCAAGCGTGGTAATTGTAATTGCTTACATGATCCCCCAAATTGTTGGTGGCGCGGTCTTGCTCTATGCCTTGCTAGGCGTGAAGTATGAGGTTTCCGTCGTCGTCGTTGGGGTACTGATGCTCGCATACGTTACACTTGGCGGGATGACGGCAACAACTTGGGTACAAATTATCAAGGCTGGCCTGCTGCTTACCGCTTGTGCAGGGCTAACAATTCTGGCGCTTTTACCGCTCCATCTCAATATCGCAGACTTTTTCGAGTCGCTGATAAATCAAACTACGCTATTCGATTATCTTGCGCATGGTCGCGCACTTGTTACGGGTGAGGATGCAAAGCTCGTCACGAAAACATTCTTCGAGCCGGGCTTGTACCTGAAAAACCCAATGGAGCAAGTCTCGTTAGGTTTGGCGCTTACGCTCGGAACCGCCGCATTGCCTCATATTCTCATGCGGTTTTTCACTGTTCGTGACGCACAAACCGCACGTAAGTCTGTGCTGTGGGCCATGCTTGCGATTGGGGCATGTCATTTACTCATAATTTTCCTGGGCTTCGCCGCGGCTTATTATGTGGGAAGCTCGAACATCATCGCTGGTGAGAAAGGCGGCAACTTGGCAGCTCCGTTACTGGCGCAGTTCCTCGGAGGCGGATCACTTACGGCATCAGGCAACATACTGCTTGGCCTAGTAGCTGCAGTTGCGTTCGCTACGATTGTTGCGGTCGTTGCAGGATTAACCCTCGCAGCTGCATCGTCGCTGGCGCACGACATCTACGTAGGAGCAATCAAAAAGGGCGAAGCTACAGACCGGCAGCAGATGATTGCAGGGAAACTTGCAGCGATTATTGTAGGTGCAGTTGCTATTTTCGCGAGCCTGTTAGCCAAAGGGCAAAATGTGGCACAGTTGGTCGCACTTGCTTATGCCGTTGCAGCATCTGCCAACCTTCCCGCCTTGATAGGTACGCTTTACTGGAAACACTGCAACATATTTGGTGTTATCTGTGGAGTACTTGGTGGAACGTTAACTGCAATAGCTCTTGTACTCGTTTCGCCTAACATGCAATACCCATTGGCCATTCGAGCAGATACTACGTTAGCTATGAATAACCTAACTGACGAAATTCGGACGCTAAAACTGCGTCTTGATGAGCCAAACCTCAACCAGAACGAAATCGATTCCCTTACCTCAAAAATTTCCAAGGCACGCGTAAATCTACAGGCGAACAAGGATAAATTTGACGCTACTGGCACACAAACAACAAGTTTGGTTGGTTTGGAAAAGCCGCTGATCAGTTTGAAAAACCCAGGAATAATTTCCGTTCCACTCGGTGCACTCTTTCTAGTATTGGGATCTTTGCTCTACCGGCGGCGGATAGATGCTGATGAAAAATGGCGGGCTCTAGTGTTTCGACGTGACAGTGGTATCGGAGTGGAAGAGGCTGTTAATCATTAACATGATCTAATATGTTTCATCATTGTACTCTTAACGACAAAAAATACATGGAAGTTGTTGTAGTGTGCGGTAGCTGAAGGGCCGCATCCCCAAAGCGCACCACAACCGCACGCTCGAATTACCACTTGGCATCGATGCTGGCTCCCGAATCCTTTAAGGAGCCAGCACCTTTTCACGCGTCTCAACACACAAATCAAAACTTGTCTAAGCAATTATTTCGGATTCATCACACTCTAAAGGCAAGTGGCAGCTGATTTGACTAATGCCATAGGTTTATAAGTAAAAACTAGAGACTTATAACTCACGCAATAGAGCCAATCACTGAACCGGTGGAAATGAATCTGGGCCAAGAACACAACTATAAAAACGAGAGGAGCTTCACAATGAGCAAGTTCACCTTGACCCTAGCCGTGGCTGCGGGGGTTTTGACGCAGCAGGCAGTCGCTGCAGGCTTCATCGAAGACAGCAAGGTATCCGTCAGTTCGCGAACCATTTATTACAACGCCGATGCTCGCGAAGGTCCGAGTACTCCTGCTAACAATCAGCGAGAAACCGCTGAGGGACTCAAGTTCGATTTCCAGTCAGGCTTCACCCAAGGTGTCGTCGGTTTCGGTTTTGACGCCCAGGCGCTGGTCGGTATCCATCTGGACGGTGGCAAGGGCCATCACCCGGACAATAACTCTTTCTCTCCTAGCGATTCTGATGGCTCGGCAGTGGATGAATGGAGTCGCCTTGCGGGCAACGTCAAAGCTCGCTTCTCCAAGACAGAGGCCCATTACGGTAGTGGTCTGCAGCCAAACATGCCGATCCTAATTGCGAACGACACTCGCGTGCTGCCACAAACTTTCGAGGGTGGCACCGTCACCTCGAAGGAAATCGACAACGTGACCTTCAACGTGGGTCAGTTGGAGCACGCGACAGGTCGCGCCTCGAGCAACAGCACCGGCCTGGCGGTGAATGGTGGTACCCAGGAAAGTAACCAGTTCCGTTATGCCGGTGCTGACTGGAAGGTCACCAAGGACCTGACGCTGCAGTACTACTATGCGAACCTAGAAGACTACTATAAGCAGAACTTCCTTGGCTTGGTGCACGTTTACCCGATCAGCACAAACCAGTCGTTCAAGACCGACATTCGCTATTTCGATAGCAGTTCCGATGGCAAGAACGGCGATCCGGGTTACACATTCAATAACAACGGTGGGTTCGCCAAGAACCCAGGCGAGGTCGATAACAAGACCTGGAGCGCCATGTTCACTTACACCCTAGGTGGCAACGCCTTCCTGGTCGGTCATCAGCGCGTCAACGATGACGGCGGCTTCGTCTATTTGAATCAGGGAAGCCTGCTCAATAACAGCGGCCACAATTACGGTTCCGGTGGTGCAAGTTTCTACCTGTTCACCGACGCCATGATCAACAGCTTCGTCCGTGCCGGTGAAAACACCACTTTCGGTCAGTACACCTACGACTTCGCCTCGCTGGGCATTCCAGGCCTGAAGGCTTCGGCCGCCTATCTGCGCGGTGAAAACATCAAAGCTACCAATGGAATAGGTAACGACCAATCCGAATGGGAGCGCGACCTGCGCGTTGATTACGTGATTCAAACAGGAGCGTTGAAAGGGTTTGGTACGACACTGCGTCACGGCACGTATCGTGGCGATACCAATATCAGTGCCCAGGACCAGACCCGTCTGATCTTCAATTACACCTACAGCTTTATGTAATCGGCGTCTCTGCGGGAAAAAGCCTTGCCTTTTGGTGAGGCTTTTTTTTCGCGCAATTTTTTGTTCCAAAAAGCCCGGCCTGTTTCAGGACCTTTGTGCTTTGTCCTACTCAATCTGTAACCGAGGGTACTCTGTGTCTCTAGACCATCTTAACTGGAACGATCTGAGGATCTTTCTGGCCGTTGCGCGAACTGGCAACTTGCTGAAGGCAGCACGCAAGCTGAGCATCGACCAATCCACGGTCAGTCGGCGCGTTGCTCAGCTTGAATACGTTCTTGGCGGCAGCTTGTTCGAGCGAAATCACATGGGGTTTGCTCTAAATGGATTTGGCGGAGAATTGCTTGAGTCGGTGCAAGAAATGGACAACAGCTTTGCGGCGCTGACCGCAACGCTTGAACGGAGATCAAATGCTCTGCATGGTCCAGTGCGCATTGGCACCATGGAGGGCATTGCATCGCTATACCTCAGCAGCAGATTGGTGGACCTCAATCGTGAATTTCCAGCCATAACTGTCGAACTTGTCACCTCTGCGCAGCAGCTGTATGTCTCTCGTCGAGAAGCTGATGTATTTCTGGGCTTTTTCAAGCCTCATGGAAAAGGCCTCGACACTGAGCATATGGGGCGGTTTTCACTCCATCTGTATGCTGCCCCTAGCTATATCGAGCAGTACGGCGCCCCTGAGAACGCCGGGGAATTATCTCAGCACAAATTTGTGGGCTATATCGGTGATCTGATTCATATCAATGCTGTTCGTTGGCTTGAAGAGGTAGTGGATAAACCGACTTATGCTTTCCAATCCTCCAGCATGCTCGCGCAAATGTTTGCTGCCGCGGCGGGCGTCGGAATAGTGCTACTACCCGAGTTCGCGGACGCTAGCCGCTTCGGGCTACGTCGGCTATTAGCTGAAGACGTCCGCGTAACCCGAGACTTATGGCTAGGCGTACACCATGAACTACGATACATACCTCGCGTTAAAGCGACGGTCAGTTTCCTCGAGACTCTCCTTCTTAAGGATCCACTATTCGCTCAAACCGATTGATAGCCTGACATCTGACAGCGGTGTCACTCCAGACTCCGTCACGATGCCGACAGCCCTGAAGTAAAAGATGTCCTAGCGACTCAAATATCCCAGGGCATCCTGAAACTGATCAGGCACAAAGCCCCGATATTTCCGATACCAGTGCACTCAAACTCGGTCTCGCCGGATTAGGTTGCGACATCTAGGCTTTTCGTCGCCGAATGGCTGGCCTCGGTCATTGTTTTGCCCCATGCAGCGGGCTCCGTGGGTCAAAGCACCAGGCAACGGAGCTCATGACCTAAGAACTCGATACCACACAGTAAGCGTATTCTGGGGGGGGGGGGCAGACCAATGATCGGTATTGCGACAACAAAGATCAGATGCGGAATTGTTTAACAAGTGCGTCAAGCCTGCTACCAAGTCCAGCGACACTTCTTGCGGTAGCGGCGCCCTTTTGAGTTTCTTGTGCAACCATTTCAGCCGCTAGGGCAATACTGGTCATGCTTTGATTGATCTCCTCAGCGACTGCTGTTTGCTCCTCGGCGGCGGTGGCAATCTGAGCACTCATGCCATTGATAGTACTGACTAGTTGAGCCATAGCGTCTAACGAATCACCTGCCTCGTTAGCTTGATCGCCGGAAATTTTGCCTTTTTCACTGGAGCTAACCATCGCTTTCACGGCAGCTGAGGTGCCTGATTGGAGGCGATTAATCATGCCTTGAATTTCTTGGGTACTGTTTTGTGTCCTGCTTGCGAGAGCTCGCACTTCATCCGCGACCACTGCAAAACCACGGCCAGCCTCTCCTGCTCGAGCCGCTTCAATAGCAGCATTCAACGCTAACAGATTGGTCTGCTCGGCGATTGAGCGTATGACGTCAAGCACACCGACAATTGACTGCGCATCGTGCTGAAGCCGGTCTAACGATATGCTCGTCACCTTCACGTCTTCAATCAATGAATGAATACTCCCGATTCCTCCATTTACGACCTTCCGGGCAGCAGTCCCAACCTCATCTGTTTCTTTAGCGGCAGTAGCAGCGCTTTGAGCACTACGAGCGATTTCGTGTGACGCAGCAGACATTTCATGCACCGCTGTCGCGACTTGGTCTGTTTCTAGTTTTTGGCGATCCATCACGAGTTCAGTTTGTTGTGCTTGGGCGGCCATTTCCTTTGAATGCTCAGCAAGATCGCGAGTGACCTCGACAATCTGCCTCACCACCCCATGAATTTTTTCGACAAACTGGTTAAAGGAATCGGCTAGGGCTCCAAGTTCATCTTTGCTGGTGACAGGTAGGCGACGAGTCAAATCACCTTCACCGGCGGCGATATCATCGAGATTGGATTGGATAACCAAGACAGGTTTGATAATCGAATTACCCAGGATCACAGCGATGACCGCAATCAAGAGCAGTAACACCAGGTCCGCAATCACAATACCTGTGGCTAGAGTATTGATTCGAGTGTATTGGGTTTGCGCAATGCGACTGACTTCCTCCTCAATGTCATCAAGGTTTACCGCGGAACCGATCATCATGTCCCACTTGTCTAGGAGCACTGAGTAACCGAGCTTCGGAACCGGCTTGTCACTGCCTGGCATGGGCCAGTCGTAGCGCAGGAAATGTTTACCCTCACGCGCTAGCTGGTTCAGTTCACGGATAACGTAAACACCGTTAGCGTCCATTGCGTTATAAAAACTAATACCTATGTCGATATCCTTGTCAGCCCAAAACAGTCGCACGATGTCTCGATCATATCCAAAAAAATAGCCCTGTTCTCCATAGGAGAGCTTGCGCAGGATCTGTACTGCGCGATCTCTGGCCTCCACGTCGCCAAAGCTCGAGCTGTCATAGATGGCTTTTACGGAAGAGACAGCCATCTGGACATGGTTTTCGAGCGCTGCACTACGTTCTTTTAACAGTAGTTGCCGGGCTTGCTCGACCTCCTCCTGAGCCAAGCGAAATAGCACGGTTATTGAGACCGCACTCACTGCCACGGCAAGAACAAAGGTAGGGACAAGCGCCAGAAGGATAACCTTGCTACGAAGTTTCATATGACATAACCCCCGAATTGGTGCGTGGTCCAATTCCGTTTCTGCAAGTCATGCAGTTGAGGGGTATCGATAGATTGCAGGAGCCTGCTGTCAAAGTAGCTTCTAGTCATTATTTTTCCGAAAGTTAAGGCGCTGACTCACGGAGTATCGGCGGCATAAAGCGTTTGCCATAACCGGCGTTTTCGCAATCAGCATTGCAAAAATGCAACTACCACTTGCAGCGGGCCGTCACTTGAATCGCTCTTCGTATAGCTACTGGGAGTGTATTAAGAGTGACGACAGAGGGGGGGATAAGTGCAGAGCCGATTTTTCGATAACGCTACTCTCTGCTCGATGCGGTGCTTTGATATCTACTATGCGAGATTAGCTACTGCTGCAGCACAGATGGTACCCGTTTGACCACGCAAGGTATGTAGGACGGCTACTCCAGCATTTGGCAGGTAGCCACTCCATCTATTACTCGCGCGTAAAAATGTCAGATCTGCTACGGGAAATGGTCTGCATCTGTTGGCGTAACGGTAGCTTCGAGTCCAGTCGTATGTACTGTATTGCATGGCGCTGCGTGTTGGGATGAGTACGTCCGTCATAACTCATTCGCCCAGTTCTGGGTTAAAAAGCTGGTAAAGTGCCACCCGCCGCATCGATGTGGTGAAAATCGTAAAGTCGATTGCTTGGGGGCAATATGCGTTGTGTCCTATACCTCGTTATGCCCCCCTTGGGTGACATAACTACCCACGCGACAGACGATTAATTCAATATCGATGGCAGTGCCGATCCGGGTAGGCCGATGTGGTGATTGCCTTCCGTTTTCCAGTGCTCGCTGCGCACCTAAAGCCCTGACAAGGATTGCACCATGCAACTGACCCAAGCCCCGGCCCCCGGTGCCCGTGCACTAATCCGCGATGAAGAGTGGATTATCCAGAACGCCGACCAATGCAATCTTGGTGGCTGGCAGCTCTCCTGTATCGGTGTGTCGGAAACCGTACGCAATCGTCATGCTCTTTTCCTCACTCAGCTCGAAGACGTTACCCTGATTGATCCAGCAAAAACTGAGCTGGTGTACGACGACTCGCCCACATTTATCGCTTCGCGCCTGTTTATCGAGGCGCGTCTGCGTCAATCGGCTCTGCAAAACGAATCTGTAGTCATTGGACAGCATGGAGTAATGGATGCGCTGCCGTTTCAGTTGCAGCCTGCTCATCAGGTCTTGCAGCAACTGCGCCCGCGCTTGCTCATCGCGGACACAGTAGGCTTGGGTAAAACCCTTGAGGCCGGCATCCTTACCGCCGAGTTGATGCGCAGAGGTAAAGCTCGCCGCATTTTGGTGGTCACTACCAAAAGTATGATGCGTCAGTTTCAGCAGGAGTTCTGGAACCGATTTACTATCCCACTCACCCGCCTAGACTCAGCAGGTATTCAGCGCATTCGTCGCGATATTCCAGCCAATCACAATCCCTTTAACTACTACGACCGTACCATCATCTCGGTCGATACCTTGAAGCGCGACAGCGAGTACCGGCACTACCTGGAAAGCGCCTGGTGGGATCTGATCATCATCGACGAAGCCCACAACGTTTCCTACAAGGGCAATCGCACCCAGAGTAATCGCTTGGCCGAGTTACTCTCGCAACGCTCCGATGCACTGATCTTGCTCACCGCCACACCACACAACGGCAAAAAGGACAGCTTCGCCAGCCTCGTGCGCATGCTAGACCCCACGGTGCTGCCAGCAGGGGCCGACTACACCCGCGAGGATGTCGATCACCTTTTTGTTCGCCGTTTCAAGAAAGACGTGCGCGAGCAGATGAAGCAGGAGTTCCCAGAGCGAGAAGTGTTTCGTTTGGCCTGCGCCGCAAGCCCGGCGGAAAACCTCGCCTTCGATGCCCTAGCCGAGCTCAAACTTAATAGCGACGGGACCGGTGCGCGCGACGGTGCCATGTTGTTCCGCACCGTGCTGGAAAAGTCGCTGTTCTCTTCCCCGGCAGCCTGCCTACAAACGCTGAAAGAGCGCATCCGAAAGCTCGAGGTAAAAGACGCACGCCATCCTGATCTTGAGGGGCTGCGTGATCTTCAAGTTTTGGTGCAGGCCATCAGTGCCGACAAATTCAGCAAATTCCAGCACCTCATCAGCCAGCTCAAACAAGGTCAGCACTGGCGTTGGGATGGCAAAGATCCAAGTGACCGCCTGGTGATCTTCACCGAGCGAGTTGAAACACTGAAATTCCTCCAGCAAGAGCTGCCCAAGGCCCTGGGTTTAAAAGATAACGCCGTAGCCATCCTGCACGGCCAATTGCCTGACCAGGATATCCAGCAGACGGTCGAAGATTTCGGAAAAACCCATTCGCCCCTGCGCCTGCTGATTGCCTCGGATGTGGCCTCCGAAGGTCTTAACCTGCACTACCAAGCTCATCGGCTGATCCACTTCGATATTTCCTGGTCGCTGATGGTGTTCCAGCAGCGCAATGGTCGTGTGGATCGCTATGGTCAACTGCATGCCCCGAAAATCGGCTACCTGCTGACCGAGCCGCGCCACGAGAGAATTCGCGGTGATTTGCGCTACCTGGAAATCCTGATCGATAAGGACGAGCAGGCGGCAAAGAATATCGGGGATCCATCAGCCTTTATGGGGCTGTATGACGAGGAGCTGGAAACCGTCGCAGTGGCCAAGGCCATTGAAGGCAACCGCACTGTCGATGAGTTCGCCGCGCTACTGGCTGGGGATGATATCGACCCTTTCGAAGCCCTGTGGGGCGCGAACGTACCCACCAACGATAGCGTTGCGCCCGCCAGCACAGCAGCGCTCATGGCATCCACTGCTGAACTTACCAGTCTGTTTAACGACAGCTACATCTACCTTCGCGATGCCTTGCGTTGGCTGGCGCAACAGTCGCCGCGCGAACACGCTGCAATCAAAACGGATGATGCCAGCCGCACACTAAGCTTCCAGCCCAGTCGCGACCTTGCCCAGGTGCTCAAGCGTGATCTGGCCAGCGAAATGTGGCCGACCGATAACACCTTTGCCTTGAGCGCCGATAAGGCTGTGGTTGAAGAGGCCATCAAACAGGCGCGCGACACCAATGCCTGGCCGCAGCTGCACTACCTCTGGGCGCTCAACCCCATTGCCCTGTGGCTCGACTACAAACTTATGGCTCTGTTCCGTCGCCAGCGCGCGCCGCTGCTGCGCGTTGCACAGGGGCTGGCCGCAGGCGAAGCCATTGTGCTGGTGCTTGCCCAGGTGCCAAACCGCCGTGGTCAAGCCGTGCTAGCCGAGTGGCTCGGTGTACAGCTCGATGCTGCTGGGCAGGTACAGGGCGTACTCAGCCTGTCGGAAACACTGCAGCGCACAGGGCTCACCAGCACCGCAAAAGCTCAGGCCAACGATGGCCAGGCGCCCGACAGCCGTACCTTGCAAAGTGCACTACCCGCGGTTATTCAGGCTGCTGAGAAACACATCAAGCCGATCAAGCAGGCCTTCGATGCCAACTGTCGCCAGCGTCTTGAGCGCGAGTTGGCCAAGCTGCAAACCCTGCAGCTCAAACACAACGAACAGCTGGAAATCGATTTCGCCAAAGGTATCGAACAGGTCATCGCAGCCAAACGTAAACAGAAAGAAAGCGCCACCGCAGACCTGTTCAGTAACTACCAACAATGGGTACGCGACACCCTGCAACTGGATGACCGCGCTCAGTTCACCGTTGTCGCCGCACTGATGGCTTAAGGAAGGAATACAGCATGAGTTTTGCCATCACCGGCCTCACCAATGCCAACGAGTTCTACAGTCAGCACTACCTGGACGAGATCCTCGAAAAAGACCTCAAGCCGCTGTTTGACCAGTGGAAAGAGCAGGGCGCGCAAAGCCCCGTCGCTCGTCTGCGCACAGCCGCGGGGGCTAATGGTTACTTTCGCGCCCGTGAGCGCTTTCTGAATGAGCGCAAAACCAGCGAGCGCGTCAGCCTGTTTATTGACCTGGTGCAGCCTCTGCTCGTCGCCCTGGGTTACGAACTAGCACCGCAGAACCTGACGTTGGCCGAAGGCGAATTACCGGTATTCGCGGTGTATCGCGATGCCAAACACCAGCCGCTGTTGGTCATTGCGGCAGCTATTGCCAACGCGGAAGACGAAGACAGCAGCCCGCTGCAATTGCTTGCGCCAGCGGCCAGTGAGCAAGGCAAAGGTAAATATGCCCACAGCGACTGGGAAGAAACCCTCAGCAAGCGCCTGTTTGCCGACGACCACCCGCCACGCTGGGTGTTGCTGCTGCACCATGAAGAGTGGCTGCTGATCGAGCGCAGCAAATGGGGGCGCAAGGCACTGCTGCGCTTCAACCTGCCGGAGCTATTCGGCCCGCGTGACGACAAGCAATTCCGCGCCATGGCGGCGCTGCTGGGCAGCCAATCGGTGCTGCCGGTGGAAGGTGGCGTGGCGCTGCTCGATAGCCTGGATGACAGCTCGCACAAGCACGCCTTTGAGGTATCCACTGATCTCAAGTACGCCCTGCGTGAATGCATCGAGCTGATTGCTAACGAGGCCATCTGGTACAAGCGCACGGTTGCCAAGGAGAAGGTGTTCGAGCGTAACGACACCGACCTGGCTGACCAGCTCAGCCGTGAAAGCCTGCGCTATATGTACCGCCTGCTGTTTATGTTTTATATCGAAGCGAGGCCCGAGCTGGGCTATGCACCCATCGATGCCGAGTCCTACCTCAAGGGCTACAGCATCGAGCACCTGCGCGAGTTGGAACAAACCCCGCTGACCACCAGCGAAGCCCAGGAAGGTTTCTACTTTCACGACAGCCTCAAGCAACTCTTTGGCCTGATCTGGCAAGGCTACCCACGACGGGATGCCACGGAGATTCAGCTCGACTTGAGTGGCAGGCATGACGGCCTGCTCGATAACGGCTTCACCATTGCGCCGCTGCAAGGCCACCTATTTGACCCCGCGCGCACACCGCTGTTGGGTAGCGTCAAACTGCGTAACTCGATTCTGCAGAAAGTCATCGAACTGATGTCCTTGTCCCGTGGTGGTGGCAAGAGCCGTCGTGGGCGCATCAGCTATGGCACCCTCGGTATCAACCAGTTGGGTGCGGTGTACGAATCGCTGCTGTCCTTCCGCGGTTTTTTCGCCGAAGAAAATCTATACGAGGTACGCCCTGACCCCAAGGGTAAGAAAGCAGCCGCTGCAGATAATAACGGCGATGAGCGCCAAGAAGACGATTCGAGCGAGAGCGATACGGATAACGAGGATCACCTCGATACTCCCAGCATTGCCGAGAAGAAAAAAGACGCCGAGGTCAACCCGCTGGATGCGGCGTATTTTGTACCTGCCAGTAGCATCAGCCAGTACACCGACACCGAACGCCTGTTTGGCGGCAATACCAAGATCCACCCCAAGGGCAGCTTTATTTATCGCCTGGCCGGTCGTGCCCGCGAGAAATCTGCGAGCTATTACACTCCGGAAGTACTGACTAAATGCCTGGTCGAACATGCGTTAAAAGAAATTCTTCCCGGAAAGTCGGCGGATGAAATTCTGCAGCTCACCGTGTGCGAGCCGGCCATGGGCAGTGCGGCGTTTTTGAACGAGGCCGTCAGCCAATTAGCCGAAGCCTACTTGCAGGCCAAACAGAAAGAGCTGGGCCGCACCATCCCTCACGAGCAGTACACCGAAGAAAAGCAGCGGGTGAAGATGTACATCGCCGACAGCAATGTCTTCGGGGTGGACCTGAACCCGATTGCTGTGGAGCTGGCCGAGGTGTCGCTCTGGCTCAACGCTATCTTCAAAGGTAGCCATGTGCCTTGGTTCGGTCTGCAGCTGTACAACGGCAACTCCTTGATTGGTGCACGTCGAGAGGTGTTCAGCGCCGCTCAGCTCACGCCCGGCAAAGGCGAAAATGGTCTGCCCGAGCGCGACTGGCGCGCTGCAGCGCCACATGTTGTCGCTCTCACGCAGGCGCCTAAGGCCAGCGAGATTTTCCATTTCCTCCTGCCCGCCGAGGGCATGGGTATGATCAGCGACAAGGTGGTCAAGGCGTTGGAGCCGGTTGCTTTCGAGCAGTTCAAGCAATGGCGCAAGGCTTTTACCGCGCCACTTATCAAAGACGAAATCCGCCGCGTGCAGGCCTTGAGTCAGGCCGCCGAACAGCTATGGCAGCAACATGCCGAGGAGCTGGCCCGGGTGCGTAAGGCCACCTGTGACGAGTTGCATGTGTGGCCCGACCCGGCCGCCAACCGGTCCCCTACCAGCACTGCGCAGAAGGACGCCATCTATCAGCGCGAGATGCTTAGTGAGGCGCAGAAAAACGCTAGCCCTTACCGTCGCCTTAAGCTGGTGATGGATTTCTGGTGCTCCCTATGGTTTTGGCCGCTGGGCAGAGCCAGCGAGCTGCCTAGTCGCGAGCACTGGTGGTTTGTGCTGGAAACCGTACTGCTCGGCAATGCTAGCCTCAGCAGCGGCCCAGCCGATGACCTGTTCCCGGAAACCCGCCCGCAGCAGGGGCTGGACTTTACCCCTGAGCGCGACCGCTACGGCCATGTGGATATCGCCGCGCTGGTCGAGGCACTGCCGCAACTGCAGGTGGCGCAGCAGGTGGCCAGCCAGCAGCACTTTATGCACTGGGCACTGGAGTTTACCGATGTATTCAAGGCCCGTGGGGGCTTCGATGTAATCCTCGGCAACCCGCCTTGGATCAAGGTGGAATGGAACGAACAGGCGCTGCTGTCGGACTTTGACCCGCGCTTTGCCATCCGCAAACTCTCGGCCAAGCAGACGGCGGATCAGCGTGATGCGGTGTTTGCGGCGTTGCCGCAGGCGCGGGCTGATTTTCTAAGTGAGTGTGTGGCCACTGAAGGCATGGGCGTGTTCCTCAATGCCCGTCAGAATTACGCGCTGCTAGAGGGGCAAAAGGCCAATCTCTATAAATGCTTCCTACCCCTGGTCTGGCAGGTTGGCAGTGGGGTGCAGGCGCTGCTGCATCCGGAAGGGGTGTATGACGATCCCAAAGCCGGGGAGCTACGTGCTGCACTATACCCACGTTTGCGTGCGCATTATCAATTCCAAAATCAGCTGATGTTGTTCGCTGAGGTCGGCCACCGTGTGAAGTACGGTATCAACATCTATGGCCCAGCTCAACTGTCGCCACGTTTCAAAACACTGGCCAATCTTTTCCACCCGGCTACGGTCAATACCAGCCTTCAGCATCTTGGTGGCGGTGTGACACCGGCGATCAAGTGCGATGAGGGCGGTTGGGACTTTAGCGGGCATATTAATCGCATCATCGAGGTGGATGAGCCCCTGCTCGCCACCTTTGCCATGCTTTACGATGAGCCAGGCACTTCGCCATTGCAGGCCCGTCTGCCTGCTTTGCATAGCCGTGAACTGGTCTCGGTGCTGGAAAAATTCGCCCATGCGCCCCGACGTCTTGGCGATCTGGGTAATGACATTTACTGCACCCAGCATTGGAACGAGTCCATTGGGCAAAGTGATGGCACCATCCGCCGTCGCAGCAGCAGCGAGCAGGGTTTTGTCTCTGACCCTGGCGAATTTGTGCTATCCGGTCCGCATTTCTTTGTAGGCAATCCGCGCAGCAAAACTCCGCGAGCGGTCTGCACCGAGAAGGGCCACTACGACACCCTCGATCTCGAAATCCTGCCAGACGACTATCTGCCACGCAGCAACTACTTGCCCGCCTGCGACGCCGCCGAATACGTCCGACGTGCGCCGCGGGTCAGCTGGGTTGAAGAGAACGAGCGCGAGGCGAGGGCGGTGACAGGGTATTACCGCCACGTAAACCGCGAAATGATCAGCCCATCGGCTGAGCGTTCCTTGATTACTGCATTGCTGCCCAAGGGAGTGGGGCATGTGCACACCTGTATCAGCACGGCATTCAAGCTGAGTGAGGAACTGATGGATTTTCATTCCCTCACACTTAGCACTCCCCTTGACTTCTTCATGAAGTCGACCGGTGCAGGGCATGCCAACCATGCGTACTTGAGTCGTATGCCTGTACACCTGCCAAGCGCTTTTTATCGTTGGAGCATGCATATCAGGGCGTTGGGGCTTGCAAGTCTCACCATCCACTACGCCGATCTCTGGCGCGACTGCTGGCGACCCGCTTTCCAGCAGGATAGCTGGGCTAGCAACGACCCACGTCTGCCGCAGAATTTCTTTGCTCAGCTCACTCCTGAATGGCAGCGAAACTGCGCCTTGCGCAACGACTACGCCCGCCGGCAGGCGTTGGTGGAAATTGATGTGCTCGCCGCTCAGGCCCTCGGGCTCACATTGGACGAGCTACTGACCATCTATCGTGTGCAGTTCCCGGTGATGCGCCAGTATGAGCGCGACACCTGGTACGACGCGAAGGGCCGTATTGTCTTCACCGCCAGCAAGGGCCTGATCGGCGTCGGCTTACCGCGCAAACCCGGCAAGAAAGACGCCCCCTGCACTTTGATCCACTCCGACGGTCGCCGCGAAATCCGCCGCCTGGGCTGGGATGATCTCATGCCGAAAAACGGCCAGCCCCAGTTTCCCGACGGCACCATTATTGAGCGCACAGTGCTGGACAATACTCAACCCGGCGGCCCGATCCAACGCACCACCCAATACACCACCCCTTTGACCCTGGCTGACCGCGAGGCTGACTACCGTATAGCTTGGGCGCATTTTGAATTGGAGCAGTTGAATGACTGAGGAACTACTGGTTAGGAATTCTTTCCGTTGCATTGAGCTCCGTGGCTGGGACTGCCTTCATGAAAGAGTATGGCCAGGTAGCAGCGGGACTGTCCGCTGTGTTCACCGTGCTAACCACACTAATGACATTTCTTAAGCCATCCGAGCGTGCTTCGGCACATAAAAACACCGGAGATCAGTATTTCGCATTGCGGAACTGAAGGCACTCTAACATTGCGCCCCCTCAGGGAAGACGATTATGTCGTATGTAGGAATTTCCGTTCGTGAAGCGCTGGAGAAGCTGAATGCTCCTAATAACGGCTGGTACCTGCCGCAGGTCCAGCGCCAGTACGTGTGGGGCGCACGGCATGAGTCGGAAGATTACGTGTGCTTGTTACTCGACTCACTGCTTAAACGCTACCCAATCGGTGGTGTGGTGCTGTGGGAAACGGAACAGAAAGTGCCTTATCGCTGCTTTGTTGGAGACTATGCCCCGGGTCATCACGCACGGCAGGTGGATGAGGGGTTGTGGGGCGCCCCCAAGGCGCTGGTGTATGACGGTCAACAACGCTTGCAGACGCTTTATTCAGTGCTCCGTCATCGTTTCAATGGCCGGATCTTACATTTTGATTTGATGTTCGATCCAGCCACTGCGGAGTCGGATGAAACGGGCTTTCTGTTCCGCGATGCTAGTGTGGCAGCCGAACCTCGTTATTTGCGCATGACGGAGTTGTCCTGTTTGCGCTGTAACGAGGACGAAAAGGTTGATCTTGAGGATCGCGCCCTGACGGCCGTCGGTGATGATAAAAGCGCCAAGCTTCGCGTGCGCAGAAACCTGAGTTCGTTGTGGGATATATTTGTCGACACCAATCATAAGTCGATAGCCTACTTCTCGGTCAACGCCGATAGCCCTAACGAAGTAAATGAGGTTTTTCGACGGCTTAACACTGGCGGGGTGGCGTTAACTCAGTTGGAGCTGGTGCTCGGGAAGATCAAGGCGGTTCAGTCGGACTATGAGGAGAAGCTCTGGACTTTGTCTGATGAGATTGCAAAGCAGAGTGGTGGCATTGAGTTTTCGTCTACATCGATCCTACAGTTCTTTCATTTGCTGGTTAAGAACACGATCCGCATTGATGAGGGACGGCTGGATGGTAACGATATCCAAGCGTTCCAGAGTGCTTTGGAAAGTGATCGTGAGCCATTGTTAGAGCTATTTAGGGGGTATTTAAAGGGGTTGCTGAATATCAATCATGCCTCCATCGTGCCTCGGTGGTTGGCCGTCTTACCGATTGCAGCCTACCTGACGGAGCTTAAGCGCCACGGTCATGAATGGCGTATCCGCGCCTGGGACGAGTCAGAGGTAAAGCTCATTCACCAGTACTTTTTACTTTCTCAGATGTGTGATTGGAATACCCAGACCATGGTCAATGTTTTCGCGCGCGAAGCTATGGAAGCAGGAAGGCAAAATGAGTCATTCCCGCTTGAAGCTATTCGCAAGATCGCGATCGAGAAAAACCGAACTGGAGAGCTCAACGAATACCAGCTGTTGAGCCAAACGTGGTTGGCTACAAAGGTGCTTATGCCCAGTCGCAGCTACGTTTTTCATGACAGTAAGCCTCAAGTTGATCATATATTTCCGCTCAAATTAGTTGGGGCGGATGCGGCTTATCAAGAGACTGTCGATGTGCTATGGAACTTCCAGCCTATGCCAGCCGAGGTCAATAACTACAAGCGAGCACGTCATCCAAGTGAGTTTTTTCAAAGTTCGGACGGCAATAAGTACTGGAGTTCCTACGATTTCATTCCCGTTCCCAAAAATTTGCTTTGGGGCGATCCACTAGCATTTGTTACTTGGAGAAGGCACCAGATGTTGGCAGCATTGGAAAGCCTCTACGGGCTGACGGTATTACCATCCGCGGATGAGGCAATCTGATCATGCAGCCATTGATCGTTTCCCAGCAGGTGACTCAGGGTGTCGCAGACTTTCTGCGCACCGCATTCCCGTCCACTACTTCTGGTTTTGAGGGCTTGCTGGAGCGCTTTTTGGCTGAGCGCAGCAATATTTTCAAAGGGCCGTATCTGACGTTGCCACTGCCATTTCGAAAGCAGCTGAGTGGCGGTCTACCGGCTTTCCCTTGGTTACCTACCAGCTTTGTGCCCCATGCACATCAGGCCAAGGCTTTTGCGCGGCTGGCGGGGTCAGAGGCTCAATCCACGTTGGTGGCAACGGGTACGGGGTCGGGTAAGACCGAGTGCTTTCTATATCCGATCCTTGAGCATTGTCGCGTGGCGCGTGCCGAGGGACGGCGTGGCATCAAGGCGATCATCCTCTATCCCATGAACGCCTTGGCCAGCGACCAATCTGGGCGCGTGGCCAAGGAAATCGTTAAGGCCGCTGGCCTTAGTGGAATTCGTGCAGGCTTGTATGTGGGCGATGCACCGGCTATCGAGTCGCCAACGGTCGCCCAATTGAGTGACGGCAGTTATTCGGTGATTACCGATCGCAATGGCCTGCGTGAAAATCCGCCGGATATTCTGCTGACCAACTACAAAATGTTGGACTTTCTTCTGCTGCGTGCAGCAGATGCCCCTTTGTGGGCGCATCAGCAGCCGGACACGCTACGTTATTTGGTGGTGGATGAGCTGCATACATTTGATGGCGCGCAGGGTACTGATCTGGCTTGTCTGATTCGCCGCCTAAAGGGGCGGCTGAATGCGCCGCCGGGCCAGTTAGTGTGCGTCGGTACTTCGGCAACGCTGGGCGATGATGGCGTTAGCGATTTGCTGGCGTTTGCTGGTGATGTGTTTGGTGAAGTGTTGGATGACAGTGCGGTTATCGCTGAGGACCGCGAGTCGGTCGGGGATTATCTCGCTGAAGCACTGGTTGAGTTCACCCAAAGCCCGCATCCCAGTGACGTGGATGTCTTGGCACCCGAGAACTACAACGACCTGCATGCCTATCTGGCGGCCCAAGCACCGTTGTGGTTCGGTGAGCCTTGCTCCGTCATGCAGGCAGAGGATTTTGCTTGGCGCTGTTGCTTAGGTAAGCACCTGAAGAGCCATTTCGCCTTCCAGAATCTTTTGCGTGATCTGGAGCGTCTTGGGCCAAAGTCTGTGTTGCTGGCTGATCTGTTGGTACTGCTCAAGCGCCGTTTGCCGAACTGCGATGATGAGCGCTTTGCGCTGCTTTGGTTGTCTAGCTTGCTGTCGTTGGTGGCGCATGCACGCCAGGATGCACATCAGAATTTTTTCTTGCAGGTGAAGGTGGAAATCTGGCTACGTGAGCTGCGTCGCATGGTGGCTGTGCTGGATGCTGAGCCGCAGCTTCGGCATCACGATGACTTACGCAAAGCCGATATGGAGCGGCTGCATCTGCCGGTGATCCATTGCCGCGAGTGCCATGCCACCGGCTGGGGTTCTACGCAGCAAAAGATCAGCCCCAATCAACTCACCCATGATTTGCAGGCGTTTTACAGTGCGTTCTTCGCCGAGGATGTGAGTACCCGTTTTATCTTTCCTTCTAGTGCGGGGACGAACCCTGCGGTGTTCGAGCGCAAGCAGGTATGCCCTGCCTGCGGTTCCTTGCATCAGGCATCGCAAACCGAATGCTCACACTGTGAGGATCAGCCTTTGCTGGCTGTAGATATTGCCAGCAACCTGCGTGAAGGTACGCGCAATGGCGCGAAGTACACCAAGTCGCACCATGATTGTCCTTTCTGTGCTGGTTATAAAACGCTGACGATTGTAGGTTCGCAAGCGGCCAGTCTGGCGGCGGTGATGGTGGGACAGTTGTTTGCAACGCGCTTCAATCCGGACAAAAAGCTGATTGCTTTCTCTGACTCGGTACAGGATGCGGCGCATCGTGCAGGGTTCCTTGCCGCACGAACCTGGCGAATGAACTTACGCCCGGCGTTGGCGCAGGTAATTGCTGATGCCTATGCAGCTGGGCGACCTGTGACATTGGAAAATTTGCCAACAGCATTCGCGCACCGCTGGCGAACGGCGCTAGGTGACGGTCATTACATTGCTAACTTTCTGCCACCGCAAATGCACTGGCTACGTGACTACGAGACCCTGATGGAAGAGGGGGCGCTACCTGAAAGCAGCAACCTACCTGCCGAGCTGGCGAAGGTGTTGCCTTGGGTGCTCAATGCAGAATTTGGCCAGGATGCTCATATTGGTCGTACTCTGGTTGCGACAGGAACTGCTTGCGTAGTGCCACTTGCAGGCAAGTTAGACGAAGCCGCTCAATGGCTGTTGCCACGTCTACGTGACACGCTTGAACCTTTAGCCGCCGCGCAACTGGACGAAGTTGTTATTTTACTGCGCGGGCTACTGGAAAACATGCAGCGCATCGGGGCTTGGCGTGATCAGGAGCTAGGGTTTTATGCGCGAATGGGTAGCAGCCCTTGGGGGTATAAGAAGAATCCAAGCCAGTTTAAGCTTCTCACCAGCCCTCGGCCTCCGAGGTTTTTGACACTGGCAGAGTTTGGTCGCTGCGTCAGTATAACTAAGAGCCATGCCCGTTTGTTTAGCGACTGGGCGTTCAAGGCATTGCCTGCTTTGCATGATCTGGCACTGGGCACGGATGCCTTGATTGCACCGCTTTATCGGCTTGCTCTTGAGTCATTGGAAAGCGTTGGGTTAGCAGGTTTTGAGGAGGCAACCGAGAAGCCGGATATCCGTGTATGGGGGCTGGAGCCCTCTGCTTTTCACGTTATCTTGGGGGGCAAGGTGTGGCGGTGTTCCAGCTGCCACAGCACCACACTCTCAGGCCCAGAGGATGATTTTTCTGAGCAAGCGTGTCGCCGCGTTGATTGCCAGGGCGAGTTGCAGGCACTTGAGTCGCCCGGTGATTTTTATCGCAAGCTTTATCTGAATGCGGACATTCAGCGGGTGGTAGCGCATGAGCATACCGGCTTGCTGCCACGCGAGACACGCGAGGCGGTAGAGCGTAACTTCAAGTCCAACAGTGATCGCCCCGGCGGCATCAATGTGCTCTCCGCAACACCCACGCTAGAAATGGGCATCGACATCGGCGATTTATCCAGTGTGCTGCAATGTTCGATTCCTCCACAGCAGGCAAACTACATTCAGCGAGCAGGACGGGCAGGGCGTAGCACGGGTAATGCGTTGCTGATGAGCATGGCGACCAGCAAGTCGCATGACCTGTATTTCTGGGATGACCCGAAAACCATGATTGCAGGTTCCGTGCAGGCACCTGGGGTTTTCCTTAACGCCTCTGCAGTACTTGAACGTCAACTTACAGCGTTCACCTTGGATTGCTGGGTGCATGAGAACGGACGGGCGGCGCAGATCCCTCAAGAAATTCGTGGGGTGTTCACTGCGATCAATAATCAGACCAACAGCAAGTTTCCTTACCCTTGGTTGAGTTATGTGGAACAGCATCAGGCGTCGCTTCTTGAACGGTTCTTGCGCTTGTTCAATCAGGGAGAGATGTGCCCTTTGAGCGACGGTACATGCCAGTGGCTGGCTAATTTCATTCAGGGCGGGAACGGCAATAGCAGCCCGTTGGCGTACAAGATCGTCAACCGTTTGCAGGGCATTGCAAGTGATGTTGAAAGCATCAAGCGCAAGCGTGAGGCTGCAGTGAAGGAGATCGATAAGCTGCAGGCATTGACGGTGCGTGGTGAGGATCAGGATCTGGAGTTGGCACGACTGCTTCAGGATCGAACTGCGCTTTCGCGTTTGATTGGCAGCATTGAGGGTAAGGCTACGCTCAATGTGCTGACTGATGAGGGCTTGCTACCCAACTATGCGTTCCCGGAGCAAGGTGTGCTGTTGCGCTCGATCATTGTGCGCGATTCAAAGCCTGGAACATCCGCTCCTGATCCTCTGACCTTCGAATATGAGCGTCCTGGATCAACGGCCATCACTGAGTTGGCACCGAACAACACCTTTTATGCCGAAGGCCGGCGGGTGGTGATCAATCAGATCGACGTATCGAAGATCAAGCCGGAGCACTGGCGTTTCTGTAGGCAGTGCTCCTATAGCGAGCCGCTGTCCTCGGGTGATCAACACCCTAACTGCCCACGATGTGGCGATACGCTGTGGCGCGACAGTGGGCGCGTACACGAGATGCTCCGCTTGACCACGGTCTTTGCCCGTACGCTGGATCGCGATAGCCGTATTGCTGACGACTCAGACGAGCGTCAGCGCGGCTTTTATGTGCGCCAGGCTTTGGTGGATAGCCCGCCTGAGGCGGTGCGTCAGGCTTTTGTGATTGACGAGCAGACATTTCCTTTCGGCTTCGAGTTTCTTGATCGAGTGACTTTTCGCGAGGTGAACTTTGGCGAGCAGTCAGCGGAAGGCATGCCGATGGAGATCGGCGGGAAGGAACTCAGTCGCCCTGGTTTTAGCATCTGCCCCGAGTGTGGAACCTTGCAGCGCAAGCGCAAGGCCGAGGAGCTGTATCGCAACCATTCGTCCTGGTGCGCGAAGCGCAAGAACCCCGAGGCGAGCACGCAGCAGTGCGTGTTCCTCTACCGCGAGTTCACTAGTGAGGGCATTCGTCTATTTTTGCCCGAGGTGGGTTTTGCCGATACCAACGAGGCTTTGCTGAGTTTTGTGTCGGCTCTGGAGTTGGGGTTGGCGCGGCGTTTTAGGGGAGCAGTGGACCATCTGCGTATTGCCCTAGATATGCGTATGGCTGCGGGCTCAGATACGCCGCGTTGTTATCTAGTGATCTACGACAGCGTGCCGGGTGGCACCGGCTATCTCAAGGAATTGATGCGCGCGCCGGAACCGCTGTTGGACGTATTCGACATTGCACTGCAAGCCCTCAGTAGCTGTACCTGCAACCAGAATGCGGACACCGATGGCTGTTATCGCTGCGTGTACCGCTATCACAACAGCCATGATCGTAAGTCTATCTCGCGACGTACAGCACAGAAGTTGTTGGGTGAAGTGATGCAGTACAAGGGGGCACTGAAGCCAGTTACCCATCTGGCCGACGCCCAGCCAGCTAACCAGTTACTGGACAGCATGCTGGAGAAGCGGTTTGTCGAAGCGCTGCGCCGTGAGCATGAAGGTGAGAAGTTCAAACTGAGTGAGCTGTTGTTCAAAGGTAAGGCGGGCTATCAGATACAGGCTGGCTCGCGTCGCTGGCGGATGGAGTTGCAGGTCAATCTGGGAGCCAGCGAAAGTGTGTTGATTCCGTGCAAGCCTGACTTCGTGTTCTGGCCAGACGATGCCGCCGACGACCTGCCGGTGGCGGTCTTTGTTGATGGTTGGCAGTACCACAAAGACATCATTACTACCGATATGGCCAAACGTATGGCGGTGGCCAAGAGCGGGAAGTTCTCAGTCTGGACGCTGACCTGGGATGATGTCGAATGCGCCTTGCAAAACCAGGTATTACCTACACCATCGCCTTGGCCAACATTGCTTGATGATGATCCGCAGCAGGTAGTGCAGAAGCTGTGTGCGGCACAGGGCATCGCAACACTCTCCAGTTTCAAATCGCTGCCGTCCTTTACCCAGCTGCATCAGCGTTTAGCCCGTGGGCAACACCAAGCGCTCGGCAAATTGGCCGTCTCCCTGGCTGCGGGAATGTTGATGCCGCCGGGGGACACTACTGCACTTCAAGTCCTGCGCGAAGGGGCTTTCTGGCAGCGTTTAGATGAGCTGGGCCTGCTACCTGACCTGCAGCTGCATAGATTGAGCCTGCGTCAGCTCGGTAAAGCTTGGATGCTGGCTATTGCCATGCGCCCGGAGCATCTGAAGCAAGTGATGACGGGTAATGGCTCGGCAGACACTGAACCTCTTTTGGTTGGCGAATGGAAAGAAGATGGCCTGCCCGAAAGCGAGCTTCAGTTACGCTGGCAGCAACTTTGGCAGGCACTTAACTTATTGTTGCCGCTGAGTCAGTTTTGGGTTGGCAACGCTGAAATGCCGGGGTTATCTGCGCTGCAGGATTGTTCTGCGCTCAAAGCAAAATCTGGCGGGTTGTCTGACGCCTGGCAGGAAGCGCTGAGTTTGGCTGCACATGAAGTACAGTCTTGGAGCTTGGCTCTGGCTGGTTTGGGCATAACCGCCCCAGAAGTGGGCTATGAGTTGATGGATGAAAAAGGCCGCGTAATAGCAGAAGCTGAATTGGCTTGGCCAGATGTTCGTACCGCGGTACTACTGCCAGATTCTGGATCAGAGGCTGCGCTTTTTGCTCGCCAAGGTTGGCATTCTTTTACCGCTGACGGCAGTGAGTTGCCTGATGAGCTGAGAACCCTTTTGATGGAGACACTGGCATGACGCTGGCACTCAAGATTGCAATGTCCGATGACTTCCTGAAGTCGTTTTCGGTAGTTCCACGTTCTCATCAGCAGGCGGTACTGGCCTTCGTTGCAAAGTTTCGTCAGAACCCAATGGCGACCGGCATCAATTATGAGCGCATTCATGATGCCGCCGATCCGAACATGCGCTCGGTTCGGATTAACGAAAATATGCGTGGAATCGTGCTTAAACCTGATGTGGGCAACGTCTACTGCCTGTTGTGGGTTGACCAGCATGACGATGCCTATCAGTGGGCACGTCGCCATCGAGTCGCGATCCATCCGGATGTTGGCAGCATCCAGGTTTATGCAGTGCAGGAGGTGGCTAACACGAAAGCGTCTGACGCCTCGGCCGAGGTGCGTGCAGTGGGGCTGTTCGATGCCCTCAAGGATCGTGAGATTCGCCGGCTGGGCGTACCCGATGATCGGCTGGAAGCGGTGCGTGCCGTAACTAATGAAGGCGAACTTGAGGCGCTGGAAGCGCAATTGCCCGATGAGGCATACGAAGCGTTGTATCTGTTTGCTGCCGGCGAGACTTTCGACAAGATTATCAGTGATCAATCCGCGCCGGCGGCGGTCGACCCTACAGACTTCGGTGCTGCGCTGGAGCGTGATAGCTCACGCCGTCATTTCGTGGTGCTTACTGACGACAGCGATCTAGAAGCTTTACTGGCGGCACCTCTAGAGCATTGGAGGGTCTTCCTGCACCCAAGCCAGCGTAAGTTGGTTGAGCGTGACTGGAGTGGCCCTGTGAAGGTGACCGGTGGCGCAGGTACTGGTAAAACTGTTGTAGCCATGCATCGCGCTGCAAGACTTGCACGACAATACTCGGATTTGCCAGGTCGTCCGGTGTTGTTTACCACTTTCACCAAAACCCTGGCTGAGGACATTCGCCAGCATTTGGCTCTGCTGTGCACACCGCAGGAGCTGGAGAAAATTCAGGTGGTGAACCTGGATCAGTGGGCTTCCAGTCTTCTGCGTCGTTTTGGTTACCCACATAACCTGTTGTATAACGAAGGCGACCGTCGCCGTTTCTGGCAAGCAGCCTTATCGGCGATGCCCGCATCGGTTGATCTCAGCTTGCAGTTCATGCGTGCCGAATATGAGCGGGTGGTGCTTCCTCAAGCCTGCGAAACTGTTGAGGACTATATGCGTGCCAGTCGAGTAGGCCGCGGCGGTCAGCTTGGCCGTGCGATGCGTAAGTCTATCTGGCCGGTGTTTGCCGAATACCGGGCCCAACTGCAAGCTGCCAATTTGCGCGAGCCAGAAGAAGCTTTCCGTGAGGCCTCTCAGTTGTTAAGGAAGGAGCAGCCTGCACTGGGTATCCGCTCCATGGTGGTGGATGAAGCCCAGGACATTAGCAACGCGGGCTTTGAGCTAATTCGTACGGCAGTAAAAGTAGCCGAAAACGACCTGTTTATTGTTGGTGATGCCCACCAGCGTATCTACCGGCACAAAGTCGTGCTTAGTCGGGTGGGCATCGAGGTTCGCGGCCGTAGCCATAACCTGAAGGTGAATTACCGAACCACCGACGAAATCCGTCAATGGGCCTGCGCTCAACTCGAAGGATGTGCTGTCGATGACTTGGATGGCAACGTGGACTCTCTGCGCGGTTATCGGTCTCTGACGCATGGTGATGTGCCGGATATCATCGAGTCGTCTTCCGCACACGAAGATATGCCGCATATAAAGGCGATCCTTAAACAATTGCAGGACGATGGGATGGAGCCTCGACAGGTTTGCATAACTGCGCGTACTAATGACGATCTGGATAATGTCGCTCGGGCTCTGCAGCAGGCAGGTATTGTTCACTTGAAACTGGACAACTCAACCTCTGACGATTCGGCACAGCCGGGCGTTCGCCTGGCCACCATGCATCGCATCAAAGGGCTTGAGTTTAGCGTAGTGATTGTTGCCGCCTACAGAGGAGCCGCTTCCTACGCCGACCAATTAAGCCGTGATGAGGATGCAGGGGTAACCGAAGATACTGAAATTTCTGAAAGATGCTTGCTGCACGTTGCTGCTACTCGAGCAAAGAGAAATTTGTTTCTCCTAGTGCGGCCCTCTGGTGACTGAATTCTCAGACTTATACAGCTAATTTTTAGCTGTATAAGTTGGTCCAGCATTACTGGCTAACATTGCGGCGCGCTGCCAGCTTAAGCTTTGCAAGCCTCCTAAGGCTTGGGCATAAACCTACGTTTTCGCATCCGATCACCTTTTCAATCCAGTCGAATTGGCTGTCTCGGACTTGCATTCTGGCGTGTTTCAGCGCTTGAAGCGTTGCATCGGCTAAGGCTTTATCTCCGATTGAAATACGCACGGGCTCGTAAGCAAGAATATCGACTGTTGTAATTAGTCTCAGTGTTCCAAAGCGTTGGGAGGAAATCTGAGTTGCTTTTTTTTCATCAATGACCGCTGTGAACCCGTTGCTATGTGCAAGCGCGAGTGTCGCGGCTTCTCCGTCTCCGAGCGAAGCCGCTGTGGATCCGGATACCAAGTCAAAGAAGTGCTCTAGTGCAATGCCAGAAAGCTCTTCTCTCTTTAAAGTTTGATTATGGATTAGCTCCGAAAGCTGTTTCGGCTCAGGCCGGCCGTTTACTGCTCCTTGCTCAATCTCCCGTATTACATTGTCGGTGACGACAATAGGAGCCGGAACTGCTTGCAGGATTGCGCCTGCATAGCCAGTCGCCAGCAAGTTTATGATGACACTGGCGTCTAGAACGAGAATGCTATCTCGATCAGTGAGACAGCTTGAAAAGGTCATCAACCTCATCCTCTTCTGCCTCATCAAGCAACTCGCGTACTTTTGCCCTATCGAGCTTAAGCAAATCCGACATTTGCCCTTCGCTGATTAAATCTTTCTTCCACGCATCGATAGCTAATAAAAAAAGCCTCGTTGATTGCGCGCCTTCCGTAGGCGTGGAATCGTGAGCTATCGGGCCTAGTACCTGCTGGGCTTGGTCGTCGGTTATACCGCCATTATCCATGAACCAATCCCAAGTACCCTTTTTCGTCAGGTCCAATTCTTCAAGCCTCAACACCATCGCCTGGCGTGAAACACCAAAGAAACTAGCGAGCAGGATGATGTGCCGACGAGTGAGGTGAGTTGATCCAATGGTCACTTCTTTGAACTTTTCCATGACAGTACGGGCTGGCGTTAGAAACGCGCTTCCGAAAGCGTTCGCGTAACGCTCTTCACGCGAGTTTTCATACTTTTCGGCTTGATAGATCTCGGGCTGACGCCGCGTCGCTATAAAGTGCCCGAGCTCGTGGGCGCCAGTCTGAGTTTGACGATCCTTCCGATGTACTGCATTTATTAGCATACAGGCGCCAACGGCGTCGTCATAGGCAAACAGCCCAGACACTTTCGATTCAAGTCTCCGGCTATAGACACGAATTCCAAGTTGCATCTCTATGAGTGAAAACAGATCTTGAATCGGGCTCTCGCCGAGCCCTAGCCAGCTTCGGAGGCTATGTGCATCGTGCTCTGCTTGTTTGCGTACATCGCCAGGCAAGATGCTTTTTTCGGTCGGATAATTTGAGGTTTTCCGAACACCTAAAATGTTCTCAAGTTCTACTTCTGCCCTGACGAGATCATTCAGCATCCGAGCAGCTTGGTCGATGCCTGCATCACCAGTGTCTGGGAGTGAGCGGAAGCGAGGAACAAGGTCCACATGGACCGCTTCTCGGCGCAGCAAAGAGTTAGCAGATACTCCATAACAGCGGCTAAGCATCTGGATCTCGTCAAGCTTTGCAGAGCGCTGTCCTTTTTCAATGGCCACAAGAGTGGTTCGAGCAAAGCCAACTGCTTTGGCCGCTGCGTCTTGGGTCATGGCCGCGGTTTCGCGCGCGACCTTCAGTCGTTCACCCAGTTCAGCTGGGTTCAGTTCAAAGTTTGGTTTGGTCATGATGCGCCATCTATCCACTTCCTCACGAACGACTCTGATCTCATATCGCTCGTGAACGCTGACCATTCCTTGGCATGTTGCTGCAAGAGCCTGTCAAGGTTCTGCGCCACGGCATGTGGCGACTCGGCCAGAGCTCGAGCCAGTTCGGTCGTTCTGCGGCGTTTGATCAGTTCGTACTGCGAAGATTCCCGAATCGAAGAAAGGTGTTCGAAATGAAGCACCCCTGCGATAGCGTATTGTCGCAAGGCTTTAGTACAACTGGTGAATTCTTTTGCTGCGCCTGTTTCCCAGGTTGGGCTGTCTAGGGATTCCCATACATAATTCGTTGGTGGCTCCTCTAATCCTGCAGCGTGGACGCTAAGGCGGCGAAGCATACACGCGGCGCATATACCGCACTGCCTTCTTGCGCCTGAAACGGCTACCTGTCGGGATTGCTGCCAGCACGACCTGGTCGTTATCCAATTCGCGTGAGGGCCGCAGGTTTCCACAAACTCACGCAGGGTCTCGCCTTTCGTCATCCAAAGCCTGGGAAAGGTGTACTGGAATCGATAACCAAGAAGGGCCTCGATAAAGCGTTCCATAAGCTTGGTGAACACGGGGTGATTTCGATAGTCCTCATACCCATGTGCAACAGGAAGGAGCACAGGTGCAAGGGCACCTTGTCCGCTTTCGGGGATGATGGCCATTGGAGCATCAATTAGATACGCCGCAATTGCGGATATGATGCTGAACTTGAACCCGCGGCTGCGCGCACTTCTCTCGGCGCTTCTTGCGTCATCAAGTTTGACTGAATATGGGATGGCCGTGAACGGAATCCTTTGCCGCTCCCTCTTTGAAATATCATGTTGTTTGCTCCCTATTCGAAGACGAATCAAGCGTTTGCCTAGGCGCTTGCTCTCAAGTTCAGAGACCGCACGGGAGTCCATTCCATCACTGAAAGCAATGACCGCCTCTGCATCGGAAGGAAAAGATATTTGGCCTTGTGGCGGTCTCTGTGCGGGTTGCTTTCGATATCGAAAGTTGAAATTCCAGTCGTCGCCGGTCAGGAGGTTCAGCGCGTTGACGAGCGCTCGATCTACCTTGGTACTCGACCACCGTTCAACGTCGTGTACTGGAACATGCACGATGAACCGCCTGCCCCAGCTCATGGTGCTGCGGACAAGGAGGCGATCACAGAACTCGACCGCAGCGGCTATGAGAAGTGCGTCATACGTTACGGGCTCCCATTTGTCATGGGATGAGAAGGATGCGAGAGCCTCAAGATTGAACTCGATGTTCTTCTCGATGTAACACGGGACCACACCGTTTCTTTTGCGGGCGCCAGGTTCAAGTATATCTACAGCTATTTCCTTAGTCGGCAAGGTGTTCATCACAACGATACCCCGTCATCAAGACCTTCCATCTTCCTAAAGGGGAGGATTCGATTGGGCTCTGGGCCCACAAGATCCAGACCGAGTTGGGTGCTCGATAGAGTAGAAATGGCATTCTGGAGTCTCTTACTCACGTGCTCTGCTCTGTGCTCATTCGAGTCGCGAAGGTAGTGTTCTTCGATCGACCGGATGTTTGCGTGGCAGCGGTCTTTAGCGGCAAGGCCTACCGCTTCATGGAATGCTTCAATTCCAAATTTGCCTTCATGGATGAGGGTGATGCTCCATTCCACAAGATTCGTTCCAAAAACGGAGGCTGCTGCTAGAGCTTTCGCATTTTCAAGTTGATCCAGCGCAAGTTCCGGCATTTCCAGGGAGTTATCACAACCGGTAAAGACTGCTTTCAGGGCTTCCATCAGATGCCACGAGACCTCCATTCTGAAGTCACTGGCCACTGCGTACGCCGTAGCCTCAGCTATCTGGGAGGCATCGTAGGTATCTTGGTCCGCACGCTTTGCCAGTTCTTTCCATGGCTTTCGCAGCTTCAAGCTTCTATGTGGCCCATCGCTCATTTCGTCTAGCCCCCAGTGAATACCGGTTTTGACATTGTCAGATATTATTACTAAATATCTGACAATGTCAAAATCGTAATCAGAAAAAGCGGAGATAAGTGATCGGGTGTCCCGGTCTTGCATAGCTAAATCGGTTGTCAACGATGCAGGAGCAGCTCCCTGATTTTCACTCGCCAGCTGCGTGAGCGGGCGAATAGGAAATTACGTCACCCGAATAAATTGCATATTCGAGTTGCATATTGCATTTTTAAATGCAATTGTATTTGAGATTGATCATTGCATTTTTAAATGCGCGCACAAGGGAGCTTCTATGGTTATCTCACTCATGCTTACCCCCGAGCTCGCTGCCTGGGCACAAAAGCAGCCCGACGTATCGGCAACGATTCTAGCTTTGTTGCAAGCGCACGTGAAAAGTACGGATACTCCTGCAGATCGTGCCGCCGTCGTCTTAAAAGAAAACGTCCTGAAATTGCCCGAGGACATGGAGTTCGAGATACCTCAAATCATCGGCCAAGAGGTCTGGCAAACCCTTGATCGCTCCAGCCGGGTGACTTTTGGTAAGCAGGTAAAACGTGATGCGGCGGATTTCGGATTGGAGTTCATCCGCACCACGGCTTCCCGTCATGCGGTGTACAAAAAAATGGTCCTTGAAGGCTGAAGACTCAACCTGCAGGCAACTTCGAGTAGCACAATTAAAGTGCTTGGAACGCTAGATATGGGGGCTCTATGAAGACTTGGGGAATGCGTAGCAATTTCGACTACCAGGGCACAGTACTGACCGGTACTACTATCACCTATGGCAAAAATAGAAAGATGTATGTCAGTGCCGGGCAGTATGCGGCACTGAGAAAGACATTCCTTAACCGTGTGGTGCCTATTGGTGCATCTCGGACAAACGCCGATGCTGACAGTATTGGTGCTTGGCTTCAGGCGAATATCACCCCGGTGTCGATCGCTTCTTATGTGGGGCCAATTTTGCTTGAGGGTTATGCGGAACGGGTCGGCAACTCGCATATCCGCATTGTGCATTAACGCGCGTAGGTTTAGCTTGTTAGAGCCAAGCCTCGCAGAGGGTTTATACCTATTTGAGACCCCTCCTGGATGGCTGAAACTGACAAGCTTCCAGTAGCGGCTTTAAAAAGGCCTGACTTTGCACCGTTACTGGAGTTCAAAATGCCGGGGTTGCACACTGAAACGGCAGTGCACATCGAGCACGGAACGGCGGGTTCGCCGCTGGGAGCTTGAAGTCGTCCTGGAGGAAATGCAGAACAGGCTGAGCAACGCGCCGGACATGATGCGAGTCCGCAAACGTACGGTTGAGCATCCCTTCGGGACACTCAAACAATGGATGGGGCGCCACGCATTTCCTGACCCTAAAGCTGAACGGAGTAAGTGCGGAGATGAGCTTGAATGTATTTGCCTACAACTTGAAACGGGTCATGAAAATCATCGGTACCCATAACTTGATGAAGGCGCTAACGGCCTAAAAACCGGCGTGTTTTTACGTCTCCCGATGATCTGGCGCGTTGCTGGGGCGGTTTAGCTCATCAGGAAGGGACATCGTGCCTTGATCAGGCTACGGAGCCGGACAGCCACACAGTCTTGAAAATCAAAACGGGATCTAGAGTTTTTACACAATCTGGGCCGATTGCTGCCTGTTGTGATCGCATTGGGATTTTCGGTTTCGGACGTAGTGACGTCTTGAACAGACGAACCACTGTCCAGTTCAGGCGGAGAAGCAAGTCCCGCCAGCCAGTCTTCGGTCTGATGCAGTTGTCCGATGACGGCAAAAACTGCCGACCACAAACCCCAACTATCGCTCGAAGCTATTTGCGTTAGATATTGCCCGGCAATGAAAATATTTCTGAAGTCAGCTCGTCAACAATCATGTTCCGCAACCAGCGAATAGCATGATCCGTGTTGGACCGGCGGTGCCAAAATAATCGAATCGTCCGCAAGGGAAGGACCATTGGAGCGTCGATAATCTGTAGGTCCCAATGCGCTGTAAAAACGTCCGCGAGTTGGCCGGGTACTACGGATATGAACTCCCCCGTTTCAAGCATCATGGGCGCGTGGAGAAAGCTGGGAATTTCCATGGTGTTGGCAGACGTATGTCCGTGCTCGGCTAGCTCTTGACTGATGACTTCATGAACGCGTGACGGCGATTTGACGACCAGCTGTGGCGCTTGTGCGAATTGCGCCAGCGTCATTTTTTCATGGCAGTAAGTACTTCCCTTGGCTGCCAGGCATACGTAGTGGCGTTCATAAAGCCGTCGTTGAAACACTGTCGATCTGTGGCATTCAAAGGGACCCAGCGCTAGATCAGCTCCTCCTCGCTCAAGCGCATCTTCAACGACCTCTGTCGACAATGTCGTGAGTTTGAGTTGAATGTTGGGCGCCTCCGTACGCACACGTTTGGTGATGCGTGCGCCCAGTACGAAACATCCCACCTCCGAAAGACCCAGGATAATGCTCCGCGTGGACTCTGCAGGGTTGAAGCTTTCGCTGCTCATCAACTCATCACGAACCTGATCAAGCACGAGCGACACCGTCGCTTTGAGCTCCAGTGCTCGTGCTGTGGGGCGCATGCCTCGGCCCGTGCGCACTAGAAGATCATCCCCCAGCAGCACCCGAAGGCGGCCTAGCGCGGCACTGACCGCTGATTGGCTCATTTCCAGCTCATCCGCCGCACGCGAAACGTTTTGGTGGATCAGCAAGGCTTCCAGTATGGGAAGAAGGTTGAGGTCGAATTTCCTGATATCTACCATGTCGATTTCGCTTATCCGTTATACGCGCTGGATCAATACTCACACGCTCTGTAGATTTCGGTCAATGCAGTGGGGCGGTCTTTGGGCAAGGCCGAGTCTGGGGCTCAAACAACAACAAGCTCCGCTGTCACCGCTCACATTATTTGAAGGTTCAGTTCATGGAACTCAAGATCGACACCCATCACCACATAGTCCCGCCTGATTACGCAAAGTGGTTGGGCTCGCGCGGGATAACAGCGGGTGGTTTGCCTATTCCAGTGTGGTCAGCCGAGGGCAGTTTGGATCTTATGGAGTCACAGGGAACCTCTTGTTCGATTCTTTCGGTGTCCACGCCGGGTGTTCACCTGGGGAATGATCAAGAGGCTCGCGCGCAAGCTCGGGAATTGAATGAGTACGCTGCCAGTGTCACCAAAACCTACCCTGGGAAATTCGGGTTTTTCGCGACGTTGACTCTGCCGGATGTTGAAGGTGCGATTGCTGAAGCGGCCTATGCGTTCGATAACCTGGGCGCCGACGGCGTCATCCTGCTGGCTAACGTAGGCGGCCGCTACCTGGGCGAGGCCGCATTCGAGCCGTTGATGGAAGAGTTGAATCGTCGGAGCAGTGTGGTGTTCATCCATCCCAGTGAACTGCCATGCAAGCCGGTAGAAGGCATTCCGCCCTATGTGGCCGACTTCCTCCTGGATACAACCCGTGCGGCAATCAATATCGCTAAGGCTGGCTGGCTAGAGCGATATCCAAACATTTCGTTCGTGCTGTCTCACGGCGGAGGCTTTCTCCCGTTCGCTGCCCAGCGAATCGCTCGGGCGGTATCGGATGGCGGCCCGGATGACGTGGGAATCGAGCGGCTCAGAAGGTTCTATTTCGACACCGCGCTGGCCAGCAGCCCCTTTGCCCTTGCGGCCTTATTGGAGTTTGCAAAGCCGGAACGAATTTTCTTCGGCAGTGACTGGCCGTATGCGCCGAAGGCCAGGTCCATGAACTTCTTGAGACTCCTTGAAAACTACGCCATGGACGATGCGACGCGTCGCCGTATTTACCGTGAAAACGCCGCGCAGTTGTTCAAGAAAAGAGCCGGCTAAAGTCCCGTCAGAATTCGCCTCATGCGGTAGCCAGCTCTCGGGCTGTAGCGGTCGCCAAGAACAAAAATTAGGAGAAGTAGCGTGACATTAGAAATTGACGTGAAGAACCCGCGCACAGGCAGCGTTGACTATCGCATTGCTCGCTTGTCAGAGCCGGATTTCGACACGGTTTGCGAGGAGCTGCGCAGCGGGCAAAAGACATGGTCGAAAGCCGGACTGGAAGCGCGAGTGAAGGTGCTTCTTCAATGGGCCGGTGCAATCGAGGCCAATGCAAACCTCATCGGCGCTGCCGAAGCGCTGGATACTGGGCGGCAGCGGTTATCTCACGAAGTCCCGCACATGGTGGCGGGTTCAATCCGTGACTGGTGTGCAAAAGCGCCGCAGATCTTCGAGTCCGCGCAGCGTTCTGGCGCGTCAGTGATCAACGCTAATGTCGTGTTCGAAACCCAACTGGTGCCCTACGGCTTGGTTGGGTTTATTACGCCGTGGAACCACCCCTTTCTTCTGTCAATGATCGACGCTATCCCGGCGTTGCTTGCCGGCTGCGCAGCCGTTATCAAACCCAGCGAAATCGCGCCCAGGTTTATCGAGCCGGTCATGGACACGGTGCGTCAGTTGCCTGAGCTGGCCGCAGTTCTGAGGTACGTGGCTGGTGACAGCGCCACAGGACAGGCACTGATTCAGCGGGTCGATGCCGTGTGCTTCACCGGCAGCATCAAGACTGGTCGTTTGGTGGCGGAAGCATGTGCACGACGGCTCATACCGGCGTTTCTCGAGTTGGGTGGCAAAGACCCCGCAATCGTCACCGAGCATGCGGATCTAGAGCGTGCGGCTACTTCGGTTCTTCGCGGGTCGGTATTCGCCATGGGTCAGATCTGTTTTTCGGTTGAGCGGGTGTATGTCCATGAGTCCGTTTACGACGATTTCGTTGCTTTGTTGGCGGGCAAGTCGCAAGCGCTGGAGCTTGCGTACCCAGACCCTGCGCATGGGGATTTGGGCCCGTTTATTCTCGCCAGCCAAGCAGCGATCGTCGATTCCCATATCGATGATGCTGTATCGCAGGGCGCGAAAATCGTGACCGGTGGCAAAAGCGAAAACCTGGGCGGCGGTCACTACATGCGAGCGACGGTTATCTCTGACGTAACGCACGACATGAAGTTGATGACCGAGGAGACATTCGGGCCGGTTACTCCCGTTATGAAGTACCGCACGGAAGATGAAGCGGTCGCGCTGGCCAACGACTCAGTCTATGGCCTGTCTGCAGCAGTCTTTGCCGGTAGCGAAGAGGAGGCCATGCGTATCGGCCAGCAAATCGACGCTGGCGCTGTGGCCCTGCAGGATGCGGCCATCACGATTTACATCCTTCGCGACGCGGAAAAAATGTCTTTCAAATCTTCTGGAATTGGCGGGTCTCGCATGGGCCCCAACGCACTGCTGCGTTTTGTCCTTCGCAAAGCTTTGGTGACCAACCGGGGCGGGGTCGCCGACCTGCGCGATCTTGCCGAGCATCGGCGCTGAAAGTTGTAGTCGAGTCCGTATCTGGCTGTTGCAGCCTCTACTTATCAGGTGATTAACGTGGTCGCTTATATTCAACATGTTGGCAGGATCCGATTTGGCTTTGGCGCGTTGGCCGAGCTGGCTAGCGAGCTTCAATTGCTGAGTATCTCTCGGCCATTACTCATGCTGGACGACGGCGTATGCAAAGCCGGTCTGCAGGTAAAAGTGTTTGAAAGCCTACCGCTGGGTGAGCAAACCCCAACGTTTAGTGATTGCCCGAGCCATCCCTCTGAGGACGCGGTGCTTTCGGCATTGCGTGTTTACCAAGACGAGAATTGCGATGGCCTGATTGCCCTGGGCGGCGGTGCGGTTATCGACCTGGCCAAGGGCGTCGCGTTGATGGCGACCCACGAGGGCAAGTTGGCTGACTATGCAGTGGGGAGCGCGCGAGGGGCACAGATTGGTCCTTTTGTCGCGCCGCTGCTTTGCATCCCCACCACTGCCGGCACCGGTAGCGAGGTGGGACGCGGCGCGGGGATCGCAATAGGCTCTGGTGGCGAAAAAGCGATCTTTATGAGCGTAAACCTGGTGCCAAAGGTCGCGCTCTATGACCCGGATCTCACCCTTACGCTTCCCGCGCGGCTGACTGCCGCGACCGGTATTGATGCGCTGGGTCATGCAATCGAAGGGTATCTCTCACCGGCGGTGAACCCGCCAGTCGATGCCATTGCACTGGACGCTATAGAAAGGCTGTGCCGCAACCTGGGCACAGCTGTGGCCAACCCTTCAGATCGCGAAGCTCGTTCGCAGGTGTTGATGGGCGCTATGGAGGGGGGCATGTGCATGTGGAAAGGGTTGGGCTGGGCTCATGCGCTTTCCATTCCTCTGGACACGTTCAATTTGCACCACGGCACGTTGATCGGCTTGCTTCTCCCTGAAACCCTCAAGTGGGCTCGGACGGTTGTCCCGGAAAAGTTCGAGCGCCTTGATCGTGTCCTGGGAGGACGCTGCGAGGACATCGTTTCGGCGCTCGTATCGGAGATCGGTTTGCCTCGTACGTTGAGTTCATTGGGCGTGCCCTTCGACGCGTTGCCCGAAGTCGCCGAGGCAGCCACTAAAAGTGTCTTTAACCGGACTGCACCGTTACCCGCCGAAGCACCTTACTTCCTGGACCTTTTGCACAAGGTCTACTGAACACACTGCTTTTGAATCGTACAGGCCTGAATGGCTGCCGCCGTAAGGCGAGCAGTCGTTCAGAGGAGCTCATAATAAAAATGCCTGATCAAATCAAACACGGCCCGAACAAACACGACAACAGCGAAGACTGGCGCTCGGCGATGTTCGCCACGCCCGACGTCGACTTACGCGCCTCGCCAGACGGTAGCCTCTACCTCACTTCACGCCGCATTTTGAGTGCGCGCGTACGCACGGTCGTCGACTGGCTGGAGCAGTGGGCGCATGACACGCCAGCCGCTGTATTTATTTCCGAGGTGATGTCGAGCGGACAGCGTCAGGGCCTGTCGTACGCCAAAGCGTGGCATGACTCAGGGCGACTTGGCGCGGGGCTGCTTGCAATAGGGCTGAAGCCCGGAGATCGGCTTGCTGTATTTGCACCTAACGGTATCCGCCATATGCGCATCGCACTGGGTGCGTTGCGTGCTGGAATTATCTATGTGCCCATTGCAGCCCAGTATGCCGCGCTGGGTGGGGACAAGGAGAAGCTTGCCAGTGTGCTAGAGAAGCTTAAGCCAGCAGCCGTTTACTGCGACAGCTTTGCCGATGCCCCTTTGGCGGCGAGGGCGGCACGGCTGGTAATCGAGGGCGATGCCGGTTTGGCGCAGCTGTTCGAAGCTGCCGATGGTGTCGACGATCCAGACATCGCCTGGCTTGACCCGTCTGCGCCAGCAAAATTGTTGCTCACCTCAGGCTCCACTGGCCAGCCCAAGCCGGTTCCCTATAGCCACGCCATGATGACGGACAATCTTCTGGCAACCCTGGACGTCTGGCCATTTGTGCTCCGCCGCAAGCCCGTTTTAGTGGACTGGCTGCCTTGGAATCACGCGTTTGGCGGCAATAACAATGTCCACCTTGTCCTGTCGCAGGGCGGCACTCTGCATATTGATGAGTCCAGGGGCAAGCCGGAGCGTTTCGACCTCCATGTGCAGAACCTTCGCAGGTTACAGCCCACCTTTCACGGCGCTGTGCCGTCGGGTTGGGCAGCCTTGTTACCGGTGATGGAGGCTGATGACGAGTTTCGCCAGGCGTTCTTCGGCAATCTCGATGCAATGTTCTCTGCCGGTGCGGCAATGGCGCCGGACATTTTCACGCGCTTGTGCCGCAACTCAGCAGCCGTGCGCGGTTTACCGGTGCCCATTCTGACCGGATGGGGTGCGACCGAAACAGGCCCCGGCGCCACGCTTGTACATGCGCCAAATGCTGAGCCCGGCTGGATTGGAACGCCCTTGCCGGGCGCCGAGATTCGCCTAAGCCCCAGTGGGGATAAGTTTGAGCTGAGTGTGCGCGGGCCAAGCGTCATGCGCGGTTATTGGGGCGCTAGCGCCAGCGCAGCAGTCGATGAAGAAGGTTTTTATCGGACGGGCGATGCAGGTCGTTTGGTTGACCCCGAACGCCCAGAGCTCGGTCTGCGTTTCGAGGGTCGGCTAGCTGAAGACTTCAAGCTTGAAAACGGGAGCTGGGTGAATGCCAGCGGCCTTCGGCATGAGCTGCTTAGGCGCGCCGATGGCGCCTTGCACGATGTGGTGATCCTGGGTGCCGATCAAGCGTACATCGCCGCGCTGTGCTGGGCGGCTCGCCCCATTGCGCTGGACGACCTGTTCGCTCAGCACAATGCCGAACACTCCAGTCCCACCAAGCGCATCGAGCGTTTCGCCACCCTTTCCCCAGCGCCCTCGGCATCTGAACTGACACCCAAAGGGGAGGTGGATCGAAACGCGTTGCGTAAAAACCGACCATTTGAAATTGAGGCGTTATTCAACGTCAGGGGGCAAGCATGATCGAGTTTGATCAAGGTAAGGACCTCGCCGAATACGTAGGCATGGAGCTAGGTGTCAGCGATTGGGTGCTCGTGGATCGGGAGTTGATCGCCAGCTTCGGGCGGACTACCGGTGATACCCATTGGGTTCACATGGATGAGGAGCGCGCTCGACGCGAAACGCCTTTTGGCGGGGTGATTGCGCATGGCTTTTTGGTGTTGTCGCTGGTGACTGGGCTTTCTACACAGTGTTTCCGGGTGAAGAGGGCAGAGCGCTGGCTTAACTACGGGCTGGACCGAGTCCGGTTTCCCGCGACCGTCGCCGCCAATACCCGCGTACGTTTACGACTGACACTGGTTGATATCGGTCAGCAGGCTGGCGGTATGCGTTTGCAGCTTGGCTGCGTCATTGAAATTGAAGGTGGCACGCGCCCGGCAGCGGTGTGTGATTGGCTCTGCGTTGTGTTCGATGGAGATGAAAAATGAGTGCGCAGAAGTTTGAAAGTGTAGGCCAGGAGAACAGCTTTCTGGGCCACGTGGGCGGGATCGAGCGGGCGATCTGCGAAGGTGTTGTTGAAACCAGACTGCGAATACAGCCCCATCATCTCAACCCCAATGGAACGGCGCATGGCGGCGTTTTGCTAACCCTTATGGACATTACGCTGGGCATGACGGTCGAGGCATTTCTGAAGTGCGATAACGGCCGGCACCCCGTCACCATTCAGTTGAACAGCAACATGATTGGGCCGGCGCATGCGGGCGCGACCGTCATCGGACGGGCCAATGTCGATGGCAGCACCAGGACCATGAGTTGGGTTAGCGCAAGCCTGGTTTCAGACGGCATCACCTTAATGACCGCCACCGCTGTATTCCGTAATCCCCCATCTGCCGAACGCGCTGCTTAAACCAGCGCTTCGAGTCGAGCCCAATTACAACAACGCGCTGCCCATGAGCACCGCACCTAGCGAAAAAATAAGGAGATTAAGGTGACTACCTTAGCGAGCATTCAGCCCCGTACAGCGGGCAAATTTACGATTGGATTGTGTTTCTTAGTGGCGTTGCTGGAGGGGCTGGATCTTCAATCGATCGGCGTCGCGGCGCCTCGTATGGCGCGCGAGTTTCACCTGGCCCCAGGCGAGCTTGGCTGGGTTTTTGGTATTAACGCGTTAGGGCTATTGCCGGGTTCCGCGATTGGTGGATGGCTTGCTGACCGCATTGGCCGCAAGAATATGTTGATGCTTGCGGTGGCCTGGTTCGGTATCTTTTCCATCTTGACCACTCAGGTCTGGGACCTGGATAGCCTTCTGGTTGCACGTTTTTTGACAGGTCTAGGTCTGGGGGGCGCGATGCCTACCCTCATTGCCTTGTGTTCGGAAACCACACCGCCGGAAAGGCGCGGTACTGTGGTGGGTGCGATGTACTGCGGCCTGCCGTTCGGTGCTGTGTTCGCTTCGGTTATCGGTATTGTCAGCAATGCTGAAGATGCGTGGCGGCACATCTTTTACCTGGGCGGAATCGGCCCCTTGCTCACGCTGCCCTTGTTGGCACTGTTCCTGAAAGAGTCCAATCAGTACATCAGCGCCAGTGAGAAAGGTGGCGTCCAAGCGTCGGGGGCTGTCGTCGATGCGCTATGGAAAGGCGGTCGCGCTAGCACAACGCTCGCCCTATGGCTTAGCTACCTGTGCACGCTCATTGTTCTCTATTTCCTGATCAACTGGTTGCCTACTCTGGTGCTCTCTCGCGGGCTGACGCCGCTGCAGGCCAGCAGCGTTCAAATCATGTTTAACATCGGTGCGGGTATAGGTGCCATTTCCATTGCCGCTCTGTTCGATCGCTCAAACAAACGGGTGGTGGTTATCGCCACATACATCGGCGTAGTGATCGCGCTTCTGGCGCTGGCTGCTGCCACAAATGGTGTGGCGATGGCTGCGGGTGGCCTGCTTGCCGGTTTGTTTCTGACCGGCGCGCAGTCGGTGTTGTACGCGCTCGCCGGCACGGCTTATCCAGTGGCCGTGCGCGGTACAGGAATTGGCGCGGCGGGGGCGGTGGGGCGGCTTGGCTCTGTGATCGGGCCATTGCTGGCGGGCATCCTCTTAGGGCAGGGGCAGAGCGGGGTAATGCTCGTGGCATTCAGTGTTGTGCTGATCGTTTTTGCGGCTGCCGGCCTTCTGAGGGCCAGCCGCAATATCTTCTCGTAACCGCGCTTCGGTTATCGCTTCCACATTTATCCTGTCACCGCGGTGACCACTCCCAATAACCCGCCACGAGCTTCTCGTGGCGGGTTCATTTTTTCCCGATGGAAATCCTCAGCGCTTGGGTCTTATGATCCTTCCCTTCCAACGTATACCGTCGCTTACTTCCCACAAGTAGTTAACCGTTGTTCAGATGGGTTTTCACCTTGGCGAAACAAACGTTCAGCAGATGAATGAGTTCGTCGGTAGCACGACTGGACGACCAGCGCAGAGCACATTCGGCACTACGCTTGCGCACTCCAGATAATGCTGGCTGGCCCCCTTGCTACCACGGTCTCTAAGGCCTGGGCACGCATGCGACTGTTCATGTTTGCGCGGCCTTGCGAACGTTTAGCAATAGGCTGAGCGGCAGACAGCCGAGTGAACCGGAGTGCGACTACGCGATCTCTTTCGCTGTAGGTAGGAAAAAATTGTCGCAAAAAAGCCCGCAGCCATTGAGGCGCGGGCTTTTGCGTAGTCTTGGCTGAGGCGCAGGTTGCAGTCTGCGCCTCTATCCTGCGGCGCTTACCAAAGTTTTAGAGGGTAATCGAGGTAGAACCGGGTTTCAGTGAAGTCACGGGAGAAGTCGTTGTTATAGGTGGCCTGGCGAAGGCGAACATTCAGCCCTTTAAACGTGCCGGACTGGACCAGGTAGTTCAGCTCGACGTCACGTTCGTTCTCTTTGGAAGCAGCCGGGTTGTTCGCCAATTCGATATCTCTACCCCGTAGATACCGCAATGTTGCCCCGAGGCCGGGGACACCATAGCTTGTAAAGTCGACGTCGTAGCGAAGTTGCGTGCTGCGTTCTTTTGGATTGACGAAGTCCGCTGCCTGAGCGCCTTCGGAGTTGACGTTGACGTCTGTCCCCGCGATGTAGGGCATTGCCGAGGACCCATTCAACTGCATATATCCCAGGCCAATCGAGTGCGCGCGCCATTTGTAGGTAAACATGGTGCTCAGCGTGCGGTTGTCTACAGTGCCTGCTTTGGAGGCGCCATCCCCTGTGCTGTCGAAGAAGCGTATATCGCTTTTAAGCTTGCCTTCGCCCAGCGGCATTGTGTGCAGCAATGCCACGTATTGCTGACGATACAAGTTGTCTAGCTCGGCGTAGTAGTAGGTGCCGGTGAGATGGTCATTAAAGGCGTAGTCAGCGCCGGCAAAACTAAACGAATCGGACAGTCCGCTGGGGTTGAATCGCCCGTTGAGGCTACTGACGCCCATGCGTTCTTCGTCGGTTGAGTTGCGCAAAATAATACGGTCGACGTTGCCCGCGTGCAGGGTGAGGCCGGGGATTTCCTGTGAGCGCAGGTAACCGCCTCGGAAGGTCGGAGGAAAGAGCCGTGTGGTAGTAATGGCCAATATCACGGGGAGTAACGGTTGGAATGTACCCACCTGCAGGTCGGTTGAGGAATATCGGACTTTGGCGGCTACTCCCAATTTGCTGTACTCGTCGGCCGGCTCCCGGGTCACCGCATCAAAAGGCAATAGACCTGTTCCGCTTCGGCCTGCGCTGGAGTCCAGTTTGATACCGCCCATTGCCAATACATCAAGGCCAAAGCCGACGGGGCCTTGGGTGTAACCCGAGTTCATGCGCAGGATAAAACCTTGCGCCCACTCCCTGGCCTCAGACGGGCCCGTCCCATTGGCATAGTCCCGGTCGAAATAATAGTTGCGCGAAAGCAAGGTGGCTGAGCTGTCGCTCAGCAGGTCGGCCGTCGCAGGTAGACATACGCCGACGGCGAGCACGCCGACGAGACGGCGATCAATGCGTTTCATAGCTGTTGTACTCCGGTGTTTTGTTTTTATTATTGGAATGCCGTGCGCAGACGCACGGGTGTAGCAAGGCCCCCTGGCGAGGGCCGTGAAGTGATTACCTGTTGAAAATGAAGGGGCGGTTCGCAGCAGGGATGTCCACCGCTGCTGGGTCAAAACGTCTCGTCGGTCGCTAGCGTTTGAGCAGGTCCAGCGCCACATCGACGATCATGTCTTCTTGGCCGCCGACCATCCGTCGTTTGCCCAGCTCGACCAGGATGTCGAGTGTTTTCAGGCCGTACCGGGCGGCGGCGATTTCGGCGTGGCGCAGGAAGCTTGAGTAAACGCCGGCGTAACCGAGTGCCAGCGTTTCGCGGTCTACACGCACGGGCCTGTCCTGCAGCGGACGGACGATGTCATCGGCGGCATCCAACAAGGTGTACAGGTCAGTGCCGTGGTTCCAGCCCAGGCGCTCAGCGGCGGCAATAAACACTTCAAGTGGAGCATTGCCCGCTCCCGCGCCCATGCCTGCAAGGCTGGCATCGATGCGGTCGCAGCCTTCTTCAACGGCGGTGATGGAATTGGCCACGCCTAGCGACAGGTTGTGATGGGCATGCATACCTGTTTCGGTGCTCGGATCTAGCACCGCCTTGAATGCACGGAACCGGTCGCGTACGTCCTGCATGCTCATCGCGCCGCCGGAGTCGGCCATGTACACACAGGTCGCCCCGTAGCTTTCCATCAGCTTGGCCTGCGCGGCCAACTGCTCGGCGGGGATCATGTGACTCATCATCAGAAAACCGACGGTGTCCATCCCCAGCTCGCGGGCATATTCGATATGTTGTTTCGATACGTCTGCTTCAGTGCAATGCGTGGCGATCCGTACTACACGCGCACCCGCACCGTAGGCGGCCTTCAGGTCAGGCACCGTACCGATTCCCGGCAGGAGCAGCGTAGCGATTTTGGCTCGACTGATGACATCGAACGCCGCTTCAATCCATTCCAGATCGGTGTGCGCGGCGAAGCCATAGTTGAAGCTGGAGCCTTGGAGCCCGTCGCCGTGTGCGACTTCGATTGAGTCGACGCCGGCTTTATCCAACGCGCGGGCGATGTCCTGAACATTCTGAATGGAGTACTGGTGACGTATTGCGTGGCTGCCGTCGCGCAGAGTGACGTCACTGATGTAAAGCTTGTTGGCAGTTTTGAATGTCATAGCCGTCTCCTCAGGCACTGAGCATCGACAGCGCCATGCGCTCGGCTGTGGCCAAGGCTGCGGATGTCATGATGTCGAGGTTGCCGGCATAGGCCGGTAGATAGTGGGCAGCGCCTTCGACCTCGAGGAAGATTGAGGTTTTCAAGCCGCTAAACGTCCCCAGGCCGGGAATTCGCAAAGGCGCGCTGGCTGGGATGAGTTCGAACTGCACGTTCTGTTTAAGCCGATACCCAGGCACGTATGCGATTACGGCAGCGGCCATTTCTTCAATAGATGCTTGGACGTGCGCCTGGTCGGCGAGGGCGGACAGCACAAATACTGTGTCTCGCATCATCAAGGGCGGTTCAGCCGGGTTCATCACGATGATGGCTTTACCCTTGGTGGCCCCACCGATCACTTCGATCGCTTTGGAGGTGGTTTCGGTGAACTCGTCGATGTTGGCGCGAGTGCCAGGCCCTGCCGATTTGCTGGCGATGGAGGCGACGATCTCGGCGTAATGCACCTTGGTGATACGCGACACGGCTGCAACCATTGGAATGGTTGCCTGCCCGCCACACGTGACCATGTTGACGTTGAGTTGCTCGAGGTTCTGCTCCAGATTCACCACCGGCACGCAGTAGGGACCAATGGCCGCAGGTGTCAGGTCGATCAAACGAATGCCAGGTTTTACTGCGCGCAGAAACGCATCATTCTTCACGTGCGCGCCAGCCGAGGTGGCATCAAAGACAAAATCGATGTGTTGGAAAACGTCCATTTTGGACAGCCCCTCAACCCCTTCATGGGTGACTTGCACTCCCATACGTTGCGCTCGGGCCAGACCGTCGGATGCCGGGTCGATGCCGACCATCACTGCCATTTCCAAGTGCTTTGCGTTGCGCAAAATCTTGATCATCAGGTCGGTACCGATATTCCCGGAACCCACTACGGCGACTTTTAGTTTTTTCATGGTTGTTGCCTCACTTGTGCGCTGGCCACGGATCTCTCGGCACTAAAATTCACGCTGACTCGGCCTACGCCGTCGATCTCAGCCTCGAATCGGTCACCCCCAGCCACCGCCACCATGGGCCCCAATGCGCCGGTTAAGATGATGTCCCCGGCGCGCAGCGGATCGCCCAGACGAGCGAGGGTCCGCGCCAGCCACGCAGCTGCATTCAATGGGTGGCCGAGGCATTCGGCTCCACTGCCGCTGGACACCAGCTCACCGTTGCAGGTCATGCGCATGCTGGCTTGACGCAGGTCTAGCCCGTCTAGGCGCCGGGCCGGGCCGCCCAGTACAAACGCGCCGCTCGATGCGTTGTCTGCCACGGTGTCGACGAAGCGAATGTTCCAGTCTTGGATGCGGCTGCCGACTATTTCGAGTGCTGGCATAACCCAACCAACGGCAACTGCTACATCAGCAAACGTGGTGTCTGCAAAGGGCAGATCACGCTCCAGAACCAAGGCGATCTCGGCTTCTATTTTTGGCTGCAGGACGCGGCTGGCAGGCACGGTCTCGTTATCGCCGTAGCACATGGTCGCGAATAAGGTGCCGAAGTCCGGCTGATCCACCCCCAGTTGCTGCTGTACTTTTGGGTTGGTCAGGCCAATCTTGCGACCCACAACACGGCCGCCATTGGCGACAACGTGAGCCACGTTGAGGCGCTGAATGGCGTAAGCCGCATCGGCATTGTCTTCGCCGATCTGTTCGCGCAGCGGCGCAATCGCTTGGCGGTGAGCGTTCGCGTTACGCAGGTCAGCAGCGAGTTGATCGAGTTTTTCTTGAGCAGGCTGCATGTCGGCCTCGATCATCAGTGGGTCAGGAAGTCCAACACCAGGCGGTTGTACGTATCGGCGTGTTCCCACTGAGCCCAGTGGCCGCAACGGTTGAACACATGCAATTGGGCATCCGGTAGGCCGGCCAGCAGGCGCAGGCCGGTGTCCATGGGCACGAACCGATCTTCACGGCCCCAGACGATCAGGGTTTTGGCTTTGATCTCGTGCAGGCGGTGGCTGACATCGGGGAATTGTTTGGGGTTCAGCGTGCTGCTTTTGACGAAGTTTTCCAGGTGTTCCTTACGGGCAAGAATGTTGTCCAAGCGCGTCTGGAACAACTCTTCAGTCATGCTGCTGGCGTCAAAGACGAAGACGGTCATCATCTTCTTCAGGTTCTCAATCGTGGGGTCGCGATACAGCGCGCCGATCAACTTGATGCCCTCGGTGGGCTGCGCCACAAAGGCACTGTTGCCGCCTGTACCGCCGCCCATCAGCACCAATTTGCCAATGCGTTCGGGGTAGTCGAGCGCGAATGCCACCGTGGTGTGGGCGCCCATCGAGTTGCCTACGATGTGCACCTGGTCGAGGTCTAGCGCATCAAGTAAACCCTTGAGCGCTTGTGCGTTGAGATGCGAGCGCGAGCCTTCGCTGACGATTGGATCGCTTTTGCTCCAGCCTGGGCAGTCCATCAGAATGACGCGGTAACCGGCATTCACCAGCGGCTCAATGTTGCGGTTGAAGTTGGCCCACCCGCTTGCGCCAGGCCCGGAGCCATGGAGCATCACTACGGTTTCAGTGCCTTGGCCTATGTCGTTGTAATGCAGTTGCAAGTCCAGCTTGCCCTCACGGATACGTACCAGGTGGCTGGTGGAGGACTCAGTAAATGCGGCGGAAGTCATAGGGGTTCCTTGTATTCAGAAGTGACTGTTCACGGGGTGGGCGCCAAGACCGGCGAAACCGGCAATCCATTCAGGAATAGGGCGGTAGTAGCGCCCCTCGCACTCGTAGGGACCGAAGGATGATAGCGCGGCGAAGGCGCAGACCCACGTCTTGACCTCGTGAGTGGACTTGCCGGCCAGGGCCGACAGCTCATCGTTGCCCAGGGCATCGAGATTGCTCAGGCACCCTTGCTCCAGGGTGTCGAGAAACTGCTGATCCCACGTCGGATTGAGGGGGTGCAGACAGTTCTGGTCTTCAATGAAATGGTGGGCGGCCTGAATGACGCGTTTCTGGCGTGCATCACGCTCATCAGCCGACAGATTTCGGCCACTGCCCATCAAGCGGTCGGCCATGGTCGCGTCCACATGGGCCAACTCGGGCACTGGCGGTTGGTGAGACAAACCGCCGGAGGCAAGAAACAGCACCCGTTTATTCAGAGTGCGTGCCCACTGTCCGAGGGCTTCGCCAAGCAAGCGGGCACGCTTAAAGCCGGGCAGGGGGACTGCAACTGAGTTAATGAAAACTGGAATGACCGGGCAGCCTTGCAACCCGCCCAGCAGCGACTCCAGGGGTTGGGCGAACGCGTGGTCAACCTGCATGCGGTAAGACACTGCGATGTCGATACCGGCATCGAGCAACGCACCAGCGCAGTTCTCGGCTAAAGCTTTGGGGACGTCCAGCGGTCCGGCAGGCGTACCAAAATCACCAATTGAATGGGCGGCTACGCCTATACAAAACGCCGGCATAACGTCGTAGAAAAAGCCGTTGTAATGGTCGGGCCCCAACAACACGATCAGTTCTGGATCGAAACGCGCAATTCGGGCGCGGGCCTCGCTGATCATGTCCTCGACTTCCGCGAGCACCTCGGGTGCCGGATCGACGTAACCCACCAGTGGCGTGTGCGACAGGCACTGCAGATACACACTCATATCAGGCCACCTTGCTGGCAGCAGGCGCTGCAGTGCGTTGTGGTAATGCGTGTAGCGCCAACGCCAGCTTGTCACAGGTTTGACCAAGCGTTTGCGGGATAGCCAAACCGGCAACGAAGCGATCAGGGCGCAGTACTGCAATGGAGGATGAGCCGCGTGCGAACCACTCTTTCAGGCGCCCGGTGGTATCGCCAACGCGAATGACATCGTCGCCACCGCTGCGGGCTGCCTTGAGCTGGACGTCGGGTATGACCTGGATGAACCGCGCGCCCAGGGCTTGCCACTGTTGGAGTTGCGCGGCATTCAGCCCCCATGTCGGGTCGCAGCCCCACGCGATGATGGCGAACCCGTTGCCGATGACGTCATCAAGCAAGGCGGTTTCACCTTCTTCTGTGAGCACCTTAGGCTGTATGAACATCTTGCCCACTGGCGAAGCCTTATCCGTTGATACGACCAATGCCCCCTGCGTGTATTGCGGCATGGGCTTAAAGCGCATTTCCAGGAAGTAGCGCTTGATAGGGGGGAGGTAGTTGAGTAACCACGAAACCCCGTCGCGCAACGTGCCCTGCCAGTGTCTCGGTGGGGCCAACACGTGCCCGGCAAGCACAGAAAGATCGATCATCGCTTTCGCGTGGTCGCGACGTTCTAGTTGGTAGGTATCCAGCAGGTGGTCGGCCGCCAGCTCCTTGACCACCAGCGACAGCTTCCATGCCAGGTTGGACGCGTCGCGCATGCCGCTGTTGTAACCCTGTCCTTGCCACACTGGCATGATGTGCGCGGCGTCACCGGCCAGCAGTAGCCGGCCTTGCCGAAACTGCCCAGCCAGCCGTGCGTTGTGGGTGTATACCCGGCTGCGGATCAGCTCTATGTCGTCGGGGTTGGGCAGCACTTTGCCCAGCAATTTGCGCAGGCTTTCGGGCTTAGTCAGTTCTGCTTCGGTCTCGCCAGGCATGACCATAAATTCGAAGCGCCGAACGCCATGAGGCAGCGCTGCAGAAACATAGGGCCGCATAGGGTCGCAGCACATATATAAATGTGGCGTACCGAGCGGATCGTTAGCGAGGTCCAAAACGATCCACTGATTGGGTGCAGTCTTTCCTTCAAAGCTGATATCGAGCGTGCGGCGAACTAAACTGTTGCCGCCATCGCACGCCACCACGTAACGGGCTCGCAAGATATCTTCATGGCCACTCTGGTCTTTCAGGCGCAGGGTCACGGCGGCTTCGTTTTGCTCAAAATCCTGAAGTTCAAGACCAAAGAGCACCTTGACGTTGTTGTAACGCTGCAGCCCTTCAAACAACACGCGGTCGGCCAACGGTTGGATGAACGCGTTGCGCCGCGACCAGCCAAACTCGTCGGTCTTGGGCTGGATATCGGCAAAACAGCGACCCCTAGGCGTCATGAAACGCATGGCGTGTGACGGCGTTGTATGCGGCAGTACTGCCTGCGCCAGACCCACCGCCTGGAAAGTGCGCAGGCTTTCGTCGTCCAGGCCAATGGCGCGGGGGTAGTCGATTAGGGTGTCGAGCTTTTCCACCACCGTGACATTCACACCACATTGGCCAAGATAGTTGGCGATCATCAGGCCGACGGGACCGGCGCCGATGATGGCAACGTCAGTGGTGTGCTCAGGCGGGTAAGCAGATGACGTGGAACTCATGTGTATCTCCGTACTGCACTTTTTGAATTTCTTGTGCGGCGGAGTATGGAAATCACCTGGGTGGTGAACAACGGGAACAGTTGTTAGTGTGCACTAGGTGCACAAGGCTGATTTTCAAGGCAAGGAAAGGACGATGAGCGAAACGCAATACAAGTCGGTGCGCGGGCTAACGCGCGGCCTGGCGTTAATTAACGCGTTAAACCGCTTCGACGGAGGGGCCAGCATCGCCCAGCTGGCCGAGCAGATCGGGCTGCATCGCACCACGGTGCGTCGGTTGCTGGAGACGCTCCAAGCCGAAGGGTATGTGCGCCGCAGTGAGTCAGACGACAGTTATTGTTTAAGTCTGAAAGTGCGTGAACTGAGCGAGGGATATCGCGACGACCAGTGGATTTCTTCTCTCGCTGCGCCGTTGCTCGGGGGGTTGCTGCAAGAAGTTGTCTGGCCGACAGATCTATGCACGTTGGATGTCGATGCCATGGTCATACGGGAGACCACGCACCGTTTTAGTCGTCTGTCCTTTCACCGGTCGATGGTGGGCCGACGTTTGCCCTTGCTCAGCACGGCGACCGGACGGGCGTACTTTGCATTTTGTCCGCCCGCCGAACGCGAAGAGCTGATTGAGTTGATGATTAGCCGTGACGATGAACAGTCAGTGCTAGCTGCAGACCGGCGTTTCGTAGATCGCCTTGTGAAGCACACGCTTGCTAAAGGCTATGGGGAAAACCGATCTCATTGGTCTGAAGAGCGCAAAATTGCTGCCATTGCAATTCCGGTCGTTCATGAGGAGAGGGTGATGGGCTGCCTGAACCTTGTGTACATCGCCAAGGCGATGCCAATTGAGGAAGCCGCTCGCCGGTACCTGCCAGCTATGCGCCATGTTGTGCAGCTGATTCAGGCAGGGATGACGTGACACCAGCAAGCGCGAACGGGGTAGGTCGGTAACTTTTCACCATCGCTCACACGCCGCCTCTAGTCTGGAGCCCGCGAGAGCTCGTTGACCACGGCATCGAAGAGAAGTCTGCTGGTCATTTCGACATCCTTGCGCGACGTGCTGGGCGGCCAGCGAGAGCGGGCCCTGTGACGCGGCCCACACTGCGCGCGCCGCCACATCGACCGGCTGATTAAAGCGCCCCGTATCGACTAAGCGCTGCACTCTGGCCTTCATTAGCGCGTATCCCTCGGCAGCCAAGTCTGGGTTGACGACCACATGTTGCGCGAACAGCGCATAAAGCAAGGGGCGCTTCAGCGCGAACTCCATGGCGACATCCCAACCGAAGCGCAGTTGCTCCACCAGGTCGGCGGTGTCGGCCGGTGAGCGTTTGTGTTTCATAAAATCAGCCATTGCACGCCGCACGAGTGCCAACTCTAGCCCGACCTTGTCGCCGAAGTGGTGGTAAAGCGTTGGCGCCTTTGCCCATCAGGTTACGAGGGCGCATCAGGACGCTCAGCAGCACCTCGAGCAGAATGATGATCAGAGCAACGCCGATTATGGTCGCCGCTATCGCAGAGTTCCGGAGCTCACTGAGCATTGAGTACGCCTTCCTTTATCTCGGGCTACACCCACATACCAGTTCCCTGAAGGCAGGCCATTTACCCGCGCAAAGGTCAGAACTTGCGCATGGCCACCAAGCGTGTTTTCGCTGATTTTTTGCGACAGCTTGGGCGTGTCAGTTGGATAGACTTCGGCCAGTGTTTTCATCACCAGTGATGTGTCCGGGTGCACCAAGATATGCTCACTCTCATCGACCAAAAACGCACATCCGTCGCCCTGAAAATGTATCGAACTGATCATTTTCACGAGCGTTGCCAAGCTCAGATCGCCGCCCGCAACTCCACGCTGTCCGGTGAGGCTCCTGACCGGTGTTGCAATGGTGATGAACAGCCCTTTAGTGACGGAATCACGGTAGGGTTCAGTAAGCGTCATCTTGCCAGCGCTGACTGCTTCGTTGTACCAAGGGCGAGTGCGTGGATCGTAGCCGGCAGGCATTTCATTGGGGGGCTGCATGATAAAAGTGCCGTCACCCTGACCCACATAGACGTTCATGAATGTGGCAAACAGGTTTTTTGCTTGAGTGCGAGGTTCTGCGCATCTGCGGCTGGCAAAGTTGCTAAACTTTCTGCCATGCTTTCGACAAGTAGGATTCGCCCTGACAGCCAGCTCTGAATATTACCTGTAGTACCTTCTCCCATTTCGGTCAAGCTTTCTTTGAGCTGACTACTGGCCTATCACTGCCTGTTTCTACCGGCAGAAATGAACAGCACTCTGCCGTTCATGGTTACTAAGCGTGCTGGTCAAATCCGATGCACTGGTTGATCAGGTCGAATGCAAGCGCCTGGTCAAGTGCAATGCAAACGAGTGGTGATCATGTAGAGTGCAATTTCGTAAGGTGCTACATTTACCGTTTAACGCATCGATACTACTTTGAGGCCTCTGGTTCCTTGAATGGCCGAAACCGACAAGTTGCCAGTAGCGGCATGTTGGATGTGTTCGCTCCACCAGATCATCATCGGGCGTCTTCTCTCAATGTAATCCGCACGATTGTAGGCGCTGCGCACCTCATCTTTGTCCACGTGGGCGAGTGCGACCTCGATCAGCTCTGGGTCCCACCCCTGCTCGTTCAGGATGGTGCTCGCCATTGAGCGCATGCCATGACTCACCAATCGACCTTCAAAGCCCATACGTTTCAAGGCCATGTTTGCCGTCTGGCTGTTGCAGTGATCTCGAGGGTCCCTGTCGGCCGGGAACACGTATTCTCTGTGGCCACTGTAGGGTTTGATCGTCTCCAACAGCGCAAGTGCGTGTTCGGTCAGCGGTATGACGTGAGCGCGGCGCTTTTTCATACGCTCCGCTGGGATCGTCCAGGTTTTCTTGTCTAGATCGATGTCAGCCCAAGAGGTCGTGGCGGCCTCAGCGGGGCGGGTCATGGTATGGAGCTGCCATTCGATCAAGCAGCGCGTTGTTCTTTTAATACTTGCATTGGCGATGGCGATCATCAGTTCTGGCAGCTCTTCAGGACGAAGGGCTGCCATATTCTGCTTTTTCGGTTTCTTGAAAACAGCCCGGATGCCGCTGAGCGGATTGGCGAAGATCATTCCCGAGTTCACGCCGTAGGTCATGATCTCGTTGAGTCGTTGTGTCAGTCGCTTCACTGTCTCCAGACTGCCCTTCGTTTCCAAAGGGCGCAGCAGCTCGATGACCCTTGGGGCATTGATCTGCGAGATAGGTGTTGCTCCCAGCGATGGAAAAACATGCAGCGTGAGCGAGCGCCAGATGTCCTCGGCATAAGCCGTGGTCACAGAATCCTTTTTCAGTTCAAACCAGGCAGACGCCACGTTCTCGAACGTATGCTCGGTTGCCTGCCTTTTTGTCTGCTCCAACTCGCTACGTTGTTCTTTAGGGTCGATGCCTTGGGCTAGAAGCTCTCTGGCTTCGACCGTCTTCTTCCTGGCTTGCGCGAGTGAGAGTTCTGGGTAGGTGCCGAGTCCCATGTTGATGCGGTTTTTGGTGATCGGCTGCCGGTAGTTGAAGTTCCAGAGCGTAGAGCCATTGACCCTCACGCGCAGCTGTAAGCCGTCTCCATCGCTGAGGACATAGTCTTTGTCTTTCGGCTTTACCGCTTTGAGCTGGCGGTCAGAGAGGCGGGTGGCTTGGGCGCACATGAGGTGTTCCATGATATCAATTGGTATTCCAAAAATTACCACTGAAGGGCTTGGAATACCATCTGGAATACCCGATGTCGCGGATTGTGGCGGACGTCCATGGACGCCAATGGACCCTAAAGACTTGATTTTGCTGGAATTCAGGCACAAAAAAAGACGCCCTTGGACGTCTTTAGATGTAAAAGTGGTGGAGCCGGGGGGATTTGAACCCCCGTCCGCCAGTACTCCGCTGTCGGTACTACATGCGTAGCCGTGTCTATTAAGTTAACCCTCAGCGACCCGACGGGCAGGGTGCTTTGGGCGAGTTGTGTAAGTTTTAGCCGCTTCGTCCACAACGTACTGCACGGCGATTCTGTTCTATATGACAATCACTTTGGGTTTACAGACATCCCCTGATGATTGCTGGACCCGAAGGTACCAGGAGGGAAGGGCTAAGGCTGCTTACGCAGCGAGAGCGTATTCCCCGTAGGTTTCGTCATTGGCAACTATAGGAAGTTGCAACAGTGGATTTACGAGTTCTGTTACCAACTCGGCATGCACCTAAAGTTTCGCAACCGGCGTCGAATCCTAAACGGCCCCGAGCCTGGTGCTCTGTGAATCAAGTGAGCAACAAGCCTGCACAGTGTACGTCAACACGACTCAGAAGGCCAACCCGAAGGTAGGCCACCACACATCATGGGTTTGGCTGGTTGCTCTGTTTGTCAGCGAGTGCCAATGCCTGGGTGGCTTCGGTGACGCATTTTGTGTCGTCTCCGGAGGCTTGTGAGGCTTCGGCGCTGGACATCAGTCTCTTGATCTCCATGGCGGTGCTTCCGGAGGTCGCCGGCAGCGCGTTCACTTTGCCTTTGAGCTCTTGCAGCTTGCTCGTACACAGGTTGTTGTCCGCAGCAAATGCAGGGGAGGCCAGCATTGCAGCGGAAATGAACAGACCAGCGAGTGTGGTGCGCTTCATGGATATCACCTTGAACGGATGGGGCCTACCTCAAAGACTACGATTCAACACAAGAATTCGGTTTTTTCAGACAGCGTGCCAAGCTTTTCCCTCGATGCGGGCGGTTACACATTCCCAGACCCCGGATGCAAAAAAACCCGCCGTTGGCGGGTTTTGTTTTGCTTCGTATCGGATTACTTCCCGCCTTTTTTCGCGTCGGTGAGGGCCTTGATGACGTCGTTGGTCTCGGCGATGCAATCATCAGTGCCCTGCTTGGTGCCTTTTGCATGGTCGGCTTCGGCTTGCTCGACGGAGGCTTTTACCTGGTCAACCATTTCCGGAGGAATCTGTGCCTTTGCGTTTTCGATGGTTTGCAGATTGACCGCGCACTGATCTTTTTCTGCGGCAAACGAGGGGGAGGCGAGCATAGAGGCAGTAATAAACAAACCTAACAGCACAGAACGATTCATGTGTATCTCCTTGAGCTGAAGGGCCAGGCATTGCTGGCCATCAAATCGAGCTACCGAGTGTTGGGAGAGTCCCGCATTGGCGGGACTTGATCAGTGGACTGCGGTGGCACCTCAGGGTTCTGTTTTTTACTGTGGAGCTATCGATTCCGGCAAGTAGGTACATCTATGCACCTTCCTTGGGTCCTTCTATCAGGGCACCCTAGCCTGGGTAACGCGGTCCACCAGATAGACTAGACCGTGGTAATCAATGCCGCCATGTTGCGTCAAACCGATCTCACAGGTGCGGCTGGTGGAGATGCCTTCGCTGCATTGTTGCACCGCGTCCTTGAGGGTGCGCAGCGAATGGGCATTCAACTGCGGCGTGGTGAAGCCCTTGTCGCCGGCGAAGCCGCAGCAGTGAATGCCTTCAGGAATGACCACGTTTTTGCTGCATTTGCGCGCCAGATCGATCAGCGCCTGACTTTCGCCAAGGTGCTGGGTGCTGCAGGTGACGTGCACCGCAATCGGTGCTTCCTGTGGTGTGAAGTCGAGGCGATCCATCAGGTGCGTGCGGATGAAACGCACCGGATCGTAGAGGTCCAGTCGAACGTCGCCAAGGTCTTGAGTGAGCCGTAACGTACAGGGGCTGGTGTCGCAATAGATCGGGTCGAGCCCGCCGCGACTGGCGTGCAGCAAGGCGCCGATCAGTTCCTGGCGTTTGTGTTCGGCGTGTTCGGCGTAGCCTTTGGAGGCGAATGGCTGGCCGCAGCAGAGGTTGTCCAGATTGTCCGGGAAGACCACCTGGTAACCGGCCTTTTCCAGCAGCCCGCGGGTTTTGTCGTACAACGACACCTGCTCTTTATCCCCCGCCGCCGGCCCCATGACCCGCGACACACACGCCGCCAGGTACACCACCCGAGGGCGTTCGTCCGACACGGCAGGACTGAAGCGGATGGCTTTTTCCGGCTGCGGCATGGCGTTGGTCCATTGCGGGACCTGACCTTTGGACAGCTTCGTCAATGTAGCCGAGAGTTTTGCCAGGCGTGGCGCGCCCAACAACATCCGTGCGCCATTGGCGACGTGCAGGGTGAACCGCGCCCCTTGTAGCGCCGTGGCGAAATTGCCTTCAAGCCAGTTGGCGGTTTTCGTATGGGTTGCCGTGCGGCTACGGAGTTTTTTCACCAGTTCGCCGGTGTTGATGCCGACCGGGCAACGTTGCGCGCACAGGCCGGTGGCGGCGCAGGTGTCGATGCCTTGGTATTCGTACGCGGCTTCGAGTTCGGTGGTATCGATGCCGGCGCGTTTTCGCGCCTGAATGTCGCGCCAGATCACGATGCGTTGGCGTGGGCTCAGGGTCAGGCCCTTCGATGGGCAGACCGGTTCGCAGAAGCCGCATTCGATGCACTTGTCCACAATCTCGTCGGCGGCCGGCAAGGGCTTGAGGTGCTTGAGGTGGATCTGCGGATCTTCGCTGAGCACCACGTCCGGGTTGAGAATCCCGTTTGGATCGAGCAGACGCTTGAGTTGCCACATCAACCGGTAGGCATCGCTGCCCCATTCCAGTTCGACGAAGGGCGCCATGTTGCGTCCGGTGCCGTGTTCGGCTTTCAGCGAGCCACCAAACTCCACCGCCACCAGTTGCGCCACGTCGTCCATGAACGCCTGATAGCGTGCGACTTCTTCCGTGTTGTTGAAGCCTTGGGTGAAGACGAAGTGCAGATTGCCTTCCAGTGCGTGTCCGAAAAGGATCGCTTCATCGTAGTGATGTTTGTCGAACAGCTCGATCAGGCGATTGACGCCGATGGCCAGTTGTTCGACCGGGAAGGTGACGTCTTCGATGATCACCGTGGTGCCGGTCTTGCGCACCGCGCCGACGGCGGGGAAGGTGTCTTTGCGGATGGCCCAGAGACGGGCGTTTTCCCGTGGGTCCTCCGTGAAGTCGACCTGCTTTTCCACCGGGAACGCCTGCAGCGACGCCATGATCTGCGCCAGTTGTTCGTGCAGCAGGGCGGACGAAGCGGCGCGGGATTCGATCAGCAAGGCGCAGGCATTGTTCGACAGATGCTGTACGAAAGACGGCATGCCGGGTTTGTCCTGCACTGAGCGCAGGCTGCGCCGGTCCAGCAGTTCCACGGCCGACACCGGTTGGCTTTTCAGTACGGTGACCGCGTTGCAGCAGGTCTCGACATCCGGGAAGACAATCAGGGCCGTGGCCTTGTTCGGGTGGTCGATCACCGTGTCGTAGGTCACCGCGCTGATGAACCCGAGCGTGCCCTCGGAGCCCACCAGCAAGTGGCTCAAGATATCCACAGGCTCGTCGAAATCCACTAGGGCATTGAGCGACAGGCCAGTGGTATTTTTCAGACGGTATTTGTGGCGGATTCTCGCAGCCAGATCAGCGTTGGCGCGGGTCTCGCGACCCAGCGTCGCCAGACGCTCCAGCAACGCGGCATGGCTTTGGCGAAACGCCGCGACGCTGGCGGCATCTTCAGTGTCGAGACGACTGCCGTCGGCCAGCACCAGACGAATGCCCGCCAGGGTGTGATAGGTGTTTTGCGCCGTGCCACAGCACATGCCGCTGGCGTTGTTGGCGACGATGCCGCCGATCTTGCAGGCGTTGATCGAGGCCGGGTCCGGGCCGATCTTGCGTCCGAACGGCGCCAGCCAGGCGTTGGCCTGGGCGCCGATCACACCCGGCTGCAGGCGGATTTGTGTGCCCTGGTCGCGGATCTCGCGCGCGTTCCAGTTGTCCCCCAGCACGATCAGCACCGAGTCGCTGATCGCCTGGCCGGACAAACTGGTACCGGCGGCGCGGAAGGTCACCGGCACCTGATCGCGTTGCGCCAGTTGCAGCAGCGCCACGACTTCGTCTTCGGATTCGACGCGGATCACCAGTTGCGGAATCAACCGATAGAAACTGGCATCGGTGCCGAAGGCCAGGGTCGACAGCGGGTCGTCGAAACGTCGCTCTTGTGGAATCAGTTGCTGTGCATCTCGCAGGAAAGCGGCCGGTAGACTCATTGGTCCTCCAGGATCAACACCACCAGGTCTTTCGGACCGTGGGCGCCGTACGCCAGCACTTGCTCGATGTCGGCGGTCTTCGACGGGCCGGACACCAGCAGCGCGTTGGTCGGCATGCCCTGGGCCCATTCGAACTCCTGTTGCACCTGATAGAAGTTGTCGCGGATTTCGCTGGCCTTGAGCAGGGCGAAATGCACCGGTGGCGCCAGGCTCATCAAGCGCGGTTCTTCCCGGGTCGGCCAGATAATCAGGCTGCCGGTTGCCGCGATGGCACCGAGGCTGCCGGTCAGGCTCGCCGGGGTGTCGTTGAACAGCTCGGCTTTCCATTCTTCGACCGGGCGGTCGTAGGCCTTGAGCGTCGGCAGATCGGGATTATTCGCCCAGTGCTGTGTGATGCGTTGACCGTGGGGTGTTGTCGGTGCGATCAGCAGGCTGGGCAACTGGCGATCCCGCAGCAATTGCGCTAACAGCACCGGCCACTCTTCACCGGAGGTCAGGTGGATTTCCGTGTGCACCGCTTCCATCAGTTTGCGCAGCTGTGGAATGCGTTGCTCAGGCGCGTAGGTGTAAGGCTGGGTCACCAGATCGACATCAAAGTTGTCGGCCACCGGCGTGGTGCCTGTCAGACTTTTACGCAGTTTGGCGAGGATATTTTGCTTGGCGCTCATCAGCGGTCTCCCTGTTTGGCCAAGTGCTCGCGGGCCATGTCATGCAGTGAGCGGGCGGCGGGTTTCGGTGCGCTGTGGTTTTGCGTCCACGGGCCGACATTGCTCGGCGTGAGGTCGCGCAAACGGGTGGCGAAGAAGCCGAACAGGCGATACAGCGTCGGCGAACTGTTGAGCTTCGCCCAGGCATTCCAGAGGAACCGTTCCTTGCGCGAATACTTGCTGCCCTGACCACGCATCACTTGATGGGGGCTGTCCGGGGCCTTGACGTTTTCTTCGCGCAGGCGCCGCAGCAACGCAGGGATCGGGATTTTTACCGGGCACACTTCGCCGCAGGCACCGCACAGCGAAGAAGCGCTCGGGTGATCCGGGACTTTCGCCAGGCCGACCATGTGCGGGGTGACGATTTTTCCGATAGGGCCGGGGTAAACCTCGCCATAGGCATGGCCGCCGATTCGGGTATACACCGGGCAATGATTCATACAGGCACCGCAGCGGATGCAGTTCAGGGTCTGGCGCAATTCACTGTCGGCAAAGGCCTGGCTGCGACCATTGTCGAGCAGTACCAGGTGCACTTCCTGCGGACCGTCGAGTTCATGTGCCTTGCGCGGGCCGGAGATCATGTTGACGTAGGTCGTGATCGGGATGCCCAGGGCCGAGCGGGTCAGCAGCGACAGCAGCGGTACCACGTCGCGCAGGTTTTCCACGACTTTTTCGATACCGGTGACGGCGATGTGCACGGGCGGTACGGTGGTGGTCATGCGCCCGTTGCCTTCGTTTTCCACCAGCAGCAGGGTGCCGGTTTCGGCCACGGCGAAGTTGACGCCGGAAACGCCGATGTCCGCTTCGAAGAATTTCTGCCGCAAGACCTTGCGACCGATCTGAATGAGTTGGTCAACGTCCTTGGTGTATTCCACCCCAAGTTTGTCGTGGAACAAGGACGCGACCTGACCGGCATTCTTGTGGATCGCCGGCATGATTATGTGTGAAGGCTTCTCGTGGTCGAGCTGGACGATGTACTCGCCCATGTCCGATTCCAGGCATTCAATGCCCCGGTCAGCCAGGAAATGGTTCATCTCCATTTCTTCGCTGACCATCGATTTGCCCTTGATCACTTGCCGCCCCTCGTGAGCGCGGATGATCGAGAGGACGATGCCATTGGCTTCGTCCACCGTTTCCGCCCAGTGCACTGTCACACCGTTGCGGGTCAGGTTCTGTTCCAGTTGCTCGAGCAGGTCGGGCAACTTGGAGAGCGCGCGGGCACGGATTGCATTGCCCAGTGCGCGCAAGTGTTCTCTTTCATGGGCATCGCTGAACGCCGCTGCCCGTTTGGTCATCAGTGAATCCATCGCCTTGCGAAAGTTACCTCGCAATTGCGCGTCGCCCAGCGCGTTGTGGGCGCGGGTGCGGAAATCTTCTTCTACGGCAACCGTAGGAATAATCGTGGAGGTGCTCATCGGGCACCTCCGGTACGCTGCCAGAGGAAGCTGGCCAGATGTTGACCGCGCAACGCTTCCTGCTGTTTTTCCAATGAGCCGTTGATGTTCATCAGGCAGCCGCAATCGGCACTCAATACCTTGTGCGCGCCGGATTCCTTCAACGCCCGGGTCTTGTCAGCCACCATCGCGCCGGAAATGTCTGGCATACGGACGCTAAATGTTCCGCCAAAGCCACAGCACTCACTTTCGTGATCGTGATTGACCCGTTCCACATTGCTCAACTGCGACAACAACTCGCGGCCGTGCAGGTGGGTGTTCATTTCGCGGCGTGCCGAACACGAAGTGTGCAGCGCCACTTTCACCGGCTCACCGCTGTCCTTGAACTGCACCTTGCAGACAAACAGCAGGAACTCGGCCAGTTCATAGGTTCTGGCAGCCAGCGCCTGAACCTGTTTCAACGTGTCCGGCTCGTCCTTGAACAAGTCGGCATAGTGTTCGCGCAACATCCCGGCACAAGAGCCTGACGGCACCACCACCGGATAATCCCCGGCGAACAGCGCCAGTTGCGAGCGCGCCACGGTCCGTGCCTGTTCGGTGTAACCCGAGGTGTAGGCCGGTTGTCCGCAGCAGCTTTGCCCTTGCGGGTACTCGACACGAATGCCTTCGCGCTCCAGCAGGTGGATCGCGTCCATCCCGGCTTCGGGGTAGAACAAATCGACCACGCAGGTTCCGAACAGGTAGACCCGTGACGGTTTCTCGCTGGGGTATTGCCGAGGCTCGGGCAGCGGCGGGGCGACACGGGTCGCATTCGGCACAGCGTTGTAAAAAAGCTCGCTCATCAGGCGTGTCTCCGGGTGGTCCCGGTTATTCGTCTGTCGAGGCCGCTGAATATAGAGCCGGAAGCTTTCAGCAGCCTTACAGACCGGGGTGTGAATTGCGGACGCCGGGGGCGTGGCCCGGCGTCGGTTTTTACCGATTTGCTTGTAGTCCTTAGTGCACCAGCATGCCGGTGAACCAGTAGGCCTGAGCCAGGGTGATCAAGCCGACAATCGTTGCAAAGAATAGGCTGTGCTTGAGGGTGAAGCGGAACAGATCCGATTCCTTGCCCACCAGGCCGGTCGCGGCGCAGGCCACGGCGATCGATTGTGGCGAGATCATCTTGCCGGTCACGCCGCCGCTGGTGTTCGCCGCCACCAGCAAGGTGTCGTTGACACCGATCTGGTGTGCGGTGGTCGCTTGCAGCGAACTGAACAGGGCGTTGGACGAAGTATCGGAGCCGGTGAGGAATACGCCCAGCCAACCGAGGAACGGCGAGAAGAAGGGGAACGCCGCGCCTGTCGCCGCCAGTACCAGTGCCATGGTCGAGGACATGCCCGAGTAGTTGGTGACGAAGGCGAACGCCAGCACCATGCCGATGGACAGGATCGGCCAGCGCAGTTCGTAGAAGGTCTCCTTCAAAGTGGTAAGACCAGTTTTGACGTTGATCTTCAGCACCAGCATCGAGATCAGCGCCGAGAAGAAGATCGCTGTGCCGGTGGCAGAAATCGGGTCGAGTTTGAACACTGCCGGAATAGCCGTTGGCGTCGCCACGATCGGCGCGACCTTGATCACCATTTGATCAAGGTGCGGGATCGCAAAGTTGAACACGAAGCTGTACATCGAGCCGCCAGCGGCGAACATCGCCTTGAACGGCTTCAGGGTCCAGATCGTGACCAGTACGGTGAGAATCAGGAACGGCGACCAGGCCTTGAAGATTTCCCCAAGGCTGTAGGGCGAAGCCACTGTTGTGCGTTTCTGGCCGAAACCACCGACGCTGGCGCTTACCACGGAGGCCGAGACAGCGCCGACGATGTGCTGGCCAGCGGCGCGTTTTGGTTGCCAGACTTTCAGGAACAGGGTCAGGGAGATCAGTGCGGCCAGGGCCGAGGTGATGTCCGGCAGTTCCGGGCCGATGAAGTTCGAAGTGAAGTACTGGGTCACGGCAAAGCTCAAACCGGCCACCAGCGCTGCTGGCCAGGTTTCCCGCACGCCGCGCAGGCCGTCCATCATGAACACCAGCCAGAACGGTACGAACAGCGACAGCAGTGGCAGTTGGCGGCCGGTCATGGCGCCGATCTTGAAGGCGTCGATACCGGTCACTTGCCCGGCCACGATGATCGGAATGCCGAGGGCGCCGAAGGCCACCGGCGCGGTGTTGGCGATCAGGCACAAGCCAGCGGCGTACAACGGGTTGAAGCCCAGCCCTACAAGGAGTGCGGCGGTAATCGCCACCGGCGCGCCGAAACCGGCGGCACCTTCCAGGAAAGCACCGAAGCAGAAGCCGATCAGCAGCACCTGCAAGCGTTGGTCATCGGTGATCGACAGGACCGAACTGCGGATGACTTCAAACTGGCCGCTCTTGACCGTCAGTTTGTAGAGGAATACCGCTGCCACGATGATCCAGGCAATCGGCCACAGGCCATAAGCGAAGCCATACCCGGCGGCGGCGAGCGCCATATCGACCGGCATCTGGAAAGCGAAGATCGCCACCAGGATCGACAACGCCAGGGTGATGCTGCCGGCCACGTGCCCTTTGAGGCGGAACACCGCCAGGGCCAGGAAGAAAAACACGATGGGGATGACGGCGGCGAGTGCGGACAGGCCGAGGCTGCCGAGCGGGGTATAGAGCTGTTGCCAGGTTTGCATATGGGGTGGCCCCTAATTGTTGTTGGTCAGGCACTGATCAGCGTTCTTGGATAATTGGTAAGACCAATTTACAATCGCTGTTGGCTAGGGTAAAAGCCTTGTAGGTGGTGTGTCAATTTGCCGCCCTAAAACTTTTGTCGAATGCAAAGTGCGCAGGTCGTCCGTCTGGTATGACCAAATGCGTTGTGGCAGGTGCTGGCGCGGCGCCGATAGGCCAGAATAGAGCCCCGGCGAGTCGTCGGATCGTGGAGAAATCGAGTTATGGGGTTTGATCAGATTCGTCAGCGCCGTTTGTCTGACGATATTGTCGAGCAGCTTGAGGGCATGATTCTCGAGGGCACGCTGAAGGCCGGAGAGCGCTTGCCGGCCGAGCGCGCGTTGGCCGAACAATTTGGCGTGTCCCGCCCTTCGTTGCGTGAAGCCATTCAGAAGCTGACCGCCAAGGGGTTGCTGGTCAGTCGCCAGGGCGGCGGCAACTATGTGGTGGAATCACTGGGTACCACCTTCAGTGATCCCTTGTTGCAGCTGCTGGAAAGCAACCCCGAGGCGCAGCGCGACCTGCTCGAGTTTCGCCATACGCTGGAAGCGTCCTGCGCCTACTACGCGGCGTTGCGCGCCACTGATGTGGATCGCGAGCGGCTGACCGCGGCATTCAACAAGTTGCAGGACTGCTATTCGCGCCACGAAGAGGTGAGCCGTGCCGAAGAGGGGGCCGCGGACGCAAGCTTTCACCTGGCGATCGCCGAGGCCAGCCACAATGCCGTGCTGCTGCATACCATCCGCGGGCTGTTCGACTTGCTCAAGCGCAACGTGGTGACCAACATCGGCGGCATGTACAAGCAGCGCACTGAAACCCGCGACATGCTGATCACGCAGCATCGGGAGTTGTACCAGGCGATTATCGAAGGGCGCGCGGAGCAGGCGCGGGAAGTTTCCAGCCGGCACATTCTGTATGTGCAGGAGGTGCTGGAAGAAGTGCGTCAGGAAGTGCAGCGCGTGGCCCGGGCGGAACGGCGCAAGGGGATGTGACCTTTTGAAGCAAAAGATCGCAGCCTGCGGCAGCTCCTACAGGGAGCGCATTCCAATGTAGGAGCTGCCGAAGGCTGCGATCTTTTCGCTGACGCCGCGAAACTCGGGCAGAAAAATCAGTCTTCCTTGCCCTTGTTGCGCACCGCGCGCTGCAACTCGCGACCCGCGTCGCGTTCGCGCTCGGTGTCGCGCTTGTCGTATTCCTTCTTGCCCTTGCCCAAGGCGATCTCGCACTTGACCATGTGCTTGCTCCAGTACCAGGACAGGCACACGCAGGCGTAACCCTTTTGTTGCACCGCAGCGGACAGCTTGTCCAGCTCGCGACGGTTGAGCAGCAGCTTGCGGCTGCGCACCGGGTCGGCGATGACGTGGGTGCTGGCGGTCGTCAGGGGCGTAATGTGGCTGCCGAGCAGCCAGGCTTCGCCATCCTTGAGCAGGACATAACTGTCAACCAGTTGCAGCTTGCTTGCCCGCAGACTTTTTACTTCCCAGCCGGCCAGGACCAGACCAGCCTCGAACTTGTGCTCGATGAAGTAATCGTGTCGCGCCTTTTTATTTTGCGCGATGGTCCCTGTTGGGTGTTTCTTCTGTTTAGCCATAGGGGCGGCATTATAGGGAGTTACAACAGAGTCGGCTACGGGGTTGCTACGTGCTTGAGCAGGTTGATTGAATCCCGGACAATGCGGCCTCTTTTTTGAACGCTTGGGCGTGATAACGATGTCGACAGACAAGGTTTCTGTCCACGGCAGTTGGGCTAGCCGCTGGGTCTTCATACTCGCCGCGACCGGTTCGGCCGTGGGGCTGGGTAGTATCTGGAAATTCCCGTACATGGTCGGCGTCTATGGCGGCGGTGCCTTCGTGCTGATGTTTCTGGCCTGCATCGCGCTGATTGGCGTGCCGGTCATGCTGGCCGAAACGCTGATCGGTCGGCGTGCACGACAGAGCCCGGCCAATGCCTTGAAGGCGCTGGCGGTCGAGGCGGGGCACTCGGGCAAATGGTCCTGGGGGGCATTTGCCGGAATGATCACGGCGTTGCTGATCCTGTCGTTCTACAGTGTGGTGGGCGGCTGGTCGCTGGATTACATCATCGACATGGGGCGTGGCGATTTTCAGGGAGTGACGGCGGATCAGGTGGGGGCTTACTTCGGCAATGTCATTGCCGACCCCTGGCGCCTGACACTTTGGCACACGATTTTCATGCTGCTGTCGGCGGTGGTGATCGCAAAGGGTGTGGTCGCCGGGCTTGAGCGCAGTCTGCGCATCATGATGCCGTTGTTGTTCGTGATGGTCCTGGTGCTGCTGGGCTACAGCATGACCACCGGTCATTTCATGGAAGGCGTGCATTTCATGTTCGACTTCCACCCGGAAAAGGTTCTGGACGGCTTGTTGCCCGCGATGGGGCATGCGTTCTTTTCCCTGAGCGTGGGCGTCGGCTCGATCATGATCTATGGCGCCTACATGCCGAAGAGCTCGTCGATATCGGGGACTGTCGTTGGTGTGGCGCTGCTCGACACCTTCGTTTCCCTGGTGGCCGGCCTGGCATTGTTTCCGATTGTTTTCGCGGCGGGCCTGAACCCGAGCGAAGGGCCGGGGCTGATGTTCGTCAGCCTGCCGTTTGCCTTCGGCAACGTGGCGTTCGGGCAGTTGATGGGGGTGGTGTTCTTCGTGCTGGTGGCGGTCGCCGCCTGGAGTTCGGCGATTTCCCTTCTAGAACCGATGGTGGCCTATCTGGTGGAGCGCACTAAAGTGAGTCGTGCGTGGGTCACCTTCTGGCTGGCTTTCAGCTGCTGGTTCGTCGGCCTGGGCACGGTGTTCTCCTTCAATATCTGGAAGGAGGCCAAGTTCTTCGTGAGCGAAGGCGGGATGTTCCACCTCTACCAATGGGGAGCAATCGGTGGTCTCGATTTCTTTGGCGTGATCGATTTCTTCACCTCGCGAATCATGTTGCCGCTTGGCGGTTTGTGTTTCGTGGTGTTTGCGGGCTGGATCATGGGGCGTGAAGCGGTGCGCGACGAGTTGTCGATTCGCAACCCGGCGCTGTTTGGTCTGTCCTTGTTCTTGATGCGCTATGTGGCGCCCATCGGCATCCTCGTAGTGTTTGCCGCCCAGCTGTGGAAGTGACGCTGACATGACGACACACATTTCACGTTCGGCCTTGCTGCCGTACCCGGCACAAGCGCTGTATGACCTGGTCAACGACGTGGCGCGCTACCCGGAGTTTCTGCCGTGGTGCTCGTCGGCCGAAGTCCTGGAGAGCTCACCCGAGCATATGCGGGCGAGCGTTGGGGTGGCCAAGGGCGGCCTTAGCCAGCATTTCGTCACGCGCAACACCCTGGTTCCCGGGCAGTCGATCGAAATGAACCTCGAAGAGGGTCCTTTCACCCAATTGCATGGCATCTGGGTATTCAAGGCGCTGACTGACAAAGCCTGCAAGATCAGCCTCGATCTGTCGTTCGATTATGCCGGGCCACTGGTTCGTGCCACCTTGGGGCCGCTGTTCAATCAGGCCGCCAACACCCTGGTGGATGCGTTCTGCCAGCGTGCCAAGCAGATACATGGTTGAGGTCATGATTGAAATCGAGGTGGTCTACGCGGCCGTGGACCGTCAGGTGCTGCTGACGCTGACGGTGCCGGTCGGGACGAGCGTGCGGGCAGCCTTGCTTGGGTCCGCCCTGGCTGGGGAGTTTCCGGAGCTGGATCTGGCCAATTGTCCCGTAGGGATCTTCGGCAAGGTTGTAGCCGATCCAGAGCGTCGGCCTGTTCAGGCCGGGGATCGTATCGAGGTCTACCGACCCCTGTTGGCCGACCCGAAAGAGGTACGCCGACTGCGCGCGGCAAAAGCGGCCGAGGCCAAAGCGCGGAATCAGTGAGTGGCTTGAACGCCAGACAATAAAAAGCCCGGGCATGCCGGGCTTTTTATTGCGTCGCAAATTATTGCGGCGAGGTGTCCAGTGGTTGCGGCGTCGGGACCGGCACGGTTTCTACGCCGTCGACGTCTTTCTGGATCTGGTCCAGCAACGAACCTGGCTTGACCGGCTTTTCCGGTTTTGGCTTCTCGACGTTTTCTGTCGGGGCAGCCACTGTCGTGCCGCTGTCCTTGCCGAGAATGGCTTCGTCACGGCTCACGCCTGGCATGAAATCACCAGAGAGGCTGACAAGCTGATCATTTGGGTTGAAGATAACGCTGATGCGTTCCTGTTGGCGTTCACCGCCACCCGGTTGCAAGCTGTACAGATAATCCCAGCGATCGGCATGGAACGTGTCAGTCAGCAGAGGGTTGCCCATGATAAACCGTACTTGCTTGCGGGTCATTCCCGGGCGTAACTGGTCTATCATGTCCTGCGTGACGACATTGCCCTGCTGGATGTCGATTTTGTAAACCCCGGGGAATGAACAACCGGCGAGTGCGAGCAGTCCCACAAAGGTGAAACTGGTTAGCAAGAGCTTGGTGTTTTGCATCGGTGGGCGACTTCCACTATCTTGGCTGGGACAACGTAAACGCCGATCATACCCGCATTAAGAGAAGCTGCGAAGCAGCATCGCGAGAAAGCTGACCATGGTTGAAAATAGCGAACTACGCAAAGCCGGCCTCAAAGTGACCCTGCCACGGGTCAAAATTCTGCAAATGCTCGATTCCGCCGAGCAACGCCACATGAGTGCCGAGGATGTCTACAAGGCCCTTATGGAGGCTGGTGAGGACGTCGGTCTGGCCACGGTTTACCGTGTTCTGACCCAGTTCGAGGCAGCTGGCCTTGTGGTGCGGCACAACTTCGACGGAGGCCACGCGGTCTTCGAACTGGACGACGGGAAGCATCACGACCATATGGTCAACGTCGAAACCAGCGAAGTGATCGAATTCTTCGACGAAGAAATCGAGCGGCTTCAGAAAGCAATCGTCGACAAGTATGGCTTCGAGATGGTTGATCACAATCTGGTGCTGTACGTGCGCAAGAAAAAGTAAGCATGTCGCGCGAACTTCCGTTCGCGAAACGAGCGAAGGCGACCCCAGGGTCGCCTTCGTGCTTTCTGCGGTGCACAAGGTTTCTGTAGGAGCTGCCGCAGGCTGCGATCTTTTGATCTGTGCTTTTAGAAAGGGCAAAGTCAAAAGATCGCAGCCTGCGGCAGCTCCTACAGGGGGGCGCTTCAGATTTTTGCGGTGACGACCATTTTCTTGGCGTGCGCCAGGGATTCCTTGGTCAGGTCTATGCCGCCCAGCATTCGCGCGACTTCTTCGACGCGCTCGTTTTTGCTCAGTTTGGAAACCGCCGTGCGGGTGGCATCTTCGCCGCGCACTTTATGCACAAATAAATGCTGATGACCTTGCGCTGCCACTTGCGGCAGGTGGGTCACGGTCAGCACCTGCCCACGCTCGCCGAGCCTGCGCAGTAACTGGCCGACGATTTCTGCGGTCGGGCCGCCAATGCCGACGTCGACTTCGTCGAACACCAGGGTCGGTACACGGGAGGTCTGTGCGGTGATCACCTGAATCGCCAGGCTGATCCGCGACAGTTCGCCGCCGGACGCCACTTTCGCCAGGGCCTTCAGTGGCTGGCCGGGGTTGGCGCTGACCAGCAGTTCTACCTGTTCGAGCCCGTTCGGCAGCAGTTCGTTGCCGCTGTTCGGGCGCAGTTCAATGGTGAAGCGGCCACCGGGCATGCCCAGTCGCTGGATTTCCTGCTCCACGGCGCTGGCCAGGCTGTTCGAAGCTTGATGCCTTAGATCGCTCAGCTCCCGGGCCTTTTCCTGATAGTGCTGGGCATAGGACGACAGTTCATCGCTCAGGCGCTCGATGGATTCGTCGTTGGCGTTCAGGGTCTCGATTTCATCCAGCAGTTTCTGCTGCATCTCGGCCACTTCAGTTGGCTGGATGCGGTGTTTGCGCGCCAGGGTGTAGATCGCATCGAGGCGTTCTTCCAGGTATTGAAGGCGCGATGGGTCGGCATCGAAATTGTCGAGGAAGCGGTTAAGTTCGCCCACGGCCTCTTCAACCTGGATCTGTGCGCTGGTCAGCAAACTGCTGGCTTCGCCCAGGGCGCCGATCGAGCTGTTCACGCTCGACAGGCGGTTGAGGCTGGCGGTGAGGGCGTTGAGGACATTCCCGGAATCACTTTCGCTGCATTGTTCGACGACTTGCCGGCAAATGCCCAGCAGGGTTTCGGCGTTGGTCAGGTTCTTGTGTTCCTGTTCCAGCTGCTCGAGCTCGTTGTCGCCGAGGCCAAGGTTTTCCAGTTCTTCGAGTTGATAGCTGAGCAATTGATGACGTGCACGTTGCTCGTCGCCGGAGTTGGAGAGCCGCTCCAGTTCCTGGCGGGTCTGACGCCAGCGTTGGGCGGCCAGTTGAACCTGGCGGGCAAGGTCCGTCGCGCCGGCATATTCATCGAGCAGGCGACGGTGGGTATCGGTCTTGAGCAGGGATTGGTGTTCGTGCTGGCTGTGAATGTCGATCAGCAGCTCGCCCAGCGCCTTGAGATCGCCAAGCGGGCAGGGCGTGCCGTTGATGTAGCCACGCGAGCGACCTTCGGATGTGATCACCCGGCGCAGGATGCACGGGCCGTCGTTTTCGAGGTCGCGTTCGGCCAGCCAGGCGCTGGCTTCCGGAATGTCGGCCAGATCGAAGGTGGCCAGGATATCGGCCTTGTCGGCGCCCGGGCGGACCACGCCGCTGTCGGCACGATCGCCCAGGGTCAGGCCCAGCGCGTCGAGCATGATCGACTTGCCCGCGCCGGTTTCCCCGGTGATCACGCTCATCCCGCGATCGAGTTCGAGATCGAGATGTTCAACGATGGCGTAGTTGTGTACGGACAGGTGCACCAGCATATGGGCCGCTCCCAGGTGTTAGGTCTGGTTATTTATACAGTGTTTTGTTTCTGGCTGACAATGCCCCTCGTTAGCTCGATTCGATCGGTCCGGCCAATCCCTTATCGCGAGCCGGCATGACAATGCGATTGTTTTTTGTAGGGTTAATCATCGGCGCCCCTTGAAGCCGGATTTTGCGGCCCCATATAGCTGGGCAGAAGCGCGAGTTGAGCTCGCGGACGATATTGAAAGGAGAAATCTATGGCTGACGAACAGACAGTGGATACGCAAAACCCAGACGCCAACCAGGCGCCCGAGGCTTCGGGTGAAGACCTGGCGGCTCGTGTACAAGTGCTCGAAGAGCAACTGGCAGGCGCTCAGGATCAGGCTTTGCGTGTAGCCGCCGATCTGCAGAACGTCCGCCGTCGCGCCGAGCAGGATGTGGAGAAGGCTCACAAGTTCGCGCTGGAAAAATTCGCCGGCGACCTGCTGCCGATCGTCGACAGTCTGGAACGCGGCTTGGAGCTGTCCAGCCCGGACGACGAAAGCATCCGTCCGATGCGCGAAGGCATCGAACTGACCCTGAAAATGTTCCACGACACTCTCAAGCGTTATCAGCTTGAAGCGATCGACCCGCATGGCGAACCGTTCAACGCCGTTCACCATCAGGCGATGGCCATGCAAGAGAGCGCCGATGTCGAGCCGAACAGCGTTCTGAAGGTGTTCCAGAAGGGCTATCAGCTCAATGGTCGCCTGCTGCGCCCGGCGATGGTCGTGGTCAGCAAGGCGCCTGCGCCGGTTTCGCCTTCGATTGACGAGCAGGCTTGAAATCCGCCGCAAGGCCCCCATTTATAAGTCAAGCGTTTAAGTGCTACCGCAGTTAGCCACCACTGCTGCGGCAACCAAATCCAAAGTTTCGGGAGAGTGAACATGGGCAAAATTATCGGTATCGACCTGGGGACTACCAACTCCTGCGTCTCCGTGCTGGAAAACGGCAAGGCCAAAGTTATTGAAAACGCTGAAGGCGCGCGTACCACGCCGTCGATCATCGCTTACGCCAACGATGGCGAAATCCTGGTTGGCCAGTCGGCCAAGCGTCAGGCTGTGACCAATCCGCACAACACCCTGTATGCGGTGAAGCGTCTGATCGGTCGTCGTTTCGACGAAGAAGTCGTGCAGAAAGACATCCAGATGGTCCCTTACAAGATCGTCAAGGCTGACAACAGCGACGCCTGGGTTGAAGTGAACGGCCAGAAAATGGCGCCGCCACAAATCTCGGCTGAAATCCTGAAGAAAATGAAGAAGACCGCCGAAGACTACCTCGGCGAGACCGTGACTGAAGCGGTGATCACTGTTCCGGCCTACTTCAACGACAGCCAGCGTCAGGCGACCAAAGACGCCGGCCGCATCGCCGGTCTGGACGTAAAACGTATCATCAACGAACCAACCGCTGCTGCTCTGGCTTACGGTATGGACAAGGCCAAGGGCGATCACACCGTGATCGTTTACGACCTGGGCGGTGGTACTTTCGACGTTTCCGTGATCGAGATCGCTGAAGTCGATGGCGAGCACCAGTTCGAAGTACTGGCCACCAACGGTGACACGTTCCTGGGCGGTGAAGACTTCGACATTCGTCTGATCGACTACCTCGTCGACGAATTCAAGAAAGAAAGCGGCATGAACCTCAAGGGTGACCCGCTGGCCATGCAGCGCCTGAAAGAAGCCGCTGAAAAAGCCAAGATCGAACTGTCCTCGAGCCAGTCGACCGACGTGAACCTGCCGTACATCACTGCAGACGCCACCGGTCCTAAGCACCTGAACGTGAAGATCTCCCGCGCCAAGCTGGAAGCATTGGTGGAAGACCTGGTTCAGCGCACCATCGAACCTTGCCGCATCGCAATGAAAGATGCTGGTATCGACGTTGGCGCGATCAACGACGTGATTCTGGTGGGCGGTCAGACCCGTATGCCACTGGTTCAGAAGCTGGTCACCGAGTTCTTCGGCAAAGAAGCACGTAAAGACGTCAACCCGGACGAAGCGGTTGCCATGGGTGCTGCCATCCAGGGCGCGGTACTGGCCGGTGACGTGAAAGACGTTCTGCTGCTCGACGTCAGCCCGCTGACCCTGGGTATCGAAACCATGGGTGGCGTGATGACTGCGCTGATCGAGAAAAACACCACGATTCCTACCAAGAAATCGCAAGTGTTCTCGACCGCCGACGACAACCAGGGCGCCGTGACTATTCACGTGCTGCAGGGCGAGCGTAAGCAAGCCGCACAGAACAAGTCCCTGGGCAAGTTCGACCTGGCCGACATTCCACCAGCTCCACGTGGCGTGCCTCAGATCGAAGTGACCTTCGACATCGACGCCAACGGCATTCTGCACGTAGGTGCGAAGGACAAGGCCACCGGCAAGACTCAGTCGATCGTGATCAAGGCCAACTCCGGTCTGTCCGACGAGGAAATCGAGCGCATGGTGCGTGATGCCGAGGCTAACGCCGAGGAAGACCGCAAGTTCGAAGAGCTGGCTGCTGCCCGTAACCAGGGCGACGCACTGGTTCACTCGACGCGCAAAATGGTGACCGATGCCGGCGATAAAGTGACTGCAGAAGAGAAGACTGCAATCGAAGCTGCCGTAGTTGCCCTGGAAGCCGCCGTCAAAGGCGACGACAAGGCCGCTATCGACGCCAAGGTTGAAGAGCTGTCGAAAGTCTCCGCTCCAGTGGCGCAGAAGATGTATGCCGAACAGGCTCAGCCTGCTGAAGGCGCTGCACCGCAGGGCGAATCGGCTGAGAAGGCTGACGACGTTGTCGATGCCGAGTTCGAAGAAGTCAAAGACCACAAGTAAGTTGTTGGTCGGCCGGTTGACTGCCTTTAGGCGGTGACTGGTAGGATGTCGCCGCGCGGGAGCTTGCTCCCGCGTTGGCGTATCTGGAATACGCGAATTTTTACAGTATGCGACAGCGTTCGCGTGCTGGCGGTATGGCCGGAAATGCTCCTGCTTTTCGAGCTGAAAGTACCGCATCGAATCAAAGACCAGGATCGTTGAATTGACGTGAGTTGGGTCCGGGCCTGTATTGGGGCTCAACGAGTTCGGCAGACTCAGGAGGGTTTTGCCGGACGTCCTCAAGAGTGCAAAGACTTATGGCAAAGCGTGACTATTACGAAGTGTTGGGTGTTGAGCGTGGCTCAAGCGAAGCGGACCTGAAAAAGGCTTACCGTCGCCTGGCGATGAAGCACCACCCGGACCGTAATCCTGATGACAAAGCGTCGGAAGAGATGTTCAAGGAGGCCAACGAGGCCTACGAAGTGCTATCGGATTCCAGCAAGCGCGCGGCCTACGACCAGTACGGCCATGCCGGTGTCGACCCGAGCATGGGTGGCGGCGGTGCCGGTTTCGGTGGTCAGAACTTCTCCGACATCTTCGGCGATGTCTTCAGTGACTTTTTCGGTGGCGGTCGCGGCGGTTCCCGTGGTGGCGCTCAGCGCGGCAGTGACTTGCGCTACACCCTGGAGCTGGACCTGGAAGAAGCGGTACGCGGCACGACCGTGAATATCCGCGTACCGACGCTGGTCAATTGCAAGCCGTGCGATGGCTCAGGTGCCAAGAAAGGTTCTTCGCCGGTGACTTGCCCGACGTGCGGCGGTATCGGCCAGGTGCGCATGCAGCAAGGCTTCTTCTCGGTGCAGCAGACCTGTCCGCGTTGCCATGGCCAGGGCAAGATCATTTCCGATCCGTGCGATTCCTGCCACGGCGAAGGTCGCGTCGAAGAGTACAAGACCCTGTCGGTGAAAGTGCCGGCCGGCGTCGATACCGGTGACCGCATTCGTTTGTCCGGCGAAGGCGAGGCGGGTGCACAGGGTGGCCCGACCGGCGATCTGTACGTGGTGATCAACGTGCGCGAGCACTCGATCTTCCAGCGTGATGGCAAGCACCTGTTCTGCGAAGTGCCGATCAGCTTCGTCGATGCTGCGCTGGGTGGCGAGCTGGAGATTCCGACCCTTGATGGTCGGGTCAAGTTGAAGATCCCCGAGGGGACCCAGACCGGCAAGCAGTTCCGTGTACGTGGCAAGGGTGTCGCGCCTGTGCGTGGCGGTGGTGCGGGCGACTTGATGTGCCGTGTGGCGGTCGAGACGCCGGTCAACCTGAGCCGTCGCCAGCGTGAAATGCTCGAGGAATTCCGCAGTTCGCTGGCGGACGACAACAGCCATTCGCCGAAAACCACTGGCTGGTTCGAAGGCGTGAAACGCTTCTTCGGCGATTTGTAAGGAGACAGGCATGCGACGTATAGCAGTGATGGGCGCCGCCGGGCGCATGGGCAAGACCCTGATTGAAGCGGTGCAGCAGGCGCCAGGCGCCGGGTTGACGGCGGCAGTGGATCGTCCTGACAGCACGCTGGTCGGTGCGGATGCCGGTGAGCTGGCGGCTATCGGTCGCATCGGCGTGCCGCTGTCCGGCGATCTGGATCGGGTGGTCGACGAGTTCGACGTGCTGATCGACTTCACGCACCCGACGGTGACCCTGAAGAACCTGGCTTTCTGCCGTAAACACGGCAAGGCCATGATCATCGGGACCACGGGTTTCAGTGTCGAAGAAAAGCAGTTGCTGGCGGAAGCGGGCAAGGACATTCCGATTGTCTTCGCGGCCAACTTCAGTGTCGGGGTCAACCTGTGCCTGAAGCTGCTCGACACGGCCGCTCGCGTACTGGGTGACGATGTCGATATCGAAATCACCGAGGCTCACCATCGGCATAAAGTCGACGCGCCGTCCGGCACTGCCGTGCGCATGGGTGAGGTGATTGCCGATGCGTTGGGTCGTGACCTGAAGAAAGTGGCGGTGTATGGCCGTGAAGGCCAGACCGGTGCGCGTGATCGTGAAACCATCGGTTTCGCCACTGTGCGTGCCGGCGACATCGTCGGTGATCACACCGTGCTGTTCGCCGCCGACGGCGAGCGTGTCGAGATCACCCACAAGGCGTCCAGTCGCATGACCTTCGCCAAGGGCGCGGTACGTGCTGCATTGTGGCTGGACGGGCGCGAGCCTGGTCTTTACGACATGCAAGACGTGCTCGATCTGCGTTAAGATGCACCCGAAATCGGGCTCGCGCACCGCGTTTGAGCCCGGTTTTGTTCCGCCAGGCGACGTCCTGTCGCATTCTCCAGTCTTTAAGGCTCATTGGCGGTAGACCGAAAAAGCCTTTTTCTGTAAGCTACAGCTTTAGTGTGTCCACTAAAAGCGCGCAGAATAATTCAGTGAAGAAGCGGGGTGACGTGTCCATACGTCACTCCGCTTTTTTACAACCTGCGATCGCCCTTTCAGGCTTTATTTACGGGAGGTCTTCTTGACTAAGCCAGCCATACTCGCCCTTGCTGATGGCAGCATTTTTCGCGGCGAAGCCATTGGAGCCGACGGTCAGACCGTTGGTGAGGTGGTGTTCAACACCGCAATGACCGGCTATCAGGAAATCCTTACCGATCCTTCCTACGCCCAACAGATCGTTACCCTGACTTACCCGCACATCGGCAACACCGGCACCACGCCGGAAGACGCCGAGTCCAACCGCGTCTGGTCCGCTGGCCTGGTCATCCGTGACTTGCCTCTGGTGGCGAGCAACTGGCGTAACACGATGTCCCTGTCCGACTACCTGAAGGCCAACAATGTTGTGGCCATCGCCGGTATCGACACCCGCCGCCTGACGCGCATCCTGCGTGAAAAAGGTGCGCAGAACGGCTGCATCATGGCCGGTGACAACATTTCCGAAGAAGCCGCCATCGCCGCCGCCCAGGGTTTTCCTGGCCTGAAAGGCATGGATCTGGCGAAGGTTGTCAGCACCAAGGACAGCTACGAATGGCGTTCGACTGTCTGGGACCTGAAAACCGACAGCCACGCGACCATCGACGCGTCCGAGCTGCCGTACCACGTGGTTGCCTACGACTACGGCGTCAAGGTGAACATCCTGCGCATGCTGGTCGAGCGCGGTTGCCGCGTGACCGTGGTGCCTGCCCAGACGCCAGCTGCCGATGTGCTGGCGCTGAAGCCGGACGGCGTGTTCCTGTCCAACGGCCCTGGTGATCCGGAGCCATGCGACTACGCGATCCAGGCGATCAAGGACGTGCTGGAAACCGAGATCCCGGTCTTCGGTATCTGCCTCGGTCACCAACTGCTGGCCCTGGCCTCCGGTGCCAAGACCCTGAAAATGGGTCACGGTCACCACGGTGCCAACCACCCGGTCCAGGACCTGGACACCGGTGTGGTGATGATCACCAGCCAGAACCACGGTTTTGCCGTGGACGAAGCCACCCTGCCGGCCAACGTTCGTGCGATCCACAAATCGCTGTTCGACGGCACCCTGCAAGGGATCGAGCGTACCGACAAGAGCGCCTTCAGCTTCCAGGGTCACCCGGAAGCCAGCCCTGGCCCGAACGACGTAGCGCCATTGTTCGATCGCTTCATCAACGAGATGGCCAAGCGACGCTGATCGCTCGCCTTGATGTAGCAAAGCTTGAGGGTGGCCCCGCACCGGCGGCCCCCTCAAGGCTTCAGAGATTGAACAAGACGGCTTGCCGACTGACCTGCGGATTTGAGTGACAAACCCATGCCAAAACGTACAGACATTAAAAGCATCCTGATTCTCGGCGCTGGCCCGATCGTGATCGGCCAGGCCTGCGAATTCGACTACTCCGGCGCCCAGGCCTGTAAAGCCCTGCGCGAGGAGGGTTACCGCGTCATCCTGGTGAACTCCAACCCGGCCACCATCATGACCGACCCGGCCATGGCCGACGCCACCTACATCGAGCCGATCAAGTGGCAGACCGTTGCCAAGATCATCGAGAAAGAGCGTCCGGATGCGCTGCTGCCGACCATGGGTGGCCAGACCGCCCTGAACTGTGCCCTGGACCTGGAGCGCGAAGGCGTTCTGGAGAAGTTCGGCGTAGAGATGATCGGTGCCAACGCCGATACCATCGACAAGGCTGAAGACCGTTCGCGTTTCGACAAGGCGATGAAATCCATCGGCCTGGCGTGCCCGCGTTCCGGTATCGCCCACAGCATGGAAGAGGCCAACGCGGTCCTCGAGAAGCTTGGTTTCCCGTGCATCATCCGTCCGTCCTTCACCATGGGCGGCACCGGTGGCGGTATCGCTTACAACCGTGAAGAGTTCGAAGAGATCTGCGCCCGTGGTCTGGACCTGTCGCCGACCAAAGAGCTGCTGATCGACGAATCGCTGATCGGCTGGAAAGAGTACGAGATGGAGGTTGTCCGCGATAAGAAGGACAACTGCATCATCGTCTGCTCCATCGAAAACTTCGACCCGATGGGCGTGCACACCGGTGACTCGATCACCGTGGCTCCGGCACAGACCCTGACCGACAAGGAATACCAGATCCTGCGTAACGCCTCCCTGGCGGTGCTGCGCGAGATCGGCGTGGAAACCGGTGGTTCCAACGTTCAGTTCGGTATCTGCCCGAACACCGGCCGCATGGTCGTGATCGAGATGAACCCGCGCGTATCCCGCTCCTCGGCGCTGGCTTCGAAAGCCACCGGCTTCCCGATCGCCAAGGTCGCGGCCAAGCTGGCTGTGGGCTACACCCTCGACGAACTGTCGAACGACATCACCGGCGGCAAGACCCCGGCGTCCTTCGAACCGTCCATCGACTACGTCGTGACCAAGCTGCCACGTTTCGCCTTCGAAAAGTTCTCCAAGGCTGACGCGCGCCTGACCACGCAAATGAAGTCGGTCGGTGAAGTCATGGCCATCGGCCGTACTTTCCAGGAATCCCTGCAGAAAGCCCTGCGCGGCCTGGAAGTCGGTGTTTGCGGCCTGGACGAGAAGGTTGACCTGAGTAACCCGGAAAGCATGAGCGTGCTCAAGCGCGAGCTGACCGTGCCGGGCGCCGAGCGTATCTGGTACGTGGCGGACGCCATGCGCGCCGGCATGAGTGTTGAAGACATCTTCGGCATGACCATGATCGATCCATGGTTCCTGGTGCAGATGGAAGACCTGATCAAGGACGAAGAGAAGGTCAAGACCCTGGGTCTGACCAGCATCGACCGTGACCTGATGTTCCGTCTCAAGCGCAAAGGCTTCTCCGACATGCGTCTGGCCAAGCTGCTGGGTGTGACCGAGAAGGCCCTGCGTGCTCACCGTCACAAGCTGGAAATCTTCCCGGTCTACAAGCGCGTCGACACCTGCGCGGCCGAGTTCGCCACCGACACCGCTTACCTGTACTCGACGTATGAAGAAGAGTGCGAAGCGGCGCCATCAGGTCGCGACAAGATCATGATCCTGGGCGGCGGTCCGAACCGTATCGGTCAGGGCATCGAGTTCGACTACTGCTGCGTACACGCGGCACTGGCCCTGCGCGATGACGGTTACGAGACCATCATGGTCAACTGCAACCCGGAAACCGTTTCCACCGACTACGACACTTCCGATCGCCTGTACTTCGAGCCAGTGACACTGGAAGACGTGCTGGAAATCGTTCGCGTCGAGAAGCCGAAAGGCGTGATCGTCCAGTACGGCGGCCAGACCCCGCTGAAACTGGCCCGCGCCCTGGAAGCTGCCGGCGTGCCGATCATCGGCACCAGCCCGGATGCCATCGACCGTGCCGAAGACCGTGAGCGTTTCCAGCAAATGGTCCAGCGCCTGAACCTGCGTCAGCCGCCAAACGCCACCGTGCGCAGCGAAGACGAAGCCATTCGTGCCGCGACCAAGATCGGTTACCCGCTGGTTGTGCGCCCGTCCTACGTACTGGGCGGCCGAGCGATGGAAATCGTCTACGAGGAAGAAGAACTCAAGCGCTATCTGCGTGAAGCGGTTCAAGTGTCCAACGACAGTCCGGTGCTGCTGGACCACTTCCTCAACTGCGCCATCGAGATGGACGTGGATGCGGTTTGCGACGGCAAAGACGTCGTAATCGGCGCGATCATGCAGCACATCGAGCAGGCCGGTGTTCACTCCGGTGACTCCGCGTGCTCGCTGCCGCCGTACTCGCTGCCGGCGCACATCCAGGACGAGATGCGCGAACAGGTCAAGAAAATGGCCCTGGAACTGGGCGTGGTCGGCCTGATGAACGTGCAGTTGGCGCTGCAAGGCGAAGACATCTACGTCATCGAGGTCAACCCGCGTGCTTCCCGTACCGTACCGTTCGTGTCCAAGTGCATCGGTGTTTCCCTGGCGATGATCGCAGCACGCGTGATGGCCGGTAAAACCCTGAAAGAACTGGGTTTCACCAAGGAAATCATCCCGAACTTCTACAGCGTGAAAGAGGCGGTGTTCCCGTTCGCCAAATTCCCTGGCGTTGACCCGATCCTCGGCCCAGAGATGAAGTCGACCGGTGAAGTGATGGGCGTGGGCGACACCTTCGGTGAAGCGTTCGCCAAAGCCCAGATGGGTGCCAGCGAAGTATTGCCGACCGGCGGTACTGCGTTCATCAGCGTACGCGACGACGACAAGCCACTGGTTGCGGGCGTGGCCCGTGATCTGATCAACTTGGGCTTCGAAGTGGTTGCCACTGCCGGGACTGCCAAGCTGATCGAGGCTGCAGGCCTGAAAGTGCGCCGTGTGAACAAGGTGACCGAGGGTCGTCCGCACGTGGTCGACATGATCAAGAATGACGAAGTCACGCTGATCATCAACACCACCGAAGGTCGTCAGTCGATCGCTGATTCGTACTCCATTCGTCGTAATGCCCTGCAGCACAAGATTTACTGCACCACCACCATTGCTGCTGGCGAAGCCATCTGCGAAGCGCTGAAGTTCGGTCCCGAGAAGACCGTGCGCCGCTTGCAGGATCTACACGCAGGATTGAAGGCATGAGCATAACGAAGTACCCAATGACCGTTCAGGGCGCTCGCGCCCTGGAAGAAGAGCACACTCACCTGACCAAGGTCGTTCGTCCGAAGCTCAGCCAGGACATCGGTACGGCCCGCGAGTTGGGTGACTTGAAGGAAAACGCCGAATACCACGCTGCCCGCGAGCAGCAGGGTATGGTCGAGGCGCGGATCCGTGACATCGAAGGCCGCATGCAGAACGCGGTGATCATCGATGTGACGACCATTCCTCACACCGGCAAGGTGATTTTCGGCACCACCGTCGAAATCGCCAACGTCGAAACCGATGAAAGCGTGACTTACCAGATCGTCGGTGAGGACGAGGCTGACATCAAGCTCGGCAAGATTTCCGTCGGTTCGCCGATCGCTCGCGCCTTGATTGCCAAGGAAGAAGGTGATGTGGTCGCTGTGAAAACGCCTGGCGGTGTTATCGAGTACGAGATTGTCGAAGTTCGCCACATCTGAAGGCCGGCGTCCGTTTCGTGCGGGCGCCATGCTTTGGCAACTGACCCAGATGTTGTGGGTCGGTGGCTTGTGGCTGTTACAAGTGGGTCTGTTGCCGGTGCTGGGCCGAATTGGTCTGGCGCCGCTGCTGATCGACGAAATTGCAGATACGCTCAATACGCTGGTAGTGGGATTTGCTACGGCGTGTTTGATTTTTCAGGCTTTGGTGCTGATTAAGGCCGAGGGCCTTGCCAGTCTATGGCGGGATATACGCGGGCAACTGCTGTTGATGGCACTGTATGCGTGCGCGATGTACTTCGTGGTGCGCTTCGGTTGGCCGGATGCGCTGCGTTGGCAGGCGTTCAGCTATCTTGTTCTGGGCTTTTCCGGGCTGGTGCTGGTGTTACAGCCGCTGCCGGGATGGAGTGGCAGGGTGCGCGAAGCACACCCTTGACCCTTGCCATCACTTGAAGCGATGGACGTTCGACAGCTGCTTGTTGACGCTGAAGTTCTTGCGGTAGATCAGCGCCATCTTGCCAATGACCTGAACCAGATCCGCTTTGCCGACCTTGCAGAGCTCTGCAATGGACGCCAGGCGCGATTCGCGATCGAGGATGTTGAGCTTGATCTTGATCAGCTCGTGATCCGCCAAAGCGCGTTCGAGTTCGGCTAACACACCTTCAGTCAAACCATTGTCTGCCACAATCAAAACCGGTTTCAGATGGTGGCCAATGGATTTGTACTGTTTCTTCTGCTCTTGAGTGAGCGGCATAATCTGACCCCTGCGTCTGATCTTGTAAAAAGCGGCGGCCAGTTTACCCGAGCGAGTCCGGGACCGCCCAGTTAATCACGACCCGTTTTAATTCCGAGGTATCCCGTGGCCCGTTCCAAGACAAGCCTTAAGTGGCTGCAAGAACATTTCAACGACCCATTCGTCAAAATGGCACAGAAAGACGGGTACCGTTCCCGCGCCAGCTACAAGCTGCTGGAGATCCAGGAAAAGGACCGTTTGATCCGCCCTGGCATGAGCGTAATCGACCTGGGTGCGGCTCCGGGTGGCTGGTCGCAGGTGACCAGTCGTCTGATTGGCGGGCAGGGCACACTGATCGCTTCTGACATTCTTGAAATGGACAGCATCCCCGACGTCACCTTTATTCAAGGCGACTTTACCGAGGATGCCGTGCTGGCCCAGATCCTCGACGCCGTCGGAAATAAAGAAGTAGACCTTGTGATTTCCGACATGGCCCCCAATATGAGTGGATTACCGGCCGTTGATATGCCGCGCGCGATGTTCCTGTGCGAATTGGCACTGGATCTGTCGACGCGGGTGCTCAAGCCCGGTGGTGATTTTTTGATCAAGATTTTCCAGGGCGAAGGTTTCGACGAGTTCCACAAGAGCGTTCGCCAACAGTTCGAGAAGGTGCAGATGCGCAAGCCGACCTCGTCGCGCGACCGTTCTCGCGAGCAGTACCTACTGGGCCGCGGTTTCCGCGGTCGCAGTGAGGAATGAGTGAATTTTCGATCGGGGTGATAGGATTTTTGTATTACGCCTTGTCAGAATTAGCGAATATTGTGTAGGAAGTGTTTCACAAAGGGTTACAGACGGCGCCTGCCAAGTTGTAGGTAATGTAGTAAGTTAGGCCGGTGAATATCATGCGAAGCGCGCGCCAGTAGCGGAGCTTGCTTCAGAGGGTAGTTAATTGAACGATATGGCAAAGAATCTGATCCTGTGGTTGATCATCGCGGCTGTCCTGGTGACGGTGATGAACAACTTCTCCAGCCCTAACGAGCCGCAGACCCTCAACTATTCCGACTTCATCCAGCAGGTCAAGGATGGCAAGGTCGAGCGCGTGGCGGTTGATGGCTACGTGATTACCGGCAAGCGCAACGATGGCGACAGCTTCAAGACCATTCGCCCGGCGATCCAGGACAACGGCCTGATCGGCGACCTGGTGGACAACCACGTCGTGGTCGAAGGCAAGCAGCCTGAGCAGCAAAGCATCTGGACCCAACTCCTGGTCGCGAGCTTCCCGATCCTGGTGATCATCGCCGTGTTCATGTTCTTCATGCGGCAGATGCAGGGCGGTGCCGGTGGCAAGGGCGGGCCGATGAGCTTTGGCAAGAGCAAGGCGCGCCTGCTTTCTGAGGATCAGGTGAAAACTACCCTGGCTGACGTTGCCGGTTGCGATGAAGCCAAGGAAGAGGTCGGCGAGCTGGTCGAATTCCTGCGCGATCCGGGCAAGTTCCAGCGCCTGGGTGGCCGCATTCCTCGCGGTGTGCTGATGGTCGGTCCTCCGGGTACCGGTAAAACCCTGCTGGCCAAGGCTATCGCCGGCGAAGCCAAAGTACCTTTCTTCACCATTTCCGGTTCCGACTTCGTCGAGATGTTCGTCGGTGTGGGTGCCAGCCGTGTTCGCGACATGTTCGAACAGGCCAAGAAACACGCTCCATGCATCATCTTCATCGACGAAATCGATGCGGTCGGTCGCCATCGTGGCGCTGGTATGGGTGGTGGTCACGACGAACGCGAGCAGACGCTCAACCAGTTGCTGGTCGAGATGGACGGCTTCGAAATGAATGACGGCATCATCGTGATTGCCGCGACCAACCGTCCTGATGTGCTGGACCCTGCGTTGCTGCGTCCAGGCCGTTTCGACCGTCAGGTTGTGGTCGGTCTGCCGGACATTCGTGGCCGCGAACAGATTCTCAAGGTTCACATGCGCAAAGTGCCAATGGGTGACGACGTTGCTCCGGCCGTGATCGCTCGTGGTACCCCGGGCTTCTCCGGTGCCGATCTGGCCAACCTGGTGAACGAGGCGTCGCTGTTCGCTGCCCGTGCCGGCAAGCGCATCGTCGAAATGAAAGAATTCGAACTGGCGAAAGACAAGATCATGATGGGCGCCGAGCGCAAGTCCATGGTCATGTCCGAGAAAGAAAAGCAGAACACGGCTTATCACGAAGCGGGCCACGCCATTGTGGGTCGCGTCGTGCCTGAGCATGATCCGGTGTACAAGGTGTCGATCATCCCGCGCGGTCGTGCTTTGGGTGTGACCATGTTCCTGCCGGAAGAGGATCGCTACAGCCTGTCCAAGCGTGCATTGATCAGTCAGATCTGCTCGTTGTATGGCGGTCGTATCGCTGAAGAAATGACCCTGGGCTTCGATGGCGTGACCACCGGTGCTTCCAACGACATCATGCGTGCCAGCCAGATTGCGCGGAACATGGTGACCAAGTGGGGGCTTTCGGAAAAGCTCGGTCCGTTGATGTATGCCGAAGAAGAGGGTGAAGTGTTCCTCGGTCGCGGCGGTGGCGGTCAAAATGCAAGCTTCTCCGGCGAGACAGCCAAGCTGATCGACTCCGAAGTGCGTAGCATCATCGATCAGTGCTACGGCACGGCGAAGCAGATTCTCACCGACAACCGTGACAAGCTCGATGCCATGGCTGATGCCTTGATGAAGTACGAAACCATCGATGCCGAGCAGATCGACGACATCATGGCGGGTCGTACGCCTCGCGAGCCGCGCGACTGGTCGGGTGGCACGGGTACTTCCGGCACCCCGCCGGTGGTACAGGATGAGCGTCCGGAAACACCGATCGGCGGTCCTGCTGCTGACGTATAAGGTTTGAAATGACTTCTGTTCAGTCCTCGACCCGGTTGCCTTGCGGCAACCGGGTTCTTGATTTGGCCCAGACGCATGTCATGGGTATCCTCAATGTCACTCCAGATTCGTTCTCCGATGGTGGCCAATACAGCCAGCTCGGCGCGGCCATACGCCACGCCGAAGCCATGGTGGCGGCCGGCGCGACGCTGATCGATGTTGGTGGCGAGTCCACCCGTCCCGGTGCCAGGGTGGTGTCGCCGCTGGAAGAGCTGGAGCGAGTAGCGCCGATTGTCGAGCGCATTGCTCGCGAGCTGGACGTCATCATTTCGGTCGACACCTCAACGCCAGCCGTCATGCGTGAAACTGCGCGTTTGGGTGCCGGGTTGATCAATGACGTACGTTCGTTGCGTCGCGATGGCGCGCTGGATGCCGCGGCGGCCACCGGTCTGCCGGTTTGCCTGATGCATATGCTGGGCGAGCCAGGCGATATGCAGGACAATCCGCAGTATCAGAACGTTACAAGGGAGGTCGGTGAGTTTCTCGCCGAGCGCATGGTTCAGTGTTCGTCGGTGGGCATTCCAGCGGAGCGGATCATTCTTGACCCCGGCTTTGGCTTCGCCAAGACCTTGCAGCACAATCTGAGCTTGTTCAAACATATGGAGGCTCTGCATGCCCTGGGGCGCCCCCTGTTGGTCGGGGTTTCGCGAAAGAGCATGATTGGCCAGGCATTGAATCGTCCGGTGGGAGACCGGCTGTATGGCGGTTTGGCACTCGCGGCGCTGGCTTCGGCGAAAGGTGCGCGTATATTGCGCGTCCATGATGTAGCCGAAACAGTGGATGTGGTGCGGATGATCGCCGCAGTGGAATCAGCCGAATAAGAATGATGGAGCACTTATGAGCAAAAAATATTTTGGCACCGATGGTATTCGTGGGCGTGTCGGTGAGTACCCGATTACTCCTGATTTCATGCTCAAGCTCGGCTGGGCTGCCGGCATGGCGTTCCGCAAGATGGGCGCCTGCAAGGTATTGGTAGGCAAGGACACCCGGATCTCCGGCTACATGTTCGAGTCTGCACTTGAGGCGGGGCTTACTTCCGCGGGTGCCGATGTGATGCTCCTGGGTCCAATGCCGACCCCGGCGATTGCCTACCTGACGCGCACCTTTCATGCCGAGGCCGGCATCGTGATCAGTGCGTCGCACAATCCGCATGATGACAATGGCATCAAGTTCTTCTCCGGCAAAGGCACCAAGCTTCCGGATGAGGTTGAGCTGATGATCGAAGAATTGCTCGATACGCCAATGACCGTGGTGGAGTCGAGCAAGATCGGCAAGGTGTCGCGAATCAATGACGCATCGGGACGCTACATCGAATTCTGCAAGAGCAGCGTGCCCACCGGCACCAGCTTCACTGGCCTGAAGGTCGTGATCGACTGCGCTCATGGTGCAACTTATAAAGTGGCACCGAGTGTGTTCCGTGAGCTGGGCGCGGAAGTCGTCGTACTGTCGGCGCAGCCGAACGGGTTGAACATCAACGACAATTGCGGTTCGACCCACATGGGTCCGCTGCAGGCTGCCGTCGTGGCTGAGCATGCCGATCTGGGTATCGCCTTCGATGGTGACGGCGATCGCGTTCAGATGGTCGACCACACGGGTGCGGTGGTCGATGGCGACGAGTTGCTGTTCATCATTGCCCGTGACCTGCATGAGCGCAACAAGCTGCAGGGCGGCGTGGTCGGAACCTTGATGAGTAACCTGGGGCTGGAGCTGGCCCTGGCTGATCTGGGTATTCCATTCGTGCGTGCCAATGTCGGTGACCGCTACGTCATTGCCGAGCTACTGGAGCGCAACTGGATCGTGGGTGGTGAAAATTCCGGGCACATCGTGTGCTTCAGCCACACCACTACGGGTGATGCAATTATTGCGGCGCTGCAGGTGTTGATGGCGCTGAGCAGACGTGACGAAGGTCTGGCGCAATCCCGGCAGGCGCTGCGCAAGTGCCCTCAGGTGTTGATCAATGTGCGTTTCGGCGGCGGCGCAAGCCCTCTCGATCATCCATCGGTCAAGGAAGCCAGCGAACGTGTGACCAAGGCCATGGCAGGTCGGGGGCGTGTGCTGTTGCGCAAGTCCGGAACCGAGCCGCTGGTGCGTGTGATGGTCGAAGGTGAAGACGAAACCCTGGTTCGCGGCTACGCCGAAGAGCTGGCAAAACTGGTTACTGAAGTTTCTGCCTGAATTCGGCTTGCCAGCCTTGATTGTGTTGGGTAACATCTGCGCCCACTTTGACCGACGAGGTACAGCATGCGTCGCCCTATGGTAGCTGGTAACTGGAAGATGCACGGTACCCGCGCCAGCGTCGCTGAGCTGATCAACGGCCTTCGTGACTTGGCCTTGCCGAGCGGTGTTGATGTCGCGGTATTCCCGCCTTTCCTGCATATCAATCAAGTGATTGATGGCTTGAAAGGAAAGTCGATTTCGGTCGGCGCGCAGAATTCTGCGGTGGAGTCCGGGCAAGGTGCGTTGACCGGTGAAGTTGCACCGAGTCAGTTGGTGGATGCAGGTTGTTCCCTGGTGCTTGTCGGGCACTCCGAACGCCGCCAGATCATGGGCGAGCAGGACGGAATGCTGATCCGCAAGTTCGCAGCGGCACAGGCATGTGGCTTGATTCCGGTGTTGTGCATAGGGGAAACCCTTGAGCAGCGTGAAGCCGGAAAGACTCTTGAGGTTGTCTCGCGTCAGCTGGGCAGTATCATTGAGGAGTTGGGTGTCGGTGCCTTTGCCAAGGCAGTGATCGCTTACGAGCCGGTCTGGGCCATTGGCACCGGGCTGACTGCAACGCCGCAACAAGCGCAGGATGTGCACGCAGCCATTCGCGCCCAGTTGGCGGCAGAGAATTCTGAAGTCGCACAAGGTGTGCGGCTTCTATACGGCGGCAGCGTGAAGGCGGCCAATGCGGTCGAACTGTTCGGCATGCCGGATATCGATGGGGGCCTCATTGGTGGGGCTTCCCTGAATGCAGATGAGTTCGGTGCGATTTGTCGCGCCGCGGGAAACTGAAAAAATGCTGGAAACAGTCGTAGTCGTTTTTCATCTGCTGGGTGCATTGGGCGTAGTAGCTCTGGTTTTGCTGCAGCAGGGTAAAGGTGCGGACGCTGGCGCGTCTTTCGGAGCAGGTGCTTCAAATACTGTGTTCGGAAGCCAAGGTTCCTCTACCTTTCTTAGTAAGTTTACTGCTATACTTGCCGCAGGTTTCTTCATAACCAGCTTGGGGTTAGGTTACTTTGCTAAAGAGAAGGCTCACCAGCTGACTCAAGTAGGTCTCCCAAATCCAGCGGTTCTGGAAGTTCCAAAGCAACAACCGGCTTCTGATGATGTCCCGGTGCTTCAAGAGCAAAAGTCGGCTACTCCAGCGACTGACGTACCTCCAGCTCAAGAGCAGAAGTAAGAAGGGTTTCAAACGTAGTATTGCCGAGGTGGTGGAATTGGTAGACACGCAACCTTGAGGTGGTTGTGCCCATAGGGTGTAGGGGTTCGAGTCCCCTTCTCGGTACCAATTAGTCAGGAGAGCCCGCTGTTGCGGGCTTTCTTGCAGGTGGAAGGTTACATTGACCCTGTAGGGGATCGGTCGTATACTTCCGCCCCAGCTTTGTCGCGGGGTGGAGCAGTCTGGTAGCTCGTCGGGCTCATAACCCGAAGGTCGTCGGTTCAAATCCGGCCCCCGCAACCAGTTTAAGGAGCCCCTTTTAAGGGGCTTTTTGTTAGCTGGACACTTTCTACGCCGCTGTTCGACGGCGTTTCAAGGATGGGCGTTTCGCCCATTTTTTTATTTTGCATAGCATGCACATACATGCACTAGGGGGTTCAGGTGTCGAGCAAGCTAGAAGAGTTGCAGGCCTTGCTGGCCCCGGTGGTCGTGGCCCTAGGCTATGAATGCTGGGGTATCGAGTTTTCGGCTCAGGGTCGTCACTCGATGTTGCGCGTTTATATCGATAAAGAAGGCGGCGTGCTGGTGGACGATTGTGCCATCGTCAGCCGTCAGATCAGCGGTGTGCTGGATGTTGAAGATCCGATCTCCGTTGAATACACCCTTGAAGTTTCCTCGCCTGGCATGGAACGCCCTCTGTTCACTCTTGAGCAGTTTGCAAAATTTGCCGGTGAACAAGTGAAGATCAAGCTGCGCTCGCCTTTTGAAGGACGACGCAACTTTCAGGGCCTTCTGCGCGGCGTAGAAGAGCAGGATGTCGTGGTGCAGGTAGAAGACCATGAGTTCCTGTTGCCGATCGATATGATCGACAAGGCCAACATTATTCCCAGTTTTGACTGAGGCGTGCCAGATACTGCGGATCCCGCGGATCCAATGGCTTGCGAAAGGCGAGGCGTACGATGAGCAAAGAAGTACTGCTGGTTGTTGAGTCGGTATCCAACGAAAAGGGTGTACCGGCAAACGTGATTTTTGAAGCGCTGGAGCTGGCCCTGGCCACTGCGACCAAAAAGCGTTTCGAAGACGAAGTTGATCTGCGTGTGGAAATCAACCGCCACACGGGTGCCTACGAGACTTTCCGTCGCTGGACGGTCGTCGAAGAGGCAGACCTGGACGATCCGGCCATCGAAACCTGGCCGAGCAAGGTTGCTGAAACGCACCCTGGCGCCAAGGTCGGTGACGTTGTCGAAGAGAAAATCGAGTCGATCGAATTCGGCCGCATTGCTGCACAGACTGCCAAGCAAGTCATCGTGCAGAAAGTTCGCGAAGCCGAGCGCGCTCAGGTTGTTGACGCTTATCGCGAACGCCTGGGTGAAATCATCTCCGGCACCGTGAAAAAAGTCACCCGCGACAACGTGATCGTTGATCTGGGCAACAACGCTGAAGCGTTGCTGGCCCGTGAAGACATCATTTCTCGCGAAACTTTCCGGGTTGGCGTGCGTCTGCGTGCGCTGCTCAAGGAAATCCGCACCGAGAACCGCGGCCCGCAGCTGATCCTGTCGCGTACCGCGCCGGAAATGCTGATCGAGTTGTTCCGCATCGAAGTGCCGGAAATTGCCGAAGGCCTGATCGAAGTGATGGCTGCGTCCCGTGATCCGGGATCCCGCGCCAAGATCGCCGTCCGCTCCAAGGACAAACGCATCGACCCGCAAGGCGCTTGCATCGGTATGCGCGGTTCGCGCGTCCAGGCAGTGTCGGGTGAGTTGGGCGGTGAGCGTGTTGACATCGTTCTGTGGGACGACAACCCGGCTCAGTTCGTGATCAACGCCATGTCCCCGGCCGAGGTTGCGGCAATTATCGTTGACGAAGATGCCCACGCAATGGACATCGCCGTTGGCGCAGACAATCTGGCTCAGGCCATTGGTCGCGGTGGTCAGAACGTGCGTCTGGCCAGCCAGTTGACTGGCTGGACCCTGAACGTGATGACCGAATCGGACATCCAGGCTAAGCAGCAAGCAGAAACCGGCGACATCCTGCGCAACTTCATCGACGAGCTGGAAGTCGACGAAGAACTGGCTCAGGTGCTGGTAGATGAAGGCTTCACCAGCCTGGAAGAGATTGCCTACGTACCGCTGGAAGAAATGCTCAACATCGACGGCTTTGACGAGGAAATCGTCAACGAGCTTCGCGCTCGTGCCAAGGATCGCTTGTTGACCAAAGCCATCGCTACTGAGGAAAAGCTGGCAGACGCCCATCCGGCCGAAGACCTGCTCTCGCTTGAGGGTATGGACAAGGATTTGGCGATGGAACTGGCGGTGCGCGGCGTAGTTACCCGCGAAGACCTGGCCGAGCAGTCTATTGACGACCTGCTCGACATCGACGGCATTGACGATGATCGTGCCGGCAAGTTGATCATGGCCGCCCGAGCCCACTGGTTCGAGTAATTAGGCGCGGCCTGAGGAGAGAAGTGCATGACGCAAGTCACGGTGAAACAACTGGCCGATGAGGTCAAAACACCGGTAGAGCGCCTGTTGCAGCAGATGCGTGAGGCAGGTCTGCCGCACACCGCCGCCGAAGAAAGTGTGACTGACAGTGAGAAGCAATCGTTGCTGACTCACTTGAAAAGCAGCCACAAGGCGAAAGTGGAAGAACCACGCAAGATTACGCTGCAGCGTAAAACCACCAGCACCCTGCGGGTTGCCGGCAGCAAAAGCATCAGCGTTGAAGTACGCAAGAAGAAAGTCTTCGTACAGCGCAGCCCGGAAGAAATCGAAGCCGAGCGCAAGCGTGAACTGGACGAACGTCGCGCAGTAGAAAATGCTGCACGTCAGAAGGCTGAAGAAGAAGCCAAGCGTCGCGCCGAAGAAGAAGCGCGTCGCCAGCCTGCTGCTGCGCCGACCGCTCCAGCCGAACCTGTTGCAGCGCCTGCTGTGGTAGCCGAGCCCGTGCGTGAAAGCGCACCGGTTGTGGCAGCCGCTCCGGCACCTGCGGCAGACACTCGCAAGCGCGACGAACAGCGTCGTCCGGACAAACCACGTGCCGACGACAACAATCGTCGCGGTGGTGGCGATGGCGAGCGCAAAAACGCTCCGCATCGTGCTTCGGTCAAGGAAAAGGCGCCAGCGCCACGCGTTGCCCCACGTACTACCGACGAAGAAAGCGATGGCTTCCGTCGTGGTGGTCGCGGCAAGGCCAAGCTGAAGAAGCGCAACGCCCACGGTTTCCAGAGCCCGACCGGCCCTGTCGTGCGCGAAGTGAAGATCGGCGAGACCATCACTGTGGGCGATCTGGCCCAGCAGATGTCGGTCAAGGCTGCTGAAATCATCAAGTTCATGTTCAAACTGGGTACTCCAGCGACCATCAACCAGGTACTGGATCAGGAAACTGCCCAACTGGTTGCCGAAGAGCTGGGCCACAAAGTGACCCTGGTCAGCGACACCGCCCTGGAAGATTCCCTGGCCGAGTCCCTGAAGTTTGAAGGCGAGGCAGTTTCCCGTGCTCCAGTCGTGACCGTAATGGGCCACGTTGACCACGGTAAGACTTCCCTGCTCGACTACATTCGTCGTGCCAAGGTTGCTGCTGGCGAAGCCGGCGGCATCACCCAGCACATCGGTGCGTACCACGTTGAAACCGACCGTGGCATGGTGACGTTCCTCGACACCCCTGGTCACGCCGCGTTTACCGCGATGCGTGCCCGTGGTGCCAAGGCGACCGACATCGTGATCCTGGTGGTTGCAGCGGACGACGGCGTAATGCCGCAAACCATCGAAGCTGTTCAGCACGCTCAGGCTGCTGGCGTTCCGCTGGTTGTCGCTGTGAACAAGATCGACAAGCCAGGTGCTGACCTCGATCGCATCCGTAGCGAACTGTCGGTACACGGCGTGACCTCCGAAGAGTGGGGTGGCGACACTCCATTCGTACCGGTTTCGGCGAAGATGGGTACCGGTGTAGACGAACTGCTCGAAGCCGTTCTGCTGCAAGCCGAAGTCCTGGAACTGACTGCAACCCCATCGGCTCCTGGCCGTGGTGTCGTGGTTGAGTCCCGCCTGGACAAGGGCCGTGGCCCGGTGGCTACCGTGCTCGTTCAAGACGGTACCCTGCGTCAGGGCGACATGGTCCTGGTCGGTTCGAACTATGGCCGCGTGCGCGCCATGCTCGACGAGAACGGCAAGCCAATCAAGGAAGCTGGTCCGGCCATCCCTGTCGAGATCCTCGGCCTGGACGGTACCCCGGACGCTGGCGACGAGATGAGCGTGGTTGCCGACGAGAAGAAAGCCCGTGAAGTGGCTCTGTTCCGTCAAGGCAAGTTCCGCGAAGTCAAACTGGCTCGCGCTCACGCCGGCAAGCTGGAAAACATCTTCGAAAGCATGGGGCAGGAAGAGAAGAAGACGCTCAACATCGTCCTCAAATCCGACGTCCGTGGTTCGCTCGAAGCGTTGAACGGCGCCTTGAACGGCCTGGGTAACGACGAAGTGCAAGTGCGTGTGGTCGGTGGCGGCGTCGGTGGTATCACCGAATCCGATGCCAACCTGGCACTGGCCTCCAACGCTGTACTGTTCGGCTTCAACGTGCGTGCCGATGCCGGTGCGCGCAAGATCGTCGAGCAGGAAGGTCTGGATATGCGTTACTACAACGTGATCTACGACATCATCGAAGACGTCAAGAAAGCCCTGACCGGTATGCTCGGCAGCGATGTTCGCGAGAACATCCTGGGCATCGCCGAAGTGCGTGACGTGTTCCGTTCGCCGAAGTTTGGCGCGATCGCCGGTTGCATGGTTATCGAAGGTGTCGTGCACCGTAACCGTCCAATCCGTGTACTGCGTGAAGACATCGTTATCTTCGAAGGCGAGCTGGAATCCCTGCGCCGCTTCAAGGATGACGCTTCCGAAGTACGTGCCGGCATGGAATGCGGTATCGGCGTGAAGAGCTACAACGACGTCAAGGTCGGTGACAAGATCGAAGTCTTCGAGAAGGTGCAGGTTGCTCGCAGCCTCTAATTCGCGCACTTCAGGAGCCGTGACGGGTAGCCGCATGCAAATGCGCAATTCGTCACCAGGACTCTAAACGCAACGCCCGGTCTGGCTTTTGTCAGGCCGGGCGTTTGCCGCTTTCAGACCTTGCGGGTTTCACCGTGGGGCAGTTACAGGTAACAAGACATGGCAAAAGAATACAGCCGTACCCAACGTATCGGCGATCAGATGCAGCGTGAGCTGGCACAACTGATCCGTCGTGAAGTCAAAGACCCGCGCGTCGGCCTGGTCACCATTACCGCAGTGGAAGTCAGCCGTGACGTCGGTCACGCCAAGATCTTCATCACCGTGATGGGGCAGGACAGCGCCGAAGAAATCGCACAAAGCATCAAGGTGCTGAACTCCGCCGCCGGTTTCCTGCGCATGCAGCTGGCTCGCGAGATGAAGCTGCGCAGCGTTCCACAGCTGCACTTCCACTACGACGAAAGCGTCGTGCGTGGTGCGCATCTGTCTGCATTGATCGAGCGCGCAGTGGCTGAAGACAATCAGCATCCGGTTGCGGCAGAAGCCGAAGACACCAAGGAGTAATCGGTGGCTCAGGTTAAACGTATCCGTCGCAACGTCAGCGGCATTATCCTTCTCGACAAGCCGCTGGGGTTCACCTCCAACGCGGCCTTGCAGAAGGTTCGCTGGTTGCTGAACGCCGAAAAGGCAGGTCATACCGGCAGTCTCGATCCCTTGGCCTCCGGCGTGTTGCCGTTGTGCTTCGGCGAGGCCACCAAGTTCTCGCAATACCTGCTCGACTCCGACAAGGGTTACGAAACCCTGGCGCAACTGGGCAAGACCACCACCACGGCGGATGCCGAAGGTGAAGTTTTGCAGGAACGCCCGGTGACCGTTGGTCGCACCGATATCGAGGCTGTACTGCCGAAATTTCGTGGGCAAATCAGTCAGATACCGCCGATGTACTCGGCGCTCAAGCGTGATGGCCAGCCGCTGTACAAGCTGGCTCGTGCAGGCGAAGTAGTGGAGCGCGAACCGCGTTCTGTTACTATTACGCGCTTGGAATTGCTGGCCTTCGAAGGAGATACTGCGCGGCTGGCGGTGGATTGCAGCAAAGGCACCTATATCCGTACCCTGGTGGAGGATATCGGTGAGCAACTCGGTTGTGGCGCTTACGTTGCAGAACTGCGACGTACCCAGGCCGGGCCATTCACCCTGGCGCAGACGGTTACCCTCGAAGAGCTGGAAGCGGTACATGCCGAAGGCGGCAACGAAGCGGTCGATCGCTTCCTGATGCCATCGGACAGCGGCCTGCTGGATTGGCCACTGTTGCAGTTCTCGGAAGCGAGCGCGTTCTACTGGCTCAACGGCCAGCCGGTACGTGCCCCGGATGCTCCGAAGTTCGGCATGGTGCGGGTACAGGATCACAACGGTCGTTTCATCGGTATCGGTGAAGTGAGCGAAGACGGGCGCATCGCGCCACGTCGACTGATTCGGTCAGAATGACCGAACGAGGGTGGCTGTTAACAGGCACGGTCACTACTCATTTTTAGATACAGGGATTTGTCCCTGGCCTGTTGAAACTGTTTTTCTGAAACAGTTTCCTGATAAAAGGATTGCCTCATGGCTCTCGACGTTCAAGAAAAAGCTCAAATCGTTGCTGACTACCAGCAAGCTGTTGGTGACACTGGTTCGCCAGAAGTGCAAGTTGCACTGCTGACCGCCAACATCAACAAGCTGCAAGGTCACTTCAAGGCCAACGGTAAAGACCACCACTCCCGTCGTGGTCTGATCCGCATGGTTAACCAGCGTCGTAAGCTGCTGGACTACCTGAAAGGCAAGGATCTGGGTCGCTATCAGACTCTGATCGGTCGCCTGGGTCTGCGTCGCTAATAAGCGATTGCGCTAGAGGTTGGTTGTCTGTCGTGCACCAGCGGGTTTCCCGCCGGCGCATGGCAGGCTCCCAGCCTCAAGTTTTATCTGGATACCTGCTTTGCCTGAGTAACACCTGGACAAACCGGTCGGGCCGATTCCCGACATTGCCCAAGAATTTCGCAAGAAACCAGTTCCCCCAAGAGCCACAAAGAAGGTAGGACACCGTGAACCCGGTAATCAAAAAATTCCAGTTCGGTCAGTCGACCGTTACCCTCGAGACTGGCCGTATCGCCCGTCAGGCCTCCGGCGCAGTATTGGTCACCGTTGACGACGACGTCAGCGTATTGGTGACTGTAGTCGGTGCCAAGCAAGCCGATCCAGGCAAGGGCTTCTTCCCTCTGTCTGTTCACTACCAGGAAAAGACTTACGCTGCCGGTAAGATCCCTGGCGGTTTCTTCAAGCGCGAAGGCCGTCCTTCCGAGAAAGAAACCCTGACTTCCCGACTGATCGACCGTCCGATCCGTCCGCTGTTCCCTGAAGGCTTCATGAACGAAGTGCAGGTTGTCTGCACCGTCGTTTCCACCAGCAAGAAGACCGATCCGGACATCGCTGCGATGATCGGTACCTCGGCTGCCCTGGCGATCTCCGGCATTCCTTTCGATGGCCCGATCGGCGCTGCCCGCGTTGCTTTCCACGAAAGCACCGGCTACCTGCTGAACCCGACTTACGAGCAGCAGGCTGCGTCGAGCCTGGACATGGTCGTTGCCGGTACTTCGGACGCCGTGCTGATGGTTGAATCGGAAGCCAAAGAGCTGACCGAAGACCAGATGCTGGGCGCGGTACTGTTTGCTCATGACGAGTTCCAGGTTGTGATCAACGCGGTCAAAGAACTGGCTGCCGAAGCTGCCAAGCCAACCTGGACCTGGGCTCCTGCGCCAGAAGCCACCGAACTGCTGGGCGCTATCCGTGCCGAGTTCGGCGAAGCGATCTCCCAGGCCTACACCATCACCGTCAAGGCCGACCGTTACGCTCGCCTGGGCGAGTTGAAGGACCAGGTCGTTGCCAAGCTGTCGGGCGAAGAAGGCCAGCCTTCCGCTTCCGACGTCAAAGCGGCTTTCGGTGAAATCGAATACCGCACCGTTCGCGAAAACATCGTAAACGGCAAGCCGCGTATCGACGGTCGCGACACCCGCACCGTACGTCCGCTGAACATCGAAGTCGGCGTTCTGCCAAAGACCCACGGTTCGGCCCTGTTCACCCGTGGCGAAACCCAGGCCCTGGTCGTTGCAACGCTGGGTACTGCCCGTGATGCACAGCTGCTGGACACCCTGGAAGGCGAGAAAAAAGACCCGTTCATGCTGCACTACAACTTCCCTCCGTTCTCGGTGGGCGAGTGTGGTCGCATGGGTGGCGCTGGTCGTCGTGAAATTGGTCACGGCCGTCTGGCCCGTCGTTCGGTTTCGGCCATGCTGCCTGCCGCTGACGTGTTCCCGTACACCATCCGTGTAGTGTCGGAAATCACTGAGTCCAACGGTTCGAGCTCGATGGCTTCCGTTTGCGGTGCTTCCCTGGCCCTGATGGACGCCGGTGTGCCGATGAAGGCACCGGTTGCCGGTATCGCCATGGGTCTGGTTAAAGAAGGCGAGAAGTTCGCCGTCCTGACCGACATCCTGGGTGACGAAGACCACCTGGGCGACATGGACTTCAAGGTAGCCGGTACCGCCAAAGGCGTCACCGCGCTGCAGATGGACATCAAGATCAAGGGCATCACCGAAGAAATCATGGAGATCGCTCTGGGCCAAGCCCTGGAAGCGCGCCTGAACATCCTCGGCCAGATGAACCAGATCATTGGCCAGTCGCGTACCGAACTGTCGGCCAACGCTCCGACCATGATCGCGATGAAAATCGACACCGACAAGATCCGTGATGTCATCGGTAAAGGCGGCGCGACCATCCGTGCGATCTGCGAAGAAACCAAGGCTTCGATCGACATCGAAGACGATGGTTCGATCAAGATCTTCGGCGAAACCAAGGAAGCCGCTGAAGCAGCACGTCAGCGCGTTCTGGGTATCACCGCTGAAGCCGAGATCGGCAAGATCTACGTCGGCAAGGTTGAGCGCATCGTCGACTTCGGCGCATTCGTCAACATCCTGCCCGGCAAGGACGGTCTGGTTCACATCTCCATGCTGAGCGACGCTCGCGTAGAGAAAGTGACCGACATCCTGAAAGAAGGCCAGGAAGTGGAAGTGCTGGTACTGGACGTGGACAACCGCGGCCGTATCAAGCTGTCCATCAAAGACGTGGCAGCAGCCAAGGCTTCGGGCGTTTAATCGCGCCTCACGCCTGACCGCTTCAACGTTGTAAAAAAATGCCCCGCCGTGAAAACGGCGGGGCATTTTTTTGTCTGCGAAACATCGAGACATTGCGCGAAGTTGCCGGACCTCGATAGCAATGCTAGGTTTAGCCCACCGCCCGTGTAGCTCAGCCGGTAGAGCAGCGCACTCGTAACGCGAAGGTCGCAGGTTCGATTCCTGTCTCGGGCACCATCCCCCCTCTGGTTATTTCACCTTTCTGCTCAAGTCCTCGACGGTCCGCTTGAGGTTGTCGAGTTCGCGGTCCTGGTCGCTGACTTCCCGTTTCAGGCTGGAAATCTCGCTGCTGTTTGAACTGGAGCTGGAGCCGCTATTGCGTTTGAGTTCTTCAACCTGCTTGCCGAGGTTGTTGATATCGCGCTCCTGCTCGGCCACCTTGCGCTTGAGTTCGTCGATTTCCCTGCTGCTGGAGCTTGAGCTGGAACCGTTGCCGCGCTTGAGATCCTCAATCGTGCGTTGTTGTTCGCTGACGGTTTTCTTCAGGTCTTCGACATTCCCCGATGTGTCCTTCAACGACTTTTGCATGCTTTGCAGGTCATCGGCACTGATCCCGGTTTTGACCAGGGTGTATTTGTCGTACTCGTAGTGCAGAACCGGGATCTTGTCGCCAAACGAGGAGGGGCCGCTGCTCACTTCGATAGCGGCCAGCGCCGGAAACGGTAGTGCCAGGCTGGCGAACAATGCGGTTGTAAGCACAACAGAAGAAGATTTGGAAATGCTGCGCATCACTGAGGTTCCTTGTGAAATGCCGGTATGGCACATCGCTATGACTGGGGATTTGAATTTATGTTCCCGCCCCCATCAGCACATCCTGTGCACAACTTTTTGTGGGGAGATGTAAAGAGACGTGCAAATCGTCCGACAAACATCCTATATTCGGAGCCTGCATGAGCTTCGCCCAGCAGTTTTCAGATGATCCCGAATGGTTCTGAAGGCCAGACAGACCGGGCTACAAGCGGTTCTTCTGCGTCAGAGAGATCCTTGATGATCCAGATCCATCTTCCATTCCCCAGATCAACGAGAACAACATGACCGTAAAAGAATTGAGCCAAGAAGAAAGACACGAAGAAGCCCTCAAGAAGTACGTGCTGGATGCGCCCGAATTGATGGACGAGATCAAGGACTTGAGTCCGGACGATCAGAAAGACCAGATTCAATGGGCCTTCGAGGATGAAGCCGAAGCCCAGGGCTTGCAGCCGTGGGAGTTGAGTCTCAAGTACACCTCGACCCCGGAGGAGTACGAGGCCGCCCGGCTGGCGCTGCACAAAGAGGCGGCCGAAGTCTTGGGTGTCGAGTGGGAAGAGTACTGCGAGATGAACAATCTGGTGGTTTGACACTCATCATGTAGGAGCGAGCTTGCTCGCGATGGTCGTTAGCGATAACGCGTGTTTGCTGGTTAAACATGGCGCTCTCAGGTACATCGCGAGCAAGCTCGCTCCTACAGTTTTGGCAACTCACATACGTGTGATCAGATACTCAAGCGCATCGACAGATCGACCGCCTTCACATCCTTGGTCATTGCACCGATCGAAATGTAATCCACCCCGGTCCGGGCAATCGGCAGCAACGTACTCTCGTTGATCCCGCCGCTGGCTTCCAGCTTGGCCTTGCCAGCGTTCAGGCGCACGGCTTCGCGCATGTCGTCCAGGCTCAGTTCGTCGAGCATGATGATGTCGGCACCGGCCGCCAGCGCTTCTTTCAGTTCATCCAGGCTTTCCACTTCAATCTCGACCGGTTTGCCCGGGGCGATTTTGTGCGCGGCCGCGATGGCCTGCGCGATGCCGCCGCTGGCGGCGATGTGGTTTTCCTTGATCAGGAAGGCGTCATACAGGCCGATGCGGTGGTTGTGGCAACCGCCGCAGGTTACCGCGTACTTTTGCGCAAGACGCAGCCCCGGCAGCGTCTTGCGGGTGTCGAGCAGCTTGACCTGAGTCTCGGCCACGAAGTCCGCCAGGTATTGCGCGCGAGTCGCCACGCCGGAGAGCAGTTGCAGGAAGTTCAGGGCGCTGCGTTCACCGGTCAGCAGTGAGCGCGCCGGGCCTTCGAGGTGGAACAGCACCTGATTGGGCGTTACCCGTTCACCGTCGGCAACCTGCCAGTGCACCGCCACCCGTGGGTCCAGTTGCCGAAACACGTTATCCACCCAAGCGATACCGCTGATGACGGCCGCATCGCGGGTGATGATGGTGGCTTTGGCCAGGCGTTCGGCCGGGATCAACTGCGCGGTGATGTCGCCGCTGCCGATGTCTTCACGCAACGCACGGCGCACGTTGGCTTCGATTTCGGCGGTCAGATCGGCGAGACGTAGATTCGGCATAACGGACTCCACAAACATAGTGGCTCGATTATAGGGCCATGGCGAGGACCAACCCAAGGCATCAGAGCGTTACGTTCGCAATGGTGCCTGCATTTGGTCGAATCCCTGGGGTGTCGGTGCGGATTATCGCTACCGAGCAAACGCCTGTTTGAGATGAGGTACAGAGTCTTCTGGCGCAAAGGTGAGCTTTTACAAGATAATTCGCCTTGTATTTGACGTCATCGATTTGACGAGTCGAAGCATCACCGTTCCAGGGAGGCCGAATGTACAACGACGGGAATGTAGTGCCTTTGCACAAGGCAACTACCGACCAGGTGGCTCACTCGCCACTCGCCCGACTGCCGGCGATTCTTCTCCAGGTTCGCGACAAGGCCGCGCAACAGCTGCGACACGGATTGCAGGCGTTGTTCGATAACGCCGACGACACCCTCTTCGAAATGGCCGACCGAGCCTGCTGTGACGTCGAGCAGAACATCTTCTTTCAAACAATGCGCGATTTGCGTCTCAAGCACAAAAGCATCGAGCGGGTGTTTCTCGAGCAGTTTTTCGGCGCGTTCATCCGGCTTGCACAATACGACCCTGCCATTGCAGCTATGTCCCAGTCCTTGGCTGCCGATGAATCCTTGGCGCAAACCGATGACGAGCGGGAGCGTACGGTCGCAGTGGATGCGATGGTCAGCCGGGTGCTGGACCGCGACGGGTTGGCCCTGGATCAACTGACGGCCCGACTCTGCGCCTTGTCGGGCAAGGCGTTGGGCGATCTGCACAACCCCCTGAATCCGGCGATGCTCTGCGAATACTTCTTGCAGGCTGCACGCCAGCTGGGGCTGGAGATCAAGGTCAAGCTGATTATCCTCGGGTTGTTCGAGCGTTATGTCCTCAGCGAGACCGGTCAGCTTTACGCCGAAGCCAATCAACTGCTGCTTGCTACCGGTGTGTTGCCCGACCTGAAACCGGCCCCGGTGCGCCGTACCATGGACCGGCCTGACAGCGCCCCCGTCGAATCGACCGATGAGGGCGCTACTCCGGCCTGCTTGCCCATCGATGACAATGTCCAGGAGGTTTTCGCTGCGTTGCAGGCCCTGCTGTTCAACGTTCGCGGCAGCCTGTCGCCAACGCTGGAGGTCAGTGCCACTGCGCTGCCGATTTCCACGCGCGATCTGTTGCGCCTGCTGTCGCATTTGCAGCAATACGTGCCGGCTCCGGAAGTCGTGGACGATTTTGACCTGCGCAACCAGCTCGAACAGTTACTGACCCGGGTCAGCGTCAAAAGTGGCAGGTCGCGGGTTTTCGGGGAGGCCGACGAAGATGTGATCAACCTGGTCGCGATGCTGTTCGAATGCATGCTCGATGATCGCAATCTGCCGGATCCGCTCAAGGCGCTGATCGGCCGATTGCAGATTCCACTGGTCAAGGTGGCGCTGCTCGACAAGAGTTTCTTCAGTCGCAGCAGTCATCCGGCACGACGCCTGCTCAACGAAATCGCCAACGCGGCAATGGGTTGGGACGCCTGTGACGATCATCAGCGTGACAGCCTGTACGTGCGCATCGATCAGGTCGTACAGCGTTTGTTGAATGACTTTATCGATGACCCCTCGATATTTTCCGAACTGCTGGCTGACTTTCTCGCGTTTACCCAGGACGAGCGCCGGCGCAGCGAGTTGCTCGAGCAACGCATTCGTGATGCCGAGGAAGGACGGGCCAAGACCGGGCTGGCCCGCCAGCGTGTCGAGCAGGTGTTGAATCAGGCGTTGTTTGGCAAGTACCTGCCGCAAGGCGTACTGGGGTTTGTCCAGGAGGCCTGGAGCAAAGTACTGCTGCTGACGTACCTCAAGCATGGCGATCGGTCGGCTGAGTGGCATGCCGATGTGCGTACCCTGGAACAATTGGTCTGGAGCGTTCAGCACCACCATGAGTCCGATGCGACCAGGATGTTGGCACTGGTACCGGATTTGCTCAAGTCGTTGCGCGACGGGCTGAATTCGTCGGCCTTCGATCCGTTTGCCGCCAGCGAGTTTTTCAGCGAGCTGGAGAGCTTGCACGTTCAGGCAGCGGGGGGCTCACCCGCCAGTGCGTCGCTGATGATCGAGGTGCTGACGCCTGTCGTCCTGCACATGGCCGACGAAAGCCAGGTGCACAGTGAGCCGATACGTTTGCTGGCGGACGATGCGGGTTTGCGCCAGGTCGATAAAATGCTTCCGGGCTGTTGGGTCGAGTTTCAGGAAGACCCGGAAAACAGCCTTCGCTGCAAACTGGTGGCCATCATTGCAGCCACCGGCAAATACATCTTCGTCAACCGCACCGGCATGAAAGTGCTCAAGCGCAGTCGCCCAGACCTGGCCCTGGAGCTGCGCAATGGCAGGGCGCGAGTGCTTGACGACACCATGCTGTTCGAGCGAGCTCTCGAGCGGGTGATCGGCAACCTCAAGCGCCTCAAGCGCGGCAAGTGATCGCGCCTTGGGGGAATATCACGGCATACTGTGCCAACACAGTCGACGTTGAAGGAATCGGTATGCAGTTGGACCCCGCGAGCGGTTGGATTCAGGGTGTGCATGTCTGCCCCTCACCCAACTTCAATGCGCGCCCCACAGACGAGATTTCCCTGCTGGTGATTCACAACATCAGCCTGCCACCGGCGCAGTTCGCCACTGGCAAGGTGCAGGAATTTTTCCAGAATCGCCTGGATGTCACCGAACACCCCTATTTTGAAGGGATTGCGGATTTGCGGGTGTCCGCACACTTTCTGATCGAGCGTGATGGAACGGTCACCCAATTTGTTTCATGCCTTGAGCGTGCGTGGCATGCAGGGGTCTCGTGCTTCGATGGGCGGGAAACCTGTAACGATTTTTCTGTGGGCATCGAGCTTGAAGGCACGGATGATCTGCCGTTCACCGACGCGCAATACGACGCGTTGACGGCCCTGACCCGTCAGTTGCAACGGACCTTCACGGCGATCACTACAGAGCGTATCTGCGGGCACAGCGATATTGCACCCGGGCGCAAAACCGATCCGGGGCCGGGGTTCGACTGGGCACGTTATCGCGCCGCTCTGGCACAAGAGGATGGGCAATGAGTTTTCTGGTGTTGCTGTTGGCGGTGTGGATCGAAAAGTTCTCGGCCCTGCGCCATCGGGTTCAGCGTGACAGTGGCTGGACACACGAGCTGAACAAGCTTGAGGCCAGCCCGCGGTTTTCGGGCCGGCCATGGCTGGTGTTGTCGGTCGTGGTCTTGTTGCCGGTGGCATTGTTGGGTTTGCTGCTGGTCGTTATCGAGCCGGTGGCCTACGGGTTGCTCGCGTTGCCGATCCATTTGCTGGTCGTGATCTACAGCCTGGGGCGCGGTGACCTGCTGGGGGATCTTGGGCCGTTCCGCGATGCCTGGCGTCGGGAGGACCTGCAAGCAGCGGCCCTTGTCGCCAAGCGCGATCTGGATATCTGTGCAGACAGTGGCGAGCAGTTGCTGGAGCAGGTCGAAGGGCATTTGCTGTGGGAGGCCTACCAGAGCTTTTTCGCGGTGATTTTCTGGTACTTCCTGTTGGGCCCGGTCGCGGCGCTGAGTTATCGGCTGCTGGCGCTGGCCGAAGAACACGGGAAAAACCCGGCGCTGGTCGAGCGCGCCGGGCAGCTGCGTCACGCCTTCGACTGGTTGCCGGTGCGTCTGCTGGCGGCGAGCCTGGCGTTGGTCGGCAATTTTGTCGCGGTCAGTCGGGTGATGCTGCATGAACTGCTGAACTGGAACATCAGCGCGGCACAATTGATCGTGAAAGTCGGGCTGGTGGCCGGTGAAATTCCGGCACCGGTGGCCGGCGCAGAAGGTATCAACAACCTGGACCGCATCTGGGACCTGCTGCTGCGTGCCGCGGTGCTCTGGTATGCCGGGTTTGCGTTGTGGACGGTTCTGCATTAGGCCAGCAGTTAATGCTCTTGTGGTGAGGGGCAAGCCCCCTCACCACAATGGTTCATCCGCCAGTGCGGATGAAACCTGTCGTTAACCTTAAGTTACAAAACTTCCTGCCGATTTAAGTTATACAGAGATAGCGCCGTATAGTGGCTATCTGCTGTCTGTCTGCGCCTGCCAATAAAAAAAATAAGAAATTGAAGGGAGACATCCAGTGAAGAGCTTGCTCTATCCCGCTGTCGCACTGATGAATCGCCTGAGCTTCGGCATGAAGTTCAGCCTGATCAGCGTACTGTTCCTGGTGCCGATGCTGGTGACCAACTTCTATCTGGTGCGTGACTCCTACCGCGAATTCCAGGGCACGCGCATCGAACTGCAAAGTCTCGACCTGTTGGGCAGCAGCCTGACGTTACGTCGCGATCTGGAAACCCTGAACAACCTGGTGCAGATCAATGTCAGCCTCGGCCAATCCGGCAAGGCCGGCAATGTCGAATCGAAGATCAGCACCCTCGAGCAGAATATTCTGACTCGCCTGCAAGGGCTGACGGCGATGACCAGCGACCCGGAGCAGGTCGCGGTGTTTGATGGCAAGCGCGATGAGATGATCGCCGCGTTCAAGGCTCAGCAAACGGAAAACTCCCTGCAAAGCAAAAGTGCCCTGATCGGCAAGCTGGTGGGCAGCGCGCAGATTTTCGGCCAGCTCATCACCAGCCAGTCCGGCCTCAGTCGCGACAACCAGAGCGACATGCGCCAGTTGAGTGAACTCGTCACCCTCGTCACACCACGAGTCACCCAGATTCTGGGTGAAGGTCGGGCAATGGGGTCTTACTCGTTGGGGCAGGGTTTCATCAACTCGGCGTCGAGTACCCGTTTCGATGAATTGCTGGCGCAGATTGAAAAGCTCCAGGCCGAATATGGCCTGAAGTTGCAGGACGCCTTGGGTTCCAGCAAAGCCGCCCGCGATACCCTGGCCGCTCAGGCCGATAGCAGCCGGGCATCCTTGAAGAAAGCCAGCGAGCTGTTCGAAGAGCAAGTGGTCATGGCCGATACCCTCGATGCGCCGTGGCAGGGCTTTTACGATCAGGTCAGCGCCCTGATGGACCAGACTTACCAACTCAACGAAGCAACCCTCAAGTATCTGGGGCCGCAGTTGCAGCAGCGGCTGGACCAGAACCGCACGCACATGGTCTTGCAGGCCGTGGCGTTATCAGTCGTATTCGTGTTGATCTTTTATCTCTACGGTGCCTTCTATGCCTCGACCCGCACCACGCTCAAGCGCCTGGGAGCGGTGATGGACAAGGTGGCGGCCGGCGACATGACGGTGACCTTCAGCGCCCACAGCCGTGACGAGCTGGGCGAGTTGGGCGAGGTGTTCAACGGCACCGTGAAGAAAATCCATGACCTGATCGAGCGGGTGGGCCAGACCGTCAGCGAAGTCGAGCGCCAGGCTGGTCAGGTGCAAAGCGTTTCCGCGCAAAGCAACCAGGCCGTCGCCGGGCAGCGCACGCAGATCGAACAAGTGGCCACGGCGATGAACCAGATGTCGGCCACTTCCCAGGAGGTCGCGCGCAGTGCAGCAGCGGCGGTGAGCAGCGCCCACAGCGTTAACGACGAAACCATCAGCGGTCGCGGCCTGGTGGAGTCGCAGCAAGGCAGCATCGCCGCACTGGCCAGCGAAATCGATCAGTCGGTGCTGGTGATCAATCAACTGGCCAGCGACAGCCAGTCCATCAGCCGCGTTCTGGAAGTGATCAAGAGTATCGCCGAGCAGACCAACCTGTTGGCGCTCAATGCCGCTATCGAGGCCGCACGGGCCGGTGAGCAGGGGCGCGGTTTCGCCGTGGTCGCCGATGAAGTCCGGACCCTGGCCAAGCGTACCCAGCAATCGACCGAAGAAATCGAGCAGATGATCGCCAAGCTCCATGGCGGAGTCGGCGCGGCGGTCAAGGCCATGGGCACCAGCCATGAAATGGCCAATGGCACGGTGGGGCAGTCGGAAAAGGTCCAGCGGGCATTGGAAAATATTCTGGGAGCGGTCGGCATGATCGTCGACCAGAACCAGCAGATCGCCGCCGCCGTGGAGCAACAAACCGCCGTGGCCCACGACATCGACCAGAACATCGTCGAGATCAATCGCGCCGGTGAGCGTACCTCTGTAGGTGCGCACCAGACCGAAGACGCCAGCCGGGCGTTGTCGGCTCAGGTCGTGGAGTTGAAACAGTTGATCAGTGCGTTCCGGGTCTGAAATTCTCCTCGGGACCCTGTGGGAGCGGGCTTGCCCGCGATGGCGTCGGTACATCAGCATCAATGGGGCTGAACGATCGCTTTCGCGAGCAAGCCCGCTCCCACAGTTGGCTGGTGCTGGCAGTTATGACCAGTTAAACAACTCGCAGGCATTGGCCGTACTGGCCGCGGCCAATTGTTCGGGGCTGATCGCGATGATGTCGGCCAGTGCCGCGCAGATCGCCGGCAAGTGTGCCGGGCTGTTGCGCTGGCCGGGGAACATGGCGGGCGCCATGTCCGGCGAGTCGGTTTCCAGCACCACCGAATCCAGCGGCAGTTCGGCGAGCACGCGGTGCATGCGCAGCGCCTGTGGCCAGGTCGGGGCGCCGCCAAGGCCGAGCTTGAAACCGAGCTTGATGTATTCCCGCGCCTCCTCCTTGCTGCCGGCGAAGGCGTGGATAATCCCGGCACGTTTCAGGCGAAACCGTTTGAGGGTGGCAATCACCGCCGCATGGCTACGCCGCACATGGATCAATACGGGAAGATTGAAGTCCGCCGCCAGTTGCAATTGCGCCTCGAACAACGCCTGTTGGCGCTCGCGATCGAGGGATTCGATGAAGTAGTCCAGGCCGATTTCGCCCACCGCACACAGTTGCCGATGGCCGGCCAGGCGGGTCAGCCAATCGCCGAGTTCGCTCAAGTCTTCAGGGCGATGATCGTCCAGGTACACCGGATGCAAACCGAACGCCGCATGCAGGTCGGGATCGTTTTGCACCAGCTCCCAAACCCGCTGCCAATTGGCCTGGTAAACCCCCAGCACCACGATCCGCCGCACCCCGAGGGCGCGGCTTTCGGCCAGCAGCGCCTGGCGATCGGCGTCGAAGTCCGGAAAATCCAGGTGGGTATGGGTGTCGATCAACTCCACGGCTCAGTCCTGAAGAATACGCTGCTTGAACGTGCGCGGGATGGCTTGCACGCCGGGCCGGTAATCCGACTGCTCGATGGCGGTCAGAGCGAGCGCGAGGGCCTTGTCGGCGATCAACTGGTGTTGCTGGGCCATGGCGTTGACCGGCAGTGGCAGGAAGTCCAGCAGCTGGGTGTCGCCGAATGTGCCGAGGCGCAGCGGGCGGTTTTTTAAGGGGAAGTCGTGCAGCGCATCGAACACGCCCTGAAGCAGTACGTAGGAGGTGGTCACCAACGCATCGGGCAAATGGCCCAGGCGCAGCAGCAACTCTTCCATCAATTGTTTGCCGCACTCGCGGCTGAAGGATTCGCCTTCTTCGATCAGTACTTCGCCGTTGAACCCGGTGAGGGCCTCTTTGAAACCTGCGGCACGTTCCCGGCTGATGCTCAGTTCCGGGCGGGCACCGATCAGGGCGATCTGTTTGGGCAACGGCTCCAGCAGGCTGCGGGTCAGTTGCAGGCTGGCCTCGCGATCGTCGCTGATCACGGAGCAGAAGTGCTCGGGGTCCATGACCCGGTCGATGGCAATGATCGGTATGCCCTTGGCCTGCAACTGGCGATAGCTGTCGTCGCCGGCAGGTAGGCAACTGGCAACAATCAGCGCGTCGCAGCGCCGGGCGCGGAACAGTTGCAGCAATTGCCGTTCGCTGTCCGGGGCATCGTCGGAACTGGCGATCAGCAACTGATAACCGCGGGCGCGGGCGCCTTGTTCCAGCAATTTGGCGATTCGCGCGTAACTGGGGTTTTCCAGATCCGGCAGAATGAACCCCAACGTGCGCGTGTGTCGGCTGCGCAAGCCGGCGGCCTGTGGATTAGGCGTGAAGCCATGTTGTTCGACGACCGCGCGCACGCGTTCGACGGTGGCGCTGCTGATGCGCTGTTGTTCGGCCTTGCCATTGATGACATAGCTGGCGGTGGTGACGGACACACCGGCCAACTGGGCAATATCACTGAGTTTCAACCCGCTGTTTCCTTGTTTTTTCGAGATTGCCTCGACATTTTCGTCAATCCTAACCGATTAAGGCAGGTGACCATTGTCGCAACGCATCCGACAAGTTGAGCTTCAAGGATGGGACATTATCGAGTAACGTGCCATTCATTCTAGATTAAACGTTTCAGCAAGCGTATTTTCTACGTTAAAGGCGCCTTTGGCCGGTTCTGCCGTGAAACCGCCAAAAGTGACGACCAAGCGCCTGAGCTGACTCATTCAAAACAATACCTGGTGCCCCATGGCGCCAAAAAGGAGAAAGCATGCTCGAGCTCACTGTAGAGCAGATTTCCATGGGCCAGTCGGCCGTGGATAAGTCCGCAGCGCTGCAATTGCTGGCCCGGCATCTGGTCACCGACGGCCTGGTTGCCGAGGGCTATCTGGCCGGTTTGCAGGCGCGGGAGGCCCAGGGCTCGACCTTTCTCGGTCAAGGTATTGCCATCCCCCACGGGACCCCCGAAACCCGCGACCAGGTGTTCACCACCGGTGTGCGCCTGATGCAGTTCCCTGAGGGGGTGGACTGGGGCGAGGGTCATATCGTTTACCTGGCGATCGGTATCGCCGCCAAGTCCGATGAGCATCTGCGCCTGTTGCAATTGCTCACCCGCGCCCTCGGCGAGACTGATCTGGGCCAGGCCTTGCGTCGCGCCGGCTCTGCTGAAGCATTGCTGAAATTGCTGCAAGGCGCTCCGCAGGAGTTGGCGCTGGATGCGCAGATGATTGGCCTCGGTGTGACAGCCGAAGATTTCGAAGAACTGGTCTGGCGCGGCGCGCGTTTGTTGCGCCAGGCCGACTGCGTGAGCAATGGTTTCTCCGCCGTGCTGCAACAGGTCGAAGCGCTGCCGTTGGGTGATGGCCTGTGGTGGCTGCACAGCGAGCAAACGGTGAAACGCCCCGGCCTGGCCTTCGTCACCCCGGACAAACCGCTGCGTTATCTCGGCCAGCCACTCAATGGACTGTTCTGCCTGGCGAGCCTCGGTGAGGCCCATCAAGCCCTGCTCGAGCGTCTGTGCGCGTTGTTGATCGAAGGACGTGGCCATGAATTGGGGCGCGCCACCAGCAGCCGCAAAGTCCTCGAAGTGCTCGGTGGTGAAGTGCCCGCCGACTGGCCCAGTGCGCGTATTGCCTTGGCCAATGCCCACGGTTTGCATGCGCGGCCGGCGAAGATCCTCGCGCAACTGGCGAAAAGTTTTGAGGGTGAGATCCGCGTGCGCATCGTCGACGGCCACGACAGCGCGGTGTCGGTGAAGAGCCTGAGCAAGCTGCTCAGCCTCGGCGCCCGTCGCGGGCAGATCCTGGAATTCATTGCCGAACCGGGCATCGCGGCGGATGCGTTGCCGGCCCTGTTGGCCGCCATCGAAGAAGGCCTCGGTGAAGAAGTCGAGCCGCTGCCGCCAGTCAGCCAGGTACGGGAAGTCGTTGCCGAAATGGCCGAAGTGGTCCTCGCCCCGCTATCCGGCAGCGTGGTCCAGGCCATTGCCGCCGCCCCGGGCATCGCCATCGGTCCGGCGCATATTCAAGTCCTGCAAACCATCGATTACCCGTTGCGCGGTGAGTCCGCCGCCATCGAGCGTGAACGTCTCCAGCACGCGCTGGCGCAGGTGCGCCGGGACATCCAGGGATTGATCGAGCGCAGCAAAAGCAAAGCCATTCGCGAAATCTTCATCACCCACCAGGAGATGCTCGACGACCCGGAACTCACCGATGAGGTCGATACGCGTCTCAAGCAGGGCGAAAGCGCGGAGGCTGCGTGGATGGTCGTGATTGAAGCGGCGGCCTTGCAGCAGGAAGCGTTGCAGGATGCCTTGCTCGCCGAGCGCGCTGCCGACTTGCGCGACATCGGGCGTCGGGTATTGCTGCAACTCAGTGGTATCGAAACCCCGAGCGAACCGGATCAGCCGTACATTCTGGTGATGGACGAGGTCGGCCCGTCCGACGTCGCGCGTCTTGACCCGGCTCGCGTGGCCGGGATTCTCACTGCACGAGGTGGCGCTACGGCGCACAGTGCAATTGTTGCCCGGGCCCTGGGCATTCCGGCATTGGTCGGCGCCGGCCCTGGCGTGTTGCTGCTGGCGCCGGGTACGCCATTGCTGCTCGATGGCCAGCGTGGGCGTCTGCATGTGGACGCTGATGCGACGACCTTGCAGCGCGCCACGGCCGAACGCGATACCCGCGAGCAGCGCTTGAAGGCAGCCGCCGAGCAACGCCACCAGCCGGCACTGACGACCGACGGCCATGCCGTCGAAGTGTTCGCCAATATCGGCGAAAGTGCCGGCGTCACCAGCGCGGTGGAGCAGGGCGCCGAAGGTATCGGCCTGTTGCGCACCGAACTGATTTTCATGGCCCACCCGCAAGCGCCCGACGAGGCGACCCAGGAAGCCGAGTACCGCCGCGTCCTCGACGGTCTGGCCGGGCGACCGTTGGTGGTGCGTACTCTCGATGTCGGTGGCGACAAACCGCTGCCGTACTGGCCGATTGCGAAGGAAGAAAACCCCTTTCTCGGCGTGCGTGGCATTCGCCTGACCTTGCAGCGCCCGCAGATCATGGAAGCGCAACTGCGTGCCTTGCTGCGGGCTGCCGACAACCGTCCGCTGCGGATCATGTTCCCGATGGTAGGCAGCGTTGACGAGTGGCGCCAGGCCCGTGACATGACCGAACGTCTGCGCCTGGAGATCCCGGTTGCCGACCTGCAACTGGGGATCATGATCGAAGTGCCGTCGGCGGCCTTGCTGGCGCCGGTGCTGGCCAAAGAGGTCGACTTTTTCAGCGTCGGTACCAACGACCTGACCCAATACACCCTGGCCATCGACCGTGGCCATCCGACGCTGTCGGCCCAGGCCGATGGCTTGCACCCGGCGGTGCTGCAACTGATCGACATCACCGTGCGTGCGGCCCATGCCCATGGCAAATGGGTCGGCGTGTGCGGCGAGCTGGCAGCCGACCCGCTGGCGGTGCCGGTACTGGTCGGCCTCGGGGTGGATGAGCTCAGTGTCGGCGCGCGCAGTATTGCCGAGGTCAAGGCACGGATTCGCGAACTGGGCTTCACTCAGACTCAAACCCTTGCCCGTCAGGCCCTGGCCGTGGGCAGCGCGAATGAAGTGCGCGCACTCGTGGAGGCCTTGTAATGGCACGGATTCTCACCCTGACCCTCAACCCGGCGCTGGACCTGACCGTACAGTTGCCGCGCCTTGAAGCCGGCCAGGTCAATCGCAGCGATGTCATGCACACCCACGCCGCCGGTAAAGGTGTGAACGTGGCGCAAGTGCTGGCCGACCTCGGGCATCAGTTGACCGTCAGTGGTTTTCTTGGCGAAGACAACCTGCAAGCGTTTGAAACGCTGTTCGCCAAACGCGGTTTTGTCGACGCCTTCATCCGCGTTCCCGGTGAAACCCGCAGCAACATCAAGCTGGCGGAAAGCGACGGACGCATCACCGACATCAACGGACCGGGGCCCCAGGTCAGCGAAGCGGCGCAGCAGGCCTTGATCGATCGACTGGAGCAAATTGCCCCGGGCCACGATGCGGTGGTGGTCGCCGGAAGCTTGCCGTTGGGCGTCAGTGCGCAGTGGTTGCAGGCACTGATTTTGCGCTTGAAGACGCAGGGCCTGAACGTTGCCCTCGATACCAGCGGCGATGCGTTGCGTGCAGCGCTCAAAGCGGGACCTTGGCTGATCAAACCCAACGCCGAAGAGCTGGCCGAGGTGCTGGACTGCGAGGTCGTGTCGGTCAGTGCCCAGGCCTTGGCAGCGGAGCGTTTGCACGCCCAGGGCATCGAGCATGTGGTGATTTCCCACGGCGCCGAAGGCGTGAACTGGTTCAGCGTCGGCTCGGCGCTGCATGCCACGCCACCCAGGGTCAGCGTCGCCAGTACGGTGGGTGCGGGTGATTCATTGCTGGCGGGGATGCTTCACGGTTTGCTCAGTGCCGATACGCCGGAGCAAACCTTGCGCACCGCCACGGCGATTGCCGCGATGGCGGTGACCCAGATCGGATTCGGCATTGGCGATTCAGCGCAACTGGCGCAGCTCGAACAGGGTGTGCGCGTGCGTCCCCTGACAGAACAATAAGAGGGTTTGTCATGAAGTTAGCCATCATTACGGCCTGCCCGAACGGCATGGTCACCAGTGTGCTGTGTGCCCGGTTGCTCGATGCCGCGGCCCAGCGTCAGGGCTGGAGCACCAGTGTCGAAATCACCGATGTCGCACATCCGGAAAAGCAATTGTCGGCGGCCACCCTCGATGCGGCCGAGTGGGTGCTGCTGGTGACCAGCGCGCCCGTGGACATGGCGCGGTTTGTCGGCAAGCGGGTGTTCCAGAGCACTCCGGCCCAGGCCCTGCAGGACGTGGAAACGGTGTTGCGGCGAGGGGCGCAGGAGGCACAGGTCTACGTCGCTACCAAAGCCGTCGTTGAACCTGTGGCGGTCGTCCAGAACGCGCCACGACTGGTGGCCGTCACCGCCTGCCCGACGGGTGTCGCTCACACGTTCATGGCCGCCGAGGCTTTGCAGCAAGCGGCCAAGCGCCTGGGCTATGACTTGCAGGTGGAAACCCAGGGCTCGGTCGGTGCGCGCAATCCGTTGAGCGCGCAAGCGATTGCCGAGGCCGATGTGGTGCTGCTGGCGGCCGATATCGAAGTCGCCACCGAGCGTTTCGCCGGCAAGAAAATCTATCGCTGTGGCACCGGCATTGCCCTCAAGCAAGCCGAAGCAACCTTGAAAAAAGCCTTGGCCGAAGGCCAGCAGGAAAGCGCATCAAGCGCTGCCACCACAACGGTCAAACAGGAGAAGACTGGCGTCTACAAACACCTGCTGACCGGCGTGTCGTTCATGTTGCCGATGGTGGTCGCCGGCGGCTTGCTGATCGCCTTGTCGTTCGTGTTCGGCATCACCGCGTTCAAGGAAGAGGGCACGCTGGCGGCAGCGTTGATGCAGATCGGCGGTGATACGGCGTTCAAGCTGATGGTGCCGCTGCTGGCAGGCTATATCGCCTATTCCATCGCCGACCGCCCGGGCCTCGCGCCGGGGATGATCGGCGGTCTGCTGGCGAGCACCCTGGGTGCCGGTTTCATTGGCGGGATCATTGCCGGTTTCCTCGCCGGTTATGCAGCCAGGGCGATCAACAAATACGCGCGTTTGCCCCAGAGCCTTGAGGCGTTGAAACCGATCCTGATCATTCCGTTGCTGGCGAGTCTGTTCACCGGTCTGGTAATGATCTACGTGGTCGGCAAACCGGTGGCCGGCATGCTTGCCGGGCTCACGCATTTCCTCGACAGCATGGGCACCACCAACGCGATCCTGCTCGGTGTACTGCTGGGCGGCATGATGTGCGTCGACCTTGGCGGGCCGATCAACAAGGCGGCCTATGCGTTCTCGGTCGGGTTGCTGGCGTCGCAGAGTTACGCGCCGATGGCGGCGACCATGGCCGCCGGCATGGTGCCGCCGATCGGCCTGGGCATCGCCACGTTCATTGCCCGGCGCAAGTTTGCGCAGACTGAACGCGAAGCCGGTAAAGCAGCGCTGGTGCTGGGGCTATGCTTCATCTCCGAAGGGGCGATTCCGTTTGCCGCGAAAGATCCGTTGCGGGTGATTCCGGCGAGCATCGCTGGCGGCGCGCTGACCGGTGCGCTGTCGATGTATTTCGGCTGTAAATTGATGGCGCCCCACGGCGGTTTGTTCGTGCTGGCGATCCCGAATGCGATCAACCATGCGCTGTTGTATCTGCTGGCGATTGTCGCGGGGAGTTTGTTGACGGCGGTGGTGTATGCGCTGGTCAAGCGGTCGGAGGCTGTGGAGTTGGCACTGGAGCCGGCCAAGGCCTGATCTGGCATGTTTGATGACCTGTGGCGAGGGAGCTAGCTCCCTCGCCACAGTGTTCGGCGCCTGTCACTTCGACTTCATCCAGCCATGCTTTGGTTTTCCATTTTCGGGAGAACACCATGAGCGATTTCAACCTCGGGCGCCGTCGTGTCATGCAAGCGTTCGGCGTCGGATTGCTGTTGCCGGGGCTGGCGCCGGCGGTGATCGCTTCGGTCAAGGATCGGCCGCAACTCACCGATGGCGTGCAGTCCGGCGACCTGCTGGGTGACCGGGCGATCATCTGGAGCCGCTGCGACCGCCCCGCCCGGATGGTGGTGGAATGGGACACCCGCAGCCTGTTTCCCAACCCTCGGCGATTCGTCTCGCCCCTGGCCGATGCGCGCACCGATTTCACCGCCCGGGTCGAACTCACCGGGCTGCCCGCCGACCAGGCGATTTTCTATCGCGTGCAGTTTGAAGACGCCCAGAGCGGCGTTGCCAGCGAGCCCTGGTTAGGTCACTTGCGCAGCGTGCCGCAGACCCGGCGCGACATCCGTTTTGTCTGGAGCGGCGACTCCGCCGGCCAGGGCTTCGGCATCAACCCGGACTTTGGCGGCATGCGCATCTACGAGGCGATGCGCCGGCGGCTGCCGGACTTCTTTATCCACAGCGGCGACATCATTTACGCCGATATCCCGATCCGGGCGCAGCTCACCACAGAAGGCGGCCGGGTATGGCGCAACATCACCACCGAGGCCAAGAGCAAAAGCGCCGAGACCCTCGATGAGTACCGTGGTAATTACCGCTACAACCTGATGGACGAAAACATCCGTCGCTTCAACGCCGAGGTCCCGCAGATCTGGCAGTGGGACGACCACGAAGTGGTGGACAACTGGTCGCCCGGCAAGCAGCTGGGTGCGCGTTACCAGAGCAAAGATATCCACAGCCTGGTGGACCGCGCACGCCAGGCCTGGCTCGAATACGCGCCGATGCGCTGGCAGAGCGCCGATGGCGGCGGGCGCATCTATCGCAAGCTCGGTTACGGGCCCATGCTCGATGTGTTCGTGGTGGACATGCGCAGTTATCGCGGGGCCAATGACGACAATCTGGGCGAGGCCAAGCCATTCCTCGGTCGTGAGCAACTGGACTGGCTCAAGCGCGAAATGCAGGCCTCGAATGCGCAATGGAAAGTGATCGCCGCCGACATGCCCATCGGCCTCGGCGAAGGGGACGGCGAAGTCAGACCCGGTGTCACGCGGTGGGACGCGGTGGCCAACGGTGACCCCGGCCCGGCCCAGGGACGCGAACTGGAAATCGCCGAATTGCTCGGTTTTCTGCGGGCGCAGCAGGTGCGCAATTTCCTGTTCCTGACTGCGGATGTGCATTACTGCGCGGCCCATCATTACCATCCGGATCGGGCGGCGTTTCAGGATTTCGAACCGTTCTGGGAGTTCGTCGCCGGGCCTTTGAATGCCGGCAGCTACGGACCGAATCCGCTGGATAAGACCTTTGGTCCTGAAGCGGTGTTCGAAAAGGCTCCACCGGCGCAGAACCTCTCGCCGTTTGGCGGGTTTCAGTTTTTTGGCGAGGTGAACATCGATGGGCAGAGCGGGGAGTTGAGCGTGGTGTTGCGCGATCTGGATGGGGTGTCGGTGTTTGAGCAGAAGTTGCAGCCGGTTTGATCGGCACTGAACCCATGTGGGAGCGGGCTTGCTCGCGAAAGCGGAGTGTCAGCACAGATGATTTCGACTGACACGACGCCTTCGCGAGCAAGCCCGCTCCCACATGGGGATGTGGTGAATCAGTACACGTCGCGGCGATAGCGGCCCTGTTCGATCAGGCGCTCCACTGCGGCGGCGCCCAGCACCTCGTTGAGTACCTGGTCCACACCCGAAGCCATGCCTTGAAGGCTGCCGCAGATGTAGATCACCGCACCGTCCGCCAGCCACTGCTTCAGTTCGGCCGCCGATTCGCGCAGGCGATCCTGTACGTAGATCTTTTCGGCCTGATCACGTGAAAACGCCAGGTCCAGTCGCGCCAGGTCGCCATTGATCAGCCATTCCTCCAGCTCCTTTCGGCACAGGTAGTCGTGCTCGCGATTGCGCTCGCCAAACAGCAGCCAGTGACGTTGCTGGCCCTCGGCAATCCGTGCCTTGAGCAGGCTGCGCAACCCGGCCAGCCCCGTGCCATTGCCCAGCAGGATCATCGGCACCGGTTGGGCCGGCAGATGGAAACCACTGTTGCGCCGCACGCGCAGGCTGATGGAACTGCCCACAGGGGCGTGTTCGGTCAACCAGCCGGAACCAACGCCGAGGTTGCCATCGGCATGCACTTCCTGGCGCACGATCAGTTCCAGCACGCCATCGGCCGGGATCGATGCAATGGAGTACTCGCGCATGGCCAGCGGCACGAGGGCCTCTGCCAGCGCCTGCGCGTGCAGGCCGACCAGATGGGCGCGGTTCTGCGGCAACTGGCGGCTGGCCAGGGCCTGTTCGAGGGTTTCCTGCAGGCCGTTGAGCAGCACCTTGGTCTCACCGTGAATCCCCAGGCCATCGAGGAAATGCTCGATCGCCCATGGGCAATTGCGCGGCAAGACTTCCACCAGGTCACCGGCCAGCCAGCTGCTGGTGGTGGGTGGCTTGAGCCCCAGCAAGTACACCGGGGAACCGCTGCTGTCCGGGTTGAGCAACTCGCGATGGGTCAGGGTCCAGTTGTCGTAGCTCGGCGCTTGCCAGGTGTCGACGGGCGCCTGGCCGGTCAGCAGGCCCAGTTGCTGTTGCCAGTGGCGCAAGGCGTAAGGATCGCCGCCGTCGACTTCCACCGGGGCGAACAAGGTCGTGCCGCCGTGTTCGCCGAGCCAGGTGTGCAGGCGTTTGGCGAATCCGCAGAAGTGTTGATATTGCCGGTCGCCGAGGCCGAGGACTGCATAGTTCAGGCGCTCCAGGCTCGGCGTGCGGCCCAGTACCTTGCGTTCGAAACCCCGGGCGCTGTCCGGCGCTTCGCCATCACCGAAGGTACTGACGACGAACAGCGCGTTGTTCGAGTCCTGCAAATCCCGTTCGCTGACGTCCGCCAGCGGCTGCACCTTCACCGGCAGGCCCGCAGCCTGCAATTGCCCGGCGGTCTGCCAGGCCAGTTGTTCGGCGAACCCGCTCTGGCTGGCGAAGCCGATCAACCAGGCCGGTGCGTCATCAGCGGGTGTGACGAGACCTTGGCGAGCGTCCTTGATCTGGCGTTTTTTGCGGCGACGATCCAGGTACAGCAACCAGCCGGTGACGAAGAACAGCGGCATGCTCAGCGCAGTGAGGGTCAGGATGATGCGCCCGACGATGCCGAAGTAACTGCCGACGTGCAGCGCATAGATGCTGGTCAGCAGTTGCGCCTTGAGGCTCTTGTCGCTGTAGCGGTCAACCCGTTTGACCACGCCGGTGGCCGGGTCGAGGGTGATCTGGTTCAACGCCCGGTCGTGAGGCGAAGTTTTCAGCAGGAAATAAACGGTCGCAGGCTGACCGGCCACTGGCGGCATGCGCACGTTATAGGAGCTGAGTTGCGGGCCGGCCGCGCTGTAGATGCTGCTCCACATCGCCGCGTAATCGGCTGTTGGTGCCGGACCTTGCGGCGCAGGACCACGTCCGCCACGAACGCGTTCGTTCTGCGGTGAGTCGGAGAGCAACCGGGTCAGGCCCTTGTTGTACCACTCGTAGGACCAGGACAACCCGGTCAGCGCTGCCAGGAGATAAAACACCAGGCACCAGGTGCCGGCCACCGAGTGCAGGTCCCAGTTGAAGCTGCGACCCTTTTTCTTCCAGTCCAGGGTCAGCCAGGCGCGCCAGCTTCTCCACTGGCGCGGCCAGCGCAGGTACAGGCCGGACAGGCAGAAGAACACCAGGATCAAGGTGCACGCGCCGGTGATCTGCCGGCCTGTGTCACCCATGGCGAGGAAGCGGTGCAGTTGCAGCATCAGGCCAAAGAAACCCTGGCCGGAGGCATCGCCGAGGAGCTCGGCGGTGTACGGGTCGAAGTAGCGCATCTCGCCACGGCGTTCGCCCGGCGGCGGCGTGAACCATACTTTGGCGGCGTTGCCGCTGTCGGTTTCCACGGTGAGCATCGAGACTTTTTTGCCCGACGCGGCTTCGATGTGCTCCACCAGTTCGGCAGGCGGCAACACGCCGGCGACCTGTTTTTCGACCTGCAACACAGAAGGGTTGAGTGTGCTCAGGATTTCATCCTGAAACGACACCATCGCCCCGGTGATGCCCATCAGGGCCAGGACCAGCCCGGCGCTGATGCCGAAAAACCAGTGCAACTGGAACAGGGTTTTCTTCAACACGTCACTCGCCTTGTTCGTTCAAGTTGATTCATCACGGCGCGCATTATGCCGTGGGGTTGTCGAGAAGCATTTTTTTACGCGCAAAAGCCCCGTTCATCTGGATGAACGGGGCTTGCGCCAACACCGACCTCTGTAGGAGCAAGCTTGCTCGCGATGAACTCAAGAACGACGTGGGGTTTCAGGCTAACCGCGTCATCGTTGACAACCGTCGCGAGCGAGCTCGCTCCTACAGAAGAGGTTGCGTAGGCAAATTTCCATCAGAAGTGGAAGTTGGTGCTCAGCAACGCGGTGCGACCGGCAGCCTGGTTGGCGAAGTGAGTCGAGAACGCCTTGTCGTAGTAGGTTTCGTCGGTCAGGTTCTGCACGTTCAGTTGCAGGTCGACGTTTTTGCTCAGCTTGTAGGCTGCCATTGCGTCGTAACGAACGTAGGAGTCAACCATGGTGGTGTTGGCTACGTTGCCGAACACGTCATCGACATAGAACGCACCGCCGCCGATGGTCAGCCTCGGCGTGACCTGATAGGTCGTCCACAGGCTGGCGCTGTTTTTCGGTGTGTTAGGCAGTTCGTTGCCATCGTTGGCTTTGTTAGCCGGCAGGTCGCCGCCATCGACTTGCTCGCTGTCCATGTAGGCGTACCCGGCGAACACTTGCCATTTGTCGGTGAGCTTGCCGCTGGCCGACAGTTCGATACCTTGAACGCGGGTTTTGCCGGCGTTCTCATAAGTGGTGGTGTTGGTCTGCACACGAGCGTTGTCTTTCTCAGTGCGGAAGATATCGGCGGTCACGGACAGGCGATCGTTCAACAGGTCCCACTTGGTACCGATTTCGTAGTTCTTGGTGGTTTCCGGCTCCATGTCGCTTTTCAGCAGGTTGCCGTTGCGATCCGGAGTGCCACCCAACGGGTTGCCTTCCGAACCTTCGCCCAGGGTGTTACCCGGTGGCGTGGCGGACGTCGCGTAGGACGCATAGATGCTGCCGTTTTCCGCTGGTTTGTACACCACGCCGAACTGACCGGTGACGAATTCGCTGGTGTCATCGCCCTTGGACGTGGTCACGCTGGAACCGTTGAAGGTTTTGTAGCTGGTGTCGAAATGGTCGTAACGCAGGCCCATGTTCACCAGCCACTGCTCGGACAATGTCAGGGTGTCGAACAGATACAGTGCGTAGGTGTCGGCCTTGGTGTCGGTGCCGGCGTAGTTACGCGAGATGGCACCGTTCCACGGGTCATTCGGGTTCGGATTGGACAGCGAGGTGCAGTTGTAGCCGCTTGGCGCGCCGATCAGTGCCGGCGAGCAGTTGGTGGTCACTGCGGCTGTTCCCGGGGTGGTGTCGGTGTTGACGTTGTACGAGGATTTTTCGTTTTCCTCATGGGTGTACTCGACACCGGTGGAGAAGCTGTTCTTGAACCCGGCAATGTAGATATCACCAAACAGGTCGGTCTGGTTGGTGGTGGTCTCGGTGTTGCTCACGCGGGTGTTCGCCCGGCGCCAGACGCTGCCATTGTTGACGTTGCCTTTACTGTCGTCAGGCTGGGTCAGGATGTAATCCTGCATGCTGGTACCGTGACGCAGGGTGTTCTTGATGGTCAGCGCGTCGCTCAGGTCGTGCTCGATGGCGAAGGTCGCCGTATCGACACGGGTCTTACGGAAGTCGCGGTCGTTCAGGCCATAGAAGTTGCTGCTGTCGCCGCCGTCATTCGGCTTGTCCGGATTGGCTTTGGTACGCGCAGCCGAGCCACCGGCCGGGATCGAATACGGAATGCCCGAATCCGGCGTGTCGTTGCTTTCCAGGTGGTAGTAGTCGAGGTTGACGCGAGTGTCCGTACCCAGGCCGAAGGCCAGGGACGGTGCAACACCCCAGCGGTCGTAGTCGACGCTGTCACGCCCGGCGACGTTGCTCTCGTGGCTCAGCAAATTCAGGCGGCCAGCGGCGGTGTCGGTGAACTGGTAGTTGCCGTCGAAAGTATAACGCTGGGTCTGGTCGGAACCCCAGGTGAAACCGCCGTCGAGCGAATCGCCCAGGTGCGCTTTCTTGCTGACCAGGTTGATGCTGCCGCCCGCTGCGCCGCGGCCGCCGATCGCGGAGTTCGGGCCTTTGCTGACTTCAATCGATTCAACGGCGAAGATCTCGCGGCTCTGGGAGCCGGTATCGCGCACGCCGTCCAGATAGGTGTCGCCCTGGGCGTCGAAGCCACGGATGAACGGACGGTCGCCTTGCGGGTTGCCGCCCTCACCGGCACCGAAGGTGATGCCTGGAACCGTGCGCAGCGCGTCCTGCAGGTTGAGCGAACCGGTGTCTTTCAAGACTTGTTGCGGAACAACGGTCACCGAGCGCGGCGTGTCGATCAGCGGCGCGGTGTACTTGGGCGAGGAGGCTTTCTCTACGTTGTAGGTTGTCTCGTCCTGGGCTTCGCCAGTGATGGCGGTGGCGCCCAGCGAAATCACATTGTCCGGTGTTTTCCCGTCGGTTTTTTCCGCCGCGAAAACCATGTGGCCCGCAGAGCCGGCAGTAATCGCCATGCCGATGGCCGATGCGAGCAGACGTGGTGAACTGACCGGTACTTGTGGTTGCTGACGCGACATTTGAATTCCCCTCCCCAAGGATTTGAGGCGGCGGAATATATGGTAAACACGTATTTGTATCAATTGCGAAATATTACTATTCGCGCTTAATTTACATTCTTTACAATTTACCCTTACGGTTTTTGCTGTCTCGTTCGTCTGTTGGGTTTTACATAGGCAATAAGAATCAATACCATTGCCATCCCTTTGTTTTCAGGTGTCTTGTCATGTTGCTGCACATTCCAGGCCTGTTCGAGAAAGACGAGGTGCAGCGCATTCGCGAGGCTCTGGAACAGGCCGATTGGGCCGATGGCAAGATCACCGCCGGCTTCCAGTCGGCCAAGGCCAAGCACAATCTGCAACTGCCTGAAGGGCATCCGTTGGCTCAGGAGATCGGCGCGGCGATGCTGGAGCGGCTGTGGAAGAATCCGCTGTTCATGTCGGCTGCACTACCGCACAAAGTCTTTCCTCCGTTGGTGAACTGTTACACCGCCGGTGGCAGTTTCGATTTCCATATCGACAACGCGGTGCGCCAGCCCAAAGGCAGCATCGAGCGAGTGCGCACGGATTTGTCTGCCACGCTGTTCTTCAGCGAACCCGAGGATTACGACGGCGGCGAGCTGGAAATCCAGGACACCTTCGGCCCCCAGCGAGTGAAACTGCCCGCCGGCGACATGGTGCTGTACCCCGGCACCAGCCTGCACAAGGTCAACGCGGTGACACGCGGAACGCGACTCGCCTCGTTTTTCTGGACGCAAAGCCTGGTGCGCGAAGACAGTCAGCGCGCCCTGTTGTTCGAGATGGACGGGGCCATCCAGCAACTGACCCGCGATGTCCCTGATCATCCATCGCTGATCCGCCTGACCGGCACCTATCACAATCTGTTGCGTCGCTGGGTCGAGGTGTAAGTGGCGGATTTTCGTTTACGCCGCGAGGAAATGCTCGATGGCGAGCGCCTGCGCTCCATGCTCGACGAAAGTCCGGCCCGCGCGGCCCAGGCCATCCTGATCGCCGCACGTGAAGGTGAAGTCGAGGCCCAGGCCTTGCTCGGGCAGATTCTGCTCGACGGCCAGGGAATCGCGCAGGACCAGCCGCTGGCGTTGCGCTGGTTTGGCATCGCCGCGCGCCAGGGGCACCTGATGTCACGCAATATGCTTGGCCGTTGTCATGAACATGGCTGGGGTTGTATTGCCGACGCCTCGATTGCGGCGCGGCATTATCGAGTCGCGGCGCAGGCGGGACTGGATTGGGCGATGTACAACTACGCCAACCTGTTGGCGACCGGGCGTGGGTTAAACAAGGATCAGGCGCTGGCGTTCAGTTTCTATCAACGCGCAGCACACTTGGGTCATGCCAAGTCAATGAACCTGTTGGGTCGATACCTGGAAGAAGGGCGGGTGTGTCCCATGGATTTGCGCGCGGCCCGCGACTGGTATCGGCGTTCGGCCGAGGGCGGGGATTTTCGCGGGCAGTTCAGCTTTGCAGCGGTCTTGACCGACGAAGGGAATATCGAGGATGCGTTGGTTTGGCTACGCAAGGCGTTGGCCGGTGGCAACCTGAATTTTCTGCGAGTGGCGAGTCAGGCGTTGTCGAGCGCGACCGATCCAAGGATTCATGCGCTGGCCAACGAATTTCATCATCGAGTCGTCGAATTGACCCCGGTCTCTTGAATCTTTGTGGGAGCGAGCTTGCTCGCGATGACGTCATGACATTCAACATCAATGTTGACTGACCTGTCGCCATCGCGAGCAAGCTCGCTCCCACAGGGGGTTGCGTAAACAAAAAAGCCCACGACATGTCGTGGGCTTTTTGTTTTCTACGCAGTATTTACACGTAGAACGATTTCAGCGGCGGGAAGCCATTGAACTCGACGGCGCTGTAGCTGGTGGTGTACGCACCGGTCGACAGCCAGTACAGGCGATCACCGATGGCCAGGTTCAGTGGCAGGCCGTACTTGTAGTTTTCGTACATGATGTCAGCACTGTCGCAGGTAGGGCCGGCGATGACCACTTCTTCCATCTCACCCTTTTTCTCGGTCCAGATCGGGAACTTGATGGCTTCGTCCATGGTTTCGATCAGGCCGGAGAACTTGCCCACGTCCGTGTACACCCAACGCTCGACCGCGGTACGGGATTTGCGTGCGACCAGTACCACTTCGCTGACCAGGATGCCGGCGTTGGCGATCAGCGAGCGACCCGGTTCCAGGATGATTTCCGGCAGGTCATCACCGAAGTCTTCCTTGAGGAAGCGGATGATTTCTTCCGCGTAGGTTTCCAGGCTGTTGGTGCGGGTGATGTAGTTGGCCGGGAAGCCGCCGCCCATGTTAATCAGCTTCAGGTGAATGCCGTCTTCTTCTTTCAGGCGTTCGAAGATCACTTTGACCTTGGCGATCGCCGCGTCCCAGACGCTGATGTCGCGCTGCTGCGAACCGACGTGGAACGAGATGCCGTACGGCACCAGACCCAGGTCGCGGGCGAGGATCAGCAGGTCCATGGCCATGTCGGTCTGGCAGCCGAATTTGCGCGACAGCGGCCAGTCGGCGGTGGTCGAGCCTTCGGTCAGGATGCGCACGTAGACTTTTGCACCCGGGGCGGCCTTGGCGATGTTGCGCAGGTCGGCTTCGGAGTCGGTGGCGAACAGGCGCACGCCCTTCTCGTAGAAGTAGCGGATGTCCTTGGATTTCTTGATGGTGTTGCCGTAGCTGATGTTGTCGGCGCTGACGCCACGGCTCAGCACTTTGTCCAGCTCGTAGATCGAGGCGATGTCGAAGCTCGAGCCTTTCTCTTTGAGCAGATCGATGATTTCCACGGCCGGGTTGGCCTTGACCGCGTAGTAGACCTTGGCGAATTCGAAACCGGCGCGCAGGTCGTCGTAGGCCTGGGCGATCATCGCGGTGTCGATCACCACGAACGGGGTTTCCTGTTTGTCGGCGAACGCCTTCATTTTCTGAAAGGTTTCACGCGCGAAATAGTCTTCGACCTGGATCGACATGCTGGGAACTCCTACTGGCAAACTAAAATTATCAATGGGTGCAAATGAACGTCCTCCGTATCCCCACTTTGGTTCGCCTACTTCCCAAGGCATGTCGCCGAAAGCAAAAAGGCCATGGGAAGTGCAGCTTTCCCTTGGCCTTGCTGTCTCGTCGTCAGTACTTGAGCCGGATGGATCGTTTCCAGCATGGACGTTCGGCGCGAACTTTAGGGCGTGAGGGGCTTGAGATCAACAAAAAATGTCGCGTTTTTGCACTCTTCTGACGCGCGTCGCGGGCATTACTCTTTGTAACCGACTCAGATGACAGCCGGATGTTCCCCAAGAATTGCGAAGTGTTAAAAATATCTGCACGTTCGAAGCTGTTGTGCGCAAAATCATGGATAAGTGTGATGGCGTCAACATCGGCGACGTTGGCTGCGAGAAGATGGGCTGAGGGGGGATTTGGCTATTTCAAAAGGTATGTTCGGATAGCTTTTGCATCCGCTGCTGTTGATATTTTTTTCCGACCTGCGAATCCCTGAAAAATTGCACATAACTGTGGGAGTGAGCTTGCTCGCGATAGCGTTATGTCAGTCAACTACGATGTTGGCTGTGAAAATGCCATCGCGAGCAAGCTCGCTCCCACAGGTTTTGTATTTTTACCGAGCAAGCTGTCAGGCGACTACAGCCTCGGCCGGCGAGACAATATTGGTTTTCATCCCCCGCGAACGTCCCGAACTCAGGTAGGCCGCAATCGATTCCTGCGTCACCTCACCCAAAAACACCCGCTCGGCATTCATCACCGGCAACCACGAACGATTGAACTCGTACATGCGCGACAGCAGGATGCGTAAATGCTCGTCGTAGGCCGCAGTGGCATTGAACTCCCGCTGATACTGCGCGCAGGTGCCGGTCTGACGGTGCAGGTCGCGACGTCTTACGTAACCCAGGGCCTTGTTCTCCGTGCAGGTCACCACCACGTAGCGGCGGTCATGTTCGTCCATCAGTTCCAGCGCCTCGGCCACCGGGGTTTGCGGGCTGACGGAGGGCGCGTTGTCCGCCGCGTCTTCGGCTTTCACCAGCAACAGGCGTTTCAGCGTGCTGTCCTGGCCGACGAAGTTGCTGACAAACTCATCCGCCGGGTGCGCGAGCAAGGTGTCCGGGTGATCAATCTGCAAAAGCTTGCCGGCGCGGAAAATCGCGATCTTGTCGCCGAGCTTGATCGCCTCGTCGATGTCATGGCTGACCATGATCACGGTCTTGTTCAGCGCCCGCTGCATCTCGAAGAATTCGTTCTGGATCATCTCGCGGTTGATCGGGTCGACCGCGCCGAACGGTTCGTCCATCAACAACAAGGGCGCATCTGCCGCCAGGGCGCGAATCACGCCGATCCGCTGTTGCTGGCCACCGGACAACTCCCGTGGATAGCGATGCAAGTACTGCTTGGGTTCGAGCTTGATCATGCTCATCAACTCGCGGGCGCGGTCGTGGCATTTCTGTTTGTCCCAACCGAGCAGTTTCGGCACGACCACGATGTTTTCTTCGATGGTCATGTTCGGGAACAGGCCGATCTGCTGGATCACGTAGCCGATGTTGCGGCGCAGCGTCACTTCGTCGAGGCCGGTGGTGTCTTCGCCGTTGATCAGGATCTTGCCCGAGGTGGGTTTGATCAGGCGGTTGATCATTTTCAGCGTGGTGCTTTTACCGCAACCCGATGGCCCGAGGAACACGCAGATTTCGCCTTCATTGACGGTCAGGCTCACCGAGTCCACGGCTTTCACATCCTTGCCGTTGCTTTGGAAGGTCTTGCTGAGGTTTTGAAGTTCGATCATTTGAGCAGTCCTTTAGGAGTCAGCGAGCGTTGCAGCACTTGCAGGATCAGGTCGGCGATGATCGCCAGCACACTGACCAGCACGGCGCCGACGATCAGCATCGACATGTCGCTACGGCTGATGGAAGCGAGGATGAGTACACCGAGGCCACCGGCACCGATGGTGGCGGCGATGGTCATGACGCCGATGTTCATGACCACGGCGGTGCGCACGCCGGCAAGGATTACCGGCACGGCGATGGGCAGTTCAACCATGCGCAGGCGCTGGCCGAACGTCATGCCGATGCCACGCGCTGCTTCGCGGATGCCCGGTTCGACGCTGGTCAGGGCCAGGTAGGTGTTACGCATGATCGGCAACAGTGAATAGAGAAACACTGCGGTGATCGCCGGCATCGGGCCGAGGCCCTGGCCGAATTTGGAGTAGAACGGCAGCAACAGGCCGAACAGGGCAATCGACGGCACCGTCAGCAGTACCGTGGCACTGGCCTGCAAAGGCCCGGCGAGACTCGGGAAGCGCGTCATCAGGATGCCCAGTGGCACACCGACCAGAATCGCCAGGGTCACGGCGATGCCGACCAGCGTGATGTGTTGCCCGGTCAGATGCATCGCTTGTTGCCAGTCGAGATGGGAAAAGGCGTTCAAGAATTCCATGACTTCTCCTTCTCAGTTCAATGGATGCTGGCGCAGGAAATCGGCGGCCACGGCTGAAGGGCTCTGGTGATCGACGTCCACCCGCGCGTTGAGCTCGCGCATGGTGTTGTCGTCGAACAGTTCCGCCAGTGGCTTGAGCTGTGCGGCCAGTTGCGGGTGCGCATCGAGATAGGCCTGACGCACCACCGGCGCGGCGGTGTAGTCGGGGAAGTAGTGCTTGTCGTCTTCCAGCAATTTCAGCTTGAAGGCATTGAGGCGACCATCAGTGGTGTAGACCAGGCCGGCAAACACCTGGCCATTGCGCAGCGCGGTATAGACCAGCCCGGCATCCATCTGCCGGATGTTGTTGCGGGTCAGGTTCATGTCGTATAGCTGGACCATGCCGCCCAGGCCGTCGGATCGATTGGCGAACTCGGTGTCCAAAGCCACCAGATGATTGCTCTTCGCTTCGTCCTGCAATACCGCGTTCAGTTCGCTGATGGTGTTGATCTGCGGGTATTCATCGGCAACGTTCTTCGGCAGGGCGAGGGCGTAGGTGTTGCTGAATTTCGACGGGGTAAGCCAGACCAGGCCTTTTTTCGCATCGAGTTCTTTCACCCGGGCATAGGACTGTTCGCTGTCGAGTTTTTCCGTCACATGGTTGTAGGCCACCAGCGACACACCGGTGTATTCCCAGAGCATGTCCAGTTGACCGCTTTCGTGGGCGCTGCGGGCGAGGTTGCTGCCGAGACCGCCGGTCACTTGCACGTCGTAACCCTTGGCGCGCAGGTATTGCGCGGTGATTTCCGCCAGCAGGGTCTGTTCGGTGAATACCCGTGCGCCGATGCGGATCAAGGGTTTTTCCGCGGCTTGGGAAAATCCTGCGCACAGCAGAACGCAGCCTAGTAAAAAGCTTGTTGTTTTCATGAGGGTTCCTTTACCGAGGCTTAGCGCAGGCCGCGTTCGAGCCAGAGGCGACTGCCCAGTGTGACCATGCCGTCCAGCAACAGGGCCAGCAACGCGGTGCAGGCGGCACCGAGCAGCAATTGCGACTGATTGTTCAGGGCAATGCCGGGGAATATCAGGCTGCCAAGACTGTTGGCGCCGATCAGGAACGCCAGCGGCGCCGTCCCGACGTTGATCGCCAACGCCACGCGCACGCCACCGATGATGATCGGCACGGCATTCGGCAGTTCGACTTTCCACAGCACCTGGCGCGGGGTCATGCCGATGCCGACGGCGGCTTCCTTGAGCGAGCCCTGAACGTTTTTCAGGCCCTCATAAGTGTTGCGCACGATAGGCAGCAAGGAGGCGAGGAACAGGGCGAAGATGGCCGGGCCGCTGCCGATGCCGAGGATGCCCAGGGCAATGGCCAGGACGGCCAGGGGCGGAACGGTGTTGCCAATGTTGAAGAGCTGCATGAAGCGTTCAGCGCGACCGACCATGGATGGGCGGCTGAGCAAGATACCGGCGGGGAGGCCCACGACAAGGGCGGCCAGCATGGAAGCGAGGACGAGAATCAGATGAGCTTGCAGGTAAAACAGCAAATCGTCGCGGTAGTGTTCGATCGTGTTGATGCCGATCCATTGGATCAGCAGGGCCAGAAGGGCGATTACCAACGCGCCTCCCATCAGCCCTTTGCCATAGCGGATAGCCACAGGCGGACTCCTTTTTTCAGTCGGCGAACACATTTTCGTGTGGCAATGCCTTGCTTGGCTGCCGAAAAAATGATCGCGAGAAGCAGCTCGAACAGGCCGGTAAAACGGCATGCAATCGAGCCATGAGCACAGCCTCGTCAGGCTGAAATGCGGGTGTTTCAGGTCCCCGACGAGTGGTCGTTACGGGGGAGTGGACGTCTCCGTGCTTTAAAAGGTTCCCACATTAAATGCCATGTGGCCACCTGTAGGAGCTGCCGAAGGCTGCGATCTTTTGACTTTGCTTCTAAAAAATAGGATCAAAAGATCGCAGCCTTCGGCAGCTCCTACAGGGGGGGGCGGGGTGTATGGACGGTGGTCCGTAGATCACTTTTTAAGCTATACTCGCCGCCCTTTTTTGAATCACCTGCCAGGCGATTTCCCATGACCAAACAGGCCGCCGAAGTCGCGAAACGCCGCACTTTCGCCATTATTTCCCACCCCGATGCCGGTAAGACCACCATCACCGAGAAACTCTTGCTGATGGGCAAGGCGATCGCGGTAGCCGGTACGGTGAAATCTCGTAAATCCGACCGCCATGCCACCTCCGACTGGATGGAAATGGAAAAGCAGCGTGGTATTTCCATTACCACGTCGGTCATGCAATTCCCGTATCGCGAGCACATGATCAACCTGCTCGACACCCCGGGCCACGAAGACTTCTCCGAAGATACCTACCGCACCCTGACCGCGGTGGACTCGGCATTGATGGTCCTCGACGGCGGTAAAGGTGTAGAGCCACGGACCATCGCCCTGATGGACGTCTGCCGTCTGCGTGACACGCCGATCGTCAGCTTCATCAACAAACTCGACCGTGACATTCGCGACCCGATCGAACTGCTCGACGAAATCGAAGCCGTCCTCAAGATCAAGGCCGCGCCGATCACCTGGCCGATCGGTTGCTACCGTGACTTCAAAGGTGTGTATCACCTCGCCGATGACTACATCATCGTGTACACCGCCGGTCACGGCCATGAGCGCACTGAAACCAAGATCATCGAGAAGCTCGACTCCGATGAAGCCCGTGCGCACCTGGGTGACGAGTACGAGCGTTTCCTCGAACAGCTTGAGCTGGTGCAGGGCGCCTGCCACGAGTTCAACCAGCAGGAATTCCTCGACGGTCAGCTGACCCCGGTGTTCTTCGGTACGGCCCTGGGCAACTTCGGTGTTGATCACGTCCTCGACGCCGTCGTTGATTGGGCTCCGCGCCCGCTGGCCCGGGTGGCCAACGAGCGTACCGTGGAGCCGGTGGAAGAGAAGTTCTCGGGTTTCATCTTCAAGATCCAGGCGAACATGGACCCGAAACACCGCGACCGAATCGCCTTCATGCGCATCTGCTCCGGCAAGTACGAAAAAGGCATGAAGATGCGCCATGTGCGCACCGGCAAGGACGTGCGGATCGGCGATGCGCTGACCTTCTTCTCCTCCGAGCGTGAGCAACTGGAAGAGGCCTTTGCCGGCGACATCATCGGCCTGCACAACCACGGTACCATCCAGATCGGCGACACCTTCAGCGAAGGCGAAGTCCTGGGCTTCACCGGCATCCCGCACTTCGCCCCGGAACTGTTCCGCCGCGTGCGCCTGAAGGATCCGCTGAAATCCAAGCAATTGCGCCAGGGCTTGCAGCAGCTGGCCGAAGAAGGCGCGACCCAGGTGTTCTTCCCGGAACGCAGTAACGACATCATCCTCGGCGCCGTCGGTGTGCTGCAGTTCGATGTGGTCGCCAGCCGTTTGAAAGAGGAATACAAGGTCGAGTGCTCCTACGAGCCGATCACTGTTTATTCCGCGCGCTGGATCGAATGCAGCGACAAGAAGAAGCTTGAGGAATTCTCCAACAAGGCTGTGGAAAACCTGGCACTGGACGGCGGCGGTCACCTGACCTACCTCGCGCCTACGCGGGTCAACCTGGCTCTGATGGAAGAGCGCTGGCCGGACGTGAAATTCCGCGCGACCCGCGAGCATCACTAAGCGCTGAATGGCGACACCCGAAGGCCCACTGTGTAAGCAGTGGGCTTTTTTTTGTGGATTGATTTTCCGCTGGAGGCGATTGCGTAGGTCTTTTCCTTCGCATTTGTAGCCCGCCTCCGTTTTTGCCCTATGTGGGAGTTTTGCCCGCGACAAGTCAGTCGTTGGCGTTTAGTGTCCAAGACACATTTCGCAATCAGCGGCCATATTGATGATCAAGGGAATGACGCATCGGGTGACTCATCTGCTGAGGCTGGACGGCTATTTCGGCGTGATGGCCTGGGTGCTCGCGGCGCTGTTGTTCATCAATCGAATGAGCAGCATGGTCAAGTTGTTCATGGCGCTGTACCTGCGTCAGGAACTGGGGCTGGCCATTGAAACCGTTGGCTGGCTGTTGTCGGCATACGGCGCTGGATTGCTGATCGGCTCGATGCTCGGTGGTTTGCTCAGTGACCATGTGCGCACGGCACGGCTCACCGCGGCGCTATTCTTTGTGTCGATGTGGGTGCTGATCCTGCTCGGGCTGGTCACGCAGGTGCCGTTTCTGGCCGGGCTGCTGTTGCTCAGCGGGACCGTCGACGGGGCGATCCGTACACTGCATCAGCGGCTGATCATGGAGTATTGCGAGGTTGCGCAGCGTTCCCGGGCACAGGCCTTGAGCCGGGTAGCCCGAAACCTCGGAATGGCCGCTGCCGGGGTGGCCGGCGGCGTTTTGGCGCAGACCGATTTTCGCTGGGTGTTCTTCGCCAGCGCAGCCATGACCCTGCTGGCCTTGCTCTGGTTTGTCCGCACGACATGGCGCCGACCGGTGCTGTTGCCTGATGAGAGACCTGATACCGGCTCAGGCTCATGCGTGCCGTATCGCGACAAACCCTTTCTCTGGTTACTGGCGACGACGGTCTTGCTCGGGATGGCATTCGACACGGTCTACAGCACGCTGGGTAACTATCTGCGTGATTACTATCGCCTGAGCACCGAAGCGATCGGCTGGCAGTTCGCATTGAATGCCGTATTGGTGGTGTCGTTACAGATTCCGTTGGCCCATTGGGGTGAACGTTGGGGCACGCGTCGCCAACTGGTGGCGGGCAGTCTGTTGCTGGCCTGTGGGCTCGGTATGTTGCCGTTGGGTTCCGGGCTGTTCTATGCCTGTCTGTCGACGGTGGTCTGGACATTGGGCGAGGCGCTGTTCATGCCGCCACTGAATGCACGGGTCATGCAGCATGCGCAACGTGGAAAAAGCGGACAGTACTTTGGCGTGTTTTTCATGAGCTGGAGTGCAAGTGCGCTGTTGTCTCCGATGCTTGGCGGTCAGTTGTACGGTCACTTTGGCGGGCACAGTGTGTGGCTGGTCAGTGCGGTATTGGCGCTGCTGTCCATCCCCATGATTTATCAGGCTACCCGCCCTCGCACTCCAGACAAGCTTGAGGGGCAACCTGGCCGAACTGTTTCGCTTAGTTGATCCGGCTATTGGGTATATTTGAAACCGGTCTTTCTGCCGGGTGCATTTCTGCTCGCTCGTCAGCGTCCAATCTGGAGAACCCGGCTGATCGGAACTAGATTTCACTCAGCGCCAGACAGGCACTCCACGAAAGGAAGGAATCGGCTATGAACAGGTTGTTTCGCGTTTTACTGCTGTTGAAGGTGTTGGTGATGCTATCGCTCGGGACGTCGACGGCGTGGGCCGAGTGCATCGATCACGGGGAACAGGCTTCGAGCGGGCAAGCGGGATACGCGGGGTTGATGCTCGCCAAATCCGAATCGGAGCCGGGAGATCAGGGGCAGGGTGGTGCTGACAACGACGATGATGAGACCACCGACGAGCCGGACTCCGATGATCCCGACGAAGGCGATAGCCAGACGTAATCGCTCGATGGCGAGCGGTAGAAGGGGTTGGGTTACAACTCCAACCCTGTGGGAGCGGGCTTGCTCGCGAAAGCGGTGTGTCAGTCAGCATTAATTTTGAATGGCAGATCGCATTCGCGAGCAAGCCCGCTCCCACTGTTTTTATGCCGCGCCGTCGAGAACGGGATCAGGCCTGGAGCCCGTAGACGACCGGGCCGCGATTCCCCATTTCGATGAACGCCTCGCCGCCAACGATAATGCGAGCACCGCTCTGGACCTTCACATCCCAGGGCAATCCTCCTGAAGGACCAAAAGAAACCCACCCGGCCCCAGTCCCTCCGAAGTGGGTGTCATAGTTTCCATTGGGCAACAACCTGCCAGCGATGATATGGAGTGCCCGGTTGTAACCAACCACGACAATCTTGTCGTCCGGCTGCTGGGCCAGGGATCGCCAGAAGGTTTCAGGACCGGTGTTGGTGAATACAGGAAGCCCGCCATTCCACTCCTTATCGGGGTGACCGTCTGCGGTAAACCTCATCGCCATGCCCATGCTCTCCTGGAGACCGCCGGCACATGCCAGCTTGCCATCAGCCTGTGCGATGAGTTGACTCATTTTGAGTGAGCCATCCGTTGATGCCAGGAAAGTAAAACCATCGACACCAAATTGGCTATCGACCCGCCCCTCCAGATCAAATCGTGCAAGAACGAGCTGACCGGATGTGGTGGTTCCGCCAACAACGATGTTTCCCTCTTGAATCACAACGCTGCAAAGCCGGATGAAATCGCCCGCGGTTTCGATCTCGAGAAAACCGCGATCGCCGAAACCGGTATCGAGTTCGCCGTTACTGTGCAGGCGAACCAGCAGTGACCCTTCGGACTCACTGATGAAATAGCTGAACGCCACAAGCACTTTTCCATCCCCCTGCAGACAGCCGTCGATCAACGCCACTTGGGAATAATCATGCTGTGCTACAGGAATGACGACACTGCCGAAGTCCAGGTCAGGGCTGCCGTTGGCATGAAAACGTCTCAGTGCTGCCCGGCCAATGCCGTCGGGTTCCCGGGTATCACCGATCACCAGGATCTTGCGATCCTCTTGCAGTAGCAAACGCGACGGACTTGCCTTTTTACCGCTGACGAATTGCCACTCACCTGTGTTCCCGTCATTGCCAAACGCCTTGTCCTTGATACCGTCAGAATCGGTGCGATACACAGTGAAACCCTCTCCCTGCCGAGTGGCGTAGGTCAGTTCACCTTCACCCGATAACACAACGGCCCTGACCGAGCCGGCCAGAAAGTCGGGTCTGATCTGTCCAAAAACACCAAATGCCAGGTCTAGTTGACCAGCGTTTTCGTCTGTTGCTTGAATTTCCATGATGCTTGCACCTGTCCCTGTAGTTTGAATGTTTCCGGGTCTACGCCTTGTGTCACGTGACACAGGACTCTCCGATAGGATTCAAACAAAGCAGCTGGGCGTGCGTAACTGTCAGAAATGGCCGTGCGCTTGTGCAAACAAAAGAAAACCCCTCCTCCGTCGATTGATGCGCAATCGCAAGAGAAGGGGGTTTGCCTGATTCAAGCGCGCCCCAATGACCGAGGCGTTTTTTTATGCCGCGCCGTCGAGGAATTGCTCGGCGTAGTGGCAAGCCACCTGGCGGTTGTCGAGCAGGCGCAGGGCCGGCTCTTCAGTGCTGCAACGCTCGGTGGCGTATGGGCAGCGCTTGTGGAAGGCGCAGCCCGGTGGCGGGTTCAGCGGGTTGGGCAACTCGCCGACGATCTTGATTTTCGGCTTGTCCGGATCCGGGTGGATGGCTGGCGTCGCCGACAACAGTGCCTGGGTGTAGGGGTGCAGGGGACGGGAGTAGATATCCTCTTTCGTGCCCATTTCCACCGGGCGACCCAGGTACATCACCATCACATGGTCGGCCACGTGGCGAACCACCGCCAGGTTGTGGGAGATGAACACGTAGGCGGTGTTGAACTCTTGCTGCAGATCCATGAACAGGTTGAGCACCTGTGCCTGAATCGACACGTCCAGCGCCGAGGTCGGTTCGTCTGCCACCAGCACTTTGGGTTGCAGCATCATCGCGCGAGCCAGGGCGATCCGCTGGCGCTGACCGCCGGAAAACATGTGCGGATAACGCTGGTAGTGCTCGGGACGCAAGCCCACCTGCTTCATCATCGCCTGGACTTTCTCACGACGTTCCGCAGCGCTCAGGTTGGTGTTGATCAACAGTGGCTCGGCCAGTTGGTCGCCAACTTTCTGCCGTGGGTTCAACGAGGCGTACGGACTCTGGAACACCATCTGCACGTCTTTGCGTAGTTGCTTGCGCTGGGCCTTGTCGGCACCGGCGACTTCCTGGCCGGCGATTTTCAGGGAGCCGGAGGACGGCTCTTCGATCAGGGTCAGGGCACGGGCCAGGGTGGATTTGCCGCAACCGGATTCACCGACGACAGCGAGGGTCTTGCCGGCTTCCAGTTCGAACGACACGCCGTTGAGGGCGCGCACGGTGGCGTGACCCTTGAACAGGCCTCGGGACACCTCGTAGTGACGGGTCAGGTCGCGGGCGGTAAGTACGACGGCCATTACGCCACCTCCTGGTTCAGCGGGTAGAAGCAGCGAGCGAGGCTGTTGCTTTTCTGGTCAAGGGCCGGACGTTGTTGACGGCAGTTGTCTTTCACGTACGGGCAGCGTGGCGACAGCAGGCAACCCTGCGGACGGTCGTAGCGACCGGGAACGATGCCCGGCAGGGTCGACAGGCGCGAGGCCCCCAGGCTGTGTTCCGGAATCGCCTTGAGCAGCGCTTCGCTGTACGGATGTGCCGGAATGTCGAACAGTTGCGGCACCTGACCGACTTCGACCGCTTGGCCGGCGTACATCACGCATACGCGCTGGGCGGTTTCGGCCACGACCGCGAGGTCGTGGGTGATCAGCACCAGGCCCATGTTCTGCTCTTTCTGCAACGCCAGCAGCAGTTCCATGATCTGCGCCTGAATCGTCACGTCGAGTGCTGTGGTCGGTTCGTCGGCGATCAGCAGTTTCGGTTCGCCGGCAATCGCCATGGCAATCGCGACACGCTGGCTCATACCGCCGGACAGTTGATGCGGGTAGGCGTCCATACGGCTGGCTGCACCCGGGATTTCAACTTTTTCCAGCAGTTCGATGGCACGCTTGCGGGCCGCCTTGCCGGACATTTTCAGGTGCAGGCGCAGCACTTCCTCGATCTGGAAGCCGACGGTGTAGCTCGGGTTCAGCGCGGTCATCGGATCCTGGAAGACCATGGACAGGTCTTTGCCGACAATCTGCCGACGCTGGCGATTGTTCAGCTTGAGCATGTCCTTGCCGTCAAAGCTGAGTGAGTCGGCGGTAACGATGCCGGGGTGCTCGATCAGGCCCATCAGCGCCATCATGGTCACGGACTTGCCGGAACCGGACTCGCCAACGATGGCCAGCACTTCGCCCTTGTCCACTTTCAGGTCGAGGCCGTCGACCACTGGCGTGGCGTTCTTGTCGCCGAAGCGAACGTTGAGATTCTTGATTTCTAACAGTGACATGGGAATCTCCTCAGGCGGCGTTCTTGAGTTTCGGGTCCAGCGCGTCGCGCAGGCCGTCACCCATCAAGTTGATTGCCAGCACGCTGAGCAAAATGGTCAAACCGGGCAGGCTCACCACCCACCAGGCGCGTTCGATGTAGTCGCGGGCCGAAGCCAGCATGGTGCCCCACTCAGGGGTTGGCGGTTGTACGCCAAGGCCGAGGAAGCCCAGTGCGGCGGCATCGAGGATCGCCGAAGAGAAACTCAGGGTGGCCTGAACGATCAGCGGCGCCATGCAGTTGGGCAGCACGGTGACGAACATCAGGCGCGGCAGGCCGGCACCGGCCAGACGCGCGGCAGTCACATAGTCGCGGTTCAGTTCACCCATCACCGCGGCGCGGGTCAGACGAACGTAGGACGGCAGGGACACCACGGCGATGGCGATCACGGTGTTGATCAGGCCAGGGCCGAGGATGGCGACGATCGCCACGGCCAGCAGCAGGGACGGCAGGGCCAGCATGATGTCCATCAGGCGCATGATGGTCGGGCCGAGCACGCGCGGGAAGAACCCGGCGAACAGACCCAGCAGGATCCCCGGGATCAGCGACATCACCACCGACGACAAGCCGATCAGCAGCGACAGGCGCGAGCCGGTAATCAGGCGCGACAGCAGGTCGCGACCCAGTTCATCGGTACCGAGCAGGAACTGCAGTTGCCCACCTTCCAGCCAGGCCGGCGGGGTCAGCAGGAAATCGCGGTACTGCTCGCTCGGGTTGTGGGGGGCGACCCACGGGGCGAAGATGGCGCAGAAAATCACCAGCAGCATGAACATCAGGCCGGCGACGGCGCCTTTGTTCTTGGAGAACGCTTGCCAGAATTCTTTGTACGGAGACGGGTACAGCAGGCTTTGATCGACTGCTACCGATGGAATTGGAGTGGTCATGGTCATGATCTCAGCGCTGATGACGGATGCGTGGGTTGGCAAAGCCGTAGAGGATGTCCACTACGAAGTTGACCAGAATCACCAGGCAGGCGATTAACAGGATGCCGTTTTGCACGACGGGATAGTCTCGGGCGCCAATGGCTTCGATCAGCCATTTGCCGATGCCGGGCCACGAGAAGATGGTTTCGGTCAGGACCGCACCGGCCAGCAGGGTGCCGACTTGCAGGCCGACCACGGTCAGTACCGGAATCAGCGCGTTACGCAGGCCGTGCACGAACACCACGCGCGACGGCGACAGGCCCTTCGCCTTGGCGGTGCGGATGTAGTCTTCACGCAGTACTTCGAGCATCGAGGAGCGGGTCATCCGCGCGATCACCGCCAGCGGGATGGTCCCCAGCACGATGGCCGGCAGGATCAGGTGGTGCAGGGCGTCGAAGAAGGCGTCCGGCTCGTTGGCCAGCAGCGTATCGATCAGCATGAAGCCGGTGCGTGGCTCGATGTCGTAGAGCAGGTCGATCCGTCCGGATACCGGGGTCCAGCCCAGGCTCACCGAGAAGAACATGATCAGGATCAGGCCCCACCAGAAGATCGGCATCGAGTATCCCGCCAGGGAGACACCCATCACCCCATGGTCGAACAGGGACCCTCGCTTGAGTGCCGCGATCACCCCGGCCAGAAGGCCCAGGATGCCGGCGAACAACAGGGCGGCCATGGACAGTTCCAGGGTCGCGGGGAACAGGGACGTGAATTCGTTCCAGACGCTTTCACGGGTACGCAGGGATTCCCCGAGGTCGCCGTGGGCCAGTTTGCCGATGTAATCCAGGTACTGGGCATACAGGGGTTTGTTCAGACCTAGGCGTTCCATTGCCTGAGCGTGCATTTCCGGGTCGACTCTGCGTTCGCCCATCATGACTTCCACGGGGTCGCCAGGGATCATGCGAATCAACGCGAATGTCAGCAAGGTGATGCCGAAAAACGTGGGGATCAATAACCCCAGTCGGCGGGCAATAAAACTAAACATCGTAAGGTGTACCTCATCAGCCGGTTAGGCGTGCCCGGCATCCCTGCGTCAGGAATGCCGGGAGTTTTCTTATCTACTTCACCTGGGTGGTGGCGAAGTTGTTCGTGGTGAGGGGGCTAATGTGATAGCCCTCTACGTTGTTGCGCATTGCGGTAAACATTCTAGTGTGCGCCATGCTGATCCATGGCTGGTCCTGGTTAAAAATAACCTGGGCCTGCTCGTAGAGCGCTGCACGTTCGGCCGGATCGGTTTTTTCCCGGGCCTGGTCGATCAGCGCCTGGAACTTGTCATTGCACCAGCGTGCGTAGTTTTCTCCGTTCTTGGCCGCTTCACAACTGAGCATAGGCGTCAGGAAGTTATCCGGGTCGCCGTTATCGCCCGCCCATCCGGCGGAAACCATGTCGTGCTCGCCGTTTTTGGCGCGTTTGAGCATTTCGCCCCATTCCATCACGCGGATGTCGATCTTGATCCCGACCTTGGCCAGGTCGGCTTGCATCATCTGCGCGCCGAGCATCGGGTTCGGGTTGGTGGCACCACCGCCGTTACGGGTGAACAGGGTGAATACCGTGCCTTCCGGTACGCCGGCTTCCTTGAGCAGGGCGCGGGCCTTGTCCAGGTCACGGGGCGGATTCTTCAGGTCGTGGTTGTAGCCCAGCAGGGTGTCCGGGAACGGGTTGACCGCCGCGGTCGCATTGCCTTTGCCGAACAGCGCGTTGACGGCTGCTTCCTTGTCGAAGGCGATGTCGATGGCTTTACGCACACGCACGTCGCTCAGGTATTTGTGAGTGGTGTTGATGGCGATGTACGCAACGGTCATCGCGTTCAGTTCGTCGACTTTGAGCTTGGTGTCTTTCCTGATGCTCTGGATGTCGTCCGGTTTCGGGTACAGCGCGACCTGGCATTCGTTGGCCTTGAGCTTCTGCAGGCGCACGTTGTTGTCGGTGGCGATGGCGAAGATCAATGAGTCAGCCGGTGCCTTGCCACGGAAGTAGTCCGGGTTGGCCTTGAAACGAACCTGGGCATCCTTGTTGTAGCGCTGGAAGACGAACGGGCCGGTGCCGACGGGCTTGTTGTTCAGATCGCCGGTCTTGCCGGCCTTGAGCAACTGGTCGGCGTATTCGGCGGAGTAGATCGAAGAAAACGCCATGGCGATGTCGGCCAGGAACGGCGCTTCGCGACGGGTCAGGGTGAACTTGACTGTGTTGTCGTCGACTTTCTCGACGCTTTTCAGCAGCTCTTTGAAGCCCATGCTTTCAAAGTACGGGAAGCCAACGCTCGACAGTTTGTGCCACGGATGATTCGGGTCCAGCTGGCGCTGGAAGCTCCAGACCACGTCGTCGGCATTCATGTCGCGGGTCGGCTTGAAGTATTCGGTGGTGTGGAACTTGACGCCTTTACGCAGGTGGAACGTGTACGTCAGACCGTCCTCGCTGATGTCCCAGGATTCGGCCAGTGCCGGAATCACATCAGTGGTGCCGGGCTTGAAGTCCGCCAGGCGATTGAAGATGGTTTCGGCCACGGCGTCGGCTGTGACTGCAGTCGTGTACTGGACCATGTCGAAGCCTTCGGGGCTGTTTTCGGTGCAAACCACCAAGGGTTTGGCCGAGACGCCGACAGCGACACTGAGCAACGCGGCCGCGATGGCCGCACGTAGGGGAAGCATTTTCATCAAGAACCCTCTGCAATCAGTTAAAGGACAAAAGCCGAACGGTCGATTCGTCATCGAATCAGCCGTTCGGCACGTGCATTACAGGATGTTGAACGGAACCGTGGTCACGAGACGGAACTCGTTGATGCTGCCGTCAGCCTGGTTTTCGCTGGCACGGTGAGCGGTGTAGGTGCCGCGGATCGTGGTGGCCTTGAGTGGGCCGCTCTGCACGGCGTAGGTTGCGCCGATGCCGTATTCATAGTGGTGTTCGCCATCCTGGGACTGGATGCCGTCGTAACCCTTGCCAGGCACGCCGCCGTTGCCGGTGTAGTGAGTGCCGTCGATACCCCAGCCGCGCGCCTGGTAGATGTTGAACTTCAGGCCTGGCACGCCGTATTCGGCCATGTTCAAGCCGTAGGCAACCTGGAACGATTTTTCGTTCGGGCCGTTGAAGTCCGACAGCAGGGAGTTGGCCAGGTAGATGCCGTTGGTTTCGTGCAGGTAGTCGAAGTATTCGTTGCCGTTCACTTCCTGGTACGAGAGGGTCAGGGTGTGGGCCTGGTGGGTCAGGCCGAACGACAGGGAGTAGGTGTCGTTGTCGATAGTGCCGATCAGGGCCTTACCGGTGTCCTGGGTTTTGTAGTAGTTCAGGCCGGTGGTCAGGCTCAGTACCTGGCTGTCGCCCAGAACGTGGGACGCGCCGAAGTAGTACTGGTTCCAGATGTCTTCCGCCTGGGTCGCCCAGAGGCTGGTGGTCAGGCTGGCAAATGGGGTGTAGGTCAGGCCGCCGGTGTAGACGTGATCGGTCTCGACGATGCCGTTGGCGTATTCGGTGCGGAATTTACGCTGGCTTTCTTCGGTACGCGGTGAGTTGCGGTCGAAGGTGGCCAGGTCGAAGGCCAGGTTGTTCAGCTCTTCGCTGTGGATGGCCACACCTTCGAAACTCGAAGGCAGTGCGCGGTTGCCGATCACGTCGACCATCGGGCTGCTGAAGTTCATGCGGCCGGCGGTCAGGGTGGTGTTGGAGACACGGGCCTTGACGTTGGCCAGGCCCACTTTGCTCCACTGGCCTTGAGCGTCGCCGCCCTCTTTGGTCAGGGTACGGTTGTTGCCCGCGTTTGGACGAGAGCCCGGTGCGCCACCGTTGCCGGAGGCCAGGTCTTTGCGGTCCCGGTCCAGTGCGATGGCGTTGTAGGCCGCCACTTCGGTGCTGAAACCGACAGTCCCTTCGGTGAAGCCCGAGTTGTACTTGACGATAGTGCCCTGGACCCAGTTGATACGACGATCGGTCTCGGCCAGCGTGCCGTGATCGTTGTATTTGAATTTTGCACCACGTTTCAGTTGCTCGTTGGCGTACCAGTTACGCGTGGTGCCGGTGATCGACTGGCCTTCGACAAAACCGGTGGCTTCGCTTTGGGCGTTCTTCTCGTTCACGGTAACCGGGGTGAAAGCCTGGCTTTGGGTTTCTGCGTAAGCCGTGGCGGTTACGCTGCTTATGGCCAAGGCCAATAACGCGGTGCTGCTCAGTTTCATGGGTAAAGCTCCTTACTTTCTTTTTTTTATGCCGGTCTTTTTTTGTGATCCGGCTATTGGTTTAGAACTCATTCACGGCATCGCAAACGTTTGCTGTCAGCCAAATGGGCAAAAGACGGCAAAGCGTCTGCGTGAGGGCGGAAAATCCGCCCCCCGGCATTTCTGGCTAATCGGTTATTTTTCTATGCTGACACCCGAGAACACATTGCGGCCGAACGGGCTCACCTTGAACCCTTCGATTTTGGCGCTCAGCGGCTGGTTGACCGTTGAGTGGGCGACCGGCGTGATCGGCACCTGCTGCTTGAGGTACTGCTGCGCCTGTTTGTAGAGCAGGGTGCGCTGGTCACGGTCGGTGACGACCTTGGCCTGCTTGATCAGCTTGTCGTAGGCCGGATCGCACCACATCGAATAGTTGTTGCCGCCAATGGCGTCGCAGCTGTAGAGCGTGCCCAGCCAGTTGTCCGGATCCCCATTGTCACCGGTCCAGCCGATCAGGCTGATGTCGTGCTCGCCATTCTTGGTGCGCTTGATGTACTCGCCCCACTCATAGCTGACGATCTTGACCTTGAGGCCGATCTTCGCCCAGTCAGCCTGGAGCATTTCGGCCATCAACTTGGCGTTGGGGTTGTACGGACGCTGGACCGGCATGGCCCAGAGGGTGATTTCAGTGCCTTCCTTGACGCCGGCAGCCTTGAGCAGTTCCCTGGCTTTTTCCGGGTTGTAGGCGGCGTCCTTGATGGTGTCGTCGTAGGACCATTGGGTCGGCGGCATGGCGTTGACCGCCAGTTGCCCCGCACCCTGGTAAACGGCATTGAGAATGCCCTGTTTGTTCACCGCCATGTCCAGCGCCTGGCGCACTTCAAGCTGGTCGAACGGCTTGTGGCGCACGTTGTAGGCGATGTAGCCGAGGTTGAAACCAGGCTTCTCGATCAGTTGCAGGGCCGGGTCGTTCTTCAGTGCGGTCACGTCGGCAGGGCGCGGGTGCAGGGTGATCTGGCACTCGCCGGCCTTGAGTTTCTGCACGCGCACCGAGGCGTCGGTATTGATGGCGAAAATCAGGTTGTCGAGCTTGACCCGGCTCGGGTCCCAGTAATGCTTGTTGCCGGTGTAACGGATGTTCGAGTCTTTCTGATAGCTTTTGAACACGAACGGCCCGGTGCCGACCGGCTTCTGGTTGATGTCGCTCGGCTTGCCTTCGGCCAATAGCTTGTCGGCGTATTCGGCCGACAGGATGGCGGCGAAGCTCATGGCGATGTTCTGGATGAACGCGGCGTCCACGCTGTTGAGCGTAAAGAGCACGGTCAGTGGCCCGGTCTTTTCGACCTTGGCGATGTTCTTGTTCAGGCTCATGCCGTTGAAGTACGGAAACTCTGTCGGATAAGCCTTACGGAATGGTTGTTGCGGATCGAGCATGCGATTGAACGTGAACAGCACGTCATCGGCGTTGAAATCGCGGGTTGGCGTGAAGTATTTGGTGGCATGGAACTTCACCCCTTCGCGCAGGTGAAACGTATATTTGAGGCCGTCCTCGGAAATATCCCAGCTCGTGGCCAGACCCGGTACGACATTGGTCGCGCCTTTTTCAAACTCTGCCAGTCGGTTGTACAACGGTTCGGCGGCGTCGTTGTCGGTCGCAGTGGTGTACTGCGCCGTATCGAAACCGGCGGGGCTGCCCTCGGAGCAGAACACCAGGCTGTTGTTGGCAGCCTGGCTGATGGAAGTGGCGGCCAACAGGCCGGTGCCCAGCAATGCGGATAAAACCAAGGTATGGCGCATAACGCTCCCTTTTATCTCAAAGTGTTGTCAATGAGCGGTCGCCCCGTCCGTAGACGTGGAGGCGTCACTGATTTCAAGCCATGCACGCAGCAGTAACCGATGACCCACGCCTGTACTGGTCGGATCCCGACGGTATGAGCCACGGGTCCGGCAGTAAATGCGTAGAGTCCTAAAGACTCGTAGGAAATGGCGACGCGTCCTCACCCGATGCCGTAGTCAGCTGCGGATTTGGATGTAGGCAAATTCCTGCTTGCTCGGTAGATAAAGCAACGGCGACGTCAGAAACGTCGCCGTTGCAAAACCTTATTTGCTGACGCTGACGCCGTAGAAGGAGTTCAAGCCAAATGGGCTGATCTTGAAGTCCTGCACGTTGGCGCGCATAGGTTGGAACACCGTCGAGTGAGCGATAGGTGTCATTGGGACTGCATCTTTGAGGACGTGTTGCGCCTGCTTGTACAGTTCGGTGCGCTTGGCCTGGTCTGAAGTGCGCTTGGCCTGCTTGACGATGTCGTCGAACTTCTTGTCGCACCACTTGGAGAAGTTGTTGCCTTCCAGCGAGTCGCAGCCGAACAGCACGTTCAGCCAGTTGTCCGGATCACCATTGTCACCGCTCCAGCCAATCAGCATCGCCTGGTTCTCGCCACCTTTGGAGCGCTTGATGTACTCGCCCCACTCGTAGCTCTGGATCTTGACCTTGAGGCCGATCTTGGACCAGTCGGACTGCAGCATTTCTGCCATCAGTTTGGCGTTCGGGTTATATGGACGCTGGACCGGCATCGCCCAGAGCACGATTTCGGTGCCATCTTTCACGCCGGCTTCCTTGAGCAGCTCTTTGGCTTTCTCAGGGTTGTACGGCGCATCCTTGATGGTGGTGTCGTAGGACCACTGGGTCGGCGGCATGGCGTTGACGGCCAGTTGGCCGGCGCCCTGGTACACGGAGTCGATGATCTGTTGCTTGTTGACCGCCATGTCCAGTGCCTGGCGAACCTTCAGCTCGGCCAGCGGGTTGGCATCGGTTTGACCCTTGACCTTGGGCATCACGTTGTAGGCGATGTAACCCAGGTTGAAACCGGCCTGGTCAGGCAGCTTCAGGTCCTTGTCTTCTTTCAGCGCCTTCAGGTCGGCCGGACGAGGGAACAGGGTGACCTGGCACTCGTTCTTCTTCAGCTTCTGGATACGTACCGACGGGTCGGTAGTGATGGCGAAGATCAGGTTGTCGATCTTCACGTCGTCAGGCTTCCAGTAGTCCTTGTTCCCGGTGTAGCGGATGTTGGAGTCTTTCTGGTAGCTCTTGAACACGAACGGGCCAGTGCCGACCGGCTTCTGGTTGATGTCGGCGGCCTTGCCTTCCTTGAGCAGCTGGGCAGCGTACTCGGCGGACTGGATCGAGGCGAAGCTCATGGCCATGTTCTGGATGAACGCGGCATCAACGTCCTTGAGGGTGAACTTGACAGTTTTGTCGTCGACTTTATCGATCTTGGTGATGTTGGTATCCATCCCCATGTCGGTGAAGTACGGGAATTCGGTCGGGTACGCTTTGCGGAACGGGTCATCCTTGTTAATCATGCGATTAAAGGTGAACAGCACGTCGTCGGCGTTGAACTCACGAGTCGGCTTGAAGTACGGGGTCGTGTGGAACTTCACACCTTCACGCAGATGGAAGGTGTAGGTCAGGCCGTCATCGGAGACGTCCCAGCTGGTCGCCAGACCTGGAATGACAGCGGTGCCGCCGCGCTCGAATTGGGTGAGGCGGTTGAACATGGTTTCTGCAGAGGCGTCGAAGTCGGTTCCGGTGGTGTATTGACCTGGATCGAAACCGGCCGGGCTCCCTTCGGAGCAGAACACCAGGTTAGTCGCAGCTTGAGCGAACGGTGCACTAGCCAACAGGCTGGCGCCGACTAAAAACGGAATGACCGCTTGTTTAAGCATGGTGGCCTCATGATTTGTTGTCATTTTTGGAATTAGAGGACGACCTCGTGAGTCGTGCCTGCGGATACTTATGCAGGGGCCATACCCAATGCAAGATCCAGAGTGACTACAAGCCTTAAACGGTGGCACGAACGTACCTTAATGTCGCATTTGTATAATTCCTGACGCATTTGACCGTTTGCGCGGCGTTTTTACGGTGCAAGTGACGCACTTTTACAGTGCGCGCCTGACTTGGGTTGCTCCCGCGTGGGGCGGGGGTGTTACTTATTCATACCCCGGATTGTGGGGTGGGCATGGCGTGAATAAGAGTGGTTATTGTTGCACCGATAGTGGCCAATCGACGGCATTTCTCGGGTTGACCTATCCAGTTATAGCTCATGCCTGAAAACTGCCAAAAAAAACGGCGATCATTTTGATGATCGCCGTTTTGGTTTACGGGCTATCGATTCAAGGCATCAGCACTTCAATCGAACCATCGGCGGTCATGCCGACCTGGCTGGTGCCGGCTTCGACATCCGGTGTCACGGGGGCGGCGTCCATGGCGGCCGCTTTCATCATCATCGGCGCGCGCAGATAAGGCTGTGGATAACCGTTGCTGTTGAGGTTCAGGTTGACGATTTTGTAGCTCTTGCCGCCAAGGGCATCGGTGGCCAGTTGGGCGCGGGCCTTGAAGGCGCTCACGGCATCCTTGAGCAGGGCGTCTTCACTGGCCTTGCGGGTCGGAGTGGCGATGGCGAAGTCCATGCCGCCCATTTTCAGGTCAGTGAGCAGCTCGCCGGTCAGCTTCGACAGCGCGGCGAAGTCCGAACTTTCCAGGCGCAATTCGGCGCGCTCGCGCCAGCCGGTGATTTTCTGGCCCTTGGTGTCGTAGATCGGGTAGCTGTTGCGACTGCCCTGACGCAGGGTGATGTCCTTGACCTGCTTGGCCTGGGCCAGCGCCTTGTTCATGGTGGTGCTGACGTCGGCGGCGAGTTTGGCCGGGTCGCTGTTCTGTTCTTCGGTGTAGAGCGTCACGATCATCAGGTCGCGGGCCACTTCCTGACTGACTTCGGCGCGCAGGGAAATCTGGTTGTAATGCAGTTCGTCGGCGGCCAGGGCCGGGAGGCTGGCGACGGTGCCGAGACTCAGGGCGAGGAGGGCGGCGCTGCGGCGGAATGTGTGCATGAAGGCTCCTTGAAAGGTGCGCAGGGGTGTGGTCCGGACCTGCGTGAAACCATCAGACTCTAGCTTTTATGCTCTGGTTCGCACAGTTACAACTTCTATACAGATGCATGGCCCTTTGCAGGAGCGAGCTTGCTGTGGCGAGGGGGCTTGTCGGACCGCCGCACCGCCCCGTTCGGCTGCGAAGCAGTCGCAGATTGCCTCACTTGGTTCAACCGATAAAATGCGGCGGCAGGTTTTAGGACTGCTTCGCAGTCCAACGGGGGCAAGCCCCCTCGCCACAGAGTTCATTGCACGCAGTTCCACGCCAATGACTGTGGCCGTTTGCCGCACTTTTGCCTGTCAGCCCCCGCGCTTGGTTATACTCCCTGCGATCCGCCTGGAGCGCTCATCAGGAGAGCTCATGCTCGCCCCCGTTCAAATCACTTCCGCCACTCGCCAGAACCTCTGGCGGCTGACATTCATCCGCACATTGGTGCTGGCCGCCCAGGCCGGTTCCGTGGGCCTGGCCTACTGGCTCGAACTGTTGCCACTGCCCTGGTTTCAACTGGCTGCGACCCTCGCCTGTTCGATGCTATTGTGCGTGTTCACAGCGATTCGCCTGCGCACCTCGTGGCCGGTGACCGAGCTCGAATACGCCGTGCAACTGGCTTGCGACCTGTTTATCCACAGCGCATTGCTGTATTTCTCCGGTGGCTCGACCAACCCCTTCGTCTCCTATTACCTGGTGCCGCTGACCATTGCCGCCGTGACGTTGCCATGGCGTTATTCGGTGATCCTCTCGGGGATCGCACTGACGATGTACACACTGCTGCTGGCTCAGTTCTATCCGCTGCAAACCTTCCCCATCGCCAGGGAAAACCTGCAGGTGTACGGGATGTGGTTGAGCTTTGCCCTCGCGGCTGCGGTCATCACGTTCTTCGCCGCGCGCATGGCCGAAGAACTGCGTCGTCAGGAAGAGCTGCGTGCCATTCGCCGCGAAGAAGGCCTGCGCGATCAGCAACTGTTGGCCGTTGCCACCCAGGCCGCCGGTGCCGCCCATGAACTGGGCACGCCGCTTGCGACCATGAGCGTGTTACTCAAGGAAATGCGTCAGGACCACCCTGACCCGATGTTGCAGGATGACCTGAGCGTGCTGCAGGATCAGGTCAAACTGTGTAAAGAGACCTTGCAGCATCTGGTACGCGCCGCAGAGGCCAATCGCCGGTTGGCGGTGGAGATGCAGGACGTCACCGACTGGCTAGATGAAGCCCTCAATCGTTGGCACCTGATGCGCCCGGAAGCCAGCTATCGCTTCCAGCGCCTCGGCCAGGGCGCGGTACCCCGTATGGCGCCGCCGCCGGATTTGACCCAGGCGTTGCTGAATCTGCTGAACAACGCCGCCGACGCCTGCCCCGAAGGGCTGCAGGTGACGCTGGACTGGGATTGGGAAAACCTCACCATCAGCATCCGTGACCATGGCGCCGGTGTGCCGCTGGCCATCGCCGAGCAAATCGGCAAGCCGTTTTTTACCACCAAGGGCAAAGGTTTCGGCCTGGGCCTGTTTTTGAGCAAGGCCAGCGTGACACGCGCCGGCGGCTCAGTGAAACTCTACAGTCATGAGGAAGGCGGCACGCTCACCGAGCTGCGCCTTCCCCGTGTCGCCCGAGGAGACGAACATGAGTGAAGAGATCCAAGTCGAAGGCGAAGAACTGCCGCATTTGTTGCTGGTCGATGACGACGCCACATTCACCCGCGTCATGGCCCGCGCCATGGCCCGCCGCGGTTTTCGCGTCAGCACCGCCGGTTCCGCCGAAGAAGGCCTGGAACTGGCCAAGGCCGATCTGCCGGATTATGCCGCCCTGGACCTGAAAATGGACGGCGATTCGGGCCTGGTGCTGCTGCCCAAGTTGCTGGAAATGGACCCGGAAATGCGCGTGGTGATCCTCACCGGTTATTCGAGCATTGCCACCGCTGTCGAGGCGATCAAGCGCGGTGCCTGCAACTACCTGTGCAAACCGGCTGACGCCGACGACGTGCTGGCGGCGCTGCTGTCCGAACACGCCGACCTCGACAGCCTGGTGCCGGAAAACCCGATGTCCGTGGACCGCCTGCAGTGGGAGCACATCCAGCGCGTGCTGACCGAGCACGAAGGCAACATCTCCGCCACTGCCCGCGCCCTGGGCATGCACCGCCGCACCCTGCAGCGCAAACTGCAGAAGCGCCCCGTTCGCCGCTGAACCTGCGCTGAACGAATGCGGGCCGTATCTCGCGACAAACCGGACCGATCATCTATGATCGGTTCGTGCGTGTTCTTTTCTTTATCGAGCCTTATCCATGAATCAGAACGCTGAGTATTCCGCGGTCAACGACGCCGTGCGCGGGCATTTTTTTCGCAAAGTGTGGGCAATGATCACGCCTTACTGGCGCAGTGAAGAGAAGGTCAAGGCCTGGACGCTGCTGATCGCAGTGATTGCGCTGTCGCTGATCAGCGTGGGGATCTCGGTGTGGTTCAACACCTGGTACAAGGACTTCTACAACGCCCTGCAAAAGAAGGACGAGGCAGCATTCTGGCAACTGATCCTGTATTTCTGTGCGATTGCGGCGGTGGCGATCATCGGCGCGGTGTATCGGCTCTACCTGACGCAGATGCTGACGATCCGCTGGCGGGCGTGGCTCACCGAAAAGCATTTCAGCCGTTGGCTGGCGGAGAAAAACTATTACCAGCTGGAGCAGGGCGGTTACACCGATAACCCGGACCAGCGGATTTCCGAAGATCTCAACAACTTCACCTCCAACACCCTTGAACTGGGTATCGGGCTGCTGCGCAATATCGTCAGCCTGGTGTCGTTCTCGATCATTCTGTGGGGCGTGTCGGGCAGTATCGAAGTGTTCGGCATCACCATTCCCGGCTACATGTTCTGGTGCGTGCTGGTTTACGCGGTGGTGGGCAGTTGGCTGACGCATTTGATCGGTCGTCGCCTGATCGGTCTGAACAACCAACAACAACGCTTCGAAGCCGACCTGCGTTTCTCCATGGTGCGGATTCGCGAGAATGCCGAAAGCATCGCGTTGTACAACGGCGAACCGAACGAAAATCGTCGGTTGAGCAGTCGCTTCGGGATGGTCTGGCACAACTTCTGGGACATCATGAAGGTGTCCAAGCGCTTGACGTTTTTCACCGCCGGTTACAGCCAGGCAGCCATCATCTTCCCGTTCATCGTGGCCTCGCCGCGTTACCTCTCAGGCAAGATCGAACTGGGCGAACTGATGCAGATCAGCTCGGCGTTCGGCAATGTGCAGGAAAGCTTCAGCTGGTTCATCAGCGCCTACCAGAGCCTCGCTTCCTGGCGCGCCACCTGCGATCGTCTGCTGAGCTTCCACCAGGCCATGCGTGACAACGAAGAGCGTGCCCCCGCCATCGACGTGCAGAATTCGGGTTCCGTCCTGAAGGTGCACAACCTCAGCCTCGACCTGGCGGAAGGTCGTCACCTGCTGACCAACGCCGAGATGACCGTGGAGGAGGGCGAGCGCGTGATGCTCAGCGGTCGCTCCGGCAGCGGCAAGTCGACCCTGCTGCGGGCAATGGGACACCTGTGGCCGGCTGGCCACGGCAGTATTCGCCTGCCATCGGCGCGTTACCTGTTCCTGCCGCAAAAGCCGTATCTGCCGATTGGCACCCTGCGTGATGTCCTCAGTTATCCACAGCCTGGTGATACCTATCCGAACGAGCGCTACGTGCAGGTGCTGGAAACCTGTCGTTTGCCGCATCTGATTGCCCGTCTCGACGAAGCCAACCACTGGCAGCGCATGTTGTCTCCGGGTGAGCAGCAACGCCTGGCCTTTGCCCGTGCGCTGCTTTATGCACCGCAATGGCTGTACATGGACGAAGCGACCTCGGCGATGGACGAGGAGGACGAGGCCACGCTGTACCAGGCGCTGATCGATGAATTGCCGGGGCTGAGCATTGTCAGCGTCGGCCATCGCAGCAGCCTCAAGCGCTTCCATCCGCGGCATGTTCGTATCGAGAATGGCCATCTGGTGGACCAGGCCGTGACCGCATAAACACCCCCGCCCCTGGTAGGAGCTGCCACAGGCTGCGATCTTTTGACTTTGCCTTTCAAGATCAAGAGCAAAAGATCGCAGCCTGCGGCAGCTCCTACAGGGGTTCAGGGGGATGGGTGATCGTACAACCGCGTTGCGCTATGATGCGCTTTCAGCCGCCGAACTTTTCGAGACCGACGTACACCATGGAAAACCCGATCGACACACCACGCCTCCCACGCAAGCGCCGCAGCCTCGCTCAGGAACTGGTGACGGTGCTGTCCGAGCAGATCCGCGACGGTCATCTCAAGCGTGGCGACAAGTTGCCCACCGAGTCGGCCATCATGGATGCCCATGGTGTCAGCCGCACGGTGGTACGCGAAGCGATATCCCGTCTGCAGGCGGCCGGCCAGGTGGAAACCCGCCATGGCATCGGCACCTTCGTGCTCGACACACCGAGCCCGAGTGGCTTTCGTATCGACCCGGCGACCGTGGTGACCTTGCGCGATGTGCTGGCGATCCTGGAGTTGCGTATCAGTCTCGAAGTGGAGTCTGCCGGGCTGGCGGCCCAACGCCGCAGTCCGGAACAACTGGCCAACATGCGCGCCGCCCTCGATGCGTTGAATGAAAGCGCCGCCCACGCCAGTGATGCCGTGGCTTCTGACTTCGCCTTCCACCTCGAAATAGCATTGTCCACAGGCAACCGTTATTTCACCGACATCATGACCCACCTGGGCACCAGCATTATCCCGCGCACACGGTTGAATTCCGCGCGCCTGGCCCATGACGACCAGCAGCACTACATGGGTCGCCTGAGCCGTGAACATGAGGAAATCTACGACGCCATTGCCCGTCAGGATTCCGATGCGGCCCGGGCCGCCATGCGTTTGCACCTGACCAACAGTCGTGAACGGTTGCGCCATGCCCATGAAGAGGCTGAGGCACAGCGGGGTTAGTCTTACTGCTTCGGGCGACTCATCGTCCGGTAAGCCGTCATCGCGAGCAGGCTCGCTCCCACAGTTGATTGCGGATGTTCACAGATTTTTGTGTGCGCAGGCGATCCCCTGTGGGAGCGAGCCTGCTCGCGATTGGGCCGCAAGCACGCCGCATTCTTCAGCCGGTCGCTGATTGATCTTCCGACAACGTAACTCCTCTGCCATGAATGCGCCGCACATTCCATTTCTTCTCTCAACGCTGAAAGGCCCATAAACGCGGGCTTGTGACCCTGCTTGTGGAACAATTTCCACCCTCAGCGATGAAATGCAGTTGACGGTTGTATTTTAAGTTGTACGATGACCTACAACTTCGGCGCAGGCTGAACGGTTTTCTCACACAACGTCGCTATCCAGGGTGTTCGAATAATGAATCCACAAGAACTGAAGTCCATCCTCTCTTCCGGTCTGCTGTCTTTCCCGGTTACCGATTTCAATGCTCAGGGCGACTTCAATCGCGCGGGTTATATCAAGCGTCTCGAATGGCTGGCCCCATACGGCGCTTCGGCGCTGTTCGCCGCGGGCGGCACCGGTGAGTTCTTCTCTCTGGCGGCCAGCGAATATTCGGAAATCATCAAGACTGCAGTCGACACTTGCGCCACCAGCGTACCAATCCTGGCCGGCGTGGGCGGTTCGACCCGCCAGGCCATCGAGTACGCACAGGAAGCCGAGCGTCTGGGTGCCAAGGGCCTGTTGCTGCTGCCGCACTACCTGACCGAAGCCAGCCAGGACGGCGTTGCCGCCCACGTTGAAGCCGTGTGCAAATCGGTCAACATCGGCGTGGTGGTCTACAACCGTAACGTCTGCCGCCTGACCGCGCCGCTGCTGGAACGCTTGGCCGAGCGCTGCCCGAACCTGATCGGCTACAAGGATGGCCTGGGTGACATCGAGTTGATGGTGTCGATCCGTCGCCGCCTCGGTGATCGTTTCAGCTACCTGGGTGGTTTGCCGACCGCCGAAGTCTACGCCGCGGCCTACAAGGCGCTGGGCGTGCCGGTCTACTCCTCGGCGGTGTTCAACTTCATCCCGAAAACCGCGATGGATTTCTATCACGCGATCGCTCGCGAAGATCACGCCACCGTCGGCAAGATCATCGACGACTTCTTCCTGCCGTACCTGGACATCCGTAACCGCAAGGCGGGTTATGCCGTGAGCATCGTCAAGGCCGGGGCAAAAATTGCCGGCTACGACGCGGGTCCTGTGCGTGCACCGCTGACCGATCTGACCGGCGAAGAGTATGAAATGCTCGCCGCGCTGATCGACAAGCAGGGTGCGCAGTAACACATCCGATTAAGTAAGGCCGCTGAGCAATCAGCGGCTTTTTGCGTGAGGAGATCTTAAAGTGGCAGATGCAAAGCGTTTCGATAACTACATCAACGGCGAGTGGGTTTCCGGCGGCGATTACTCGACCAACATCAACCCGTCCGAACTGACCGATGCCATCGGCGATTACGCCAAGGCTGACCTGGCCCAGGTCAACGCCGCCATCGACGCCGCCCGTGCCGCGTTCCCGGCGTGGTCCACTTCCGGCATCCAGGCGCGCCACGATTCCCTGGATAAAGTCGGCACTGAAATCCTCGCCCGTCGCGAAGAACTCGGCACCCTGCTGGCCCGGGAAGAGGGCAAGACCCTGCCCGAAGCCATCGGCGAAGTGACCCGCGCCGGCAACATCTTCAAGTTCTTCGCCGGTGAATGCCTGCGTCTGTCCGGCGACTACCTGCCGTCCGTACGTCCGGGCGTCAACGTTGAAGTCACTCGCGAAGCCTTGGGCGTGGTCGGTCTGATCACCCCGTGGAACTTCCCGATCGCGATCCCTTCGTGGAAAATCGCCCCGGCCCTGGCCTACGGCAACTGCGTCGTGCTCAAACCGGCGGACCTGGTACCAGGTTGCGCCTGGGCCCTGGCGGAAATTATCTCCCGCGCCGGTTTCCCGGCCGGCGTGTTCAACCTGGTGATGGGCAGCGGTCGCGTAGTCGGTGAAGCGCTGGTTAACAGCCCGAAAGTCGATGGCATCAGCTTCACCGGTTCGGTGGGTGTGGGTCGTCAGATCGCTGTGAACTGCGTGTCGCGTCAGGCCAAGGTCCAGCTGGAAATGGGCGGCAAGAACCCGCAGATCATTCTCGACGATGCCGACCTCAAGCAAGCGGTCGAGCTGTCGGTGCAGAGCGCGTTCTACTCCACCGGCCAGCGTTGCACCGCATCCAGTCGCTTCATCGTCACCGCCGGGATTCACGACAAGTTCGTCGAAGCCATGGCCGAACGCATGAAGTCGATCAAGGTCGGCCACGCGTTGAAGGCTGGCACCGACATCGGTCCGGTGGTCTCGCAAGCGCAGCTTGAACAGGACATGAAGTACATCGACATCGGCCAGTCCGAAGGTGCACGTCTGGTCAGCGGCGGTGGTCTGGTGACCTGTGACACCGAGGGCTACTTCCTCGCGCCGACCCTGTTTGCCGACAGCGAAGCGTCGATGCGCATCAGCCGCGAAGAGATCTTCGGCCCGGTGGCCAACATCGTCCGCGTCGCCGATTACGAAGCCGCGCTGGCCATGGCCAACGACACCGAGTTCGGGCTGTCGGCGGGCATTGCCACCACCTCGCTGAAATATGCCAACCACTTCAAGCGCCACTCCCAGGCCGGGATGGTGATGGTCAACCTGCCGACCGCCGGTGTGGATTACCACGTTCCGTTCGGTGGGCGTAAAGGTTCATCCTATGGATCACGTGAGCAAGGTCGCTATGCGCAAGAGTTCTACACGGTCGTGAAGACCTCTTACATCGGTTCGTAACGCGCAACACCGCTGTATCCGGTGCCACCCCGGTGGCACCGATACCGCAAACCCATGTAGGAGCTGCCGCAGGCTGCGATCTTTTGATCTTTATTTTCGGTGCCTTTGATGGCGCTAAAGATCAAAAGATCGCAGCCTGCGGCAGCTCCTACAGGACACAAGCTTCACCCGCGCATAAAAATAATCAGTGGGAGTACATCAACATGCAATCGACCAAGCCGACTCACGTCCGCTATCTGATCCTGCTCATGCTGTTTCTGGTGACCACGATCAACTACGCCGACCGCGCGACCATCGCCATCGCCGGCTCGAGCCTGCAAAAAGACCTCGGCATCGACGCGGTCACCCTCGGTTATATCTTCTCCGCATTCGGTTGGGCCTACGTGGCCGGGCAAATCCCCGGTGGCTGGTTGCTGGACCGTTTCGGTTCGAAAAAAATCTATGCACTGAGCATCTTCACCTGGTCGCTGTTTACCGTCCTGCAGGGGTATGTCGGCGAGTTCGGCATGTCCACGGCGGTGGTTGCGCTGTTCATGCTGCGCTTTCTGGTCGGCCTGGCCGAAGCGCCATCCTTCCCTGGCAACGCGCGCATCGTCGCCGCCTGGTTTCCGACCGCTGAACGCGGCACCGCCTCGGCGATCTTCAACTCGGCGCAATACTTTGCCACTGTGTTGTTCGCACCGCTGATGGGCTGGATCGTCTACAGCTTCGGCTGGCAGCACGTGTTCATCGTCATGGGCGTGATCGGTATCATCTTCTCCGGGATCTGGCTGAAAGTGATCTACAGCCCGCGCCAACATCCGATGATCAACGATGCCGAGTTCAAGCACATCGCCGACAACGGCGGCATGGTCGACATGGACCAGGACAAGGGCAAAGGCAAGAAGACCGACGGCCCGAAATGGGACTACATCCGTCAGTTGCTGACCAATCGCATGATGCTCGGCGTGTACCTGGGCCAGTACTGCATCAACGGCATCACTTACTTCTTCCTGACCTGGTTCCCGGTGTACCTGGTGCAGGAGCGTGGCATGACCATCCTCAAGGCCGGTTTCATCGCGTCCTTGCCGGCGATCTGCGGCTTCATCGGGGGCGTGCTCGGCGGGGTGATTTCCGATTACCTGTTGCGCAAAGGCCATTCCCTGACCTTCGCCCGCAAGGCACCGATCATTGCCGGCCTGCTGGTTTCCAGCAGCATCGTGGCATGCAACTACGTCGACGTAGAATGGATGGTCGTCGGCTTCATGGCCCTGGCGTTCTTCGGCAAAGGCGTTGGCGCACTGGGCTGGGCCGTGGTGTCCGATACTTCGCCCAAGCAGATCGCCGGTCTGAGCGGTGGCCTGTTCAACACCTTCGGTAACCTGGCTTCGATTACCACTCCGATCGTCATCGGCTACATCATCAGCTCCACCGGTTCATTCAAGTGGGCGCTGGTGTTCGTCGGTTGCAACGCGCTGGTCGCGGTGTTCAGCTACCTGGTGATCGTGGGTCCGATCAAGCGTGTGGTGCTCAAAGAGCCTCCCGCGAATGGTACTGAAGCCCCTGGCAAATTGTCTCAAGCGCATTCCTGAGGAGCGGCGTCATGCAGTTGATTGAACATTCCGATTCGCCGCGCTACATCCGTCTGCACGAGCGGGATAACGTAGTGATCGTGGTCAACGATCAGGGCGTACCGGCCGGTACCGAATTTGCCGACGGCCTGGTCACCGTGGATTTCGTGCCTCAGAGCCACAAGGTCACCTTGGAAGACATTCCCGAGGGCGGCCAGGTGATTCGTTACGGCCAGGTCATCGGCTATGCCTTGCAGCCGATTCCCCGCGGTAGCTGGGTCAAGGAAGATCAACTGCGCATGCCGACCGCGCCACCGCTGGACAGCCTGCCGCTGTGCACCGACGTGCCCGCCGCGCAAGCACCGCTGGAAGGCTTCACCTTCGAGGGTTATCGCAACGCTGACGGCACCGTCGGCACGCGCAACATTCTCGGCATCACCACCACCGTGCAATGTGTGACCGGTGTGCTCGATCATGCGGTCAAGCGCATCAAGGCCGAGTTGCTGCCCAAGTACCCGCACGTCGATGACGTGGTGGCGCTGACCCACAGCTACGGCTGTGGCGTGGCCATCACTGCGACCGACGCGTACATCCCGATTCGCACGGTGCGCAATCTCGCGCGCAACCCGAACCTGGGCGGCGAAGCGCTGGTGATCAGCCTGGGCTGCGAGAAATTGCAGGCCGGGCAGGTTATGCACGAGAACGACAGTTCGGTGGATTTGAGCGAGCCATGGCTGTACCGCTTGCAGGACTCCAGCCACGGCTTCACCGAGATGATCGAACAGATCATGGCGCTGGCCGAAACCCGTTTGAAGAAACTCGATCAACGTCGCCGGGAAACCGTGCCGGCGTCCGAACTGATTCTCGGCATGCAGTGTGGCGGCAGTGATGCGTTCTCCGGCATCACCGCCAACCCGGCGCTGGGTTATGCCTCGGACCTGTTGCTGCGGGCCGGTGCGACGGTGATGTTTTCCGAAGTCACCGAAGTGCGCGATGCCATTTACCTGCTGACCTCCCGCGCGGAAAACCAGGACGTCGCCCAGGAACTGGTGCGGGAAATGGACTGGTACGACCGTTACCTGGCCAAGGGCGAAGCGGACCGCAGCGCCAACACCACGCCGGGCAACAAGAAGGGCGGGTTGTCGAACATTGTCGAGAAGTCCCTGGGCTCGATCGTCAAGTCCGGCAGCAGCGCGATCAACGGCGTGCTCGGCCCAGGCGAGCGTTTCAAGCGCAAAGGCCTGATCTTCTGCGCGGCCCCGGCCAGCGACTTTGTCTGCGGGACGCTGCAACTGGCGGCAGGGATGAACCTGCACGTGTTCACCACCGGTCGCGGCACGCCTTACGGGCTGGCCATGGCACCGGTGGTGAAGGTGTCGACCCGGACCGAATTGGCGCAACGCTGGCCGGACCTGATCGACATCGACGCCGGGCGCATTGCCACCGGTCGCGCATCGATCGAGGAGCTGGGCTGGGAGCTGTTTCACTACTACCTGGATGTGGCGAGCGGCAAGAAGCAGACGTGGGCCGAGCAGCACAAGCTGCATAACGACATCACCCTGTTCAACCCGGCGCCGATCACCTGAGACCGCGTTGCCTGGAAAAGATCGCAGCCTGCGGCAGCTCCTACAGAACACGCGTTCCCATGTAGGAGCTGCCGCAGGCTGCGATCTTTTGATCTTAATGTGCCCGGTGTGGCTTATCATTAGCCCCCTAACGACGCCCACCCCAAGGTCCTCTCCGGCATGCTGGCAATATTCCTCGAAACCCTGAACATCACCGCGCCGGTATTCGCCATGCTGTTTCTGGGTGTGCTGCTCAAGCGCATCGACTGGATCAACGACAACTTCATCCACACGGCGTCGGCCCTGGTGTTCAACGTCACCATGCCGGCGCTGCTGTTTCTGGGCATCCTGCATGCCGACCTGCACGCGGCGTTGCAGCCGGCGCTGCTGATCTATTTCTCCCTTGCGACCCTGGTGGGTTTTGCCATCGCCTGGGGCTGGGCGATCTGGAAGTGTCCGCGGGAAGATCGGGGGATCTACACCCAGGGCGCCTTTCGCGGTAACAACGGGGTGATCGGCCTGGCGCTAGCGGCCAGCATGTACGGCGACTACGGGATTTCCCTGGGGGCGATCCTCGCGGCGCTGGTGATCCTGTTTTACAACACGCTCTCGACCATCGTCCTGGCGGTGTACAGCCCGGTGATCAAGTCCGATCCGTGGAGCATCTGCAAAAGCGTGTTCAGCAATCCGCTGATCATCAGCGTGATGGCGGCGGCGCCCTTCGCCTATTTCAAGATCGGCTTGCCAGGGTGGCTGGAGACCTCCGGTCAGTACCTGGCGCAAACTACCTTGCCACTGGCGCTGATCTGCATCGGTGGCACCTTGTCCATGGCGGCGCTGCGCAAAAGCGGCAACATGGCGTTGAGTTCAAGCCTGGTGAAGATGATCGGCTTGCCGGTACTGGCGACGCTGGGCGCGTGGTTGTGGGGCTTTCGCGGCGCGGAATTGGGGATTCTGTTTCTGTACTTCGGCAGCCCGACCGCCGCCGCCAGTTTTGTGATGGCGCGGGCGGCCGAGGGCAATCATGAACTGGCGGCGGCGATTATCGTGATCACCACGCTGATGGCGGCGGTCACCACCAATGTGGGGATCTTTTTTTTGCAGTGGGGTGGGTGGATTTAGCGCCCTTGTTCATCTGCAAGGGTTTTGCACACCGGTTCGATCACCGGAGGCGCCTGGGTCGGATAGTGCGTGGGCATGACCTGCACCGGGGTTGTCACGACGAAGCCATCGGCAAAGGTCGTTTCGACAAAGGTCGCTTTCCAGCCAATTGCCGGTGTGTCGGTCTGCATGTCGGCGTTGAGCGGGTCCGTCAGCTTTACGTCTTCAGGTACATATTGGATGCCGCAGGGGTGACGAAAGTCCCGGGCGACCGGATTTATCGCGGTCCACTGAACCACTCGCACCGGTGCTTCGGAAAAGTGCAGCCCCACCTTTTGTGTTGAATCATGCGGGTTGGCGCGCATGGAGATGACCGGCAAAGGCTTGTCCTGTTGCCAGCGATTGATGACCGGTATCAGCGAGTTCTCGACGAACCGGTTGATGCCGTAGTGGCTCGCATTGGGAGCGACTCGCAAGGCTTTCGGGCCGGGTAGCTGATCGAAGAAAAACTGTGAATTGTCGGGCAGGAAGAAGTCGTCGCTGCTGGCGTTGACGATGTATTTCGGGATTGCCAGGCGATCGGCATAGCGGGTCTGCAGATAGCTGAGCGGATCTTCTATTTTCATCAATCGGGCGAAATTTTCAGTCTTGATCTGTTGGGTGATGCCCTCGTGATGGTAGTCAAAGAACGCCAATGGCCAGTTCTTGCCGTAGCTTTGATAGGTATGCTCAAGCACGTTATCCATGCCCAGCACGTCGATGACAAATGGCACGATGGCTGTGATCCGGTCATCGGCGATGGCTGCCAGCCAGGTGGTCCAGCCACGTTTTGAGGCGCCGCTGGCGATGAAACGCTCTATCCCCCAAGGCTGCAGTTCCCTTTGCGCGAGGTCCATGGCCTTGACCATCGACACCACCATCGGCAGGCGCACCGACATGTACGGGCGCTGGAGCGGGGCGTCGAGAAAGAGCTTCCAGCTGTGGGCGACGCTGGCATCTTCCGTGCGGGCTATGCCGTCATCGGCATAGGTCAGGTACTGGTTCGGGACATTGCTGACGGAAATGACAATCGTGCGTGTGCTACGCGCCACTTCAAGGGCCATGGCTTCGGTAAAGTCCGTCGGTTCGTCGGCGTTGTCCGGCCCGGCGTTGGAGGTTCCGTTGTTGGCCACCAGCAGCGACTGGCCGTGCAGGGCATTGTCCGGGATGTAGATGTCCACAGTGTGTTTCCACTGGGTGGGGCTAACCAGTCCTTGTGGCGACCATTGCTGGGAGGACAGGTCGAAACTGCGCTTCTCCACACCGGGAAATGGCGTGTTGCCTTTGACGGAGTAAATCAGCGGATTGGCGTCTGCGGCTTTCTTGTAGCAAGCAAGTACTTCGCTGAAGTCCTGGTTGCTGGCGTCGAAACACGCTTGGGTTGAGGCGTGTATCGAACTGCTGACGAGCAGGCTGGATAACATCAATTTTGACAATGCGAACCTGGCGTTCAATCCCATGGGAACCTTCCTTGTGATGCGGGGAAAGGTTCTGATCCTGAGTACAGCAAAGCTGCACCGACTGTTCCCCGTCGGGTTTTTTGTCGGCGCAGTGTGTCGAAAAGAGGCGTGCGGGAACAGGTTTGGCAGAGGGGCTTTTATTGTCGAAATATGTGGTTGAACTGTTCAACCACAAGCGTTACCGAGTGGGTAGATCACTCCGGTTTCTGATAGCTGTCGATCACTTCCTGCGCCGCCCTGAACGCATCGATCGCCGCCGGCACGCCGGCATACACCGCGCAATGCAGCAACGCCTCGCGAATTTCCTCCACGGTGCAGCCGTTGTTCAAGGCCCCGCGCACGTGGCCTTTCAATTCCTGCGGGCACTTGAGCGCGGTCAGGGCGGCGAGGGTGATCAGGCTGCGGGTTTTCAGCGGCAGGCCTTCGCGATTCCACACGCCGCCCCAGGCGTGTTCATTGACAAAGTCCTGCAGCGGCTGGGTGAACTCGGTGGCATTGCCCAGTGCGCGGTCGACGAAGGCGTCGCCCATTACTTGGCGACGAACTTCAACGCCGGTTTTCTTATTCTCGGTCATGGGACTTCCTTCTTATGGTGTTGGCGATGCCAGGCGCGTAGCGACGTGAAGAGCAAAAACGCCACCAGTGCCGGCAGGACGAAAAACAGCATCAGGTGTTCCAGCTTGCCGGCCAGTGGCATGCCGGTGGTGAACGACACCACGTGCAGCCCATACGCCAGATACAGACCCAGAAACAGCAGGCCTTCGGCGCGGGTCACGCGGTAACCGGAGTAGAACACCGGCAGGCACAGCGCCGCGACGCCGAGCATCACCGGCAGGTCGAAATCCAGGGCGTTGGGCGACACCGACAGCGGCGACGGTGCCACCAGCGCAGTAAAGCCGAGCACACCCAGAAGGTTGAACAGGTTGCTGCCAATCACGTTGCCCACGGCGATATCACGTTCGCCACGCATTGCTGCAATCAACGAAGTGGCGAGCTCAGGCAGTGAGGTGCTGACGGCGACGATGGTCAGGCCGATGATCCGCTCCGACAACCCGAGATCGGTGGCGACCGCAACCGCGGCGCCCAGCAGCAAGTGCCCCGCGTACACCAGCATCGCCAGCCCGGCGACGATCATCAGCAGGCTGCTCAGCCATGGCGCTTGCGCATGATGGTCATGGCTCGATACCGGGCGTGCCGAGTGCCGCGACTGGCGCAGCAGCAAGCCCAGGTATATCGCCAGTGCCGTCAGCAGCATCACGCCGTCGACACGGGTCAGTTCTTCATTCCAGGCGAGTACGAACACCAGCAGGCTGGCACCGATCATCAGTGGAATATCCAGGCGCACCAGTTGCCGGGAAACCCGTAAAGGAATGATCAGGGCGGACAGCCCGAGGGTGACGAGGATGTTGAAAATGCTGCTGCCGATCACGCTGCCGACGGCGATGTCGACATTCTGCGCCAGGGTCGCCTGCAGGCTGACCGCCATCTGCGGTGCGCTGCTGCCGAGGGCGACGATGGTCAGGCCGATGATCAGGGGGCGTATGTGCAAGCGCGCGGCGATGCGTACGGCGGCGCGCACCATCAATTCGGCGCCGACAATCAGCAGGAACAATCCGCTGAGCAATTCGATCACACTGATCAGGGGTAAGTCGGCTAGTCCGAAAATGGTCGGGGCTCCATCGGTCAGTCGTCGAGGGCTTGCACGCGAACCCGCGCGGTGCCGCTGCGCAGCATGCCCAGGCGCTCGGCGGCTTCCTGGGACAGGTCGATCAGGCGGCCACGGGTGTGCGGCCCGCGATCATTGATGCGAACCACGCAGGACTTGTCGTTATTCAGGTTGGTGACCTTCACCCGCGTACCGAAGGGTAGCTGGCGATGGGCGGCGGTCATGGAATTCTTGTCGAAGCGCTCGCCGCTGGCGGTGCGTTTGCCTTGGTGTTTGGAACCGTAGTACGACGCCACGCCGGTTTTGTCGTAGCCGTGCGGGTCGACGGTGTCGGTGCTGGCGCAACCGGCGAGGAGCGAGAGGAGGGCGCAGGCGCCAAGCAGACGTTTCATTCAAGGTTTTCCCGAAACAGTTGTGGGATAGAGCCAATGTGGCGAGGGGGCTTGCCCCCGTTGGACTGCGCAGCAGTCCCAAAATTTCGAAACACGATTTGTCAGATACAAACCGAATCCGGAAATTGGGGCCGCTTCGCGACCCAACGGGGGCAAGCCCCCTCGCCATAAAAGCTCGCTCCCACAGGAAATAGAGCCAGTATTTAGAGCTGGCTCCATTCTCATCAGCCTTCGAGCTTGCTTTTCAGCAGTTCGTTGACCTGTTGCGGGTTGGCCTTGCCTTTGGAAGCTTTCATGGCCTGGCCGACGAAGAAGCCGAACATCTTGCCGCGCTTGGCTTCGTCTGCCGCGCGGTATTGTTCGACCTGCTCGGCGTTGGCCGCGAGCATTTCGTCCAGCACTGCCGAGATCGCGCCAGTGTCGGTCACTTGCTTGAGGCCGCGCTTGTCGATGATCTCGTCCGCGCTGCCTTCGCCGTTCGCCATCGCTTCAAACACGACCTTGGCGATCTTGCCGGAGATGGTGTTGTCCTTGATGCGCAGTAGCATGCCGCCCAGAAGCTCGGCGGAAACCAGCGAATCTTCGATGTCCAGGCCTTGCTTGTTGAGCAGGCTGCCCAACTCGACCATCACCCAGTTCGCCGCCAGCTTGGCGTCGCCGCTGATGCTTGCGACCTTCTCGAAGTAGTCCGCCTGCTCGCGGCTGGTGGCCAGCACGTTGGCGTCATACGCCGACAGACCGAACTGCGCCTGGAAGCGCTCGCGCTTCTGCGGCGGCAATTCCGGCAGGGTGGCGCGCACGTCGTCGAGGAAGGTGTTTTCGATCACGACTGGCAGCAGGTCCGGATCGGGGAAGTAACGGTAGTCGTTGGCTTCCTCTTTGCTGCGCATCGGACGGGTTTCGTCCTTGTTCGGATCGTACAGGCGGGTCTGCTGGATCACCTTGCCGCCGTCTTCGATCAACTCGATCTGACGCTGGATTTCGCTGTTGATCGCTTTCTCGATGAAGCGGAACGAGTTGACGTTCTTGATCTCGCAGCGGGTGCCGAATTCGACCTGGCCTTTCGGACGGATCGACACGTTGCAGTCGCAACGCAGCGAGCCTTCGGCCATGTTGCCGTCGCAGATGCCCAGGTAGCGCACCAGCGCGTGGATCGCCTTGACGTAAGCCACGGCTTCCTTGGCGCTGCGCATGTCCGGTTCGGAAACGATTTCCAGCAGCGGCGTGCCGGCACGGTTCAGGTCGATGCCGCTGGCGCCGCTGAATTCTTCGTGCAGGCTCTTGCCGGCGTCTTCTTCAAGGTGCGCGCGGGTGATGCCGACACGTTTGACCGTGCCGTCTTCCAGGGCGATGTCCAGGTGGCCCTTGCCGACGATCGGCAATTCCATCTGGCTGATCTGGTAGCCCTTGGGCAGGTCCGGATAGAAGTAGTTTTTACGGGCGAACACGTTGTGCTGGCCGATCTCGGCGTCAATCGCCAGACCGAACATCACCGCCATGCGCACCGCTTCCTGGTTCAGCACCGGCAACACGCCGGGCATGCCCAGGTCTACCAGGCTGGCCTGGGTGTTCGGCTCGGAGCCGAACGTGGTGGAACTACCGGAAAAGATTTTCGACCGGGTGGTGAGCTGGGTGTGAATCTCCAGCCCGATCACGACTTCCCATTGCATGTGTGTCTCCTCAGAAGCCGGTTGGGGTGCGGGTGTGCCAGTCAGTGTTGAGCTGATACTGGTGGGCAACGTTCAACAGGCGACCTTCCTGGAAATACGGGGCGAGCAGTTGCACGCCAACCGGCAGACCGTCGACAAAACCGGCCGGCATCGACAGGCCCGGCAGGCCGGCGAGGTTGGCGGTGATGGTGTAGACGTCTTCCAGGTACGCAGCGACCGGGTCGCTGTTCTTGGCGCCGAGCTTCCAGGCCGGGTTCGGCGTGGTTGGGCCGAGGATGATGTCGACCTCATTAAAGGCCGCCATGAAGTCGTTCTTGATCAAGCGACGGATCTTCTGCGCCTTGAGGTAGTAGGCATCGTAGTAACCGGCGGACAGCGCGTAGGCACCGACCATGATCCGGCGCTGCACTTCCGCGCCGAAACCTTCGCCACGGGAGCGCTTGTACAGGTCTTCCAGGTTTTTCGGGTCTTCGCAGCGATAGCCGAAGCGTACGCCGTCGAAACGCGACAGGTTGGAAGAGGCTTCCGCCGGGGCGATCACGTAGTACGCAGGAATCGCGTGCTGCATGTTCGGCAGGCTGATTTCCTTGATCACGGCGCCGAGTTTTTCCAGCTCCTTGATGCTGTTGTGGATCAGTTCGGCAATGCGCGGGTCGAGACCGGCGCTGAAGTATTCCTTCGGCACACCGATACGCAGGCCTTGCAGCGAGCCGTTGAGGCTGGCGCTGTAGTCCGGCACGGGTTCATCGATGCTGGTGGAGTCGTTCGGATCGAAGCCGGCCATACCTTGCAACAAAATCGCGCAGTCTTCGGCCGTGCGCGCCAACGGGCCGCCCTGATCGAGGCTGGAGGCGTAGGCGATCATGCCCCAGCGCGAAACGCGACCGTACGTCGGTTTCAGGCCGGTGAGGTTGGTCAGGGCCGCCGGCTGACGGATCGAACCACCGGTGTCGGTGCCGGTGGCTGCCGGCAACAGACGAGCGGCCACCGCCGCCGCCGAACCACCGGACGAACCGCCCGGCACGTGTTCCAGGTTCCACGGGTTTTTCACCGCGCCGTAGTAGCTCGACTCGTTGGCCGAACCCATGGCGAATTCGTCCATGTTGGTCTTGCCCAGGGTCACGGCCCCGGCGGCAGCCAGCTTGGCGACGACAGTGGCGTCGTACGGTGCTTTAAAGTTGTCGAGCATCTTCGAGCCGCAACTGGTGCGAATGCCCTGGGTGCAGAACAGGTCTTTGTGGGCGATCGGCGCGCCGAGCAGGGCGCCGCTCTCTCCATTGGCCCGGCGGGCGTCAGCGGCTTTCGCCTGCGTCAGCGCCAGGTCTTCGGTGAGGCTGATGAAACTGTTGAGCTGTGGATCGAGCTGGGCGATGCGCGCCAGCAGGACTTTGGTCAGCTCTTCGGAGGAAAACTTTTTATCGGCGAGTCCGCGGGCGATCTCGGCCAGAGTCAATTGATGCATTGCAGGCTCTTTCCCTTTAGTCGATGACTTTCGGAACCAGGTACAGGCCGTTTTCGACCGCTGGTGCGATGGACTGGTAGGCCTCGCGGTTATTGGTCTCGGTCACGACGTCCGCGCGCAGGCGCTGGCTGGCTTCCAGCGGGTGGGCCAGCGGTTCGATACCGTCGGTATTGACCGCCTGCATTTCGTCGACCAGCCCGAGAATGCTGTTGAGGGCCGAAGTGATGTGTGGAAGATCGGCATCATTGAGGCCCAGACAGGCCAGATGAGCGATTTTTTCCACGTCGGAGCGTTCTAGCGCCATTGGGATTCTCCAGTGGAAAACAAAACGGACGGCGTCCGTGTGTTAGATTGTCGGAACACTACCGCACTTCTACGGTCATAAGGCCGCGATTGTGGGGCTTGGTGCACAGAAAAGCGGCCAATTTAACATATTGGCGCCTTGCCCAAAATCCCTGTCGTTGTTAGAGTTTGCCGCACTTTTTTACCCACGCGTTGCCTAGGGTCCCTTTCCCATGTTCAAGAAACTGCGTGGCATGTTTTCCAGCGATCTTTCCATTGACCTGGGCACTGCCAACACCCTTATTTACGTGCGCGAGCGCGGTATCGTCCTGAATGAGCCCTCCGTTGTGGCCATTCGGACACACGGTAACCAGAAAAGTGTCGTTGCTGTCGGCACCGAAGCCAAGCGCATGCTCGGCCGTACTCCGGGCAACATTGCTGCCATTCGTCCGATGAAGGACGGCGTGATCGCCGACTTCAGCGTGTGCGAAAAAATGCTGCAGTATTTTATCAACAAGGTTCACGAAAACAGCTTTCTGCAGCCTAGCCCGCGTGTGTTGATCTGCGTTCCATGCAAATCCACCCAGGTTGAGCGTCGCGCCATCCGCGAATCGGCCCTTGGCGCCGGTGCCCGTGAAGTGTTCCTGATCGAAGAGCCAATGGCCGCTGCGATCGGTGCCGGCCTGCCGGTTGAAGAAGCCCGCGGTTCGATGGTCGTGGATATCGGTGGCGGTACCACCGAAATCGCGCTGATCTCCCTGAACGGTGTGGTTTACGCCGAATCCGTCCGCGTTGGCGGCGACCGCTTCGACGAAGCGATCATCACCTATGTGCGTCGCAACTACGGCAGCCTGATCGGTGAATCCACCGCCGAGCGCATCAAGCAGGAAATCGGCACGGCCTACCCGGGCGGCGAAGTTCGCGAAGTCGACGTTCGTGGCCGTAACCTGGCCGAAGGCGTTCCACGCGCATTCACCCTGAACTCCAACGAAGTGCTGGAAGCTCTGCAAGAGTCCCTGGCAACCATCGTTCAGGCCGTGAAAAGCGCCCTGGAGCAATCGCCTCCGGAACTGGCTTCCGACATCGCCGAGCGCGGCCTGGTACTGACCGGTGGTGGCGCCTTGCTGCGTGACCTGGACAAGTTGCTGGCCCAGGAAACCGGTCTGCCGGTGATCGTTGCCGAAGACCCGCTGACCTGCGTTGCTCGCGGCGGTGGCCGTGCATTGGAAATGATGGATAAACACACCATGGACCTGCTTTCCAGCGAATAAGTCGCCGGATCGCTTCTATGCTGTTGAGCGCGCAGGCGGCACTTTGCAGTGCTGCCTGTTCGCGTTTATCTTCTGTCAGTCTGCATCCAGGCCGGATTGCTGCCGTATGAATAAACAGAACATTTGCCTGGGAGGAGCGGCTTATTAAACCGCTTTTCACCAAGGGCCCTTCATTGGGCGTGCGCCTGTTGGTGCTGGTCGTGCTATCGGTCGCGCTGATGGTGGTCGATGCCCGTTTCAGTCTGCTCAAGCCTGCACGCAGCCAGATGTCGCTGGTGCTGATGGACGCCTACTGGATCACCGACCTGCCCGGACGACTGTGGGAAGGCGTTGCCAGTCAGTTTGGCAGCCGGACCGAACTCGTCGCCGAAAACGAAAAACTCAAGACCGAGAACCTGCTGTTGCAGGGGCGCATGCAGAAGCTTGCCGCCCTGACCGAGCAGAACGTTCGGCTGCGCGAGTTGCTCAACTCTTCGGCACTGGTCAACGAGAAGGTCGAAGTGGCCGAGTTGATCGGCATGGACCCCAACCCCTTCACCCATCGCATCATCATCAATAAAGGTGAGCGCGACGGCGTGGTCCTCGGTCAGCCGGTACTCGACGCTCGTGGCCTGATGGGCCAGGTGGTCGAGTTGATGCCCTACACCTCTCGCGTCCTGCTGCTGACCGACACCACCCACAGCATTCCGGTGCAGGTGAACCGTAACGGTTTGCGGGCGATCGCCAGTGGCACCGGCAACCCGGAGCGCCTCGAGTTGCGGCATGTGGCCGATACCGCCGACATCAAGGAAGGCGACTTGCTGGTTAGCTCTGGTCTCGGCCAACGTTTCCCGGCCGGTTATCCGGTGGCGACGGTCAAGGAAGTGATTCACGACTCCGGTCAGCCGTTTGCCATTGTCCGCGCCATTCCGACCGCCGCCTTGAACCGCAGCCGCTACCTGCTGCTGGTGTTCAGCGACACCCGTACCCCGGAAGAACGCGCCAACGCTGCCGCCCAGGCCCAGGAAAGCCTGGATGCACAGGGCGGTGGGCCGACCATTCCGGCGACGGTTCCGAAACTGGTCAGCCCCGCGGTCCCCGCCGCACCGGCCGCCGCACCGGCGATACCTGCCACGGCGGCGCCTGCGGCCACCGCACCCGTCAAGCCAGCCACCACGCCAGCCAAGCCTGTGGCCACGCATCCTGCGGCGGCTAAACCGCCGGCGGCGCAACCCGCTGCCGCGAAGCCTGCCGCCAAACCGCCAGTCTCCGCGCCGGCCACTCCAGTGGGGAGAGAATAATGGGCGGTGTAAAAGCATCCCGAAACGGCTGGATAGTCTGGCTGACGTTCGCCGTCGGTCTACTCCTCAGCGTTTCGCCATTGCCGCAATTCATGGAAATCCTGCGCCCGCTATGGCTGGCCTTGTTGCTGGCATTCTGGGCGTTGAACCTGCCGCAGACGGTCGGGATGGTGACGGCGTTTTGCCTGGGGCTGGCTGAAGACGTGCTCTACGGTACCTTGCTGGGGCAGAATGCCTTGATCCTGACGCTCATCACCTATCTGGTGCTGGCGCTGCAACAACGCCTGCGGATGTTCCCGATGTGGCAGCAGAGCCTGGTGATCCTGGTGATCTTCGGCCTCGCCCAGCTGGTACAACTCTGGCTCAGTGCCTTGACCGGCAATCGTCAGCCGACGCTGGCGCTGGTGTTGCCGGCACTGGTCAGTGCGTTGCTCTGGCCCTGGATCAGTTTCGGTTTGCGCGGATTGCGTCGACGCTACAAAATCAATTAATTCGCTCAGGCATTAGACAGGGAGAGGTCTTGATGAAACGGTTGTACCTCGCCTCTGGCTCGCCACGCCGGCGTGAATTGCTCACGCAGATCGGCGTTCCGTTCTCCGCCGTCAGTGCGGACATCGATGAAACTCCTATAGATCAAGAATCCCCTTCGGCCTATGTCGAGCGTCTGGCGCGCGGCAAGGCCGAGGCCGGGCGCGGCAGTGTCGTGTCTGACGAGCCGTTCTGCGTGCTCGGAGCCGATACCGCCGTGGTGCTCGATGGAAAAATTCTCGGCAAACCGGTTGATCAAGCGGATGCCTGCGCCATGCTGATGATGTTGTCAGGGTGTGAGCATGAAGTCCTGACCGCGATTGCGCTGCTGGACGACGAACGCTGCGAGTCCCGGGTTGTCACCAGTCGCGTGCGTTTTCGGGATATCAGTCGTGATGAAGCCGTGGCCTACTGGGCCAGCGGTGAACCACAGGACAAGGCGGGCGGTTATGGCATTCAAGGACTGGGTGCGGTGTTTGTCGCCGGGCTCAATGGAAGTTATTCAGCAGTGGTCGGACTGCCGCTTTGCGAAACCGCGGAACTGCTCGGCCATTTCGGCATACCCTGTTGGCAAACCCGGAACGCACGCTAAGCAACGTTCTGAACAGATGCGGCCATTATCGTGAACATGCCTGAACGAGACCCTGCCATGAGTGAAGAGATCCTGATCAACATCACGCCGATGGAGTCGCGCGTGGCGGTGGTCGAAAACGGTGTCCTGCAAGAGGTCCACGTCGAGCGTACGCAAAAGCGCGGGATCGTCGGCAACATCTATAAAGGCAAAGTCGTGCGGGTATTGCCGGGGATGCAGGCGGCATTCGTCGATATCGGCCTGGATCGCGCGGCGTTCATTCACGCGTCGGAAATTTCCCTGCGCGAAGGCCCGGCGGTCGAGAGCATCAGCGCACTGGTGCACGAAGGCCAGAGCCTGGTGGTGCAAGTGACCAAGGACCCGATCGGTTCCAAAGGCGCACGCCTGACCACCCAGCTGTCGATCCCTTCACGCTACCTGGTGTACATGCCGCGTACGGCCCATGTCGGGATTTCCCTGAAGATCGAAGACGAAGCCGAGCGCGAACGTCTCAAGCAAGTGGTCACCGATTGCGTGGCCAAGGAAGGTATCAAGGAGGCCGGCGGTTTCATACTGCGCACGGCAGCCGAAGGCGCCGGCGCCGATGAAATTCTCATGGACATCCGCTACCTTCGAAGGCTCTGGGATCAGATCAGCGCCCAGATCAAAACCATCAGCGCGCCCAGCGTGATCTACGAAGACCTCGGTCTGGCGCTGCGCACCCTGCGTGACCTGGTAAGCCCGAAAATCGAGAAGATCCGCATCGACTCCCGGGAAACCTTCCAGAAGACCACGCAATTCGTCGCCGAATTGATGCCGGAGATTGCCGACCGTCTGGAGCATTACCCGGGCGAGCGGCCGATTTTCGACCTGTACGGCGTCGAAGACGAAATCCAGAAGGCCCTCGAACGCAAGGTCCCGCTCAAGTCCGGCGGATATCTGGTGGTCGATCCGGCGGAAGCCATGAGCACCATCGACGTCAACACCGGGGCGTTCGTCGGCCATCGCAACCTCGAAGAAACCATCTTCAAGACCAACCTCGAAGCCGCGACGGCCATCGCCCGTCAATTGCGCCTGCGCAACCTTGGCGGAATCATCATCATCGACTTCATCGACATGGAAGATGAAGAGCACCAGCGCCAGGTGTTGCGCACGCTCGAGAAGCAACTGGAACGCGATCACGCCAAGACCAACATCATCGGTATCACCGAGTTGGGCCTGGTGCAGATGACCCGCAAGCGCACCCGCGAAAGCCTTGAACAAGTCTTGTGCGAGCCGTGCAACGCCTGTCAGGGGCGCGGCAAGCTCAAGACGCCGGAAACCGTGTGTTACGAAATCTTTCGCGAAATCCTGCGTGAGGCTCGCGCCTATCAGGCAGAGGGCTATCGTGTATTGGCCAACCAGAAAGTTGTCGACCGCCTGCTCGACGAGGAGTCGGGCAACGTCGCCGAGCTGGAAGGGTTTATCGGGCGCACCATCCGTTTCCAGGTCGAAACCATGTATTCCCAGGAACAATACGACGTGGTGCTGCTCTGAAGCGTTTCGTTTTGATTATTCGAGAATGGCTGGCCTCAGCTTTTTGCAAAACTTTTGCCATGGGGGCCATCTGACATGGACCGTCTGACACGCATTTTGGCCGCACTGACCCGCTGGGGTCTGGGCCTGTGCGCGTTGGTTTTGGTGTTGATGGCGCTCTACGTCAGCCTTGGCCGGGAGCTGACGCCGCTGGTCGCTGAGTACCGTGCCGATATCGAAACCAAAGCCAGCGATGCCTTGGGCATGCCGCTGCAAATCGGAGAACTGGAAGGCAACTGGAGTGGATTCGCCCCCGTATTGATGGCGCACGACGTGACCGTCGGCGAGGGCGCCAATGCCCTGCACCTGGATCAGGTGCGCGCGGTGCCGGACCTTTGGGCCAGTCTGTTGGCACGTCAGGTACGCATCGCTCATCTGGAGCTCAGCGGCCTGAGGATCAGCGTCAAGGAGGGCGACGACGGTCAATGGGCGCTGGAAGGTTTGCCGGTGCAACAGGATCAGCCGACCGATCCGGAACAATTGCTCAATCGCATGCAGATGATCCAGCAACTGTCGGTACTCGACAGCCAGGTGACCTTGCAGCCCTTTGCACATTCGCCGCTGACCCTGACCTACGTCGGCCTGAATCTGAAAACCGGTGCGTCGCGGCAGCGTCTCGACGCCCGCCTGACCCTGCCCGACGGCCAGCCTGTGGCCATGAGCCTGCGTACCCGCATTCGAGCCAGTCAATGGCAGGACGGTGAAGCCGAGTTCTACCTGAGCCTGCCGCAAAGCGACTGGTCGAAGTGGCTGCCCGAGCGCGTCAGCCAGCAATGGAATTTCTCCGAGATCAAGGCCGGCGGCGAGCTTTGGCTGACCTGGGGCAAAGGCGTCTTGCAAAGCGCTGCAGTGCGCTTGAACGCGCCACAACTCAAGGGCGCCTACGCCGAGCGCAAGCCGATCCAGATCAACAACCTGGCGCTCAATGGTTACTTCCAGCGCAGTGCCGAAGGCATGCAGGTGACCCTGGATTCCCTGGCAATGAATCTGGGCGACGTCCGCTGGGAAACGCATTTGCAGCTCAAGCAAAGCGCCGCCACCGACAAGACCGAAGAACTCTGGCATCTACAGGCCGACCGGGTCGACCTGACCCCGCTCACGCCGCTGCTAAATGCCCTGGCGCCGTTTCCGAAAGGCTTTGCCACCGTTGTCGAGCGGCTCAAGGTGCAGGGCGGACTGCGCAATGTATTGATCGACGTGCGACCCAATGCTACCGACGACAGCAAGTTCAGCTTTGCCGCCAACCTCGACCAGGTGGGCTTCGATGCCTATCACGGTGCGCCGGCGGCGCGAAATGTCAGCGGCAGCATCAGCGGTGACCTGGGGCACGGCGAACTGCGTATGGACAGCAAGGATTTCATGCTGCACCTGGACCCGATTTTCGCCAAGCCATGGCAGTACATCCAGGCCAACGCGCGGCTGACCTGGAAACTCGATAAAGAAGGCTTCACCCTGATTGCGCCGTACCTGAAGGTGCTGGGCGAGGAGGGCAAGATTGCCGGCGATTTCCTGATTCGCCTGCATTTCGATGACACCCAGGAAGACTACATGGACCTGCGGGTTGGCCTGGTGGACGGTGACGGTCGCTACACCGCCAAGTACTTGCCGACGGTCCTCAGCCCGGGGCTGGATGAATGGCTGCGCACGGCGATTCTCAAGGGCGCGGTGGACCAGGGCTTCTTCCAGTATCAAGGGTCGCTCAGCCACGGTGCCGCCGACGTCGATCGCAGCATCAGCCTGTACTTCAAGGTTCACGATGCCGAACTGGCCTTCCAGCCGGGCTGGCCCCATGTCAGCAAGGTCAGCGGCGACGTGTTTGTCGAAGACAGCGGCGTGCGGATCCTGGCCAGCAAAGGCCAGTTGCTCGACACCCAGGTCAGGGATGTTTACGTCAACATTCCCCATGTGCCTGCCGGGCAGAACGTTCATTTGTTCCTCGAGGGCGGATTTGCCGGTGGTTTGGGCGATGGCCTGAAAATCCTTCAGGAAGCGCCAATCGGCACTGGGGCGACCTTTGCCGGCTGGGAAGGCGAGGGTGAGCTGACCGGCAAGTTGAAGCTGGATATTCCGCTGGCAAAAGGCGAGGAACCGAAGATCCTCGTCGACTTCAAGACCGCCAAGGCACGCTTGAAACTCGCCGAACCGGTGCTGGAGCTGACCCAGCTCAAAGGTGACTTCCGTTTCGACAGCGCCAAAGGCCTGAGCGGGCAGCACATCAGCGCCCGGGCATTCGACAAGCCGGTCACTGCACAGATTTTTGCCGATGGCAGCCCGGGTAAGCTCAATACCCGGGTGACCGCGTCGGGCCAGGTCGAGGTCAAGAAGTTGACCGAATGGCTGAAGGTGACCCAGCCTCTGCCGGTGAGTGGCGTGATCCCTTATCACCTGCAACTGACCCTCAATGGCCCCGACAGCCAATTGCTGGTCAACTCCAACCTCAGGGGCGTGGCGGTCGATTTGCCTGCGCCCTTCGGCATGGCCGCGGATGCCGGGCGCGACACGACATTTCGTATGACGTTGCAGGGCGACGAGCGGCGCTATTGGGTCAACTACGGGGATCTGGCGAGTTTCACGTTTGCGGCCCCGGCCAGCAATTTCGCCGACGGTCGCGGGGACTTGTTCCTCGGTGGCGGCGAGGCCGTGTTGCCGGGCACCAAAGGTCTGCGGGTACGGGGCGTGTTGTCGGAACTGGACGTAGGTCCGTGGAAGGATCTGGTGGATAAATACGCCGGGCAGGACCCCGGCGGCAGCGCCAAGCAATTGCTCAGCGGTGCGGATTTCAAGGTGGGCAAGCTCAGCGGTATCGGCACCACGCTCGATCAGGCTTCGATCCAGCTGGCGCGCAAATCCTCCGCCTGGGCGCTGCAACTCGACAGCGAGCAGGTCAAGGGCAGCGCCAACCTGCCCGATTCGAAGGCCACGCCAATCGCGATCAATCTGCAAACCGTGCGCCTGCCGGCACCGGACCCGACCGTGCTGGCCGATGAGAACTCGCCGGATCCGTTGGCGTCGGTGGACCCGACGAAAATCCCGGCAATGGACATCACGATCAATCAGTTATTCCAGGGCCAGGATCTGGTCGGTACCTGGTCGCTGAAGGTTCGCCCGACGGCCAGGGGTATTGTGTTCAACTCGCTGGATCTGGGACTCAAGGGCATGTTGCTGGTGGGCAATGGTGGCTGGGAAGGCGTGCCCGGCGCCAGCAACAGCTGGTACAAAGGCCGCATCAGCGGCAAGAACCTCGCCGATGTGCTCAAGGGCTGGGGATTTGCGCCGAGTGTCACCAGCCGCGACTTTTATATGGATGTCGATGGCCGCTGGCCCGGCTCACCGGCGTGGGTGGCGACCAAGCGTTTCTCCGGATCGCTGGATGCGACACTCAATCAGGGCCAGTTCGTCGAAGTCGAAGGCAGTGCCCAGGCCCTTCGGGTGTTTGGTTTGCTCAACTTCAACTCCATCGGCCGGCGCCTGCGCCTGGACTTCTCCGACCTGTTCGGCAAAGGCCTGAGCTATGACCGGGTCAAGGGGCTGCTGGTCGGGACGAATGGTGTGTATGTCACCCGTCAGCCAATCCAGCTGACTGGCCCGTCGAGCACCATCGAACTCGACGGCACGCTGAACATGGTGGCCGATCAGATCGATGCGAAACTGATGGTGACCCTGCCGGTGACCAATAACCTGCCGATTGCCGCGCTGATCGTCGGCGCACCGGCGGTCGGCGGGGCGTTGTTCCTGATCGACAAGCTGATCGGTGACCGGGTCTCCCGTTTCGCCAGTGTGAAGTACACCGTCAAAGGGCCGTGGAAAGAACCGAAAATCACCTTCGACAAGGCTTTTTGAAAAACCATTTTCCAGACCTATGGAGTAGCATGGCTGTACGGTTCACCTGTAGGAGCTGCCGCAGGCTGCGATCTTTTTACCTTTGTTTTTCAAGATCAAAAGATCGCAGCCTGCGGCAGCTCCTACAGGAACGCATTGTTTCAATAGGGAAAAGGCCATGTCTGTAGCGGTGATTCAAATGGTCAGCCAGAGCGATGTGCTGGCCAATCTGGCCCAGGCCCGTCGACTGCTCGAGCAAGCGGCCGCCGGCGGCGCGAAACTCGCGGTATTGCCGGAAAATTTCGCCGCCATGGGCCGGCGCGACGTTGCCGACATCGGGCGCGCCGAAGCCCTGGGCGAAGGCCCGATCCTGCCCTGGTTGAAACAGACCGCACGCGACCTCAAGTTATGGATAGTGGCCGGCACGTTGCCGTTGCCGCCGGTGGATCAGCCGGCGGCCAAGGCGCATGCCTGTTCGTTGCTGGTTGATGACCAGGGCGAAACAGTGGCGCGTTACGACAAGCTGCACCTGTTCGATGTGGATGTGGCGGACAATCGTGGCCGTTACCGTGAGTCCGATGACTATGCTTATGGCAGCGGTGTGGTCGTGGCGGACACTCCGGTTGGCCGGGTCGGCCTGACGGTCTGCTATGACCTGCGCTTTCCCGAGCTGTACAGCGAACTGCGTGCTGCCGGCGCGGAACTGATTACCGCTCCCTCGGCCTTCACGGCGGTGACCGGCGCGGCGCATTGGGATGTGCTGATTCGTGCGCGGGCCATCGAGACCCAATGTTATGTGCTTGCGGCTGCCCAGGGCGGCACACATCCGGGGTCGCGGGAAACCTTCGGGCATGCCGCCATCGTCGACCCGTGGGGGCGGGTGCTGGCACAACAGGATCAAGGCGAGGCTGTGCTGCTGGCCGAACGCGACAGCAGCGAACAGGCGTCCATCCGGGCGCGGATGCCGGTGTCCAGTCACCGGCGCTTTTTCTCGCAGGGCGCCCAGCGGCCTGCATCAGAAACACGAATTTAAGGCGTAAAGCATATGAGCGAGTTGTTGTCCTCAGTCAGTGAACACCTGCTGGCGCCCGGTGGCGTCACGATCGAGAGCCTGCAAGGCGTGCTCGGCGACCTGGCCGGGCCGGGCATCGATGCCGCCGACCTGTATTTCCAGGGGCAGATCTCCGAGTCCTGGGCGCTGGAAGACGGCATCGTCAAGGAAGGCAGCTTCAACCTTGACCAGGGTGTCGGCGTGCGTGCGCAATCGGGTGAGAAAACCGGTTTTGCCTACAGCAATGCCATCACCCTTGAAGCCCTGGGTGCGGCGGCGCGTGCCGCCCGTTCGATCTCCCGGGCCGGGCAGCACGGTACTGTACAGGCCTTTACCAGCCAGGATGTCGCGCAGTTGTATGCGCCGGACAACCCCCTGGAAGTGCTGACCCGTGCCGAAAAGGTCGATTTGCTCAAGCGCGTCGACGCCGCGACCCGCGCCCTCGACCCACGCATCCAGCAGGTTACCGTGAGCATGGCCGGTGTCTGGGAGCGGATCCTGGTGGCGTCCACCGACGGTGGACTGGCGGCGGATGTACGTCCGCTGGTGCGCTTCAACGTCAGCGTGATCGTCGAGCAGAACGGTCGCCGCGAGCGCGGCGGTCATGGCGGTGGCGGCCGGACCGATTACCGCTATTTCCTCGGCGAAGACCGCGCCATGGGCTATGCCCGTGAAGCGTTGCGCCAGGCGCTGGTCAACCTTGAAGCCATTCCGGCGCCTGCCGGTACCTTGCCGGTGGTGCTCGGCTCCGGCTGGTCGGGCGTGCTGCTGCACGAAGCCGTCGGGCATGGTCTGGAAGGCGACTTCAACCGCAAGGGCAGCTCGGCTTATAGCGGGCGCATGGGCGAGATGGTTGCCTCCAAGCTGTGCACCATCGTCGATGACGGCACCCTGGCCGGTCGTCGCGGTTCGTTGAGCGTCGATGACGAAGGCACGCCGACCGAGTGCACCACGTTGATCGAAAACGGCGTACTCAAGGGCTACATGCAGGACAAGCTCAACGCCCGTCTGATGGGTGTGGCGCGCACCGGCAACGGTCGTCGCGAGTCTTACGCGCACCTTCCGATGCCGCGCATGACCAACACCTACATGCTTGCCGGCGAAAGCGATCCGCAAGAAATCATCGCCTCGGTGAAACGCGGCATTTATTGCGCCAACCTCGGCGGCGGTCAGGTGGACATCACCAGCGGCAAGTTCGTGTTCTCCACCAGCGAGGCGTACCTGATCGAGGACGGCAAGATCACCGCTCCGGTCAAGGGCGCGACCCTGATCGGCAACGGGCCGGAAGCCATGAGCAAGGTGTCGATGGTCGGTAATGATCTGTCGCTGGACAGCGGCGTGGGCACATGTGGCAAGGATGGGCAGTCGGTGCCGGTGGGTGTCGGCCAGCCAACGCTGAAGATTGATGCGATCACCGTGGGTGGCACGGGGTCGTAAGGAGATACACCGCCTTTGTAGGAGCTGCCGAAGGCTGCGATCTTTTGATCTTTAAAAAGCAAAGATTGCAGCCTTCGGCAGCTCCTACAAGGGCTGCGATGACTTAACGCAGTCCGCGTTGAGTCTCGTCCAGCTCACGGATGTACTTGAAGATTTTACGGCTGGAAGCAGGAGGCTTGTTTTGCGCAACCTCATGCTGGGCCTGACGGATCAGGGAGCGCAGTTGCTGGCGATCCGCGTCGGGATATTCGACGACGAATTTTTCCAGTACGGCGTCGTCACCGGCAATCAGACGATCGCGCCAGCGTTCCAGGTTATGGAAGCGTTCGTTGTATTGACGGGTGGAGGCATCGAGTTGATCGAGCAGAACCAGAATCGCGTCAGTGTCCTGATCGCGCATCAGTTTGCCGATGAACTGAAGGTGCCGTTTACGCGCGATATTCGCGGTGTGCTTGGGCGCATCGGCCAGGGCCCGGCGCAATCCGTCGGTCAATGGCAGTTTGTTGAGCAAGTCAGGCTTGAGCGTTGTAAGGCGCTCGCCGAGGTCAACCAGAGCATGCAGCTCGCGTTTGACCTGGGATTTGCTTTTTTCTCCCGTATCGAGGGAGTCGTCGTAAGAATCAACCATGGTGGCAGTCCGCAAAGAAACGTCGCCATGATAACCAGTCGGGGGCCGCTTGTCCGGCCCGGTCGCTCGATGACCGTTACCGAAAGCAGAATTTGAGTGGAGAACAGCATGAGTGCAGTTGAAAGCGTCGGCCCACAAGCATTGCCGGCACTGCAGGAACAGGTCGAGCAGATCATCGCTGAAGCCAGGCGCCAGGGAGCCAGCGCCTGTGAAGTGGCCGTCTCCCTGGAACAGGGCCTTTCGACGTCGGTGCGCCAGCGTGAAGTCGAAACGGTTGAGTTCAACCGCGATCAGGGTTTTGGCATCACCCTGTACGTAGGTCAGCGCAAGGGCTCGGCCAGCACGTCGGCCAGCGGTCCGGAAGCGATTCGCGAAACGGTGGCCGCTGCTCTGGCTATCGCCAAACACACCTCGGAAGATGAAGCCTCGGGCCTCGCCGATGCCGCGTTGATGGCGCGGGATCTTCAGGATTTCGACCTCTTTCACCAGTGGGACATCACGCCGGAGCAAGCCATCGAGCAGGCCCTGACCTGTGAAGCCGCGGCGTTTGCCGCCGACAGCCGGATCAAGAACGCCGACGGTACCACCCTCAGCACCCATCAGGGCTGCCGCGTTTATGGCAACAGTCACGGGTTTATCGGTGGTTATGCCTCGACTCGCCACAGCCTCAGCTGCGTGATGATTGCTGAAGCGGATGGCCAGATGCAGCGTGATTACTGGTACGACGTGAACCGTCAGGGCAACTTGCTGGCCGATCCAGTGAGCATCGGCCAGCGTGCCGCGCAACGGGCGGCAAGCCGTCTGGGCGCGCGCCCGGTGCCGACCTGCGAGGTGCCGGTGCTGTTTTCCGCAGAGTTGGCGGGTGGCCTGTTCGGCAGTTTCCTGTCGGCGATTTCCGGCGGCAGCCTGTATCGCAAGTCGTCGTTCCTTGAAGGCACGCTGGGGCAGAAGCTGTTTCCGGAGTGGCTGACCATCGACGAGCGCCCACACTTGATGCGTGCCATGGGCAGTGCGGCGTTCGATGGTGATGGTCTGGCAACCTACGCCAAGCCGTTCGTCGAAAAAGGCGAGTTGGTGTCGTACATCCTCGGCACCTACTCCGGCCGCAAGCTCGGCATGCCGAGCACCGCCAATGCCGGCGGCGTGCACAACCTGTTCGTCACCCATGGCGAGGAAGACCAGGCGGCCTTGCTGCGGCGTATGGGGCGCGGGCTGTTGGTGACTGAACTGATGGGGCAGGGCCTGAACATGGTGACCGGTGACTATTCCCGCGGCGCGGCGGGTTACTGGGTCGAGAACGGCGAAATCCAGTTCGCGGTCCAGGAAGTGACCATTGCCGGCAACATGCGCGACATGTTCAAGCAGATCGTTGCCGTGGGTAATGATCTTGAGTTGCGTAGCAACATTCGTACAGGCTCGGTACTGATCGAGCGGATGACGGTGGCGGGCAGCTAAGCCTCCCCGTTATACAAAAAGATCGCAGCTTTCGGCGCAAACCACTGTAGGAACTGCCGCAGGCTGCGATCTTTTGATCTTTATTCGCCTTCGTCGAAGAAGTTGTTGATCAACGCCACCAGCGCATCCAGTGCTTCCTGTTCCTGCTCGCCTTCTGTGCTCAAGTGGATCGTGGTGCCTTTGCCGGCGGCCAGCATCATCATCGCCATGATGCTTTTGCCATCGACCATGGATTCTGGTGTGCGACCGGCCCGGATCTGGCACGGGAACTGACCTGCGACCCCAACGAATTTTGCAGAAGCACGGGCGTGCAGGCCCAGTTTATTGATGATTTCGATTTCCAGAGCAGGCATCGCGATGTGAATCCTTTAGCTGAGGTCGCGGTGGCGAACCTGGACGTTCTTCAGGGTTTTTTGCAGCACCTGCCCCAGACGCTCGGTCAGGTAGACGGAGCGGTGGTGTCCGCCAGTGCAGCCAATGGCAATGGTGACGTAGGCGCGGTTGCTGGCGGCAAAACGAGGCAGCCACTTTAGCAGGTATGTGGAAATGTCCTGGAACATCTCTTCCACATCCGGCTGTGCCGCCAGGTAATCGGCAACCGGTTGATCGAGCCCGGACTGCTCGCGCAATTCCGGTTTCCAGTAAGGGTTGGGCAGGCAGCGCACATCGAACACCAGGTCGGCGTCCACCGGCATACCACGCTTGAATCCGAAGGATTCCACCAGGAACGCAGTGCCCGGCTCGGGCTGATTCAACAGACGCAGTTTGATGGCGTCGCGCAGCTGATACAGGTTCAGGCTGGTGGTGTTGATCTTCAGATCGGCGAGGTCGGCAATCGGACCGAGCAGAACACTTTCAACGTTGATGGCTTCGGCCAGCGAGCGGTTGGCGTTGGTCAGGGGGTGACGCCGGCGGGTTTCCGAGAAGCGCTTGAGCAGGGTTTCTTCGTCGGCGTCCAGGTACAGGACATCGCACTGAATGTGGCGGCTGCGGACTTCTTCGAGCAGCTCGGGGAAGCGTGACAGGTGGCTGGGCAGGTTGCGCGCGTCAATGGAAACGGCCACCAGCGGCTGCATCAGCTCGGTATGAATCAACGCTCGTTCGGCCAGTTCCGGCAGCAGGCCGGCAGGCAGATTGTCGATGCAGTAGTAGCCGTTGTCCTCAAGAACATTGAGGGCGGTACTTTTACCCGAGCCGGAACGGCCACTGACGATGATCAAGCGCATGATTACTGACCGTTTTGCTCGTCCAGAACAACCTGATACAGGGCTTCGTTGCTTGCGGCATGACGCAGTTTTTCGCGAACATCCTTGCGGTCGAGCATGCTGGCGATCTGTCGCAGCAGCTCAAGGTGCGCATCGGTAGCGGCTTGCGGGACCAGCAGAACGAACAGCAGGTCAACCGGCGCGCCGTCGATGGCGTCGAAATCGATTGGGGCGTCCAGGTGCATCAATGCACTGATGGGCGATACACAACCCTTGAGACGGCAGTGTGGAATAGCGATGCCGTTGCCAAAACCGGTGGAACCGAGTTTTTCACGGGCAATCAGCGCCTCGAAGACATCTTGCATCTCCAGAGCCGGCACTTCGCGGGCGATCAGATTGGCAATTTGTTCGAGGGCTTTCTTTTTACTGCCGCCCGGCACGTTCACGAGGGAACGGCCGGGGGTCAGGATACTTTCAAGTCGGATCATGGGTTGGGAGTGTTAACGACCGGTTGCGCCCTGAAGGAGGCTCTGGGTCTTTTCCTTATGCTTTTTGAGTTGTTTATCAAGCTTGTCGGTGAGTGCATCGATCGCAGCGTACATATCGGTATGTTCCGCATTGGCGACCACTTCATTCCCGGGAATATGCAGCGTGGCTTCGATTTTCTGCTTCAGCTTCTCGACGGTCATCGTGACCTGCACGTTAGTGATCTTGTCGAAATGTCGCTCCAATCGTTCGAGTTTTTCGCCGATGTAGGTGCGAAGAGGTTCGGTCACTTCCAGTTGGTGTCCACTGATGTTGACTTGCATACAGCTTCTCCTTCGTTGCCAGTGCATAAAGCGGTAGATCAGATGATCTACCACTGGAACGCTGTGGCGTGGCTCTACATCAACCGCTTGCGTTCGCTCGAAGGCGCGATCCCTAGGGATTCGCGGTACTTGGCGACGGTGCGGCGAGCCACCTGAATGCCTTGTGCCTCCAGTAAACCAGCGATCTTGCTGTCACTCAACGGCTTTTTCTGATTTTCCGCGGCAACCAGTTTTTTGATGATCGCCCGGATCGCCGTGGACGAGCATTCGCCGCCTTCGGAGGTGCTTACGTGACTGGAGAAAAAGTATTTCAGTTCATAGATGCCCCGGGGGGTGTGCATGAACTTCTGGGTGGTCACCCGTGAAATCGTCGACTCATGCATGCCGACCGCTTCGGCGATGTCATGCAGGACGAGCGGCTTCATGGCTTCGTCGCCATATTCGAGGAAACCGCGCTGATGCTCCACGATCTGGGTGGCAACCTTCATCAGGGTTTCATTGCGGCTCTGCAGGCTCTTGATGAACCAGCGGGCCTCCTGTAACTGATTGCGCATGAAAGTGTTGTCGGCGCTGGTATCGGCGCGGCGCACAAAACCGGCGTACTGGGCGTTGACCCGCAGCCGTGGCACCGACTCCTGATTCAGCTCCACCAGCCAGCGCTCGTTGTCCTTGCGTACGATTACGTCAGGAACGACGTACTCGGCTTCGGTGGACTCGATCTGCGAGCCCGGGCGCGGGTTGAGGCTCTGGACCAGCTCTATGACCTGGCGCAGCTCATCTTCCTTGAGCTTCATGCGGCGCATCAACTGGCTGTAGTCGCGGCTGCCAAGCAGGTCGATGTAATCGGTGACAAGGCGCTTGGCTTCAGCCAGCCAAGGGGTCTTGGCTGGCAACTGACGCAATTGCAGCAGCAGGCATTCGCCCAGGTTGCGTGCGCCGATGCCCGCAGGCTCGAATTGCTGGATGCGGTGTAGGACGGCTTCGATTTCGTCCAGTTCGATGTCCAGTTCCGGGTCGAAGGCTTCGAGGATTTCCTCGAGGGTTTCGTCCAGATAGCCCTGATTGTTGATGCAGTCGATCAGGGTCACGGCGATCAGGCGATCGGTGTCAGACATCGGAGCCAGGTTCAGCTGCCACAGCAAGTGGCTTTGCAGGCTTTCACCGGCCGAGGTGCGGGTGGTGAAGTCCCACTCGTCATCGTCATTGCTGGGCAGGCTGCTGGCGCTGGTCTGGTAAACGTCCTCCCACGCGGTGTCGACGGGGAGTTCATTGGGGATGCGCTCGTTCCAGTCACCCTCTTCGAGGTTATCAACCGTCGGGGCGCTTTCCTGGTAGGAGGGTTCCTGGATGTCGGTGTTGGGTTTTTGTTCGGCGTTGTCGGCCAAGGGGTCGGAATTGTCGAAGTCGTCGCCTTCTTCCTGGCGTTCGAGCATCGGATTGGACTCCAGGGCCTCCTGGATTTCCTGTTGCAGGTCCAGGGTCGACAATTGGAGCAGGCGGATGGCCTGTTGCAGCTGAGGTGTCATCGTCAGCTGCTGGCCCATTCTCAAGACTAGCGATGGTTTCATGGCAGGGGCTTAACACCTTATTCGCCGGCGCACATGCGCCATCCACTACAGGGCGCCGGGGCGCCAAACATAAGCAAATTATATGCCTGAAACTGAAGGATTTGCCTAGAGCGCTGTAACAATAAAAAACTATAAATTTGTGTTGCGGTGCTGCCCTTGTTGGGAGCTGAACACGCGGGTTCGCATGAGGCGCCGATGAATCGCGAGACGGGTGCCCGGGCAGTTGCCTGGGCACGCCTCAGCGTTTACAGGCGGAACTCATGGCCCAGGTACACTTCCTTCACCAGATTGTTGGCCAGGATGGTCTCTGCGTCACCTTCGGCGATCAGTTGACCGTCGTTGACGATATAGGCGGTTTCACAGATATCCAGGGTTTCACGAACGTTGTGGTCCGTGATCAGCACGCCAATGCCTTTGGCCTTGAGGTGGTAAATGATCTGTTTGATGTCGCCGACCGAAATCGGGTCCACGCCGGCAAACGGTTCATCGAGGAGGATGAACTTCGGGTTGGTGGCCAAGGCGCGGGCGATTTCCACGCGGCGGCGCTCACCACCGGACAGGCTCATGCCGAGGTTGTCGCGGATGTGGCTGATGTGGAATTCCTGCAGCAGGCTTTCCAGCTCCTTGCGACGACCGGCCTTGTCGAGCTCCTTGCGGGTCTCGAGGATGGCCATGATGTTGTCGGCCACCGACAGTTTGCGGAAGATCGATGCTTCTTGCGGCAAATAGCCGATACCGGCTTTTGCGCGGCCGTGCATCGGCTGGTGGCTGACGTCCAGGTCATCGATCAGAACGCGGCCCTGGTCGGCTTGCACCAGGCCCACGATCATGTAGAAGCAAGTGGTCTTGCCGGCGCCGTTCGGACCAAGCAGGCCGACGATCTGACCGCTGTCGATGGACAGGCTGACATCACGCACGACCTGGCGGCTCTTGTAGCTCTTGGCCAGATGCTGAGCTTTCAGAGTTGCCATTACTGGGCCTTTTTCTCGTCGGTTTTTTTCTTCGGCTGGATCACCATGTCGATGCGCGGACGCGACTCGGTGACCTTGCTGCCGGTGGCGCGCCCGGCGCTGGCCAGTTTCTTCTCGGTGTCGTAGACGATTTTCTCGCCTTGGGTGACGTTGTTGTCCTTGTCGACAACCTTGGCCTTGTCGATCAACACGACGCGATTTTGCGAGGCGTGATACTGAATGGTCACGCCCCAGCCCTGAACAGGCTTGGTATCGCCAGCCGTCTGCAATTGCTCGAAGTACGCCAGGTTGCCCACCGAGGTCACTACGTCAATATCGCCAGTCGGGGTGCGGGTGATGGTAACGGTGTTGCCTGTCACCTTCATCGAGCCTTGGGTGATGATCACGTCACCCTTGTAGGTAGCAATACCTTGCTTGTCGTCCAGTTGGGCATCGTCGGCCTGAATGCGGATAGGCTGCTGTTGGTCTTCCGGCAGAGCCCAGGCGCTCACGCTTCCCAGTGCTGCGCCCAGACTGAGCAAAATCGGGAGGGTTTTAACGAGCCTCATACTGTCCTCTTACGTTCGATAGCAGGTGTATCCTGCTTTCTTTCAAATACGCTTTCATTCCCTTGCCAGTCGATACACCGCCAGCGCCGTCGATTCTAACGTCTTGCTCGGTCTGCGCATATTGCTGCTGCGGGAACACGGTCATGCGGGTGCTGGTGATCAGGGTCTTGCGGTTTTTCTCGTCGAAGCGCGTGATGCGCACATCATCGATCAGCTCGACCTGCGTGCCGTCAGGGTTGACCTCGCCGCGCAGGCTCTGGACGTGCCACGGGAACTCGGTGCCGCGGAACACGTTCAGGTCGGGGTTGGTCAGCAGTGTCACCTCGGTCGCCTTCAGGTGCTCGACCTTGTCGGACACCAGATCATATTGCAGCTTGCCGTCCGGCAGGTACTGCACGCTGTGGGCGTTGATGGCGTAATAGTCGATCGCGCTTTCATCGACCGGCGTTACCGGCTTGTCGAGGAAGCGTTCCGGGCTGATGTTCCAGTAGCCAACTGCGGCGAATATCGCCGCGATGCAACTGTACAGCAGGGTGTTGCGAAACTTTTTGCTCAGCATATCGGGCTCACAGGTACGCCGCATTGGCCGCATCGAGGCGGTCCTGGGCGCGCAGGATCAATTCGCAGAACTCGCGAGCGGCACCTTCGCCGCCGCGGGCGAGGGTGATGCCGTGAGCATGTTCGCGCACGAAACTGGCGGCATTGGCCACGGCCATGCCCAAGCCTACGCGGCGAATCACCGGCAGGTCCGGCAGGTCGTCGCCGAGGTAGGCTACCTGTTCATAGCTCAAATTCAGTTGGGCCAGCAGCTCGTCGAGTACCACCAGTTTATCTTCGCGGCCCTGATACAGGTGCGGGATGCCGAGGTTTTTGGCCCGCCGCTCGACCACCGGGGTCTTGCGGCCACTGATGATCGCAGTCTGCACGCCAGCGGCCATCAGCATCTTGATGCCCTGGCCGTCGAGCGTGTTGAACGTCTTGAATTCGCTGCCGTCTTCGAGGAAGTACAGGCGTCCATCGGTCAGCACGCCGTCGACATCGAACACCGCCAGTTTGATCTGTTTGCCGCGTTGCAGCAGGTCCGCACTCATTACATTACTCCTGCACGCAGCAAGTCGTGCATGTTCAAGGCGCCGACCGGGCGGTCTTCGCTGTCGACCACGACCAGCGCGCTGATTTTATGGTCTTCCATGATTTTCAGTGCTTCGGCGGCCAGCATTTCGGCGCGGGCGGTCTTGCCATGGGCCGTCATGACCTGGTCGATGACCACACTGTGGATGTCGATGCTGCGGTCCAGTGTGCGGCGCAAATCACCGTCGGTGAAGATTCCGGCCAGCTTGCCGTCGGCCTCGAGGATGACAGTCATGCCCAGGCCCTTGTGGGTCATTTCCATCAAGGCGTCCTTGAGCAGGGTGCCGCGCTGGACCTGCGGCAGTTCCTGGCCGGCGTGCATGACATTTTCCACTTTCAGCAGCAGGCGTCGGCCCAGGGCGCCGCCAGGGTGGGAAAAGGCGAAGTCTTCGGCGGTAAAGCCACGAGCTTCCAGCAGTGCGACCGCCAGGGCGTCGCCCATGACCAGTGCGGCGGTGGTCGACGAGGTGGGTGCCAGGTTCAGCGGGCAGGCTTCGTGTTCGACGTGAACATTCAAGTTGACCTCGGCGGCCTTGGCCAGCGGTGAATCAGGGTTGCCGGTCATGCTGATCAACTGTATGCCCAGGCGCTTGATCAGTGGCAGCAGGGTAACGATTTCATTGGTGGAGCCGGAATTCGAGAGCGCCAGAATGATGTCGTCGCGGGTAATCATGCCCATGTCACCATGGCTGGCTTCCGCCGGGTGCACAAAAAATGCCGTGGTGCCGGTGCTGGCCAGGGTCGCGGCGATCTTGTTGCCGATGTGCCCCGACTTGCCCATGCCGACCACGACCACGCGGCCTTTGCTGGCCAGAATCATCTCGCAAGCGCGTACGAAATCTGCGTCGATTTGCGGTAGCAGGCCTTGCACGGCTTCTACTTCGAGGCGGATGGTGCGTTGTGCTGATTGAATCAGGTCGCTGGATTGGCTCATGTCAGAAATCGTATAGCCTGATGAAAAGGCGGCGATTATAGCGGTTATGATCGAATCCCTCACGCAAGTTCGTCGTGCATTGTCATTCCTTGTTACCTGAAACCCTCTAGACGGGGCTTTGAACCACTCCTGCCGTTGCACATGACTCGGCTTTGGCCTTGGGCGTGCAGCCTTTGCAGTGATATAGTTCGCCGCCAGTTCGGCCTGCCCGGGAGGTATGTGCTTTCGTCAGAAAGCCAGGCGTCCGAGTGAGAGGCTGCATCGCAAGGAGTTTAGATGAGTGCCGATAACGCCTACGCGGTCGAGCTGAAGGGACTGTCCTTCAAGCGCGGTGCGCGCAGCATTTTCAATAATGTCGATATCCGTATCCCGCGTGGCAAGGTCACCGGCATCATGGGGCCTTCCGGGTGCGGCAAGACTACGCTTCTGCGCCTGATGGGCGCCCAGCTGCGCCCCACCAAGGGCGAAGTCTGGGTCAACGGCCAGAACCTGCCGAAACTGTCGCGCAGCGACCTGTTCGATGCGCGCAAGCATATGGGCGTGCTGTTTCAGAGCGGCGCGCTGTTTACCGACCTCGATGTCTTCGAGAATGTCGCGTTCCCGTTGCGGGTTCATACGCAACTGCCGGAAGAAATGATCCGTGACATCGTCCTGCTCAAATTGCAGGCCGTCGGTTTGCGCGGAGCCATCGACCTGATGCCCGACGAGCTATCCGGCGGCATGAAGCGCCGTGTTGCGCTGGCCCGGGCGATTGCGCTCGATCCACAGATCCTCATGTACGACGAACCCTTTGTCGGCCAGGACCCCATTGCCATGGGCGTTCTGGTGCGCCTGATTCGCTTGCTCAACGATGCGCTGGGCATCACCAGCATCGTGGTTTCCCACGACCTGGCCGAGACCGCGAGCATTGCCGATTACATTTATGTGGTGGGCGATGGCCAGGTGTTGGGGCAGGGTACCCCGGACGAATTGATGAACTCGGATGAACCGCGCATTCGTCAGTTCATGACCGGTGACCCCGATGGCCCGGTTCCGTACCACTTTCCAGCGACGGATTACCGCGCAGATATTCTGGGGAAGCGCTGATGCGCAGAATTTCATTGATGGAGCGCGTTCGCCGCTTCGGCCAGGCCGGCATCGATGTGCTGGCGGTGTTCGGGCGTTCGGCCCTGTTCCTGTTTCATGCCTTGCTTGGTCGCGGTGGTATCGGTGGCGGCTTCGGGCTGCTGGTCAAGCAGCTGCATTCGGTGGGCGTGATGTCCCTGGTGATCATCGTGGTCTCCGGGGTGTTCATCGGCATGGTGCTGGCGCTGCAGGGCTTCAACATCCTTTCCAGCTATGGTTCGGAGCAGGCTGTCGGGCAGATGGTTGCGCTGACGCTGCTGCGAGAACTGGGGCCGGTGGTGACCGCCTTGCTGTTCGCCGGGCGCGCCGGTTCGGCGTTGACCGCGGAAATCGGCAACATGAAGTCCACCGAGCAGTTGTCCAGCCTGGAAATGATCGGGGTTGACCCGCTCAAGTACATCATCGCGCCACGTTTGTGGGCCGGCTTCATTTCCCTGCCGGTGCTGGCGATGATTTTCAGCGTGGTGGGCATCTGGGGCGGCTCGTGGGTCGCTGTCGACTGGCTGGGGGTCTATGAAGGTTCCTACTGGTCGAACATGCAGAACAGCGTGACGTTCACTGAGGATGTGCTCAACGGGATCATCAAAAGCATCGTCTTTGCCTTTGTCGTGACCTGGATCGCCGTATTCCAAGGCTATGACTGCGAACCCACTTCCGAGGGGATCAGTCGTGCCACTACCAAGACCGTTGTCTATGCCTCGTTGGCAGTGCTCGGCCTGGACTTTATTCTGACCGCCTTGATGTTTGGAGATTTCTGATGCAAAACCGCACCCTGGAAATCGGTGTCGGCCTTTTCTTGCTGGCTGGCATCCTGGCTTTGCTCTTGTTGGCGTTGCGGGTCAGTGGGCTGTCCCCGACTCCGAGCACCGACACCTATAAACTTTACGCCTACTTCGACAATATCGCCGGTTTGACTGTCAGAGCAAAGGTGACCATGGCCGGTGTGACCATCGGCAAGGTCACGGCCATCGATCTGGATCGCGACAGCTTTACCGGTCGGGTGACCATGCAGCTGGAAAAACGCATCGATAATCTGCCGGCGGACTCCACTGCATCTATCCTGACTGCTGGGTTGTTGGGTGAGAAGTACATCGGTATCAGCGTGGGCGGGGAAGACACCCTGCTCAAGGATGGTGGAACCATCCATGACACGCAGTCATCGCTGGTGCTCGAGGACCTGATCGGTAAATTCCTGCTCAATACCGTTAGCAAAGAAGCTAAATGAGGAACTGTTAAATGATCTCTACCTTGCGACGTGGCCTGTTGGTAATGCTCGCGGTGTTTCCGTTGGTGTCCCACGCCGTAGCGGCGCCTTCGGCGCACGATCTGGTGCAGGACACAACCAATCGTATGCTCGCGGACCTGGCGGCAAACAAAGAGAAGTACAAGCAGGATCCGCAAGACTTTTATACGGCGCTGAACACCATCGTCGGGCCGGTCGTGGATGCCGAGGGTATTTCCAAGAGCATCATGACGGTCAAGTACTCGCGCAAAGCTACGCCTGAGCAGATGAAGACCTTCGAGGAAAACTTCAAGAAGGGCCTGTTCCAGTTCTATGGCAATGCCTTGCTGGAGTACAACAACCAGGGCATCACCGTTGAACCGGCCAAGGACGAGTCTGGCGACCGTACCAGCGTTGGCATGACTGTCAAAGGCAGCAGCGGCGCGATCTATCCAGTGTCCTACACACTGGAAAAGATCAACGGCGAGTGGAAACTGCGTAACGTCATCATCAATGGCATCAATATCGGCAAGCTGTTCCGCGATCAGTTCGCCGATGCGATGCAGCGCAATGGTAACGACCTGGACAAGACCATCAATGGTTGGGCCGGGGAAGTCGCCAAGGCCAAGGAATCCACCGAGAAGCAGACCCAATGAGTGAGTCGGCAGTCCAGATGGACGAAGCAGGTGAGCTGCGACTCACTGGCGTGCTGGATTACCGCACCGGCCCTGGCCTGCGTGAGCAGGGCAAGGCGCTGATCAAGGCCAGCAAGGCTGCGGCGCTGGTGGTCGATTGTTCGGCGGTGACCAAGTCCAGCAGTGTCGGTTTGTCATTGCTGCTGTGCTTCATCCGCGATGCTCAGGCAGCCGGCAAGGCGTTGAGCATCCGTGGAATGCCGGAAGACATGCGTGAAATCGCTCAGGTCAGCGAGCTGACCGAGCTGTTGGCGCATCCCTAACCCGCATCTATAAAGAAGCCCCCCGTCAGAGTCCTGCTTCGCGGGGTTCGCAGGCGCGGGGCTTTTTTGTATGATGTCCGACCCGCGCGCACAGGGCGCCGATTGAGGTTGAGCATGCAGGCCGTAGAAGTGAAGAGCTTCCTTGAAGGAAAGCTGCCCGGAACGTTGGTAGAAGTCGAGGGCGAAGGCTGCAATTTCCAGCTGAATGTGATTAGCGATGAACTGGCGGCGTTGAGCCCGGTGAAGCGTCAGCAGCAGATCTATGCCCATTTGAACCCATGGATCACCGATGGCAGCATCCATGCGGTCACAATGAAATTTTTCAGCAGCGCGGCCTGGGCCGAGCGCACCTGAGCCCAAGGGCGTCGAGATTCTTATGGATAAATTGATTATTACTGGCGGTGCTCGTCTTGACGGCGAAATCCGCATCTCCGGGGCAAAGAACTCTGCCCTGCCGATCCTGGCTGCCACGCTGCTTTGCGATGGTCCGGTGACCGTTGCCAACCTGCCGCACCTGCACGACATCACCACCATGATCGAACTGTTCGGTCGCATGGGGATCGAGCCGGTGATCGACGAAAAACTCGCCGTCGAAATCGATCCGCGCACCATCAAGACCCTGGTCGCTCCGTACGAACTGGTTAAAACCATGCGTGCGTCGATCCTGGTGCTCGGCCCGATGGTTGCCCGTTTCGGCGAAGCCGAAGTCGCGCTGCCTGGCGGTTGCGCCATCGGTTCGCGTCCGGTTGACCTGCACATCCGTGGCCTGGAAGCCATGGGCGCGGTCATCGACGTCGAAGGCGGCTACATCAAGGCCAAGGCGCCTGAGGGCGGCTTGCGCGGTGCGCACTTCTTCTTCGATACCGTCAGTGTGACCGGTACCGAAAACATCATGATGGCCGCTGCACTGGCCAAGGGCCGTAGCGTTCTGGCCAACGCCGCGCGCGAACCTGAAGTGGTCGACCTGGCGAACTTCCTCAACGCCATGGGCGCCAAGGTTTCCGGCGCCGGCACCGACACCATCACCATCGATGGCGTCGAGCGTCTGCACACCACCACTTACAAGGTGATGCCGGACCGTATCGAAACCGGTACCTACCTGGTTGCCGCTGCCGTGACCGGCGGCCGCGTGAAGGTCAAGGACACGGATCCGACCATCCTCGAAGCCGTTCTGGAAAAACTCCGGGAGTCCGGTGCCGAAATCACCTGCGGCGAAGACTGGATCGAGCTGAACATGCACGGCAAACGTCCGAAAGCCGTCAACGTGCGGACCGCTCCGTACCCGGCGTTCCCGACCGACATGCAAGCGCAGTTCATCTCCCTCAACGCCATTGCCGAAGGCACGGGCGCTGTGATCGAAACGATCTTCGAAAACCGCTTCATGCACGTCTACGAACTGCACCGCATGGGCGCCAAGATCCAGGTCGAGGGCAACACTGCCATCGTCACCGGCACCGAGAAGCTCAAGGGCGCGCCAGTGATGGCCACCGACCTGCGTGCTTCGGCCAGCCTGGTGATCTCGGCCCTGGTTGCCGAGGGCGACACCCTGATCGACCGCATCTACCATATAGACCGTGGCTACGAGTGCATCGAGGAAAAACTGCAGATGCTGGGCGCCAAGATCCGTCGCGTTCCGGGCTAGTACTGCTGCATGGGCACAGGGAGGTGCCCGTTGGATTGTTGTAGGTCGAGCCGGTTTCCGGCTCGACGCGTGTCCGGCGCCGATTGCGACCGGGCATAAGATTCCTGATTAAGGGCTGACGTTTCCCATGCTGACTATCGCACTGTCCAAGGGCCGCATCCTTGACGACACCTTGCCGCTTCTGGCTGAAGCGGGCATCGTGCCGACCGAGAATCCGGACAAGAGCCGCAAGCTGATCATCCCCACGACCCAGGACGATGTCCGTCTGCTGATCGTGCGTGCCACCGATGTGCCGACCTATGTCGAACATGGTGCTGCCGACCTCGGCGTCGCCGGTAAAGATGTGCTGATGGAATACGGCGGCCAGGGCCTGTACGAGCCGCTGGACCTGCAAATTGCCCAGTGCAAGCTGATGACCGCCGGTAAAGTCGGTGCAGTCGAGCCCAAGGGCCGTCTGCGCATCGCCACCAAGTTCGTCAATGTTGCCAAGCGCTACTACGCCGAACAGGGTCGTCAGGTCGACATCATCAAGCTTTACGGTTCGATGGAACTGGCGCCGCTGATCGGTCTGGCGGACAAGATCATCGACGTGGTCGACACCGGTAACACGCTGCGGGCCAACGGCCTGGAGCCACAGGATTTCATCGCGGCCATCAGCTCCCGGCTGATCGTCAACAAGGCTTCGATGAAAATGCAGCACGCCCGTATCCAGGCGTTGATCGACACCCTGCGCAAGGCAGTGGAGTCTCGACACCGCGGCTGATTCACCTGCGCGACCTTAAGTCGCGCCGTCTATCCGCCTCATAGCCAGAATTCTCAGGTGCCCAAGCGGATCGAATGTTAGCTTCGGGCGCCTGAGTTTTTTGCCATTCCTATGAGGCTCTCGCTATGACCGCACTGACTGCAATTCGCCGACTCAACGCTGCTGACCCGGATTTCGCGCATCATCTGGATCATCTGCTGAGCTGGGAAAGTGTGTCTGACGACTCGGTCAATCAGCGGGTGCTGGACATCATCAAGGCCGTGCGCGAGCGCGGTGACGCGGCGCTGGTGGACTTCACCCGTCAGTTCGACGGCCTGGACGTGAAGTCCATGGCCGACCTGATCCTGCCGCGCGAGCGTCTGGAGTTGGCACTGACCCGAATTTCCGTAGCCCAGCGCGAAGCACTGGAAGTCGCCGCAGCCCGCGTGCGCAGCTACCACGAGAAGCAGAAGCAGGACTCCTGGAGTTACACCGAGGCGGACGGCACCGTACTGGGCCAGAAAGTCACGCCGCTGGATCGTGCCGGTCTGTATGTGCCGGGCGGCAAGGCGTCGTACCCGTCGTCGGTGCTGATGAACGCGATTCCGGCCAAGGTTGCCGGCGTGACCGAAGTGGTCATGGTCGTACCGACCCCGCGTGGTGAAATCAACGAGCTGGTATTGGCTGCGGCCTGCATCGCCGGTGTCGACCGCGTGTTCACCATCGGTGGCGCCCAGGCCGTTGCTGCGCTGGCTTACGGTACCGAGAGCGTGCCGAAGGTCGACAAGGTCGTCGGCCCGGGCAACATCTATGTGGCTACCGCCAAGCGCCACGTATTTGGCCAGGTCGGCATCGACATGATCGCCGGCCCTTCGGAAATCCTCGTGGTGTGCGACGGCCAGACCGATCCGGACTGGATCGCCATGGACCTGTTCTCCCAGGCCGAGCACGACGAAGACGCCCAGGCCATTCTGGTCAGCCCCGATGCCGGGTTCCTCGACAAGGTTGCCGCCAGCATCGCCAAGTTGATGCCGACCATGGAGCGTGCCGCAATCATCGAAACCTCGATCAATGGCCGTGGTGCACTGATCAAGGTTCGCGACATGGAACAGGCCATCGAAGTGGCCAACCGCATCGCGCCGGAGCACCTCGAGTTGTCCGTTGCCGATCCGCAAGCCTGGCTGCCGCAGATCCGCCACGCCGGCGCGATCTTCATGGGCCGTCACACCTCCGAAGCCTTGGGCGACTACTGCGCAGGCCCGAACCACGTGTTGCCTACCTCCGGCACCGCGCGTTTCTCTTCGCCGCTGGGCGTGTATGACTTCCAGAAACGTTCATCGATCATCTTCTGTTCCGAGCAGGGCGCATCGGAACTGGGCAAGACCGCATCCGTGCTGGCCCGTGGCGAGTCGCTGACCGCGCACGCGCGTAGCGCCGAATACCGCATCGTTGACGACAAGCAGGTGAAATGAAGATGAGTAAATTCTGGAGCCCGTTCGTCAAGAACCTGGTGCCTTACGTGCCGGGCGAGCAGCCGAAACTGGCAAAGCTGGTGAAGCTCAACACCAACGAAAACCCGTATGGTCCATCGCCCAAGGCCTTGGCCGCGATGCAGACCGAACTGAACGACAACCTGCGCCTGTACCCGGACCCGAACAGCGACCTGCTGAAGAATGCGGTCGCCAGGTACTACGGCGTGCAGGGCAATCAGGTGTTCCTCGGCAACGGTTCCGACGAAGTCCTGGCGCACATCTTCCACGGATTGCTGCAGCACGATCAGCCGCTGCTGTTCCCGGACATCAGCTACAGCTTCTATCCGGTCTACTGCGGACTGTATGGCATCAATTTCGACGCGGTGCCGCTGGACGAGCAATTCCGGATCAGCCCGGCGGACTACGCCAGGCCGAACGGCGGGATCATCTTCCCCAACCCGAACGCACCGACCGGCTGCCTGCTGGCGCTGGAAGCGGTGGAGCAGATTCTCAAGGCCAGCCCGGATTCGGTGGTCGTGGTGGACGAGGCTTACATCGATTTCGGCGGCGAGACGGCAATCACTCTGGTCGATCGTTATCCCAACCTGCTGGTGACCCAGACCCTGTCCAAGTCCCGCTCCCTGGCCGGTCTACGGGTTGGCCTGGCGGTGGGGCATCCGGACCTGATAGAGGCGCTGGAGCGGATCAAGAACAGCTTCAACTCCTATCCGCTGGATCGCATGGCGAATGTCGGCGCAGCTGCAGCGTTCGAGGATCGCGAGTATTTCGACAAGACCTGCCGGTTGGTGATCGAGAATCGCGAGAAGGTCGTTGGGCAATTGCAGGCCAAGGGATTTGAAGTGCTGCCATCAGCGGCGAACTTCATTTTCGCCCGTCACCCCCAACACGATGCGGCGGGGCTGGCGGCGAAGTTGCGTGAGCAGGGCGTGATCGTCCGGCATTTCAAGCAGGAGCGGATTGCCCAGTTCCTGCGGATCTCCATCGGCACGCCAGAGCAGAACCAGGCGCTGATCGACGGTCTGGGCGAGCTCTAAGTCACCGCCAACCCTGTGGGAGCGGGCTTGCTCGCGAAAGCGGTGTGTCAGTTAACTTCTGCGTCGACTGACACACCGCTTTCGCGAGCAAGCCCGCTCCCACATTGGTTTTGGGGGTCGCTTACTCTTCTTCTTTCTCTTTGACCGGTGCCGGCGGCGGACGCAAACCGATTTCCGCGGTCAGCTTGAGTTCCTTGCCGTTGCGCATCACCTGGATCGTGACCTTGTCGGTCGGCTTGATCCGCGCCACCTGATTCATCGAGCGACGGCCATCACCGGCCGGTTCGCCATCGATGGCAAGAATCACGTCACCCAGTTGCAGGCCGGCCTTCTGTGCCGGACCATCGCGGAAAATCCCCGCCACGACAATGCCCGGACGCCCGGACAAACCGAAGGATTCGGCCAGTTCCTGGGTCAACGGCTGCACTTCGATACCCAGCCAGCCACGAATCACCTGGCCGTGCTCGATGATCGACTTCATCACTTCCATCGCGAGCTTTACCGGGATCGCGAAACCGATGCCCTGGGAGCCGCCGGACTTGGAGAAGATCGCCGTGTTGATGCCGGTCAGATTGCCAATGGCGTCCACCAGTGCACCGCCCGAGTTGCCGGGGTTGATCGCGGCATCGGTCTGGATGAAGTCTTCATAGTTGTTCAGGCCCAGTTGATTGCGCCCGGTGGCACTGATGATGCCCATGGTGACGGTCTGGCCGACGCCGAACGGGTTGCCGATGGCCAGCGCCACGTCGCCGATGCGGATGTTGTCGGAGCGCCCCACGGTGATCGACGGCAGGTTTTTCAGGTCGATTTTCAGCACCGCGAGATCAGTCTCCGGGTCGCTGCCGATCACCCGGGCCAGGGTCTCGCGGCCGTCCTTGAGCGCCACGACAATCTGGTCGGCACCGCTGGTCACGTGGTTGTTGGTCAGGATGTAGCCTTCCGGGCTCATGATCACGCCGGAACCGAGGCTCGATTCCATGCGTTTCTGCTTGGGCGAGTTATCGCCGAAGAAACGGCGGAACTGCGGATCTTCGAACAACGGATGATTGGGTTTGTTGATGACCTTGGTGGTGTACAGGTTCACCACCGACGGCGCTGCGGTGGTGACCGCGTCGGCATAAGACACCGGGCCCTGTTGCATGCTGGTGGTTTGCGGCGCTTGCTGCAGATTGACGTCGAGGCTCGGGAGCCCGACCCACTGCGGGTAACGCTGGATTATCAAAAGAGCGACAAGCACGCCGGCCAACAGCGGCCAGCCGGAAAAACGCAGCGCCTTGAGCATTAAGCAGTTCCTGAGAGAGTTGCAGGCGGTATGAGACCGCTCATAATGACGCGCATTATACGAGGCCGCACGCGCCTCTGAACGGGATATTTAGGAGTCTTTCATGGCCGTCGCCCTGAGCACCCTGGTCGAAGAAGCCGACCGTTACCTCAACAGCGCCAAAATCGCCGATTACTGCCCCAATGGCTTGCAAGTCGAAGGCCGTCCGCAAGTGATGCGCATTGTCAGTGGCGTCACTGCCAGCCAGGCATTGCTGGATGCCGCGGTAGAGGCCAATGCCGATCTGGTACTGGTGCACCACGGCTACTTCTGGAAGGGTGAAAACCCGTGCATCACCGGCATGAAGCAGCGCCGCTTGAAGACCCTGCTCAAGCACGATATCAGCCTCCTGGCCTATCACCTGCCGCTGGATCTGCACCCGGATGTCGGCAATAACGTGCAGCTTGCGCGGCAGCTCGACATCACCGTCGAAGGTCCGCTGGACCCGGATAACCTGAAGATTGTCGGTCTGGTCGGCTCGTTGAATGAGCCGATCATGCCCCGGGATTTCGCCCGCCGCGTACAGGAAGTCATGGGGCGCGAGCCGCTGTTGATCGAAGGCGGCGCCATGATCCGCCGCGTCGGCTGGTGCACCGGTGGCGGCCAGGGATACATCGATCAGGCCATTTCTGCCGGCGTCGACCTGTACCTCAGCGGCGAGGCTTCCGAGCAAACCTTCCACAGTGCACGGGAAAACGACATCAGCTTCATCGCCGCCGGTCACCATGCGACCGAGCGCTACGGCGTGCAGGCCTTGGGCGACTACCTGGCGCGACGCTTTGCGCTGGAGCACATATTCATCGATTGCCCGAATCCGATCTGAATCCGGGATCCCCTGTAGGAGCGAGCTTGCTCCGGGCGGCGTTCCGACGATGAACCTGAGAACACCGCGGGGTGTCAGGCTGCCAGCGTTATCGTTGACGACCATCGCGAGCAAGCTCGCTCCTACAGGGGGCGATGTGCCCAAACAGCGGGGCATATTCATATGCTCTTTCGATCTAGTTGGCGTCCTGATTAGAAGAGGTCGCTGTGCTAGGATCCCCGCTCGAACACGGCCCGCTGGCCGTTCATAAGAAAGCTTTCGTGAGTAGCCATGGTCGACAAACTGACGCATCTGAAACAGCTGGAGGCGGAAAGCATCCACATCATCCGCGAGGTGGCCGCCGAGTTCGACAACCCGGTGATGTTGTACTCCATCGGTAAAGACTCCGCCGTGATGCTGCATCTGGCACGCAAGGCGTTCTTCCCGGGCAAGCTGCCGTTTCCGGTGATGCACGTCGACACCCGCTGGAAATTCCAGGAGATGTACGCCTTCCGTGACAAGATGGTCGCCGAGCTGGGCCTCGACCTGATCACCCACGTCAACCCGGACGGCGTGGCGCAGAACATCAACCCGTTCACCCACGGCAGCGCCAAGCACACCGACATCATGAAGACCGAGGGCCTGAAGCAGGCGCTCGACAAGCATGGTTTCGACGCAGCGTTCGGTGGCGCCCGTCGCGATGAAGAGAAGTCCCGCGCCAAGGAGCGCGTGTACTCGTTCCGCGACAGCAAGCACCGCTGGGATCCAAAGAACCAGCGTCCCGAGCTGTGGAACGTCTACAACGGCAAGGTCAACAAGGGCGAGTCGATCCGCGTCTTCCCGCTGTCGAACTGGACCGAACTGGACATCTGGCAGTACATCTACCTTGAAGGCATCCCGATCGTCCCGCTGTACTTCGCCGCCGAGCGTGAAGTCATCGAGAAGAACGGCACGCTGATCATGATCGATGACGAGCGCATCCTCGAGCACCTGAGCGATGAAGACAAAGCGCGCATCGTCAAAAAGAAAGTGCGTTTCCGTACCCTTGGTTGCTACCCGTTGACGGGCGCGGTGGAGTCCGAGGCCGAAAGCCTCACGGACATCATTCAGGAAATGCTCCTGACGCGAACTTCCGAGCGCCAGGGCCGTGTCATCGACCACGATGGCGCAGGCTCGATGGAAGACAAAAAACGTCAAGGTTATTTCTAAGGGGCTGTCATGTCGCATCAATCTGATTTGATCAGCGAGGACATCCTCGCCTACCTGGGCCAGCACGAACGTAAAGAGCTGCTGCGCTTTCTGACCTGCGGTAACGTCGACGACGGCAAAAGCACCCTGATCGGGCGCCTGCTGCACGACTCCAAGATGATCTACGAAGATCACCTGGAAGCGATCACCCGCGACTCGAAAAAAGTCGGCACCACCGGCGAAGACATCGACCTGGCGTTGCTGGTCGACGGCCTGCAGGCCGAGCGTGAACAAGGCATCACCATCGATGTTGCGTACCGCTATTTCTCCACCGCCAAGCGCAAATTCATCATCGCCGACACCCCCGGCCATGAGCAGTACACCCGCAACATGGCCACCGGTGCGTCCACCTGTGACCTGGCGATCATCCTGGTCGACGCCCGCTACGGCGTGCAGACCCAGACCCGTCGCCACAGCTTCATCGCCTCGTTGCTGGGCATCAAGCACATAGTCGTCGCCATCAACAAGATGGACCTCAAGGACTTCGACCAAGGCGTGTTCGAGTCGATCAAGGCCGACTACCTGCAGTTCGCCGAAGGCTTGAAGATGAAGCCCACCAGCATGCACTTCGTGCCGATGTCGGCATTGAAGGGCGACAACGTGGTGAACAAATCCGAGCGCTCGCCGTGGTACACCGGCCAGTCGCTGATGGAAATCCTCGAGACCGTGGAAGTGGCGGGCGATCGCAACTTCACCGACCTGCGTTTCCCGGTGCAGTACGTCAACCGTCCGAACCTGAACTTCCGTGGCTTCGCCGGTACGCTGGCCAGCGGTATCGTCAAGAAAGGCGACGAAGTCGTGGTGCTGCCGTCGGGCAAGAGCAGCCGCGTGAAGTCCATCGTCACCTTCGAAGGTGAACTGGAACACGCAGGTCCAGGTCAGGCAGTCACGCTGACCATGGAAGACGAAATCGACATCTCCCGTGGCGACCTGTTGGTTCACGCCGACAATGTGCCGCCGGTGACCGACAGCTTCGAAGCGATGCTGGTGTGGATGGCTGAAGAGCCGATGCTGCCGGGCAAGAAATACGACATCAAGCGCGCCACCAGTTACGTGCCAGGCTCCATCGCCAGCATCGTCAACAAGGTCGACGTGAACACCCTGGAAGAAGGTCCGGCCAGCGCGTTGCAGTTGAACGAAATCGGCAAGGTCAAGATCGCGCTCGACGCGCCGATTGCCCTCGACGGCTACGACAGCAACCGCACCACCGGTGCCTTCATCATCATCGACCGCCTGACCAATGGCACCGTCGGCGCCGGCATGATCGTCGCCCAGCCTTTGGCCCATGGCACCAGCACCCACCACGGCAAGCTGGCCCACGTCGCCACCGAAGAGCGCGCACAGCGCTTCGGCCAACAACCGGCCACCGTGTTGTTCAGCGGCTTGTCGGGCGCGGGCAAGAGCACCCTGGCGTATGCGGTTGAACGCAAGCTGTTCGATCTGGGACGTGCGGTGTTCGTACTTGATGGCCAGAACCTGCGTCACGACCTGAACAAGGGTCTGCCACAGGATCGCGCCGGGCGTACCGAGAACTGGCGTCGTGCCGCGCACGTTGCGCGTCAGTTCAACGAAGCCGGTCTGCTGACCCTGGCGGCGTTCGTTGCGCCGAGTGCCGAAGGTCGTGAACAGGCCCGGGAACTGATCGGCAAGGAACGTCTGCTGACGGTCTACGTCCAGGCTTCGCCGACCGTCTGCGCCGAGCGTGATCCGCAGGGCCTGTACGCGGCGGCCGGGGATAACATTCCGGGTGAGTCCTTTCCGTACGACGTGCCGCTGGATGCCGATCTGGTAATCGACACCCAGTCCGTGTCGCTGGAAGACGGCGTCAAGCAAGTGCTGGCTCTGCTGCGCGAGCGTGGTGCAATTTAAGCGCTAGCCGGAAATGAAAAACCCGCCGATGAGTGATCCTCGGCGGGTTTTTTGTGCTCTGTAGATTGTCAAAAGATCGCAGCACCTACAGGGTAAGCGCGCACCTTTGTGTAGGAGCTGCCGAAGGCTGCGATCTTTTGATCTTAAGCTCCCGGGAACTCCCGATGCATCTGCGCAAGCAGCGCATCCTTGTCCTGCCACATCTGATTGATCCAGCCCTGGAACTGCAAGCGATACTCACCATCCTGGTCGTAGTTCTTGCCGATGAACTGCGGCGGAATCTTCAGCTCTTCAAAGTGCACCACCACGTCCGCAATGTTCCCGCACAACAAGTCCCAGAAACCAGGGCGCCCGGCGGGGTAGTGGATGGTCACGTTGACGATCGACTCCAGTTGTTCGCCCATCGCATCCAGCACAAAGGCAATGCCACCGGCCTTGGGCTTGAGCAGGTACTTGAAAGGCGATTTCTGCTGGGCATGCTTGCCCTCGGTGAAGCGCGTGCCTTCGACGAAGTTGAAAATACCCACCGGGTTGTCGCGGAATTTCGCGCAGGTCTTGCGGGTGGTTTCCAGGTCCTTGCCTTTTTTCTCCGGGTGCTTCTCCAGATAGGCCTTGGAGTAGCGCTTCATGAACGGAAAGCCCAGCGCCCACCAGGCCAGACCAATCACCGGGACCCAGATCAGCTCCTGCTTGAGAAAGAACTTCAACGGTTGGATGCGTCGGTTGAGCACGTATTGCAGCACCAGGATGTCGACCCAGCTCTGGTGGTTGCTGGTGATCAGGTACGAGTGCCGGTAGTCGAGGCCTTGCAGGCCGCTGATGTGCCAGCGCGTGCGGCGCACCAGGTTCATCCAGCCTTTGTTGAGGCTGATCCAGGCTTCATGGGTATGGCTCATCAGCCAGCCCGCGATGCGTTGGGTGAGGGCGAACGGCAATGCCTTGACGAGCGCCACGCAGAACAGGAACGAGCAGAGCAAAATCGTGTTCAATGCCAGCAGCAGCGAGGCGATCACGCCGCGCAACGGGGCGGGTAGGAAGTCCAGCATTTACACATCCATAGGTCGGTTGGCGGCTTGAATCGCGGTCAGGGCGATGGTGTAGACGATGTCGTCGACCTGCGCGCCGCGCGGCAAATCGTTCACCGGTTTGCGCAGGCCTTGCAGCATCGGCCCGAGGCTGACGCAGTCGGCGCTGCGCTGCACGGCTTTGTGGGTGGTGTTGCCGGTGTTGAGGTCGGGGAACACGTACACCGTGGCACGACCGGCCACCTGGCTGTTCGGCGCCAGCTGCCGGGCGACGCTTTCGTTGGCCGCGGCGTCGTACTGCAAGGGGCCGTCGATCAGCAGCGAGTGCTGTTGTTCGTGGGCGAGCAGAGTGGCCTCGCGGACCTTTTCGACTTCCTCGCCGCTGTCCGATTCGCCGCTGGAGTAGCTGATCATCGCCACCCGCGGGGTGATGCCGAATGCGGCGGCCGAGTCGGCGCTTTGCAGGGCGATCTCGGCCAGTTCGCTGGCGCTCGGGTGCGGGTTCATCACGCAGTCGCCGTAGACCAGCACTTCTTCGGGGAACAGCATGAAGAACACCGAAGACACCAGGGTGCAGCCCGGTGCTGTTTTAATCAGCTGCAGGGCCGGGCGGATGGTGTTGGCGGTGGTGTTGATCACGCCCGATACGAGGCCGTCGACTTCATCGAGGGCCAGCATCATGGTGCCGATCACCACGGTGTCTTCCAGTTGTTGCTCGGCCATCGGCGCGTTGAGGCTTTTGCTTTTGCGCAGCGCGACCATTGGCTCGACGTAGCGCTCGCGGATCAAATCCGGATCGATGATTTCCAGACCAGGCGGCAGTTCGATGCCCTGGGCGCGGGCGACGGCCTGCACGTCCTCGGGCTTGGCCAGCAGCACGCAGCGAGCGATGCCACGGGCCTGGCAGATCGCTGCGGCCTGCACGGTCAACGGCTCGCTGCCTTCGGGCAGCACGATGCGCTTGTTGGCCGCCTGGGCGCGCTGGATCAATTGATAGCGGAACACCGCTGGCGACAGGCGCATCTCGCGCGGTGTACCGCAGCGCTGGTGCAACCAGTTGGCATCGAGATGGCCAGCGATGAAATCGGTGATGATTTCGGCGCGCTCGCGGTCGTCGATGGGGATTTCCTTGTTCAGGCCATTGAGCAGGTTGGCGGTGTCATAGGAGCCGGTACTCACCGACAGCACCGGCAGCCCGGCCTGCAGGGCGCCGCGGCACAGGTCCATGATGCGCGGGTCGGGCAGGGTGTCGCTGGTCAGCAGCAGGCCGGCCAGCGGCACGCCGTTCAAGGCCGCGAGGCTGACGGCGAGGATGATGTCGTCGCGGTCGCCGGGGGTCACCACCAGCACGCCGGGCTTGAGCAACTCCACGGTGTTACGCATGGTGCGGGCGCAAATGATGATCTTGGTCATGCGCCGGGTTTCATAATCACCGGCGTTGAGCACTTGCGCGCCCATCAGGTCGGCGACGTCGCGGGTGCGCGGCGCGTTCAGTTCCGGCTGGAACGGAATGCAACCGAGCAAGCGGAAATCCCCGCTGCGCAGCAACGGCGAATGCTCCTTCAGGCGCGTGGCGAAGGCCTCCATGCTTTCCTCGGTCTTGACCTTGTTGAGGATCACGCCGAGGACTTTCGGGTCTTTCGGGCCACCGAACAATTGCGCCTGCAACTCGACGCGACCGGAGAGTTCGGTCAGCACTTCGTTTTCCGGTGCCGAGACCAGGATCACCTCGGCGTCGAGGCTCTTGGCCAGGTGCAGGTTGACCCGCGCGGCGTAGCTGGCGCTGCGGGTCGGCACCATGCCTTCTACGATCAACACGTCCTTGCCGATGGCAGCCTGCTGATACAGGGTGATGATTTCTTCGAGCAACTCATCGAGCTGGCCGTCGCCGAGCATGCGCTCGACATGCGCCAGGCCCAGTGGCTGAGGCGGTTTCAAGCCGTGGGTACGCGCCACCAGTTCAGTGGAACGTTCCGGGCCCGTGTCGCCCGGATGCGGCTGGGCAATCGGTTTGAAAAAGCCGACCTTGAGCCCGGCGCGCTCAAGGGTACGCACCAGCCCGAGGCTGATGGAGGTCAGACCCACACCAAAATCGGTGGGCGCGATAAAAAAAGTTTGCATGCGGATTCTCTGGAAGGTGCATGGCAATGGTCACGACCTATGGCTGGTCGATTACCGAAATTCAGTCGACAAGGTTATCGCTAACCGTGCCTTGTGCACACCAACCGCAATCAAAGGGTCGGCCTATTTTTTCCTGGCGCTGCACAGGGTCCATGACCCAGGCCCGGGATTGCCAGGGCGGCTGGTGCCGCAGGTGTTGGGTGTGGCCACAGGAAAGCTCGGCCACCCAGTGGCCGTCCTCGTCCTGATGGAAGCCTGTGACCGTCGAATCCCGTTTGTCCGGGTTGTGTTCGCTTTCGGTCGATTGCTTCGCTAAACTTGGCCTTTCAATCTTCTTATGCAAAAGGTCTCGCCCCATGCTGATCGCCGCCAATAAGGCTGTCTCCATCGACTATACCCTGACCAACGACGCTGGTGAGGTCATCGACAGCTCCGCCGGCGGCGCGCCGCTGGTCTACCTGCAAGGCGCAGGCAACATCATCCCGGGCCTGGAAAAGGCTCTGGAAGGCAAGGCTGTCGGTGACGAGCTGACCGTTGCCGTTGAACCTGAAGATGCTTATGGCGAATACGCTGCCGAACTGGTCAGCACCCTGAGCCGTAGCATGTTCGAAGGCGTCGACGAACTGGAAGTGGGCATGCAGTTCCACGCTTCCGCTCCGGACGGCCAGATGCAGATCGTGACCATCCGTGATCTGGACGGCGACGACGTGACCGTTGACGGCAACCACCCGTTGGCCGGTCAGCGCCTGAATTTCCAGGTCAAGATCGTTGCCATCCGTGACGCCAGCCAGGAAGAAATCGCTCATGGCCACGTCCATGGCGAAGGTGGCCATCACCACTGATTTCTGCGCTAAGCTCAGATAACTGGAGAGGCGCCCCGAGGGCGCCTTTTTAGTCTGCGGCTGTCCCTGACGACACCGCCAAGTGGCTGTTTCGAGAAGAACACGGGAATCTGGAGTACGCCATGAGTGCTTTTCACGACCTTAAATTGACAGCCCTGGATGGACAGGAGCTACCTCTGGCGCCTTTCAAAGGCCAAGTCGTATTGGTGGTCAACGTCGCCTCCAAATGCGGCCTGACCCCGCAATACGCGGCGCTGGAAAACCTCTACCAACAATACAAGGGCAAAGGCTTCAGCGTGTTGGGCCTGCCGTGCAACCAGTTTGCCGGGCAGGAACCGGGGACCGAGCAGGAGATCAAGGATTTCTGCAGCCTCAACTATGGTGTGACCTTCCCGTTGTCCAGCAAGCTGGAAGTCAACGGGCATGACCGTCATCAGTTGTACCGCCTGCTGGCGGGCGAGGGCGCGGAATTCCCCGGCGATATCACCTGGAACTTCGAGAAGTTCCTGCTGGGCAAGGATGGCCGCGTACTGGCGCGGTTCTCGCCACGTACGGCGCCAGATGATCCGACCATTGTTCATGCGATTGAAAAAGCGCTGAGTTAAGCCATAGATCAACATCAAAAGATCGCAGCCTTCGGCAGCTCCTACACAGGATCGTAGGAGCTGCCGAAGGCTGCGATCTTTTGCTTTCTGTCTTTTGGCTGTTAATCACCGAAATCAATAATGCTGTTCAAGCAGCGGAACCCTCCATATTATCACCGTCATAAAGTCATTCTTCCGTGGAGCGTCCCATGCCCGTAAAAGCCCTGTTCAAACCGTTCCACCTCGGCACCCTTGAATTGCCGACCCGTGTCGTCATGGCGCCGATGACCCGCTCCTTTTCTCCGGGCGGCGTGCCCAAATCCAAAGTGATCGAATACTACCGTCGTCGCGCCGCTGCAGGCGTTGGCCTCATCATCACTGAAGGCACCACCGTTGGTCACAAGGCTTCCAACGGCTACCCGAACGTTCCGCATTTCTATGGTGAAGCGGCGCTGGCCGGCTGGAAGAAAGTCGTCGACGCCGTTCACGCCGAAGGCGGCAAGATCGTTCCGCAGTTGTGGCATGTGGGCAGCGTACGTCGTATCGGCACCGAGCCGGACGCCAGCGTACCGGGCTATGGCCCGTCGGAAAAAATCAAGGACAGCCAGGTCGTTGTGCACGGCATGACCCAACAGGATATCCAGGACGTGATTGCCGCATTCGCCCAGGCTGCCAAGGATGCCCAGAGCATCGGCATGGACGGTGTGGAAATCCACGGCGCCCACGGTTACCTGGTCGACCAGTTCTTCTGGGAAGGCAGCAACCAGCGTACCGACGAATACGGCGGCAGCCTGGCCAACCGTTCGCGCTTCGCCATTGAATTGATTCAAGCCGTGCGTGCCGCGGTCGGTGAAGGTTTCCCGATCATCTTCCGCTTCTCCCAATGGAAGCAGCAGGACTACACCGCGCGTCTGGTGCAAACCCCAGAGGCACTGGGCGAGTTCCTCAAACCGTTGGCCGATGCCGGCGTGGATATTTTCCACTGCTCCACCCGCCGCTTCTGGGAGCCGGAGTTCGACGGTTCCGAGCTGAACCTGGCTGGCTGGACCCGCCAACTCACCGGCAAGCCGACCATCACCGTGGGCAGTGTCGGCCTGGATGGCGAGTTCCTGCAGTTCATGGTCAACACCGACAAGGTGGCACAACCGGCCAGTCTGGAAAAACTGCTGGAGCGTTTGAACAACGATGAGTTCGACCTGGTGGCGGTCGGTCGTGCGTTGCTGGTGGATCCGGACTGGGCGCAGAAAGTGCGCGATGGTCGTGAGGAAGACATCCTGCCGTTCAGCCGTGAGGCGTTGATGACGCTGGTTTAAGCGGCGACCCTACTGCCGCCTTCGCGAGCAGGCTCGCTCCTACAGGGGATTTGTGTACGACACAGAACCAATGCGGGAGCGAGCCTGCTCGCGATGGCTGACTAAAGAACACTACAAAATCAGGGAACAATCGGTGCATTCGGCACCACCATCTCCCCGGTACACGCCCCGCGCAATTGTCCCTCGAACTGCTCGATGATCGTCGCCCAGCCCTGGCGACTGGCATGCTGGCGCGCATTGAGCCGCACATTGCGCAAGGTTTCCCTGTCCTCCAGCAGCCATGCCGCTGCATCGCAGAACGCTTCTTCGTCCCCCGGCATCGCCAGCACGCCGTTGTAGCCATGACGAATATGCTGGGCCGCCGCTGCCTGATCGTAGGCCACCACGCCGAGCCCCGAGGCCAGTGCTTCAAGCACCACATTGCCGAAGGTTTCGGTCAGGCTTGGAAACAGAAACACATCGCCTGATGCGTAGTGACGGGCCAGGGCTTCACCCCGCTGGGTGCCGCAGAAAATCGCGTCGGGCATTTCGTTTTGCAGTTCCTGGCGTTGCGGACCGTCGCCGACCACGATCAGTTTCAGGGTGCGCTGGGGATAACTTGCCTTGAGGGTATTGAAGGTGCGTTTGAGCAAGCCAAGATTCTTTTCCGGGGCCAGGCGTCCGACGTGAATGACGGCGATGTCTTCCTCGGTCAGTGCCCATTGCTCGCGCAGGGCACTGAGTCGTTTGGCCGGGTGAAACAACTCACTGTCGACCCCTCGGGAGAGCAACGCCAGTCGTTCGAAATGCCGTCGTTCCAACTCCATGCGCTGACTGACGCTGGGCACCAGGGTCATGGTCGAGCGGTTGTGGAACCAGCGCAGGTAGTGAGTCAGCAGACGCGTGAGCAAACCAAGGCCGTACTGGTTGGAGTACTGCTGGAAATTGGTGTGGAAACCGCTGACCACGGAAATCCCCAGACGCCGTGCCGCACGCAAGGCCGACAGGCCCAACGGACCCTCGGTGGCAATGTAGAGCACGTCCGGGCGGTGACGCGTCCAGCGCCGCAGCAGCTTGTGCATCGACGACTGGCCCCATTGCAGGCCGGGATACCCCGGGAGCGGCCAGCCGCGGCACAGCAGTAGTTCATCGTCGCTGCCCGACTGCTGGTCGCAGCCCTGGCGTGGTCGCACCAGTTCCACCTGATGCCCCCGCGCGCGCAAACCGTCGCACAAGCGACCCAGGGTATTGGCCACGCCGTTGATTTCCGGAGGGAAGGTTTCGGTGATCAGGGTGATATGCAGAGCTGTCGTCATGACCCCAGTGTCGGCTGGGGCCATGTCGTCAGTGTGACGTCGGGATGATGGATTTGTGACTGTGGTACCGGTGCTGATGGCTCAGCGCTGGGCCACCAGGTTTTCCGCCCCACGTTCGCGCACCCAGAACAATGTCGCCCCGGCCACAGCGGCCGGCATCATCAAGATATTCACCACCGGAATCAACAGCACCAGGTACACGCTGCCGCCGAACCCCATGCTCTGCCAGCGCTTCTGCCGTAGCCAGGCGAGCATCTCGTTCCAGCCGAGCTTGTGGTTATCCGCCGGGTAGTCGATGTACTGGATCGCCATCATCCACACCCCGAACAACAGCCACAGCGGTGCGGCGATGATGTTCACCACCGGGATGAACGAGAGGATGAACAGCCCGATCGCCCGCGGCAGGAAGTAGCCGAGCTTGCGCATTTCCCGGGCCAGGGTGCGCGGGATCATCGCAATCAGTTCGCCCCAGCTGAAGGCTGGAAAATCATCGGTGCCGCGCACCACCACTTCGACTTTCTCCGCGAGGAAGCCGTTGAATGGCGCGGCAATGACGTTGGCGAGCATGGTGAAGGTGAAGAACACCATCAGCACGACGAGCACCACGAACAGCGGCCAGAGGATGTAGCTGAGAAAACTCAGCCAGTCGGGCAGGGACGGCATCAGCGTGTCGACCCACAAGCTGAATTGATGGCCGGCCAGGTAGATCAATCCGACGAACAGCACCAGGTTGATCGCCAGCGGCAACAACACAAACAAACGCAGGCTGGGGCTCAGCACCAGCTTGAGGCCTTCGCGCAGGTATTGCGGGCCGGACAGAACAGGGGCGGGCATAAGGTGCTCCGGGCAGAGGGTAAACGCGCCGACCTTACCGGCTTTGCTTCACAGGCGAAAGCGCGGTGGCGGTATCGACATTCACTGTAACAAAGACGTCGATATCGTCGGGCAGATTGCATAGAGACCACCTATGAGCTGGATTGTTAAACCGTATTTCCTTAATCTTCGCCCCCTCGATACGCTGCACCCAATCTTTTTACAGGACGGTCGGGTTCAAGTCTTCCCCAAGTGCTTTCAACCGTTCTTTTTTATTCCAGCCGGCAATCCGGCGTTCCGCGCCAGGTGTTCCGGGCCGGTTAACAGGAGCAGGTCATGTCTGAAGTCCGTCATTCGCGAGTGATTATTCTCGGTTCCGGCCCTGCCGGTTACAGCGCTGCGGTCTATGCCGCCCGTGCCAACCTCAAGCCACTGCTGATCACCGGCATGCAGGCCGGCGGTCAATTGACCACCACTACCGAAGTCGACAACTGGCCGGGCGACGTCCACGGCCTGACCGGCCCGGCGCTGATGGAGCGGATGCGCGAGCACGCCGAACGCTTTGAAACCGAGATCGTTTTCGATCACATCAATGCCGTCGACTTCGCTGCCAAGCCATACACCCTGACCGGCGACAGCGCGACCTACACCTGCGACGCCCTGATCATCGCCACCGGCGCCAGTGCTCGTTACCTGGGTCTGCCATCGGAAGAAGCGTTCATGGGTAAAGGCGTCTCCGCCTGCGCAACTTGCGACGGTTTCTTCTATCGCAACAAGCCGGTTGCTGTGGTTGGCGGCGGCAACACCGCTGTCGAAGAAGCCCTGTACCTGGCCAACATCGCTAGCAAAGTGACCCTGATCCACCGTCGCGAAACCTTCCGCGCCGAGAAGATCCTGATCGACAAGCTGAATGCCCGTGTTGCCGAAGGCAAGATCGAGCTGAAGCTGAACGCGACCCTGGACGAAGTGCTGGGCGACAACATGGGCGTGACCGGTGCCCGCCTGAAGAACAACGATGGCAGCTTCGACGAAGTGAAAGTCGACGGTGTGTTCATCGCCATCGGCCACACCCCGAACACTTCGCTGTTCGAAGGCCAGCTGACGTTGAAAGACGGTTACCTGGTTGTACAGGGCGGCCGTGACGGCAACGCCACAGCCACCAACCTCGAAGGTATCTTCGCCGCCGGTGACGTGGCCGACCACGTGTACCGTCAGGCCATCACCTCGGCTGGCGCCGGTTGCATGGCGGCACTGGATGCCGAGCGTTACCTCGACAATCTGCAGAACGCTTGATTCTGCTTTCGTCGAAATGAAAAAACCGGCTTCGGCCGGTTTTTTTATGATGAAAACAAATGCACTCAACCCTGTAGGAGCTGCCGAAGGCTGCGATCTTTTGATCTTGTTTGAAAAAATCAAAAGATCGCAGCCTTCGGCAGCTCCTACAGGGGCTTTATGCTTGAGTCAGTTTTGCCAGGCAGGCTTCAAGAATGTCCAGCCCTTCTTCCAGCACCGCAGCCTCGATGGTCAACGGCGCCAGCAAGCGAATGATGTGCCGCGATTTGCCACTGGGCATCAGCAGCAGGCCCGCATCCCGCGCCAGCGCCAGCAGTTGGGTCAATTGAGCCGGCGCAGGCGAGCCATCAGCGTTGATCAGCTCGATACCACGCATCGCACCTACACCGGTCAGTCGGCCCAGATACGGCGTCAGGTTGTTCAAACGCCAGGTTTCATAGCGGCCAACAATCGCTTCTTCCTGTTGTGTACCCCAGGCGTGCAGGTTGGCATCGGTCATTTCATCGAGGGTCGCCAGTGCGGCGGCGCAGGCGATGGGATTGCCGGAATAAGTGCCACCGAGTCCGCCCTTGGGCAAGTTATCCAACAGCGATTTGCGCCCGACCACCGCCCCCAGCGGCACGCCGCCGGCGATGCTTTTGCCAAGCAGGATCAGATCCGGCTCGATGCCCAGCCGTGAGAACGCGAAACGCTGGCCGGTGCGGCCGAAACCGGACTGGATTTCATCGGCGATCAGCACAATGCCCTTGTCGTCGCAGAACTTGCGCAGCGCCTGGGCGAACTCGACGTCCATGGCCAGGAAGCCCGCTTCGCCTTGCACCGGTTCAACGATAAAGCAGGCGACGTCTTCGACATCGATCTCGACGCTGAACAGGCGCTCCATGGCTTTGAGGGCTTCGGCGCAGGTCTCGCCGTTGTCCGGGCTGGGAAAGGGCAGGTGATACACCGGCCCCGGCAGCACGCCGATTTTCTGTTTGTAGGGCGCCACTTTGCCATTGAGGTTGAGCGTGGCCAGTGTGCGGCCGTGGAATGCGCCGTCGAAGGCGATGACCGCGCTGCGACCGGTGGCGCCACGGACGATCTTCAGGGCGTTTTCCGCCGCTTCCGCGCCGCTGTTGGTGAGCATGCCGCTGACCGGGTAACCCACGGGGATGAACGCACTGAGGCGGTCCATCAGTTCGAGGTAAGGCACATGGGGCGCCGCGTTGAACGCATAGTGGGTCAGCCGCGTAGCTTGTTCGCGAATGGCCTCGACGATGCGCGGATGGCAATGGCCGAGGTTCAGAACGCCGATGCCGCCGACAAAGTCGATGTAGCGTTTGCCATCGGTGTCCCAGACCTCGGCATTTTTGCCGTGGCTGAGCGTGACAGGGTGAACGATGTTGATCGACTGGCTGATGGATTCGCTGCGCATGAATGACCGGCTCGGAAGAAGGAGGACTTCTTTTTATCTAAGCCGGGAGCGGTGCTGCGGGGCAAACGAAATAAAGTTGCCGGGTCAATCTTAAAAGTCGGAATGTGCAAAGATCAAAAGATCGCAGCCTGCGGCAGCTCCTACAGGGCTGCGATCTTTTGGATATCAGCGGCGAGTCAGTGGCTGTTGGGTGAACTTCACACCCGCCAGGCCGTGGGCAATCAGCGCGCGGATGTTGCCGTGGTCGCTGCCTTCTGGCGTTGCCAGCACCGAGCGGTAATGCTCGCCGAAAGCCAACAGGGTTTCTTCATCGCTCAAGCCTTCGAGCAGCGCCAGGCCCAGGGTCTTGCACGAGCCTTCGTTCTGCCCGGCTGCGTTTTCCACACCGCCGTTGTTGAAGGCCTGAGGCTGGTAGTCGTAACCGCCTGCAATGAACGCCAGGGTATCGGCGAAGGCGTGTTCGCCGCTGTTGAGGCTGGCGCGCAAGGTGTTCAAATCACTCATTGGGTTTTCCTTTGGCGAACGCCGCCTGTTGTTCGGCGCTGGCTTCTTGCTGATATTGGGCTTTCCATTCGGCGTACGGCATGCCGTAAACCACTTCACGGGCTTCATCGAGGCTGACGTCGATCTGGCGCTCATCCGCCGCCGCCTTGTACCACTTGGACAGGCAGTTACGGCAGAACCCCGAGAGGTTCATCAGGTCGATGTTCTGTACATCCTTGCGGCTGTCCAGGTGGGCCACCAGCCGACGAAAGGCGGCGGCTTCGAGTTCCAGGCGTTGTTGATCGGTCATGGGGAGGGCTCTTGCACGCTATGAGGCAAAGTTATTGAAAGGGCGGGGCTATAAAGGCGCGGGGTCGGCGTCGGTAAAGATGTTCACCGAGTTGCGTTCCGCAGTCCGGATGAACGACTGCGTCATCATTGCGATGTCCTGAATGATGAACAGCTTCTTATCCGGACTGTTGAGCAGGTCGGTGGAAATGTTAGTGCCATCCTGCATGCCTGGCCAAGTGCACCAGATGGACAGCACTTGCTCGCCGGAGTTTTTGATAGTGGCTTGCTCGAAATTGACTTTGTAACCCACCGACTCTGCACCGCCGAAGGTGTACTGGAAAATGTCCTTGATGGTATCTACCGACTCAGTGGTTTTCAGGAAGTAGGCAACGATGATCCGGTCAACATTGAAACCGACCCACATCTTGGTTTTGGTATTTTTGTTGTGCAGACGATAATTGGCACCAAAGATGTTGTTGATCGCAGACACCGCGATTTCAAGTTTTTGCCCATGCGAATCTTCGATGTTAGCCAGGGTTTTCGGCATGTTTTTGAGCAGCAGCGTTTCTGTCTTGCTGATCAGGTAGTGCAGGTTGGCCTCGCGTTCGCCGAAAATCAGTATCAGGCTGATGACCAGTGCGGTGGCTGCCAGTTGTGCCAGCGATAAGGACAATAGGATCCAGTCGCTGTGATCGGGAACACCGACAAAGGACAAAGACACATAAACTGCGGCCAACAGGCACAACGTCAGCGCTGAAACAATGGTCATCTTTATCCAGCTCGGCAGATAGATCAGCTTTTTCGAGTCAATCATTGATGATTCCTTTCTTGATGTGGCGCCCGCCATTAATGACGACGTTGGTTCCAGTGCTGTAGTTGGTGTTGAGCAGAAACATGACGGCGTCGATCAACGGTTGTGCGCCGGGCTCAAATTCGAGAAGGGCTTTCTTCAAGGTTCGCTGGGAGTATTCCTGAGTGCTGTTTTCCTTGAGGATGAGCAGGCCGGGAAGGATGGCGTTTACCCTGATCGTGGGGGCGTATTTCTCTGCGAAAGACAACACCATGTTTTGCAGTGCCGACTTGGTGGCCGCATATCCGATATGGCTCTTGCTACCCCGTGATGAGGTTTCGTCGCAGATATGGATGATGTCGGATCTTTCCGGCCGCAGCAGATGCTCGCCAAGTTCCAAGTTCAAATGATAGGGCGCCTCGACATGAAGCTTGAACATGCTGTTCAGATTTTCCAGGCTATCGTCGAGCCACAGAGAAGCGTTGTGGATCACTGCCCGCAAACTGTCGAAATTGGTTTTGATGTACGCGATCAGCGCCTCGCGATCGCTTTGGAGCTCAAGGTTTGCTTGGAACGGCAACATGTTCGGGTGCGGTGTCACTGGGTTGATGGAGCGGCTGACGCAGATAACGGTATTGCCGGCCTCCGCCAGAGTAGTGGCAAGTTGGAGGCCGACGCGCTTGCTGGTACCGGTGACAAGTATTGGACTATTCATAGTTGTGCGATCAGCTTCAGTAGGTCTATGCACGGGCTAAATGCGTGCAGCATAACTGAAGTTTTCCCGCTAGCGGCCAGCTTCTACCGCCCGTTGCGATCCCGATGTTATCGGTCTATGGATCGATGAACGAAAGAACCGTTAGTGATTGCTGACCGATTTGGCTGTCAATGAGGGGGATTGTGTTTTTTTATGCAGCCAGTCTGCCAGCGCATGGGTCGACAGGGGGATGAAGAAATAGACCATCAGCGGTGTCAGGCACAGGGTGCTGATGAGCACCCGCGGCAGCAAGCTCATGTCACTTAACAGCGGCCCCAGCACAAAGTTGAACAGCAGCGAGACCGGAAAGAACGCCAGCCAGATCGCCACGGCCTGTTTCCAGCGCGGCGGGCGTTGGCCGGCGACACCAAACCAGCCTTCGATACCGCTGACCCGGTGTTCTGTCGGGTGGGCGAACAGGTCGCTGCCGCGTCCGAGCCAGGCGCTGCGAGAGACGGAATGTTCCCAGGCGTGCAGAGTCTGTTCGTCGGCGAAGCGGAAAATGATCTGGAATTCGTCATCGTCGGGCGGCGGTGCGAGTACGCCGGAGCCGAGGTAGCCGGGAAAGTCGGTGGCCAATTGCTCGCCTTCGCGCAGCCAGGCGATCAGGTCCTGATAACGTCCATCGGCAACGCGGCGCGCAACCATCAGCGTGACGGGTGGGGTAGACATTGTGTATCTCCATAAGGCATTTGCGTCGCTCCGTATAGGCGCTTCGCCAGGCGCAGCGCCGGGGTGGTGGGCTGCGACTTGAAACAAGCAAGGATTATTCCTGATTCTGCCCGTGGCGTCTGTGACGTTTACCCGTTCCTTCGCAGTATCGATTTTTTACGGAAACTTTACGGGGCGGGGGCGTTAGAATATCGGACGAACGATACAGGGATGTTTCAACAGGATGCCCATACTTACAGACGTCGCTTCAGTATCCACGCAGGCCGTCGCGCTCGAACAGGAAGAGCTTTTTCCCATTCGCGAGGTGGCGCGCCTGACAGGTGTCAACCCGATCACGCTTCGTGCCTGGGAGCGACGTTATGGCCTGATTGTTCCAACACGCACCGATAGCGGGCATCGACTGTATTCGATGGCCGATATTGAGCGTGTCCGCAGTATCCTCGGCTGGATAGAGCGCGGTGTTGCGGTCAGCAGGGTCGGCAAGATCCTGGCCAGGACCGAGCCGCTCCAGGCGTTGTCGCACATCATTCCCACCAACCTCGTGGAAGCCGATTACGCACAGTGGCGGCAACAGGTTCTTGCAGCGGTCAACGGGTTTGACGACCTTCAGCTGGAGCAGGTCTACGGGCAAATCTTTTCCAGCTACGCCCTGCCGGTGGTATTTCAGGACATTCTGATCCCCGTGTGGAAGCAGTTGTTGCAAAGCCAGGACCAGTTCGGCGTAACCAGCGAGTGGCTGTTCCTGGATGGTTTTCTGCGTTCGCGGGTCGTGCAGCGCTTGCTGTTGACGCGCGAGAAGCAGCCGCGTCGCGTGGTCATCTGTGCCCTGGATGGTCACTGCCGGGAGCTGGAGCTGTTGGTTGCCGCCCTGTTCCTGAGTTCCGGGCCATCAGCCATTCGCGTATTGAACATAGGCCAGCCATTCGAGGAACTGGCGCTGATGTGTGAAAGGATCAAGCCCATGGCACTGGTGTTGTTTTCCAATCAGGTGCCGAATGCCGAGTTGCCACGGCGCTTGAATCGCCTTGCCTTGGGCCTGGAGTGTCGATTGTTGTTGGCTGGAGATGCTTCCGACCTGGCGCAGGAAAGCCTGGCCGGGTCATCGATCGGTTGCCTGGGCAATGAAGGGAAGGTCATGAGCCAGCGTCTGAAGCAGTTCCTGGCGGGAAATCTGGATACTTGAAGTTCAGAGATGCAGCGTTGGGTGGGTCAAGCGATGCTGTTGCAGGATGAACTGGCGCAGACGCTCCGCTTCGTCCGTATCGCTCTGGTTCAGTTGATAGGCGTAGAAGCCCTGTTCGTTTTCTTTCTCGAAGGTGCCGCGCAAGGCAATCCGCTCATAGCCTGAAGGGCTGAACCACAAGGCGAAATGCTTCGGTGGCTTGGTCTTGTTGCGAACCTCCAGCAAAACCCCTTTGCACGAGACTTCGTGTACCCACAGGGTGCCGGGTTGACCCTGGGCGTTTTCCAGCGCTACCGGCTCGTCCAGTACCAGACGCCAAGGCCGGACCATCGGCCCGTCTTCATAGATGCTCGGCACGCCGAGACGCAAATGCAGCGCATGGAACTCGTCTTCCACCAAGTGCAGGGGGAAGGTTATTTGCTGGTTTTCGAAGCTGGCTTGAATGGTGACCTGCTCATGGGCCGCCAGGCGGGTGAGCAGGTCACGGATTTGCGATCCACCGTTGACGAGAAGGCTCGACGTCGCATCCCGCACATTGAGTTGCGGGTTGTGTTGCATGGTCTGGATGAAATCCAGCTCATCCTGGGTCAGGAGCGCGTCGCGTTGCATGGCCAGCTCGAAAGGTATAGTTACAAAGTTATTGGTGATTGTAGTTACTGACCATTAATTCTGAGTTTCGTTTGCGCCGTTCGTCGCCTTGAGCGCAGCAAGCTCCGCCTGGAGTTCAGCCAATTGCCCCTCCAGCTGTGCCACGCGCTGTTGCGCCTTAACCTGCACGGTGACGTCTTTCTGCACACCGACAAAATAGGTTTGCCCGTCCGCTGGATTTTTCACCGTTGAAAGGGACAGCTCATTCCAGAACGGTGTGCCGTCCTTGCGGTAGTTGCGCAGTATTTCCCGGCAGGAACCTTCTCGGTTCAAGGCGTCGCGAATCAACGGCAGGGCTTCCTGGTCACGATCCCCCGACTGCAGGAAACGACAATCCTGATAGAGGATTTCTTCGCTGGAGTAGCCCGTCAGGCGTTCGAACGCGGGGTTGACGTAGATGAGGATTTTGTCCTGATCGCCTTCCTTTTCGGCAATCACGATGCCGTCGTTAGAGGCGTTGATCACCATTTGCAGCAGTTGAGCATTAATCATCGAAGCATCCTTTCCTGATTGATTGTCAATTGCATTCTAAAAGAATAATCACGACTGTGGTGTTAATATCCGGGTCTTTTACTCGGATTCAGGATCAGATTGATGAAAGTCGCCATCATTTCCGGCTCGGTGTACGGCACGGCCGAAGAAGTTGCCCGCCACGCCGCCAGCCTGTTGAAAGCCGCTGGTTTTGAAACCTGGCACAACCCGCGTGCGACCCTCGCCGATATCCAGGCGTTTGGCCCCGAAGCCTTTCTGGCGGTGACCTCGACCACCGGCATGGGCGAGTTGCCGGACAACCTGCAACCGCTGTATTCGACCATTCGTGATCAATTGCCAGCGGCCTGGCGCGGTTTGCCGGGGGCAGTGATCGGATTGGGCGATGCGAGTTATGGCGATACTTTTTGTGGCGGCGGCGAGCAGATGCGTGAATTGTTCGGTGAACTGGGCATTCGCGAAGTGCTGCCAATGCTACGCCTGGATGCCAGCGAAAGCGTGACCCCCGAAACGGACGCCGAGCCTTGGCTGGCGGAACTGATCAGCGCACTGCGCGAGTGACGGATAACCCGCCATCAACGCCGGTCAGGGTTCTGACAGTGCGGCAAAAGCGGCCTGTCAGCCCCTTGCTGGCGCCGGTCGTTTGACATGGATCCAGGGCAGCAGGGCGACTGACTCGCTGGGACATCAAGCTGGCTGCCAATGCAACTACACGAACCTCAAGGGCTGACTAGACTCGGTAAACATAGGAAACACTCCATAATAAAAAAACACCGAGGCTCCTTGCCGTGACTGTCGCTCCCGTCCAATCGCCACACAGTGTCAAAGACCTGGTCAGTGCTGCCGAGTGGCAGACTCGCGTTGACCTGGCGGCCTGTTATCGCCTGGTCGCCCAACACGGTTGGGATGACCTGATCTTTACCCACATCTCCGCCAAGGTACCCGGCACCGAAGATTTCCTGATCAACCCATTCGGTTTGATGTTTCACGAAATGACCGCGTCGAGCCTGGTCAAGGTGGATCAGGCCGGCAACAAGCTGATGGACAGTCCTTACGAGATCAATCCGGCGGGTTACACCATCCACAGCGCCGTGCATGAAGTGCGTCACGATGTTGTTTGTGTGCTGCACACCCACACGGCTTCAGGGGTGGCGGTCTCGGCACAGAAGCAGGGCGTTCTGCCGATCAGCCAACAATCGTTGTTCGTGCTTTCCAGTCTGGCCTACCATGCCTACGAAGGTGTGGCGCTCAACCATGAAGAGAAGGTGCGGCTGCAGGCCGACCTCGGTGAAAACAATTTCCTGATGCTGCATAACCACGGTCTGCTGACCTGCGGCAGCACCATCGCCGATACGTTCCTGATGATGTTTACCTTTCAACGTGCCTGCGACATTCAAGTCATGGCGCAAAACGGTGCGGCTGAACTGATTGCCATCGAACCGCAGATTCTGGCCGGCGCCAAAGCCATGATCGCGGGTGTCACCAGAAGTGCTCAAGGAATGGGCGGAGCGCTGGCGTGGCCGGCGCTGCTGCGCAAGCTCGATAAACTGGACCCGGGTTATAAACTCTAATGGCACTCGCCGAGATTCCTCTGTGTGTCTGGCGCAAACGTAGCCAGACGTTCGTATTCCGTGGCCACAGCATCCGTTACTGGACGGCGGGGCAGGGTGAGCCGCTGTTGCTGATTCACGGTTTTCCGTCCGCCAGTTGGGACTGGCATTACCTGTGGCAGCCATTGACCCAGCGCTTTCGCGTGATCGCTTGCGACATGCTCGGCTTCGGCGATTCGGCCAAACCGGCGAATCACGAATACAGCCTGCTGGAGCAAGCGGATCTGCAACAGGCACTGCTTGAGCACCTGAATGTCGAGCAGCCGGTGCACCTGTTCGCACACGACTATGGCGACAGCGTGGCCCAGGAACTGCTGGCCCGGCATTACGAGTCGCGGGTGGAGCTGGCCAGTTGTGTGTTTCTCAACGGCGGGTTGTTTCCGGAAACCCACCGCCCGGTATTGATGCAAAAACTCTTGCTCAGCCCTTTGGGCTGGATGATCGGCCGCGCCTTCAGCCGTGATGGCCTGGTGAGAAGCTTTCGGCAGATTTTCGGCCCGCAAACCCGTCCCAGTGAAAGCCAGATGGATGACTTCTGGAGCCTGGTCGACAGCCATCGCGGGCCACGCATCATGCACAAATTGATCGCCTACATTCCGGAGCGACGGGTCTGGCGCAACCGCTGGGTGAGCGCGATGCAGCGCGGTGAAGTGCCGCTGCGAGTGATTGATGGCGGGGTCGATCCGGTCTCCGGAGCGCATATGGTCGAGCGTTACCGGGAACTGATCCCGGATGCGGACACCGTGTTGTTGCCCGACATCGGTCACTACCCGCAGATCGAGGCGCCCTGCGAGGTCCTCAGGCACTACCTGGCGTTTCGCGATCAACTGCTTTTGCCGCCGCGCAAGGTGGCGTGTTCCTGATTCGCAGCGTTGAACCTGCTGGGCTTTTGTGGCGAGGGGGCTTGTCGGATCGCCGCACCGTCCCGTTCGGCTGCGAAGCAGTCGTAAACCTGTGTCCCGGATTGAATGCCTCAGGGCCGCTTCGCGACCCGACGGGAGCAAGCTCCCTCGCCACAAGGGCCGCGCAAACTGTTGACACGATCATCATCCCCCAGCCTTATCGCGCACCATTCAGCCTCCCCCGTGTTGATTGTGACCCGCTGCGCCGTGCCGGACACTCTGACTCATCGTCCCTTGGCCTGCTGGAGTCCCCCATGAATGAGTCTGTGCGCTTCGAAGATAAAGTCGTGATCATCACCGGTGCCGGTGGCGGCCTGGGACGGGCGCATGCGCTGCTGTTCGCCAAACAGGGCGCCAGGGTTCTGGTCAACGACCTGGGCGGCTCGACCCAGGGCGAAGGCGCCAGCGCCTCGGCCGCCGCCCGCGTGGTAGCGGACATTCGCGAGGCCGGCGGCATCGCCGAAGCCAACCACGATTCGGTCACTGACGGTGACAAACTGGTCCAGCACGCCCTGGACGTCTTCGGTCGCGTCGACGTGGTGGTCAACAACGCCGGGATCCTGCGTGACAAGACCTTCCACAAAATGGAAGACGCCGACTGGGACCTGGTTTACCGCGTCCACGTCGAAGGTGCCTACAAAGTCACCCGTGCCGCCTGGCCACATATGCGCGAGCAGAACTACGGCCGGGTGATTTTCACCGCGTCGACCTCGGGTATCTATGGCAATTTCGGCCAGTCCAACTACGGCATGGCCAAGCTCGGTCTCTACGGCCTGACCCGCACCCTGGCCATCGAAGGCCGCAAGAACAATATCCTGGTCAACGCCATCGCCCCCACCGGCGGCACACGCATGACCGAAGGCCTGATCCCGCCGCAAGTCTTCGAACAGCTCAAGCCGGAACTGGTCAGCCCGTTGGTGGTGTACCTGGCCAGCGAGAACTGCCAGGAAACCTCCGGTTTGTTCGAGGTCGGCGGTGGCTGGATGGGCAAGGTCCGCTGGGAACGCAGCCTCGGTGTCGGGTTCGATCCACGGGCCGGCTTCTCACCGGAAGACGTGGCGGCGCATTGGCAGCAGATTTGCGACTTCGAAGGTGCGGCGCATCCGAAGGACAACATCGATGCGCTGAAGGAAATGATGGGGAATTTGCAGAAGTATTCCCTCTGACATTGCCGGCAAGGTCACATTGACTGACCTTGCCGGTGGCTGCATTTGTCGGTTGGAAAATTGTTTGCCATCGATCAGCCGGAAAAGTATTTGAATACCAGTGCCTTCAGATTGGCGGCTGTCTGCGCATCCATTTTTCCGTCAAATTTTTCCGGGCGAAAATGCATCTGGAATGCCCGTACCAACTGTTGAAAACCACCTTCCGACGAGGCGCCCGAAACATCGTATCCATAGGACTTGAACAGCCCCAGCAATTCGCTTCGGCCTGGAACACCCGATGTGGTGTATTGGCTCAGATACTCGTCCCGAGTGGCTTCATCGAACCAGGCGCCGATGCCTTTGAGGTACAGCGCCTGCCAGGGAAACATCGGCCCCGGGTCACTTTTGCGGCCGATTGAAATATCGGAGTGGCCCAACACCTGCGTCGGCGTGATATCCGGGTTGCGCTCGAGGATGCTCAGCGCCAGTTGTTCAATCGCGGCAATCTGCTCGCAGTGATAGGGCGGGAAAGTGAATTCACCGTTGTTGTCAGTCGCCAGGTTGACCACTTCAATGCCGATAGACGTGTCATTCAGATTGCTGCGGTTGCCCCACTGACTGACGCCCGCGTGCCACGCGCGATGGTTTTCATCCACCAGGTTGAACACTTCCTGCCCGGTATAACCGGCTTTCAGATAACTGGGGTCAGTGATATCCGGAACCAGATAGTGCGCGCTGACATTCGGGCCGGTCAGGGCACTGACAGAATTTGAGAAGTTAGCGGCGGTGTAATGAAGAATCAGAAAGCGTATTCGGCTGTTGAAGCTTCTGGCTGAGCGATACTGGTTGTAGTTGATGGGCTTCATGTCTGCACTCGCAATAAGTAAGTTTGCAGTCGGACGAAGATCAAGGTTGTTCGCCGACTTGCTGGTCAACTTAATGGCCCGAGTGCGATAGGTGTTTACCTATGCTTGTAGGTGCTTTCTGAAAGAAATGTAGGGGCCAGCTTGCTGGCGATGGACTCAAGTGCGCCGCGTTCATCCAGTTCACCCGCGTTATCGTTAACGACCATCGCTGCGATGTGGCGACCCGACAAGCCAGCTCCTGCAGAGTACCGCGCCCACGCTGAAAATGAGGCTCATAAAAAAGGCCGCTGCAAACGCAGCGGCCAAAGTAAGACGTTGGATCAGGAGCTACAAATCAACGTCAGTGAACACGGGACGATGAACCGAATCTTCGATTCATCTGAAATCTTTCAGTCACGGCGCAGGCTGTTACAGCGTGCCTTGCGGTAGTGGCAGTCAGGTAAGAATAAGCCCTCGGCGCCGTAGGAAAAATACCAATTCCCGACATGCACTGTTGCAGCACGGGCAACAGTCGGGATTGGACTGCTTGATGTCCGGGTAGTGACCCTGTGCCAGTCATCCTTTAGAGGTACACCACGAATACCTCTTTGGTGCGCTTATCGATCCCGGTGCCCCGGCAGTAGGGTGAGGCCTTCTGTCACTCACCGGGGAAGACGCATGACAAAAACAACAATGCGCGCCATCTTCACACCGCAGGCGCTGGCGGCCGCGGTCGCATTGGGCTGCTGTGCCCAGGCTCAGGCCATTTCGTTCAGCATCGGGGAAATCGAGGGGACGTTCGACTCCTCATTGTCGGTCGGCGCGAGTTGGGGCATGCGGGATGCGGATGATGCCCTGGTAGGCACCGTCAATGGCGGTTCCGGTCAGTCTTCGACCGGTGACGACGGGCGCCTGAATTTCAAGAAAGGCGAAACTTTCTCGAAGATTTTCAAGGGTATTCACGACCTCGAACTGAAGTACGGCGACACCGGCGCGTTTGTGCGTGGCAAGTACTGGTACGACTTCGAGCTGAAGGATGAAAGCCGCCCATTCAAGGACATCAGCGATCACAATCGCAAAGAGGGCGCCAAGTCTTCAGGCGGACAAATCCTCGACGCATTCGTTTATCACAACTACTCCCTCGCCGATTTGCCGGGTACGGTGCGTGCCGGCAAGCAGGTGGTCAGTTGGGGTGAGAGCACCTTCATCGGCAACTCGATCAACAGCATTAATCCGGTCGACGTGTCCGCGTTCCGTCGCCCTGGCGCCGAGATCAAGGAGGGCCTGATCCCGGTCAACATGCTGTTCGCCTCCCAGGGCCTGACGGAGAAGTTGACCGTGGAAGGCTTCTATCAACTGGAATGGGATCAGACGGTCGTCGATAACTGCGGCACCTTCTTTGGTGTCGATGTGGTGGCCGATGGCTGCAACAAGGGCTACACCGTCGCCAGTCCGGCCATTGCACCCTTGCAGCCGATTGCGGCTGCCTTTGGCCAAGGCTTCGAGGTCAGCAAAGAGGGCGTGATCGTTCCCCGTGGCGGCGACCGTGATGCCCGGGATTCCGGGCAGTGGGGTACGGCGTTGCGCTGGCTGGGGGACGACACCGAGTACGGCCTGTACTTCATGAACTACCACAGCCGCGGCCCCAACGTCGGGACCACCACCGCCGGGCTCAGTACGCTGGCAAGCCTTCCGGGAATCGTAGCCGCCGCCAATCGAATCGCCCCCGGCAGCGGTTCAGGCCTGGCCCAGAGTGTGATGCTTGGTCGCGGCCAGTATTACCTCGAATATCCGGAGGACATCCGCCTCTACGGCGCCAGCTTCTCCACCACCTTATCGACCGGCACTGCGTGGAGCGGGGAAATCAGTTACCGCCCCAACCTCCCGGTGCAGGTCAATACCAATGACCTGACCCTGGCCATGCTCAATCCGATAGCAGGCGGTGCGGCATCGCCCATCGCCACGTCACCGGGGGCTGACAACAAAGGTTACCGCCGCAAGGAAGTAACGCAGATCCAGAGCACTCTGACGCACTTCATCGATCAGATCGCCGGTGCCGATCGCCTGACGCTGGTGGGTGAGGCGGCGGTGGTTCGGGTCGGTGGCCTGGAAGCACGTACGAAGTTGCGCTACGGCCGCGACTCGGTATATGGCCAGTATGGTTTCGGCGGCGATACCGATGGCTTCGTGACCTCGACTTCATGGGGTTATCGAGCTCGGGCCATCCTCGACTACAACAACCTCATCGCCGGAATCAACGTCAGGCCTAATCTCTCGTGGTCCCACGACGTCTCCGGCTATGGCCCCAACGGCTTGTTCAACGAAGGCGCCAAGGCCATCAGCCTCGGTGTCGATGCGGACTATCGCAACACCTATACCGCGAGCCTCAGTTACACCGATTTTTTCGGTGGCGACTACAACGTCCTCACCGACCGTGACTTCGTGGCGTTGAGCTTTGGTGTGAACTTCTGATCTGGCTGAAAAGGATGAATTCAATGCGCAAGATGATTCTGCAATTGGGCACCGTTCTGGCTCTGAGTCTGCTGGCCGCCAAGGTGATGGCCGCGGTGTCGCCGGAAGAAGCCAACAAGCTCGGCACCAGCCTGACCCCGCTCGGTGCCGAAAAGGCAGGCAATGCCGATGGTTCGATTCCTGCCTGGACCGGTGGCATCCCGAAAAACGCTGGCGCGGTGGACAGCAAAGGTTTCCTGGCCGACCCGTTCGCCAACGAAAAGCCGTTGTTCGTGATCACCGCAGCGACCGTCGACAAGTACAAGGACAAGCTTTCCGATGGCCAGATCGCGATGTTCAAGCGCTACCCTGAGACTTACAAAATTCCGGTCTATCCCAGCCACCGCACCGTGGCGTTACCGGCAGAAATCTATGAGTCGGCCAAGCGCAGTGCACTGAACGTAACACCGATCAACGACGGCAACGGTCTGGCCAATTTCACCGGCAATCGCTACTACGCGTTCCCGATTCCGAAGAATGGCGTGGAGGTGATCTGGAACCACGTCACCCGTTACCACGGCGGCAATCTGCGTCGCACCATCACCCAGGCGACACCGCAATCCAATGGTGATTTCACGGTGATTCGCTTCAAGGACGAAGTCGCCGTGCCGTCGTTGCTCGGTGATCTGAAACCGGGCAGCGATGACAACGTCCTCAACTACTTCAAGCAGGAAGTCACCGCACCTGCGCGGCTGGCGGGCAACGTGCTGCTGGTTCACGAGACGCTCGATCAGGTCAAGGAACCGCGCAAGGCCTGGATCTACAACGCCGGCCAGCGTCGGGTACGGCGGGCGCCACAGGTCGCCTATGACGGTGTCGGCACCTCATCCGATGGCCTGCGTACCACCGACAACTTTGACATGTTTTCCGGCGCGCCGGATCGCTACGACTGGAAGCTGATCGGCAAGAAGGAGATGTACATTCCATACAACAGTTACAAGCTCGACTCGCCAGACCTCAAGTACACCGATGTAATCAAGGCCGGGCACATCAACCAGGACCTGACCCGCTATGAGTTGCACCGAGTCTGGGAAGTCGTCGCCACGGTCAAGCCGAGCGAACGGCACGTGTACGCCAAACGCCATATGTACATCGACGAAGACAGCTGGCAAGTGGCGCTGGCCGACCACTACGACGGACGTGGCCAGCTCTGGCGCGTCGCCGAAGGCCATGCCCAGTTCTACTACAATCATCAGGTGCCGGCCTACACCGTCGAAGCGTTGTATGACCTGATTGCCGGTCGCTATATCGCACTGGGAATGAAGAACGAAGAAAAGCGCAGCTTCGAATTCAACATCGATGCAAAAGCGGGGGACTACACGCCAGCAGCCTTGCGGAGTACGGGGGTCAGGTGAGTTTCCTACAGGCTCCTACACAAAAGGGTGACTTTGCGGTCACCTTTTTTATAGGGGGCGATCAGTGTGTTGAATACTTCTTCAACAAGCGCTCGGGAGGGGTCTAGGGTGGCGCCAGAATTATAAAAAAGGCGCACCACAATGACTGCTATGACGCACTGTCCGGACCGCCCAGGCCTTGTACCCCGACTGTCGTCCCATCATCTGTCCCGCGAGCGGTTGATCGAGCCCATGCTGGTGTCGCCCGCGAGGGTGAAGTTGCTTTGCGCACCACCCGGCAGTGGCAAGAGCGCGTTGCTCAGCGAATGCTTGCTGCGGGCGCCGGAGCACTGTCGGGTCTGCTGGCTGCCGCTGGCGGGGGCGTCGTTGAGTGCTGCCGATTTTCTGTTGCGACTGACGCAAGCGCTGGATCTAACTTCGGCGGATGAGCCCGGGCTGCTGGCGCATCTGGCCCGATTGCAGACCCCGACCTGGCTGTTTCTGGATGATTACTGTCGTGCACCCAACCCGGAACTCGACCGGATGCTCGATCGCCTGTTGGCCGTCGCCAGCCCGGCGCTGACCTGGTGGCTGGGTACCCGTCGTCGACCCTCCTGCAACTGGCCGCGGTTGCTGCTCGATGATGAGTTGTACGAGTGCGAAGGCCGAGCACTGGCGTTTACCGAGGCCGAGGTCGGGCAGTTGCTCAGTCATGTCGAGCCGACCCTGGCGGCCCGGACCGCCAAGAGGGTGGTTGAGCGCAGCGGTGGCTGGTGTGCTGGTGTGCGGATTGCGTTGCTCAATGGTTGTCCGTGGTCGGTTGAGCAGGGGCGTTCGGCAACGTTGCTCGATTATCTGCAGCACGAGTTGTTCAACACCTTGCCGCCGGATTTGGTTGAGGTCTGGCAGGTGTTGGTTCATCTGCCGCGCTTCAACGCTAGCTTGTGCGAGCATCTTTTCGGTACGGGAGAGGGCGCGCAGTGGCTGCACGCGTTGCAGGACATGGGCTGCTTCATTGAACCTTGGGAAGACTCCGTCGAGTGGTTGCGGATCTTCGAGCCACTGGCCCGGGCAATGGCTGAAGAGCCGACCCCAGCCGGGCAATCCTGGCATCGCCGCGCGTGCCAGTGGTTCAGCGCCGAAGAGGACTGGCAAGGTGCGTTCGAGCAGGCGCTGTTGGCGCAGGAGTTCGAAGTGGCGGTCAGTCTGTTGCAGCACTTCAGCCTCGAACATTTGTTCCGGCGCGAAAATGTCTGCCTGTTGTTGAAACTCCACGAACGTCAACAGGCTGAGCTGACCCTTGTTACACCGCAATTGGTCGGGCTGGTCAGCGCGGCGTTGTTGTTTGCCGGACGTTTCGATCCTGCCGCCGCGTGTATCGAGCAACTGGCAAGATTTACCCCGCAGCCTACGCCGGCGCTGCAACGGCAACTGCTGGCACGCTGGCAGGCGCAACAGGGCTGGCTGCTGCATTTGCAAGGCCGTATGGAGGCGGCTCGCGGGCACTTTCTCGATGCGCTGGCCGAGTTGAGCGTCGATGCCTGGCCGGCGCGAGTGTTGTGCCTGTCAGGACTGACCCAGCAGGCGTTGCTCAACGCCGAACTCGATGTGGCGCAGACGTTCAATCGCGAGGCGCTGTGCCTGGCGCGCGCCCAAGGCTCGCTATTGTTCGAAGGGCTGCTTGAACTCGATCACGCGCAGTTGCTGGAGATGCGCGGAGCGCCCCGCCGGGCCGAGAGCTTGTTGGCTGATACTGCTGCGCTTTTGTCTCGAGAGGCTGATCGACCGACGCCGCTATTGGGGCGAATTGCCCTGCGCCGAGGACGGTTGGCCCTCTGTCAGGGACAAGATGAGCTGGCCGCCGGTTTCTTCCAGTCCGGCCTGGAGGACTGCCTGCAAAGCCAGGACAAGCACGCGCTGTATGGCTTTCTCGGACAAGCGCAGATGGCCGCCAACCAGCGTGATTATGCCCATGCGTTTGATCGTCTGCGCGAAGCCGAACGGTTGATGCAGCAACGGCAGATCCCCGACACGGTTTATCGCAGCGTGCTGCTGCAAATCAGCAGTCATTTCTGGCTGCAACAAGGGCGCCCGGAGTTGGTCCGGGAAACACTGACCCGAGTCTTGCGCCATTATCGCGGAGCCCATGCACGCCAGGCACCACCCGCCACGCAGCAACTGATTGCCCGTATCGAATACCAGTTGGTGTTGGCCGAGACTCAACTTCAATTGGCGCAAAATCCATTGGATCGCCTCAAGGCGTTACTCAAGCAGGCGCAACAACAGGCCATGCTGGCGCTGGAAACGGAGTTGCAATTGGCAATCTGCGAAGTGGCGGACCTGACGGGCGAGCCGGATATGGCTCTTGCAGCACTGGAGGCTGGCCTGGCGTTGGTGAAGCGTTGTCATGGGCAACAGGCATTGCGTGATTTGAATTTGCGCCAGCCGAGTCTGATCTGTCGTCTGCAGGGAACAGCGCCAGTGGTCGACAGGGACACCGATGTCAGTTTACTGAGCGGGCGAGAGCTTGAAGTACTGGACCTGATTGCCCAAGGCAACTCCAATCAGCAAATTGCCGAACAACTGTTCATTTCGTTGCATACGGTGAAAACCCATGCCCGGCGCATTCACAGCAAGTTGGGTGTGGAACGACGCACGCAGGCAGTTGCCATTGCGAAGAAGTTGGGATTGATAATGCAGGTTTGGTAAGTGTTGGTTTTTAGTTTTGGAATGAATTAAAGGCATGCCAACCCTGCCTGGTTGGCAAGGCTGTCGCAATCAGGTTGCGGAGGCGGCGGGTTCATAACCCATGCGCCAACTGACCGCACGGCTGGCAGATAACAGGCGCTGCGCCGCCGGTCCGTTTTCATCGGCATGGAACAAGGATGTCGGCCCCACCACCGTCAGCACGGCAACCACTCTGCCCATCGCGTTGAACACCGGTGCCGACAAGGCATCCACCCCTGGCAACAGCAAACCATGTACATGGTGCAAACCGCGTGCGCGGATCTGTTCGCACTGGGCCGCGTAGGCCTGATCGTCTGCCAGCACATGGGCTGCGTGGGCCTGCAATTCCTGCACGCGCAGATCCTCGGTCTCGCGTTTCGGCAGGTAGGCGCCAAATACCAGTCCTGTCGAAGAGCTGAGCAGCGGCAACACCGAGCCCAGCTGTGTCACCACCGTCACCGCACGCACTGCCGGCTCGATGTGCACCACGGTCGCGCCCTGATTGCCCCATACCGCCAGAAAGCAGGTTTCGTTCAAGTCATCGCGCAACTCGGCCAGGGGCAGGGCGGCGACTTTCAGCACGTCCATACTGTTGAGTGCTGCCAACCCCACGCGCAAGGCTTCACGGCCCAAGCCGTAATGGTTGGTCGCTGCGTTCTGTTCGGCAAACCCGCTGGCGATCAGCGCCTGCAAATAGCGGTGGACCTTGCTCGCCGGCATCTGCACGTGTTCGGCCAGGCGCGACAGCGAAGTCGAAGGCGACAACTCGGCCAGAGCCTTGAGGATGTCGGTGCCAACCTCGGCCGAGCGGACTTTCTGTTTACCGTTGCTGTCGCTGGTGGGCTTTTGCATGGAGGCAGTTTGATCCTGTTACGAATGGGCGTCTTTATAGCTTGACGGTCAATACCAATCAAATTACGTTATGCGTAATTAAATTACGATAAAAACAACCCAGGCGTGCCTCGACCTCTGCAACAGAGCGAGCGGCCACTGCCGACTCCCTGTTCAGGAGGCTCCATGAACCCCGATTCAACGATGCCAGCGCTGGCCTACCTGTCAGGCTTCGGCAACGAATTCAGCAGCGAAGCCTTGCCCGGCGCACTGCCTGTCGGCCAGAACTCCCCGCAAAAAGCCCCTTACGGTCTCTACACCGAGCTGTTCTCCGGCACGGCGTTCACCATGCCGCGCAGCGAGGCACGGCGGACGTGGATGTACCGCATTCAGCCGTCGGCCAATCACCCGGCATTCGTCAAGCTGGATCGGCAACTGGCCGGCGGCCCACTGGGTGAGGTGACCCCCAACCGTCTGCGCTGGAACCCGCTGGACATTCCCGCCGAGCCGACCGATTTCATCGACGGCCTGGTGAGCATGGCCGCCAACTCGGGCGCGGAAAAGCCGGCCGGTATCAGCATCTACAACTACCGCGCGAACCGTTCCATGGAGCGTGTGTTCTTCAACGCCGACGGCGAGATGTTGCTGGTGCCTGAACTGGGGCGCCTGCGCATTGCCACCGAGCTGGGCGTGCTTGAACTGGAACCGCTGGAAATTGCCGTGCTGCCACGCGGTCTTAAATTCCGCATCGAACTGCTCGACCCGCAGGCCCGTGGTTATGTCGCCGAAAACCATGGCGCGCCGCTGCGTCTGCCGGACCTGGGGCCGATTGGCAGCAATGGCCTGGCCAATCCGCGGGACTTCCTGGCTCCGGTGGCGGCCTACGAGAACCTGCAACAACCCACCACGCTGGTGCAGAAATTCCTCGGCCAGCTGTGGACGTGCGAGCTCAATCATTCGCCGCTCAACGTGGTTGCCTGGCACGGTAACAACGTGCCGTACAAATATGACCTGCGCCGTTTCAACACCATCGGCACCGTCAGTTTCGATCACCCGGATCCGTCGATCTTCACTGTGCTGACTTCGCCGACCAGCGTCCATGGCCTGGCCAACCTCGACTTCGTGATCTTCCCGCCGCGCTGGATGGTGGCCGAGAAAACCTTCCGTCCGCCGTGGTTCCACCGCAACCTGATGAACGAATTCATGGGCTTGATCCAGGGCGAATACGACGCCAAGGCCGAAGGCTTTGTGCCCGGCGGTGCTTCGCTGCACAGCTGCATGAGCGCCCACGGTCCCGACGGAGAGACGTGCACCAAAGCGGTCAACGCTGACCTAAAACCGGCGAAAATCGACAACACCATGGCATTCATGTTCGAGACCAGCCAGGTATTGCGTCCGAGCCGTTTCGCCCTCGATTGCCCGCAACTGCAAAACACTTACGATGCCTGCTGGGCTACGCTGCCCGCCACTTTCGACCCAACCCGGAGATAACCCATGACGCAGACTTCCATCACTCGCAGCTGGGTTGCATCCGCCAATGACCATGCGGATTTCCCCCTGCAAAACCTGCCGCTGGGCGTGTTCAGCCTCAACGGCTCGGCACCGCGCAGTGGCGTGGCCATCGGCGAGCACATCTTTGACCTGCAAGCGGCCCTGGAGGTCGGGTTGTTCGATGGCGCTGCGAAAGTAGCGGTCGAAGCGACCCTTGGCGGTCAGTTGAATGCCTTCTTCGAACTGGGGCGTGAGGCTCGCGTCGCGTTGCGCGAGCGTTTGCTGGAACTGTTCGCCGAGGGCAGTACCCTGCACGGCAAGATCGAAGCCCAGGGCGCAAAACTGCTGCCGCTGGCGGCGGATTGCGAGATGCACCTGCCGGCAAAAATCAATGATTACACCGACTTCTACGTCGGCATCGAGCACGCGCAGAACGTCGGCAAACTGTTCCGTCCCGACAACCCGTTGCTACCGAACTACAAATACGTGCCAATCGGCTACCACGGTCGTGCGTCGACCATTCGCCCGTCCGGTACCGACGTCCGCCGCCCGAAAGGCCAGACATTGCCGGCCGGTCAGAGCGAGCCGACGTTCGGCCCTTGTGCGCGCCTGGACTACGAACTGGAACTGGGCATCTGGATCGGCCAGGGCAACGACATGGGCGACTCGATTGCCATCGGCGACGCCGCCGATCACATCGCCGGTTTCTGCCTGCTCAACGACTGGTCGGCACGGGACATCCAGGCCTGGGAATACCAGCCTTTGGGGCCGTTCCTGTCGAAAAGCTTCATCACCAGCATCTCGCCGTGGGTCGTCACCGCCGAGGCGCTGGAGCCGTTCCGTCGTGCCCAGCCTGCGCGTCCGCAAGGCGATCCGCAGCCGCTGCCGTACCTGCTCGACAAGCGCGATCAGGCCGCCGGCGGGTTCGACATCGAACTGGAGGTACTGCTGCTCACCGAGGCCATGCGCGAGCAGAACCTGCCGGCCCATCGCCTGACCCTGAGCAACACACAGCACATGTACTGGACCGTGGCGCAAATGGTTGCGCACCACAGCGTCAACGGCTGCCAATTGCAGGCCGGTGATCTGTTCGGTTCGGGCACCTTGTCGGGGCCGGAGAACGGTCAGTTCGGCAGCCTGCTGGAAATCACCGAAGGCGGTAAGAAGCCGATCGAACTGGCCTCGGGCGAGGTGCGCAAGTTCCTTGAAGACGGTGACGAAATCATCCTGCGTGGCCGTTGCCGTCGCGACGGTTTTGCGTCCATCGGTTTCGGTGAGTGCCGCGGCAAAGTGCTGCCGGCGCGCTGAGAGGAGCGGGGGTATGGAACTCTATACTTACTACCGTTCGACGTCGTCGTACCGGGTGCGTATCGCGCTGGCGCTCAAGGGCCTGGATTATCAGTCCTTGCCGGTCAACCTGATCGCGCCCCAGGGCGGTGAACATCGACAGCCGCCTTATCTGGGCATCAACCCGCAGGGCCGCGTGCCGGCCTTGCGTACCGATGAAGGCGAGTTGCTGATCCAGTCTCCCGCGATCATCGAATACCTGGAGGAACGTTATCCACAGGTGCCACTGCTGTCCAAAGACCTGGCTGCACGCGCTCACGAGCGCGGCGTGGCGGCAGTGATCGGCTGCGATGTGCACCCGCTGCACAACGTCAGCGTGCTCAACCGGCTGCGCCAGTCGGGCCACGACGAACCGCAGGTGGTGGAGTGGATCAGTCACTGGGTCGGCCAGGGCTTGGCCACGGTAGAGCAGTTGATCGGCGATGACGGTTACTGCTTCGGCCACGAGCCGGGGCTGGCGGACGTCTACCTGATCCCGCAGTTGTACGCGGCCGAGCGTTTCAATGTTTCTCTTGAGGCTTATCCTCGGATTCGTCGCGTGGCGGTGTTGGCGGCGACGCACCCGGCGTTCATCCAGGCGCATCCGGCGAATCAGCCAGACACGCCTTGAATCAGAAGCGGCGTTAAAAGATCGCAGCCTGCGGCAGCTCCTGCCCCGATCCTCGTAGGAGCTGCCGCAGGCTGCGATCTTTTGCGTTTAATGGACGACGGCATTCGGCGGCAGATGCCCCAGCCGTTCCGTGAGGCGAATCCGCTGGATGGGATCGTCGCTGAGCAGCAGTGCGTGTTCCAGGTCAAAACGCTCGGCGTTCGGGCAGTCCAGCCGTTGATACAGGCTGGCCCGGGCCAGATAGTCGGCGCTACTGGCATTGCCCAGTTCCAGGACGCGCCCGGCGTCGATCAGGGCATTGATGAAGTCGTCGTGGGACAGGTACAACTGGCGCAGGTTGCGCGACAGCCGTTGCAGCATCTGCACCGGTTCGGCGGTGACCAGATGGTCGGCGCTGAGCTTCATGTTCGGGCCATATTGGCGATGCAACAACTCTCGGCAATCGTTCGGATAAAGGCGACGGCCGCCACAAGGATCGAGCAAATGATCGGCACCCGGCACCCGCAGCAGGAAATGCCCGGGAAAGTTGACCCCGACCATGGGGATCTCCAGGCCCCTGGCCAACTCCAGTGCAATCAACCCCAGCGTCAAGGGTTGCCCTCGTCGGCGTTCCAGTACCTTGTCGAGCAGTGCCACTTGCGGGCGCAAGGGTGTGAAGTCGTCCTGGGCAAAGCCCAGGTCGTTCATGCGCCGCAATAGCGGTTGGGCCAGTTCACTGATCGGCAGCATCGGCAAGCCAGCGCTGACCCGTTGCTGCAACTCCTGGAAATCGGCCAGTACCGCTTGTGGGTTCACTTCGCCGTCATGCTCGACCGCAATCCATAGCGCCGCCTCGAACAGCGCGGGCGGTGAACGTTGCAGGCAGGCGAAGAACGATTGGCGCGGGGTCATCAAAATCTCCGGGCAATGCCTCGTTTTAGTCCCCTCTCCGGCATTCGTCCAGTGCCGTACAAGCGCGAATTCCGGTTATTTCCGAAAGCCTGCATGGCGGCTACGCTTATTCCGGTGCGCTTCTGCAATTTTCGGGCGCAAGCCTATACTGGCGTCTACAAGAAGTGATTCGGGAGCCTTACGATGTTCGCTCTCATGCAAAGCACTCGCCTTGAATCGCTGCATCTGAGCGTTGACCCGGTCACCGGGTTAAAGGCGGTCATTGCCATTCATAACAGCCGACTGGGGCCTGCCCTGGGTGGTTGTCGTTATCTTGCCTATCCCAGCGACGAGTCTGCGGTCGAGGATGCGGTGCGCCTGGCCCAAGGCATGAGTTACAAGGCGGCACTGGCCGGCCTGGCCCAGGGCGGCGGCGTGGCGGTGATCATTCGCCCCGTTCATGTGGCCAACCGCGCCGCACTGTTCGAAGCCTTCGGGCGCTGTATCAATCAGCTGGACGGGCGCTACATCACGGCCATCGACAGCGGCACCTCAGTGGCGGACATGGATTGCATCGCCCAACAGACCCAACACGTCACCAGCACCACCTCCGCAGGTGACCCGGCGCCGCACGCGGCGATGGGCGTATTCACCGGCATTCGCGCCACTGCGATGGCGAGACTGGGCAGCGATAACCTCGAAGGCCTGCGCGTCGCCATTCAAGGCCTGGGCAACGTCGGTTATGCCCTGGCAGAACAGTTGCACGCCGCCGGGGCCGAACTACTGGTCAGCGATATCGATCACGGCAAGGTACAACTGGCGATGGAACAACTCGGGGCTCACCCCATTGCCAACGACGCACTGCTCAGCACGCCTTGCGATATTCTGGCGCCATGCGGGTTGGGTGGGGTGCTGAACAGCCACAGCGTGACGCAACTGCGCTGCTCAGCAGTGGCCGGCTCGGCGAACAATCAGCTGACGCATCTGGATGTCGCCGACCAACTGGAACGTCGCGGCATCCTGTATGCGCCGGACTACGTGATCAACGCCGGCGGTCTGATCTATGTGTCGCTCAAGCACCGTGGTGAAGAACTGTCGACCATCACTGCACACCTGTCGAAAATCAGCTCGCGCCTGACCGAGGTGTTTGCCCACGCCCAGGCGGAAAAACGTTCGCCGGCTCGGGTGGCGGACGAGTTGGCGGAAAAGGTGCTGTATCGATAAGAAGATCAAAAGATCGCAGCCAGCTCCTACAAGTTGAACGTTATCCCGTGTAGGAGCTGCCGAAGGCTGCGATCTTTTGATCTTCGAACATGAAAAAGGCCCTGACTCCATCGGACTCAGGGCCTATTCAATTCGGGTGTCGCTTATTTTGCTGTTTTCGCAGCCTTGGCTGGCTTGGCCGGGGCAATCGGCTCAGCGTTTGCCTCTTCCACAGGAGCGGGCACTGCAACCGGCTCGGCGACTTCAACAGGTGCCGCAAGCAGTTCGGACAGGGCGTCCGGCTGGCTCTTGAACGCCTTGGCGAACACATCGCGATTCTTCGCCATGTAGATCCCGGCTTCTTCCACTTGCTGCTCGGTCAGGGACGGAACGGCTTTTTGCAACACTTCAGCCAGCAATTCGGCCAGTTCGAGCATTTTGTCATGACGGTCAGCTTCGGCTTTATCCATGAACAAGCGCTCCAGATCTCGGCTGCTGCGGTATACCACTTCGACGGCCATTCACCACCTCACATGCCTTCACATTGGTTGTCGGTTTCGACTACTGTATCTATATACAGCTAAAGGATAAGCGAAACCCTGTCTTTTGGGTAGTGGCTTTTTAATGTAGACCGGTTTCGACATTTGTCAGGCGAGGCTTGCACAGGTGCGACCAAACGCCACGGCGCGCAATCCGGAACGGCTCGCCATCATGGGCTGGCCTTTTTTCTGCATACAGAAAAACCGTCACGTCCAACCCGCATCATCCGGTCGAACCGACCTAAGGAAGCATCATCGTGAAAATCAACTGGGCCGAAAAACTGCGGCAGAGCGTGCATGAACTGGCCGAGTCCCTGGGCAATCTGTTCGTCGAGACCTTTCATTACCTGGCGCTGTTCGCCATCGGTGCGGTGACCGCGTGGGCGGCGGTGATGGAATTTCTCGGGATGATCGAAGAGGGGCACATCAAGATCGATGACATCCTGCTGCTGTTCATCTACCTGGAGCTGGGGGCGATGGTCGGGATTTACTTCAAGACCAACCACATGCCCGTGCGCTTCCTGATCTACGTGGCGATCACCGCGCTGACGCGGCTGCTGATTTCCAACGTTTCGCACCACAACCCGCCGGACCTGGGGATCATTTACCTGTGCGGCGGGATCCTGCTGTTGGCGTTTGCGATTCTGGTGGTGCGTTACGCTTCGTCGCAGTTTCCCTCGGTGAAGATCGAAAACCCGCAACGCAAGACCGGCGCGGGTTCCAGTGAACATCCAGAGGTCGAGAAGGGCGAAATCTAGAGCCCGAGCGTGGGGCGCAGCCGCCCTTTGACGGGAGGGGGCGGCAAGGTCCGCCCGCTGCCGGCGGTCATGGATTCGAGGATGGCCACGGCGCTGTGGCCCTGTTCGATGGCAATGCCGAATTGAATGCTTTGAACCAGTCGCTTGAGGCGCTGGGGGTCATTGCGTTGTTCGGCGCTGATCATGCGCTTGGCTACTACGCGGCCACTGTTTGAGAGGGTCAGCATGATGCTGCCGTCCAGGCCCTGAATGCTCAGGTTGATCTGGTAATCCGCTGCAAAGGCATCGGTAATGAGCTGGAAAGGGTTGTCCATGATGCGTCACCGCCTGATTGAACGTGCAGTTGTTGACCGGCCGTGATCAGGTTGGTTCGCAACGCCAGACCATCGGCCATCTCGCCATCATTGTTCCAGCAGGGAAGTAGCAAGGCCCATGCCGGAAAAATTGTCGGACAAAAAACAGGTTCTGTAGGAGCGAGCTTGCTCGCGATGGTCGTCAACGATAACGCGTAACCCAGACACCCCACGGTGCCTTTTGGTTTTTCGCGAGCAAGCTCGCTCCTACAGGGGGGGGCGTGTTTTCTGCACGTTTCAGGGCAATAACGGCGGGCGTGCAACCAAAACGGTCAGCACTCCACCCAGTTCACCGCCAGTCCGCCTCGTGACGTCTCTTTGTATTTGTCGTGCATGTCGGCTCCGGTATCGCGCATGGTGCGGATCACCCGGTCCAGGGAAATGAAGTGTTTGCCGTCGCCGCGCAGGGCCATTTGCGTGGCGTTGATGGCTTTCACGGCGGCGATTGCGTTGCGTTCGATGCATGGCACTTGTACCAGTCCGCCAACCGGGTCGCAGGTGAGGCCGAGGTTGTGTTCCAGACCGATTTCAGCGGCGTTTTCCAACTGTTCCGGGCTGGCGCCCAGTACCTCCGCCAGGCCTGCGGCGGCCATGGCGCAGGCAGAGCCGACTTCGCCCTGGCAGCCGACTTCGGCCCCCGAGATCGATGCGTTTTTCTTGCACAGGATGCCAACAGCGGCTGCACCCAGGAAGAACGCGACCACGTCGTCGTCAGACGCATCGGCATTGAATTTCATGTAGTAGTGCAGCACCGCCGGGATGATGCCCGCTGCGCCGTTGGTCGGCGCCGTGACCATGCGCCCGCCTGCCGCGTTTTCTTCGTTCACGGCAAGGGCGTACAGGTTGACCCATTCCATCGCCGACAAGGTGGAGGTGATGACATTCGGCTTGCCGATTTCCTGCAGGCTGCGATGCAGTTTCGCTGCTCGACGTGGAACATTCAGACCGCCGGGCAGGATGCCTTCGTGACGCAAGCCCTGCTCGACGCATTCGCGCATCACCGACCAGATGTGCAACAGGCCCTCTCGGATCTCGGCATCCCCACGCCAAGCCCGTTCGTTGGCCATCATCAGTTCACTGACCCGCAGCCCGTGCTCGTTGCACAGCTTGAGCAGTTCGGCGGCGCTGGAGAAATCGTAAGGCAGCACCACATCGCCGGCCGGTGCGATCCCGGACTCGGCTTCGGCCGCTTCGATGATGAAACCGCCGCCCACCGAGTAATAGGTTTGCTCGAACAGCTCGCCGGTTTCACTGAATGCCGTCAGGGACATGGCATTGGGGTGGTAGGGCAGGCTCTCGTCAAGCAGCAGGAGATCGCGTCGCCAGTCGAAGGCAATGTCCACAACGCCTGCCAGACTCAAATTGCCGGTTTCGCGCAGGGTGTGAATGCGACTGTCGATGGTAGTCGGATCGATGCTGTCGGGCCATTCGCCCATCAGGCCCATGATGCAGGCGCGGTCCGTCGCGTGACCGACGCCGGTCGCCGACAGAGAACCGTAAAGGCGAATCTCCACGCGTCGCACGTCCGTCAGAAAACCCTGTTCGAGCAGTTGTTGAGCGAAGGTCGCGGCGGCGCGCATCGGACCGACGGTGTGGGAACTGGACGGGCCGATGCCGACTTTGAAGAGATCGAAAACACTGATAGCCATGCTAAAGCCTGTACAAGCAATGGAAGAGGAATCGCCGCCATTTTTGTAGGACAAGCGCTATGTCGGCGATACTGCCCGTCAAGGTCCTACGTGACCAACGAAATTTCCTAAGACATCATTTAGCAGGACTAAACGATGAGCCGTCAATTACATGCCCAGACCTATGTCTGGCTGAACGTGTTTGCCTGTGCCGCGCGGCACCTGTCGTTCACCCGTTGCGCCGAAGAACTGCACATCACACCGGGAGCCGTCAGCCAGCAGATCCGCCAGCTGGAAGAGCGCCTGGGCTTTCGCCTGTTTCACCGCCGCGCCCGTGGCGTGGAGCTGAGCGCAGAGGGCCAGCGCCTGGCCATCACCGTCAACGAGGCCTTTGGCAGTATCGACGCGGAATTGCGCCGACTGGATGCGGGCATGATCAGCGGGATTCTGCGGGTGCGTTCGATTCCGTCGTTCCTGAGCAAATGGCTGACGCCGCGCCTGCCGCGCTTGCAGCAGCGCTTTCCGGACATCCAGTTGCGCCTGGTGGCCGAGGACAGCAGCGTGCCGTTGCATGAAGGCGACTTCGACCTGGCGATCGACCTGAACGACGGCAGCTACCCGGGCCTGTTATCCACAGCCTTGCTCGATGAACAGATTTTCCCGGTGTGTGCGCCGAGCCTGTTGCGAGGTCGTCCGCCGCTGCACGGTCCGGCAGACCTGATGCACTTTCCGTTGTTGCACGACATCACCGCCTGGCGCGGCAGCTACGAATATGCGGAATGGGAGTTTTATCTCAACGCCATCGGCTTCGAAGGGGCAAATGTTCGACGCGGGCATACCTTCAATCGCAATCACCTGACCATCGAAGCGGCCATCGCCGGGATGGGCGTGGCGATTGCCCGACGAACGCTGCTCAACGATGAGCTGGAACGTGGGGCGTTGATCGTGCCGTTTGGCCTGGCGGTGCCCAATCACAAGCGCTACATGCTGCTTTACGCGCCGGGGGCATTGAGCCATCCGGGTGTGCGCGCGGTGCACGATTGGTTGGTGGAGGAAGCGGGGGTTTTTCGCAGCCTGCATCCGTTGGGGGAGCAGCAAATGTGAGCAATTGTTACGCAAGAGCAGGGCGACCCAACTCCCGACCTTAACAGCGCTTTTACCCGTTGTCCGGCTTTTTTTGCGATTGAAAATTTATCTTTTTTTAGGGGTTGAATTGTTCAGCGTACAGACCGATTGTGTAACCAAGAGGTCACGGTGATGACGCCCAAGGGCTTAGCTGACCGGCCTCTCGCGAGCTAGCTGAAATAAGGGATGAACTATGCAAATCCAAGTCAATAGCGATAACCATATTCAAGGCAGTAAACGACTGGAGGAGTGGGTACGTACGACCATTGAGAGCACGCTCGAACGCTACGAAGAGGACCTGACACGCGTCGAGGTTCACCTGCGGGACGAGAACGGCGACAAGCCGGGTCCCCACGACATGCGCTGCCAGCTGGAGGCGCGGCCAAAAGGCCATCAACCGGTTTCCGTCACCCATAAAGCCTCCACCATGGAGCAGGCGATCGACGGAGCAGCCACCAAACTTGAACATGCGCTGGAGCATATGTTCGGCAAATTACGCGGCAAACGAGCAAATGTGGTGCCCATCGAGAGTGGCGCCCATGCCGACCAGCTGCTGGAAGAAGAGTTTCTGGAAAACGAACAGGCGGCGCTTAACGGCTGACACCTGATTCACTTTTTACCTTCCCATCAGAACGGGCCTGCATTGCAGGCCCGTTTTCGTTTCGGTGACTTTTGGATTTCATGGTCGTTGGCATGGGCTGTGGGGACACCCAGGTTTGCGGTGAACCAATGGGTGAGATAGAGGGCTGCACCCGATCTTTTGCATATGAGAATATTTATCATTAATATTGCGACCTTGCCGGCCCCCCTGACGCTGTTGTGGCCTCCTTGGTCTCCAGGTCGAAACTTGAACAATGATGACTCTCCCACCCGACCCCTACGATATTGAGCGTGATCAACAGCGCGGCGACCGTGCGCATTTTCTCCAGGTGTTTCTCTCCCAGCGTGCGCAAATGGAAGCACTGGTGAGTCGGCGTGTCGGCTGCAGCGCGACGGCGGCGGACCTCGTTCAGGACTTGTTCCTGCGTTTTTGGCGGCGGCCGTTGGTGCAAGTCGAGGAACTCAGTACCTACCTGTTGCGCTGCGCCGGCAATATCGCCATCGATCATTTGCGCAGTGAGGGCACCCGGGTGCGGGCCAGCGAAGGCATGCTGGTGGAATCTTCGGACAGCCATGGCAGCGGACCACAAGCGGCGCTGGAGGCGGGCAACGATCTGCGCCACGTCGAAACCGCATTGCGCGCGTTACCGCAGCGCACGCGGCAGATTTTTCTGCTCAATCGCATTCACGGCCGTAAATACGCCGAGATCGCCAAGGCCATGGGCTTGTCCCAAAGTGCCGTGGAAAAACATATGATGCGCGCCCTCGAAGCCTGCAAGGCCAGCCTTCGGGAACCCGAACCGCGTACGCCAGGGAAAGCACCGTGAACCACTTCGAACGCGTCACCCCGACGCCCGCTCAGGAACAGGCAGCGCTGGCCTGGCTGAGTCTGTTGCATGACCAGCCCAGCAGTGCTGATCAGGCGACTTTCAGTCATTGGTTGCAGGCCGATCCCGCCCATGCCGAGGCCTATGCCCGGGCGCAGGTCTTGTGGGAGCTGAGCGAAGGGCCGGCGCGCACGCTGGCCGATGAAGATGCCCTGGCCTTGCAGTGTTATCTCAACGCCATGGACAAGTCTCGGCGCAGCACGGTCGGGTGCTGGTCCGGTGCGCTGGCGATGGCGGCGTGTCTGCTGCTGATGGTCTGTCTCGGTACAGGCTGGCAGCCATCGCGCTGGATCGATGACTTGGGTGCGGACTTCGTCTCGGCACCAGGGGAAATCCGCACCGTCACTCTGGCCGATCAGTCACAGGTGACACTGGATGCCGACAGTGCCATCGCCGTGGATTTCAGTCGCGGCGAGCGGCATGTGCAACTGCGTCGCGGCGCCGGGTTTTTCAGCGTTACTCACACCGGTGAGCCGTTTGTGGTGGACGCCGAGAAAGGCCAGGCGCGCGTCCTGGGCACGCAGTTCGAAGTCCGTTTGCAACCCGACGGTGCACAGGTCACGGTGCTGTCCGGGCGAGTCGGGGTGACGGCGGACCCGGACGCCGAACAGCAAATCCTCGCCGCTGGCCAGCAAGTCGCCTACGGCGATGGCACGGCGCAAAAGCTCCACGCGGTGGATAGCGAAGCGCAGTTGGCCTGGCGCCAGGGCTGGCTCAATTACTACAAGGCGACGCTGGCCGATGTGGTGCGGGATCTGGGGCGCTATTACCCCGGACGGATCGTGTTGCTCAACGATGAACTGGCGGCACGCCGGGTCAGTGGTAGCTTCCCGAGCAGGAACCCGCAGGCGGTGTTGAGTTCGTTGCAGGGGGTGTTGGGATTTGAGCAGCATCAGGTGTTGGGGCATCTGATTATTTTGCGTTGAGGCGACTGGCCATTTCGCGAGCAGGCTCGCTCCCACATTTGGAATGCATTCACCCGTGGGAGCGAGCTGCTCGCGAAGGGGCCAGTTCAAACACCACATCACCCTGAATAAAAAATATTTTCAAATTGTTGTGAGGTAAACCCGAGCGCCATTCGTGTAGTGACTGAAACTGCGAGTCATTCGCATCCGTTGCGGTTCTACACAGGTCATGAGTCATGAAGTCCAGGGCAAAATCGGGTTCGGTCAAACAATGGTTGGGTGTGTCTGCGTTGAGCTTTTCGGCATCGGCGTTGTTGCCGCTTGGTCTGGTGCTGGCCGCAGAGTCGGGCAGCACTCAGCCTCGTGCGCAGTTCAGTTTCTCTCTGGCCGCCAAACCGCTGCCCCAGGCCCTGAGCGATTTCAGCCGGGTAACCGGCATCAGCGTCGTCTATACCGATGAAGCGCCGTACGGCCTCAATGCGCCGGCGGTCAATGGCCAGATGAGCGCCGAACAGGCCTTGCAACGTCTGCTCACCGGCTCGGGATTGACGTTCCGCCGCACCGACGGCCATACCATGGCGCTGGAACCGCGGCCTACTGAAGGTGCGTTGAACCTGGGCGCGACCACCATCACCTCGGTGATGGATGATTCCATGAGCTACCAGCCGCCACCCACCACTTCAGTGATGCGCTCTTCGGCCCCGGTTCAGGAGATCCCGCAGACGATCAACGTCGTCCCGGCCCAGGTCATTCGCGACCAGGCGCCGCGCAATCTCGATGACGCCCTGGCCAATGTCAGTGGCATCACCCAGGCCAATACCCTGGGCAGCACCCAGGACTCGGTGATGGTCCGCGGTTTTGGCGACAACCGTAACGGCTCGATCATGCGCGACGGCATGCCGATCGTGCAGGGCCGTGGTCTCAACGCCAGTGTGGATCGGGTCGAAGTGCTCAAGGGCCCGGCTTCGTTGCTGTACGGCATCCAGGATCCGGGCGGTGTGGTCAACATGGTCAGCAAGAAGCCCGAACTTGAGCAGTACAACGCGCTGACTGCGCGCGGTTCGAGCTATGACGACGGCAAGAACGGCAGCGGCGGCACTCTCGACAGCACCGGCGCCCTCGGCGATTCCGGGCTGGCCTACCGCATGGTGCTGGACTACGAAGACGAAGATTACTGGCGCAACTTCGGCGTGCATCGTGAAAGCCTGATTGCGCCGTCGCTGGCCTGGTACGGCGAAAGCACCCAGCTGCTGTTCGCCTATGAGCACCGCGAATTCCTCACGCCGTTCGACCGTGGCACGCTGATCGACCCACGGACCAACCACCCGCTGGACATCTCGCGCAACGAGCGTTTCGACGAGCCATTCAACAACATGGAAGGGCGTTCGGACCTCTATCACGTCGAGGCCGATCACGAACTCAACGACAACTGGAAAGCCCATTTCGGCTATAGCTGGAACCGCGAAACCTACGACGCCAGCCAGGTGCGCGTAACCGCCATCGACACCAAAAAGGGCACCCTGACCCGCAGCATGGACGGCACGCAGAACGCGATCAGCACCGACCGATTCACCACCGCCAGCCTCGAAGGCAACGTGTATGTGCTCGGCCTGCAGCATGACCTGCTGTTCGGCATCGACGACGAATACCGCAAGATCTATCGCGAAGACCTGATCCGCCAGAAAAGCCGTACCAACTTCAGCTACGTGAACCCGATCTATGGCCAGGAAGTGCCGGGCACCACCGTCAGCCCGGCCGACAGCGCGCAGACCGATGAACTGCGCAGCGATTCTGCCTTCCTGCAGGACTCCATCCACCTCAACGAGCAATGGATTCTGGTGGCCGGTGCGCGTTTCCAGGCGTACGACCAATACGCCGGCAAAGGCGTGCCGTTCCACGCCAACACCGACGGCAACGGGCAGAAATGGGTGCCGCGCGCAGGCCTGGTGTACAAGTACACCGATGCCTTGTCGTTCTACGGCAGCTACACCGAATCGTTCAAACCCAACTCGACCATCGCGCCGTTGAGCGGCAGCAGTACCGTGCTTGACGGCGGTATCGCACCGGAAGAAGCCAAGTCCTGGGAATTGGGGGCCAAGCTTGATCTGCCGGGCCGCGTCACCGGCAACATCGCGCTGTTCGACATCAAGAAACGCAATGTACTGGTGGCCAACGCCGAAGGCCCGACCACAATCTACAGCGCCGCTGGTGAAGTGCGTTCCCGTGGCCTGGAAGTGGACTTGAGCGGTCAACTCACCGATCGCTGGAGCATAATCGGCAGCTACGCCTACACCGATGCCGAAGTCACCGAAGACCCGGTTTACAAGGGTAATCAACTGCAAAACGTGGCGAAGAACAGCGGCTCGTTGTCGGCGGTCTATGACTTCGGCAGCGTCATTGGCGGTGATCAGCTGCGGGTCGGCGCCGGGGCGCGTTATGTGGGGGAGCGCGCGGGCAACGCGGTGAACGATTTCGACCTGCCGAGCTACACCGTGGCCGATGCGTTCGCCACCTACGACACCCAGGTCGACGGGCAGAGGGTCAAGTTCCAGCTCAACGTGAAGAACCTGTTCGACCGCACCTACTACACCTCGGCGGCGAGCCGGTTCTTTGTGTCCATGGGCGATTCGCGGCAGGTGACGCTGTCCAGCACCCTGGAGTTCTAATGTAGGAGCTGCCGAAGGCTGCGATCTTTTGATCTTGCCGTAGCGGATTAAAAGATCGCAGCCTGCGGCAGCTCCTACAGGGGGATCGCAATGCTCTAGCGCAAAAACGCCTGTCGATACTCGCCGGGTGTTGCGCCCAAAGCCTGGCGAAAGCGGTTGGTGAAGTGGCTGGCACTGGAGAAGCCGCAAGCCAGCGCAATCTCCCCCAGTGGCTGCGAGGTCGTGCGCAGCAATTCCCGCGCCCGGTTCAGGCGCCGCGCCAGCAGGTACTGGTGGGGCGGCAAGCCGAGGCTCTCGCGGAACATCCGCGCGAAGTGGTACTCCGACAACGCGCACAGCGCCGCCAACTGACCAAGGCTGATGGCCTGGTCCAGATGGCTGTCGATGTATTCCACCAGATGCCGGCGCTGATGCGCGGCCAATCCACCTTTGAGGCGCAGGCCTTGCCGGGCGTTGACCTGGCTGAGCAGGGCATGGCTGAGCAGTTCGTGGGCCAGGCTGCTGGTCAGCAGACGCTCGCCCGGCTCGTCCCAGTTCAAGCGGATCAACTGCCGAAAGCGCAGCGCCTGCTGCGGGTCATCGAGAAAGGTCTGCTCGCGCAGCTGCATTTCCCGTGGTTCGCGATCAAGCAGGGTGACGCAGCCGAGGGCAAATTGTTCGGGGCTGAAGTACAGGTGTGCCAGACGGATGTCGCCGTTGATCACCCAGCCTGACTGGTGGTCGGCCGGCAGGATGCACAGTTTGTCCGGGCCGCCCTTGTTGCCGGGCTGACCGCGACGGAAGGTGCCGGTGCCGCCGGCTATGTAACAGGACAATGTGTGGTGGCTGGGCGCCTCGTATTCCCGGGCGTCGTGGTGATTGCTCCACAAAGCGGCAGACATGCCGTCACCCAGCTCGGCGCTGTGCTCCAGACGAGCATTCGGCGAGCTGTTGAGGGCTTGAAAGACTTGTAGGGTATCCAGTGCAGCCATGATCGTTGCTCTCTAACACCAGCATCCAACGCCCTGCATGCTACTCCGTAGACGTGCGCCTGCCAGCCCATCGCGAGACAAAAGCGCAAGTTTATGCAAGTGCGCCAAGGCGTGACGCCGGACACTGGGCGCCTATCGAGGAGCCTTTGTCATGAACCTTTCTTTGTACCTGCTGACCGTGCTGATCTGGGGCACCACCTGGATTGCCTTGAAATGGCAACTGGGCGTGGTGGCGATTCCCGTGTCGATCGTCTATCGCTTCGGCCTCGCCGCGCTGGTGCTGTTCGTGATCCTGTTGCTCAGTCGGCGCCTGCAAGTGATGAACCGTCGCGGGCACTTGATTTGCCTGGCTCAGGGCCTGTGCCTGTTCTGCGTCAACTTCATGTGCTTCCTTACCGCGAGCCAGTGGATCCCCAGCGGTCTGGTGGCCGTCGTGTTTTCCACCGCCACCCTGTGGAATGCCCTGAACGCGCGAGTGTTCTTCGGCCAGAGAATCGCCCGCAACGTGCTGATGGGCGGTGCGCTGGGCCTGCTGGGGCTGGGCTTGCTGTTCTGGCCGGAGCTGGCCGGGCATACCGCCAGCCCGGAAACCTTGCTCGGCCTTGGTCTGGCCCTGTGCGGCACCTTGTGTTTCTCGGCGGGCAATATGCTCTCAAGCCTGCAACAGAAGGCCGGTCTCAAGCCGCTGACTACCAATGCCTGGGGCATGGCCTACGGGGCGGCGATGCTCTCGGTGTGGTGCCTGGTCAAAGGAATTCCCTTCGACATGGAGATGAGCGCGCGTTATATCGGCTCACTGTTGTACCTGGTGATTCCAGGGTCAGTGATCGGTTTCACCGCCTACCTCACACTGGTCGGCCGCATGGGGCCTGAGCGGGCGGCGTACTGCACAGTGCTGTTTCCGGTGGTGGCGCTCAACGTATCAGCGTTCGCCGAGGGTTATCAGTGGACGATGCCGGCACTGTTGGGGCTGGTGTTGGTTATGTCGGGCAACGTACTGGTGTTTCGCAAACCCAAACCACGCTTGGTTCAGGGGAGTGGCAAGCTCGCTTGATATGACGTTCATCGAGCGCTGAAGTCCTCAGTCCTCGACTCTGATCGCAATATAAATCAGCAGCGGAAGTATGAAGTCGACAATGTGCCGGGTCCAGTCTTTGTAACTCCAAACGTGTGATTGGTCCATGTTGAACCATTCCACGCCGATAACTTGAAAGCCGACATAGTACAGCAAGAGCGCAATGAGTAATCCAATGATCGCGGGCTTTTTGGACTCGTGAAACTCTTCGGCGCTGCTGTTCATACTTTTATAAAGATAACAGGTTCCGATCATGAAGAAGATCGTGTAGATAACCTCGAGTGTAATGATGAGCCAGTAGATACGGTGGTGGAGCATGTGCGAGGTAATGGCCCTGTAGTTGTATCTCCCGTCGTCACCTGTGCTCTCCATATTCAGGATGCTGCTGATGCTTTCGTAGTTGCTTGCGTAGTCTGTAAAGTTGCTGTACATCACCAGCAATCCAAAAAAGCTAATGAATAACATTAGTGTGGCTTTGCTGAAACGTATGATTTTACTTGTCGTAAGTTGGTTCAAAGTGGTGATCTCCTTTATTGTTTTCGTTGTTCCTTGAAAAGTAAGGAGAGTCTAGCGGGTTGTTTTGTTGTTTGTTTATTGACTGAATTGCAGGGTGTGTATTCAGGCAGTTTTATGACAGGTTGAAAGTGATATTGTTTTATTCTTTGCATTAAAGGCAGGCGCAAATAACGCCTGCCCTTTTTTCAACCCTTCCAGACTTGCGGGTTGACCAGGTCCTGCGGGCGCTCGCCCAACAGGGCGCTGCGCAAGTTGGCCAAGGCACGGTTGGCCATGGCATCGCGGGTCTCATGGGTGGCCGAGCCGATGTGCGGCAAGGTCACGGCATTGTTCAGCTGGAACAGCGGCGACTCGGCCAGCGGTTCTTTTTCGTACACGTCCAGCCCGGCTCCACGAATGCGCTTGTTTTGCAGCGCTTCGATCAGCGCCGGTTCATCCACCACCGGGCCACGGGCGATGTTCACCAGTATGGCGCTCGGCTTCATCAAAGCCAGTTCACGATGGCTGATCAAGTGTCTGGTTTTCTCGCTGAGCGGCACCACCAGGCAGACGAAATCAGCTTCGGCCAGCAATTGATCAAGGCTGCGGTATTGTGCTCCGAGTTCCTGTTCCAGCGCGGTCTTGCGACTGTTACCGCTATAGATGATCGGCATGTTGAATCCCAGTCGACCGCGTCGGGCGATGGCGGCACCGATGTTGCCCATGCCGACGATGCCCAAGGTCTTGCCATGCACATCGCAACCGAACAGCTGCGCACCGACAGTGGCCTGCCATTGCCCGGCCTTGGTCCAGGCATCCAGTTCGGCGACGCGACGTGCGCTGCTCATCAATAGCGCGAACGCCAGGTCGGCGGTGCTTTCGGTGAGCACGTCCGGCGTGTTGGTCAGCATGATCCCGCGTTCGTTGAAGTAGGCCAGATCATAGTTGTCGTAGCCCACCGAGACGCTAGACACCACTTCCAGCCTGGCGGCGTTTTCCAATTGGGCGCGGCCGAGTTTGCGACCAACGCCGATCAGGCCGTGGGTGTGGGGCAGGGCTTCGTTGAATTGGGCGTTGATGTCGCCATTTTTCGGATTCGGCACGATGACGTCGAAATCCTGTTGCAGGCGTTCGACCATTGCCGGGGTGACGCGGCTGAAGGCCAGGACAGTCTTTTTCATGGGAGGCGGGCTCGTCGGGCGGTGAAGAATGCTTAGCAAGCTACAAGTTTCACGCGGCAAGCTGCAAGTCTAAAAGCCGCTCTCATGGTTTTTAACTTGAAGCTTGTCGATTGAAGCTTGTCGCTGCCGTTCCGTTATACTGCCGTACTTCTTATACTGCGGCATGCGGCTCACTTACCGGGCCCGACATTTCATGCATCACCCGGAGCTTTCATGACTTCCCCGAAACAACCGTCGGTCGCCGACGCCCAGAGCGACGTGCAGGTAGAGATGCCAGATAGCGTCGACTCCAGCGCCGACAGCGAAACCAAAGCCGAAATCCCGGCATTCAAGTTCCCGTTCAAGCCGGGCGAACTGGCGGCAGCCAAAGGCTCGAACCAGCCGTGGTACAAGAACGGAGCCAAGAACGGCCACACCAAGACGCCGGGCATGGCACCGCCGGGGACTCGTCGGTCGATGGGCAAGCGCTGAAATTCCAGTGCCTGGCCTGCCGTCATCGCGAGCAGGCTCGCTCCCACAGTGGGTCGGTGTCGTACACAAATTCCATGTTCACTGAAGATCCCTTGTGGGAGCGAGCCTGCTCGCGATGGGGCCGTTGCCGGTAGCCCAGGTTTTTGATCAAGCTGCCCGCAACGAAATGTGCACCACTCAATTGGCCTTGGCGGCCGGGCGGATGGAGTCCCATTCGGTGACGTACGCGGTTTTGCTCTTTTTGTTGTAGAGGCACAGCTCGGTGCCTTGTGCGCCTTTCATGTGCTTTTGCGGGTACTGGCCCTGGAGCAGGAGCGCGGTATAGCCAACCCGGTCATCGAACTGTGCGGCGTTGCCGACCGGTTTACTGTTCGTCAGGCCGCTGGCCTTGGTGCAACTGGCGAGTACGGCCTTGTCGTAGGCGGCCCAGGCGTCGGGGCTGGAGGCGTGGGCCTGCGAGGTGAGGGCGGTGAGGCAGATAAAAGTCAGTGTTGCTGCTTTCATGGTTCAGGCGTCCTTGGGCTGTGGCCGAAAGGTGAGTATGCCTGAAGATTTGGCGCAGATTATGTGGGCCTCATCGCGAGCAGGCTCGCTCCCACAGTGACCGAGTATTGCCACAGATTGTGTGTACGACGGCTAACCTGTGGGAGCGAGCCTGCTCGCGATTGCGGCGTATCAGTCTGGAACCGGCTCCCGGCGAACGGCACGCATCCCGACACTTTCATACAATCGCCGCGCCCGGTGGTTGTCTTCCAGCACCTTCAAGTCCACAAATCCTTCGCGACGTTGCTGGAACACCTTGAACGCCTGCAACAACAAGGCACGCCCCAATCCTCGGCCCTGAAACCGTGGATGCACCACCAGGTTCTTGATGTAGGCGCTGGTCCAGCACTGACACACGCCGACAATGCCTTCGGCATCCCGGGCGATGAAGCACAGCGCCGGGTCATACTCCGGATCGTTCTCGAATTGCCATTGCCACATGTCCAGCGCTGCCACGCGACCGCCACCTTCGAGGTAACCGAACTCCATCAATCGATGCACGGCTGCGCCGATTTCGGGATGGTATTCGCTCAGTTGCAGGCCGGCTGGCCAATCGGGTGACGGCACGACTTCAGTGAGGTCGCGCCGCATCAGCCAGCAAAAGTCCTCGGCCAAGGCTCAATATCCCTGTTCGGCGACAGCCTTGGCCGCAGTGATCAGGCACTGGGTCAATTCCGGCGAAGAGAACTTGGTCAGCACCGCGTTTGCCCCCGCCAGTCGTGCTTTCTCGGCGTTCATCGCACTGTCCAGCGACGTGTGCAGCAAGACGTATAGATGGGCAAAGTCCGGGGTTTCCCGCAGGGTACGGGTGAAGGCGTAGCCGTCCATCTCGGACATTTCGATGTCCGAGACGATCAGGTTGATCTGCTGCGCAGTGCCTTGCAGATCCAGCAGGCAATCGATGGCTTCCTTGGCGCTGCGGGCGGTATGGCATTGCAGGCCAAGGTTACGCAAGGTGTGTACCGATTGCTGCAAGGCGACCTGGCTGTCATCGACCACCAGGATGCGCGCGTTGCCGAGCAGTTCGGCGTCTTCCATGCTCAGTTCGGTCGGCGCCATTTCGATTTGTGCCGGGGCGATGCCGTGGATGACTTTTTCGATGTCCAGTACCTGCACCAGGGTGCCATCGACCGACGTCACGCCGGTGATGTAGGCGCGCAAACCACCGGAGCCGAAAGGCGGCGGGCGGATGTCGGTGGTCAGGCAATGGACGATCTTGCTCACGGCCTGCACGTGCAGGCCCTGCTTGGAACGGCTGACATCCGTGACGATCAGGCAGCCGCCGTTCGGGTCTTCCAGCGGGCGCTCGCCAATGGCGCGGCTGAGGTCGATCACTGACAGCGATGCACCGCGCAGGGTGGCGATGCCTTTGACGTGGGGGTGTGACTCCGGCAGCCGGGTCAGCGGCGGGCAGGGTATGATCTCACTGACCTTGAGCAGGTTGATCGCCATCAGCTTGCCGCTGCGCAACGTAAACAGCAGAAGCGAAAGTGAGTCTGCGCGGGCTTTGGTGGAGGACATATGAACCTTCTCTGGAAAAAGGTGACGGGCAATCCCGGGATCGCCATGACTTCGATGCCGGGTTATCGACTTGTCGGGGGCAGTCTTTAGTTTCAATGACTCAAGGGCAGATCAAAAGATCGCAGCCTGCGGCAGCTCCTACAGGGATCGCATTTCTCTGTCGGAAATCTTTGCTTATTTCATCCCCAACCGCTTGGCCATTCGCCCAAGGTTCGCCCGATCCAAGCCTAGCTCACGGGCCGCGCTTGCCCAGTTGTTGTTATGCCGTTCCAGGCAGGCACCAATCATTTGACGCTGATAACGCTCGGTGGCCTCACGCAAATCGCCGATTGGCGCTTGGGTGACGGTGGCGACAGGCTGCTCGGCAGCGGTTTCAACGCTGGCGTTGGGCAAGTCCAGATCGGCGGCGCTCAGGCTGAGAATCTTCGGCCGTTCCTTGCAATTACCCAGGGCTTTCAAGGCGCTGCGGCCGATCAAGTGCTCAAGCTCGCGTACATTGCCGGGCCAGTCGTAGGCCAATAGTGCGGCCTGGGCGTCGCTGTTCAGGCGCAAGCTGTTGAGGCCCATGCGCGAGCGGTTCTGCTCGAGGAAGTAACCGCTGAGCAGCAGGACATCGCGCCCGCGATCGCGCAGGGCCGGCACCAGCAGTGGGTAAACACTGAGGCGATGGTAGAAGTCGGCACGGTAACGACCGCTGCGCACTTCCTCGGCGAGGTCGCGGTTGGTCGCCGCGATCAGGCGCACGTCGACCTGATGCTCCTGGTCCGAACCCAGTCGCTGCAGCTGACCGCTCTGCAACACGCGCAACAGCTTGGCCTGCACGGTCAGCGACAACTCACCGACTTCATCGAGGAACAGCGTGCCGCCATTGGCCAGTTCGAACTTGCCACGGCGGTCGTTCATCGCCCCGGTAAACGCGCCGCGGACATGGCCGAACAACTCGCTTTCCACCAAGGTATCGGGCAACGCGGCGCAGTTCAGGCTGATGATCGGTTTGTCGGCGCGGGGCGAGGCGGCATGAATGGCTTGGGCCACCAACTCCTTGCCGACCCCGGTTTCGCCAGTGATCAGCACGGTCAGGTCGCTGCCACCGACCAGGCTGATTTCTTCGACCAGACGCTTGTGGGCCTTGCTCTGGCCAATCAACTCACGATTCTGCTGACCGCTGGCCTGGCGGTAGACCTCGGCGCGCTGATGCTCATCTTCGACCCGGTTGTTCAACCGCTCGATGCGTTCGGCGGCGTTGACCGTGGCGGCCGCGAGGCTGGCGAAGGCTTGCAGGGCATCCAGTTCGATCGGCTCGAAGCGTTCCGGGTCGAGGGCGTCGAGGGTCAGCAGACCCCAGGGGCGCTCGTCGATGAACAAGGGGCAACCCATGCAGTCGTGGACTTCCAGGTGATCATCCAGGCCATCGACCAGACCGTCATAGGGATCAGGCAAGTCGCTGTCGGCAGCGAAACGGGTCGGGCCGGGGCCGCTGAGCAGCGCTGCGAAGCGCGGGTGCTCACTGACCTTGAAGCGCCGACCGAGGGTGTCGGTACTCAAGCCGTCGACGGCCAGTGGCACCAGCCATTCACCATCAAGGCGCAGCAGGGCGGCGGCATCGCACGGGAGCAGGGCGCGCATGGCTTCCAGCAGGCGGCGATAACGCTCGCCCTCGGGCAGTTCGCGGGAAAGGTCGGAGACCAGGGGCAGCAAGGCGGTGAGCAGAGGTTTTGCAGTCATAGTGACTCCATGTAGTCACTATGACTATAAAGCAGACAGTGTCGAAATGACTATTATGTTATTAACTTATTGATTTATAACGATTAAATAGTTGGCACGAAAGCTGATACGCACAGGGTAATCCGTTAGCAACCCAAGAAGACCAGGAGTCACCTTATGCTGAGCGCTCAAGACCGTGCCATCGTCAAATCCACCGTACCGCTGCTCGAAAGCGGAGGCGAGGCGCTGATCACGCACTTCTACCGCATGATGCTCTCCGAATACCCGCAAGTGCGCCCGCTGTTCAACCAGGCCCACCAGGCCAGCGGTGACCAGCCGCGTGCCTTGGCCAACGGCGTATTGATGTATGCGCGCCATATCGACCAGCTCGACCAGTTGGGCGACCTGGTGGCCAAGATCATCAACAAGCACGTGGCCCTGCAGATTCTGCCTGAGCACTATCCGATTGTCGGCAGCTGCCTGCTGCGGGCCATCGCCGAAGTGTTGGGCGAAGAGATCGCCACCCCGGAAGTGATCGCGGCCTGGGGCGCGGCCTACGGCCAACTGGCGGACATCCTGATCGGTGCCGAAGCCAGCGTTTACGACCAAAAAGAACAGGCCCACGGCGGCTGGCGCGGGGCGCGGGAGTTCATCGTGGTGGACAAGGTCGAGGAGAGCGCCGAGATCACGTCGTTCTACTTCGAACCGGCTGACAAAGGCCCGATCCTGGCCGCAGAGCCCGGCCAGTACATCGGCATGAAACTGATCCTCGACGGTGAAGAGATCCGTCGCAACTACTCGCTGTCGGCGCTGGCAAACAAAGGCCAGTACCGCATCAGTGTCAAGCGTGAAGCCGGTGGTCGCGCTTCCAACTACCTGCATGACCAGATGCATGTCGGCGCCAGCATCCAGTTGTTCCCGCCATCGGGCGAGTTCACCCTGACCGCCAGCGACAAACCATTGGTGCTGATCAGCGGCGGCGTCGGCATCACCCCGACCCTGGCGATGCTCGAAGCGGCCCTGGAGACCCAACGGCCGGTGCATTTCATCCACTGCGCGCGCAACGGCAGTGTGCATGCCTTCCGCGACTGGATCGATGGCCTGGCCGAACGTCATCCGCAACTCAAGCGTTTCTACTGCTATTCCGAGGACGACGGCGTGAGCCCGGCGGCGCACAAGGTCGGTTTGTTGAGCCAGCAGCAGTTGAATGCATGGCTGCCGGAGCAGCGTGACCTGGATGTTTACTTCCTGGGGCCGAAAGGTTTCATGGCGTCCATCAAGCACCATCTCAAGGCACTGGGTGTGCCGGAGAAGCAAAGCCGCTATGAGTTCTTCGGGCCGGCAGCGGCGCTGGAATAAATAGTACCGGAGACCGCGTCGCCCTCATCGCGGGCAAGCCCGCTCCCACAGGGATTTGTGTCGATCCAGATTGATGTGAACGACACACAACCTGTGGGAGCGGGCTTGCCCGCGATGAAGGCGACGCGGTCTTGAATGGAAAAAAGCTGAAAAGTTAATCCCTCCTTAACCGCCTTGTCGTCTATTCCCCCCCGAATCCCCCGGACATGCTCCAGACTCTCAAAGGTCCGGGCCAGCGTGTAGACTGGCGGGCACTCGAATCTTGAAGGGAAACGCGATGAGCGATGAATCCATGCGGTTGGGGCGTGAACGGCGCTACCTGGTGTTGTTGGGCATCATTTGCCTGGCGTTGATCGGCGGCGCGCTGTACATGCAAATTGTCCTGGGCGAGGCGCCTTGCCCGCTGTGCATCCTGCAACGTTATGCGTTGCTGTTGATCGCGATCTTCGCCTTCATCGGCGCGGCCATGCGCAACCGTCGCAGCATCACGGTGTTCGAAACCCTGGTGGTGATCTGCGCGCTGGCCGGCGCAGGCGTTGCCGGGCATCACGTCTATACGCAGTTCTACCCGGCGGTCAGCTGCGGCATCGATGTGCTGCAACCGATTGTCGATGACTTGCCGCTGGCGAAGATCTTCCCGCTGGGTTTCCAGGTCGATGGTTTCTGCTCCACGCCATACCCGCCGATCCTCGGTTTGTCACTGGCGCAGTGGGCGCTGGTGGCATTCGTACTGATTGTGGTGCTGGTGCCGCTGTTGACGTCGCGTAACCGCAAAGCGCTGCGCTGAGGTCATCTGCCGCCACACATTGTCGGACAAAAAAGCCCCGTTCCTTGTACAGAGGAACGGGGCTTTTTTTGTCTTGCCGAGCGTATTCCAGAGACCCGGTAAAAAGACCGTGATGTGAGGCAGCCAAGGGTGCGACATATGTGCGACATGTTGTCACAGAGTCGGTGTCGCAGGGCGTTCATGGAAGCCGGATTGGCACATGGAATCGTAACTAAATTGGGCTGTTTTGCAGGCTCCCGTTTTTTCCCGCTCCGAACCCGAACAGGCAGTTTTAACAGGGCCTGGCGAATGGCCGCAGTCCCCGTCATATCGGGCCTCTGGCAGGGTCAAGGGCAACAGGGAGGCCCCCGATACTGTCTGAACTGCGGGTGGAAGACCTACTTATTTTGGTGTTTTTGTTGAGAATCAATTTCGATAAGATGCGCCACTTTTGCGAAAATGGTGAATGATTGTTGCCGGTTCGGATAAAAATTATTTCGGGATGAGACATGGTTTATAAAACGCTACATATCTACAATCGCCCGCACTGAATTCCCGACGCTGCTCAAATCTTAACCAGGTGTGAGCAGGAACAGGGTGTCGAGAGGTCTGGTGGCTTCATGCGATGCCCAGGTGTCGGAGCCTCCAACTACCCGCACCAAATGGAATTGGTCTGTAACAAGGCCTTTGACCACGAATTCGAATAAGAACTCACCGCAGGCCCGGGATTTGTCGTACAGCGTCTGACGCACGACGGGCATGCCCTTATTCAATCCAAGAAAAATGCCAACCCTTGGCAGGGTGAAGTGTTGGCGATCAAAACCCAACTGCATTGCGCAAGCTGCTTTAGAGGTCGTGAGATGAGTAAAAACAGGTACCCCAGACTACTAGGCTTATTGCCGCTGATCGGCACGTTGTTGCTGTCAGGCTGCAACATGACCTTGCTCAATCCCAAGGGCCAGGTCGGTCTGGACGAGCGAAACCTGATCATCACCGCAACGCTGCTGATGCTGTTGGTCGTGGTTCCGGTCATCGTCATGACCTTCCTGTTCGCCTGGAAATACCGCGCGTCCAACACCAGCGCCACCTACACCCCGAAATGGAACCACTCCACCAAGATCGAGATCGCGGTGTGGGCCGTTCCAGTGCTGATCATCATTGCCCTGGGTTACGTCACCTACAAGTCGACCCACGCTCTGGACCCGTACAAGCCGCTGGAGTCGGATGTGAAGCCGGTGACCATCGAAGTGGTCGCGCTGGACTGGAAATGGCTGTTCATCTACCCGGAACAAGGCATCGCCACGGTCAACAAGATCGTGTTCCCGGCGCACACCCCGATCAACTTCCGCATTACCTCTGACGCCGTGATGAACTCGTTCTTCATCCCTGCGCTGGGTGGCCAGATCTACGCGATGGCGGGCATGCAGACCAAGCTGCACCTGATCGCCAACGAAAACGCTGAAATGGACGGTATCTCCGCCAACTACAGCGGCGCTGGTTTCACCGGCATGAAATTCAAAGCGATCGCAACTTCCCAGGAAGATTTCGACGCCTGGGTAAGTGAAGTCAAAAAGGCACCTAAACAGCTTGAACAAGCTGAATACGCAGCCCTTGCCAAGCCAAGCCAGAACAACCCAGTCGAGCTCTACTCCTCGGTGACACCGAACCTGTTCCAGACCATCGTCGACAAGTACGAAGGCATGAAACCGGGTCCTAAGGTGCACCACGAGAAGAAAGAGAAAGAAGTGGCCGCTACGGACATGAACTCGCATTCAGCTGCCGGGGCAGAGGAGTAAACGATGTTTGGTAAATTAAGTTGGGAAGCGATCCCGTTCCACGAGCCGATCGTCATGGTGACCATCTCCATGATCGCGCTCGGTGGTCTGGCGTTGTTCGCTGCAATCACCTACTTCAAGAAGTGGACCTACCTGTGGACCGAGTGGCTGACGTCGGTCGACCACAAGAAAATCGGCGTGATGTACATCATCGTCGCCATGGTCATGCTGCTGCGCGGCTTTGCCGACGCCATCATGATGCGTACCCAGCTGGCCATGGCCACCGAGGGTTCGCCTGGCTACCTGCCACCTGAACACTATGACCAGATCTTCACCGCTCACGGTGTGATCATGATCATCTTCATGGCGATGCCATTCTTCACCGGCCTGATGAACCTTGCAGTGCCGCTGCAGATCGGCGCGCGTGACGTTGCCTTCCCATTCCTGAACTCCCTGAGCTTCTGGCTGCTGGTTTCCGGCGTGGTGCTGATCAACCTGTCCCTGGGCGTCGGCGAGTTCGCCAAGACCGGCTGGGTTGCCTATCCGCCGCTGTCGGGCCTGCAATACAGCCCTGGCGTGGGGATGGACTACTACATCTGGGCGCTACAGCTATCCGGTTTGGGGACAACGCTGACGGGGGTTAACTTCCTCGCTACCGTGCTGAAAATGCGTACCCCTGGCATGAAGCTGATGGACATGCCGATCTTCACCTGGACCTGCACCTGGGCCAACGTCCTGATCGTGGCTTCGTTCCCGATCCTGACCGCTACCTTGGCACTGCTGACCCTCGACCGTTACATGGATTTCCACATTTTCACCAATGAACTTGGTGGCAATCCGATGATGTACGTGAACCTGTTCTGGGCCTGGGGTCACCCTGAGGTGTACATCCTGATCCTGCCGGCGTTCGGTATCTTCTCCGAAGTCATCTCGACCTTCACCGGCAAGAAACTGTTCGGCCACCACTCGATGATCTACGCATCGGGCGCGATCTCGATCCTGGGCTTCATGGTTTGGCTGCACCACTTCTTCACCATGGGTTCGGGTGCCAGCGTCAACGCCTTCTTCGGTCTGGCGACGATGCTGATTTCCATCCCGACGGGTGTGAAACTGTTCAACTGGCTGTTCACCATCTACCAGGGCCGTCTGCGTTTCACCAGCCAGGTGCTGTGGACCCTGGGCTTCATGGTGACCTTCGCCATCGGCGGCATGACCGGCGTACTGCTGGCCATCCCGGGTGCTGACTTCGTTCTGCACAACAGCCTGTTCGTGATCGCGCACTTCCACAACGTGATCATCGGCGGTGCGGTATTCGGTTACATCGCAGGTTTCGCGTTCTACTTCCCTAAAGCGTTCGGCTTCAAACTGCACGAAGGCTGGGGCAAGGCTGCATTCTGGTTCTGGATCTCGGGCTTCTTCGTCGCGTTCATGCCGCTCTATGCACTGGGCTTCATGGGCATGACCCGTCGTCTGAACGCCACTACCAACCCTGAGTGGGTGCCGTACCTGTACGTCGCCATGTTCGGTGCGGTGATGATCGCCGTGGGTATCGCTTGCCAGCTGATCCAGCTGTACGTCAGCGTGCGTGACCGCAACAAGCCGGAAAACATGTGCGAACACGGTGACCCGTGGAATGCACACACCCTGGAATGGTCGACCTCGTCGCCACCTCCGTTCTACAACTTCGCTGTGCTGCCTAAAGCCGACGTTGTCGACCCGTTCACCGAAGCCAAGGAAAACGGCACCGCGTACAAGGTTCCGGCCAAGTACGAGCCGATCCACATGCCAAACAACACTGCGACCGGTGTGGTGATGGGCGCGCTGTTGACCGTGTTCGGTTTCGCGATGATCTGGCACATCTGGTGGCTGGCGATCGCGAGCCTGGCAGGCACCGTGATCTACTTCGCGATCCACGCGGCCCGTGATGATCAAGGCTATATGGTGCCGGTCGACGTGATCGAGCGCATCGAAGCCGAGCAGCACAAGCGTCTGGTTGCGGCAGGGAAAATCCCGGCCACCGCCACCCGTGTTGAAACCTCGTTGGAACAGGCTTAAACCATGTCGAACTTAGTGACCAATGCTGGACACACCCATGTCGATGGACATGGGCATGATGACCATCACCACGACTCGGGCGAGATGACCGTATACGGTTTCTGGCTCTACCTGATGACCGACTGCATTCTTTTTGCGTCGATCTTCGCGGCGTACGCGGTACTGGTTAACAACGTAGCGGGTGGCCCGTCGGGCCACGACATCTTCGAACTGCCATACGTACTGGGCGAAACCGCTCTGCTGCTGTTCAGTTCGATCACCTACGGCTTCGCCATGCTGGCGTTCTTCCGTGGCAACAAGAAGCAGGTCCTGGGCTGGCTGGCCATGACCTTCCTGTTCGGTGCCGGCTTCATCGGCATGGAGATCAACGAGTTCCACATGCTGATCTCCGAAGGCTACGGCCCGAACCGCAGCGGCTTCCTGTCCGGGTTCTTCACCCTGGTCGGCACCCACGGTCTGCACGTGACCAGCGGTCTGATCTGGATGGCGATCATGATGTACCAGGTGCAGAAAAAAGGCCTGACGGCGACCAACCGGACCCGTCTGAGCTGCCTGAGCCTGTTCTGGCACTTCCTGGACGTAGTGTGGATCTGCGTATTCACCGTTGTTTATCTGATGGGGACTATGTAAATGGCTAATGCAGCTCATTCCCACAATGGCCATGACAGCCACGACGCCGGTCACGGCAGCGTCAAGTCCTACGCCATCGGCTTCATCCTGTCGGTGATCCTGACCCTGATCCCGTTCGGTCTGGTGATGTACCCGACGCTGCCGAAGTCGATCACCCTGATGATCGTCGTCGCGTTCGCAGTTATCCAGGTGCTGGTGCACCTGGTGTACTTCCTGCACCTGGACCGTTCGGCCGCACAGCGTAACAACGTGATTGCGTTTGTCTTTGCCGCGATCGTGATTGTCCTGCTGGTTGGCTTGTCGCTGTGGATCATGTTCAGCATCCACACGTTCATGATGGCGAAGTGAGGTAGATCCGCATGTCCCTTAAGCACTTTATCCAAATCACCAAACCGGGGATCATTTTCGGTAACGTGCTTTCTGTGGCAGGCGGATTTTTCCTGGCCTCCAAAGGGCATGTCGATCTGGCCATCTTCCTGGCCGCCATGATCGGCACGTCCCTGGTGGTTGCCTCCGGTTGCGTGTTCAACAACTGCATCGACCGCGACATCGACCTGAAAATGGAACGCACCAAGAACCGGGTGCTGGTCCAGGGCTTGATCTCCCTGAAACTGGCTCTGGCTTATGCGACCGTCCTGGGTGTCGCTGGCGTTGCCCTGTTGTACAAGGTGGCCAACCCGTTGGCCGCGCTGTTCGCCGTCATCGGCTTCGTGATCTACGTCGGCTTCTACAGCCTGTACCTCAAGCGCAAGTCGGTTCACGGCACGCTGGTGGGCAGCCTGTCGGGCGCCATGCCGCCGGTCATCGGCTACGTCGCGGTGAGCAACACCTTCGACATGGCTGCGCTGACCCTGCTGGTGATGTTCAGCCTGTGGCAGATGCCGCATTCCTACGCCATCGCGATCTTCCGCTTCAACGATTACCTGGCCGCATCGATTCCGGTGCTGCCAGTGAAACGCGGGATCGAAGTGGCCAAGAAGCACATCCTGATCTACATCCTGGCCTTCCTCGTGGCGACCTTGATGCTGACCTTCAGCGGCTACGCCGGCATGAGCTACCTCGCCGTCGCCGCGGCCATGGGCATGTACTGGCTGTACATGGCCTGGACCGGCTACAAGGCAGTGGATGATACGGTCTGGGCACGCAAGCTGTTCGTGTTCTCGATCTTCACCATTACCGCGTTGAGCGTGATGATGTCCCTGGACTTCAAAGTGCCGACCGAGTTGCTGCTGACGTACGCGCCTTAAGCGTCGGATGCTGTAAAGAAACCGTCCTTCGAGAGAAGGGCGGTTTTTTTTTGCTTTTTGGAAAAGCGATACATATGTACCGCACTAAATTGTTTGGGTGCTCGATAGTGGAGTGGCGCATTGAGGAACAACGCGCATAACCCATAGATGCCAGGAGGCACCATGTTAAATCTCGAACAAACCAAAACCATCTTGAATGCCGCTATCGGCAAACCATACAGCGAGTCACTGCGTGAGGCATTGTCGCAGCTCACTGGGCGCACTGTTCGCCCAATGGGTTTTGGTTTCGCCGGTACGGCGGATTTACGGCCAGAACGTGTGAGTCTGAACTTCAATGAAGATTTGGTGATCCATTCGTACGATTTTGGTTAAGCAAAAATCCCGCCCTTTGAGAGAAGGGCGGGATTTTTTGTCGGGCGTAATTCAGGTGCTACCGCCAATTTTGAGTTCTACGCCGCCCCCCTGTAGGAGCTGCCGCAGGGGGGGTATTTGCTTGACGCTGATTTTATGGTGGGAGCTAACCGACTCGCGAATTTGCTTAAGAAAAAATAGAGAGAGTTTCAAAATCTTAAGATTTTCCTGGCCCGCTGAAGAAAAAGCGCGGGGTCAGACCGGAAGTGAGGATTAGCGATATGCCTGCCTATGTACTGAAAAGCCCCGCATTCAAACGAATCGCGGGGCTTTTTCATTTACGCGCGGTTGTTACACGGCGCATCGAGCACCTTCACCACGTCATCGATGATCGCCTTGCTCATGTCCTGCAAAAAGTGCGAGGCCCAGGCGTGCCGGTCGGAGTCGCGAACCATGGCGGTGTCTGAGGCGAGCAGTTTGGCGAGGTGGAGCAGGTCGGAGGCGTGGTAGAGGGCTTCGATCACCGGGACACCGGCGTTGATGCGGAACAGCGGTTCGTTGGCGTGGTAGGAGAAGGGGGTGAGGCCGATGGTTTTCAGGTCTTGGGGGTTGGTCATTGGGCTTCACCTCCTGTTGGGCTGGAGGTGGAGGGGCGTGACTGGTGTAGCAGACGGATCGATAGCGTTCATTTGTAACTCCTGCATAAGTGAAGCTGTCCCGTTCGTTCTCAGGCGAATGGGTGGTAGCTGTGCGCAGGCTGAGAAACCGGAGATGCAGGACCCGGCAGACCCTAAGGTCTCCCACACACAGCCGCCATAGCACGAAAATTCAGGCGTAAAAAAACGCCAACAATCGTGGGGCGTAGCTGCGTGGCATCTTACTCGGGTTCTCAGGCCCGGTCGCTGAATTGGCAGCGACCGGGCGAAGTTAGCCGGCAAGGATGGAGTCGGCAATCGTAGCGATCTGCTGGCCGGGGGATGGCCGGGACACCACAACCCCTGTGGGAGCGGGCTTGCTCGCGAAGGCGGTGTGCCAGGCAACATTGATGCTGGATGTGACGGCCTCTTCGCGGGCAAGCCCGCTCCCACATTGGATTGGTGGTGCCGCCAATTTTATGTACGACGCTGACCTCCTGTGGGAGCGGGCTTGCCCGCGAAGGCGGTGTGCCAGGCAACATTGATGCTGGATGTGACGGCCTCTTCGCGAGCAAGCCCGCTCCCACAGGATTGAGAGCAGTCAGTTATTTATGGGGTTTATCCAGCAACCGGAAAAACCGCTCCCGCACCTGCAGACTATCGCTGTGCGCCACATTGAAACGCAGGAACTGACTGGCATTCGGCCCTTTGCTCAGCAATGTCCCCGGCGCCAACACCATGTTGTTCTCCAGCCCTTGTCGAGCCAGGTTCTCGGCGTGCAAGCCCTCGGGCAACCGCGCCCAGATAAACACGCCTTCACCGGGCAACGAGGAAAGCGAACACCCGGCCTCCGCCAACCAACTGGCCACTCGGCTGTTGGATTCATACAACCGATCCACCGTGCGCCGCGCATGCTTGGCGTAGCTGCCGTCGCTGAGCATGGTGCAGGTGATCTGCTCCGCCAGTTCCGAGGTCACGCCGCCGCAGGCCATCTTCAATGCGACCATCCGCGCCGCCAGTTGTGGTGAGAGCACGGTGTAGCTGACGCGGCTGTTGGCGGTCAGGGTCTTGGAGAAGCCGGAGACATAACTCACATTGTCCAGCCCGCTGGCCGCCAGGCGCGGGGTGCGGCGTTGCTGGATGTCGCAGTACAGATCGTCTTCGACGATGTGGAAGCCATGGCGGTGGCTCAGCTCCAGCAAGCGGTAGACCTGGGCCGGGGTGAACGAGTGGCCGGTGGGGTTGTGCAGTGTGCTGTTGGTCATGTACAGCACGGGTTTGTGGGCGATCAGCAGTTGCTCGAGCGCGTCGAGGTCCATGCCGTCGCAATCCCGGGCGATGGTGATGACTTTGGCCCCGTGCAGCGCCAGGTTGGCGTGCATGTTGAAGTAGCACGGATCGTCGAGCAGTACGGTGTCGCCGGGTTTGACCAGCAGGCGCATCAGCAGGTCGATGGCCTGCATGGTGTTGGCGGTGGTGATGATCTGGTCCACCGGCGCTTCGATGCCGAAGGTCGCCAGTTTGACCCGCAAGGCCTGGCGCAACGGCACGTAACCGCCGGCCACGCCGTACTCGCCCATGCGCAACGAGGTCGCTCGCAGGGTGCCGCGCACGGCTTTCTGCAATTCTTCGGCGGGCAGCCAGGAGGTCGGCAGGAAACCGCAGCCGGGGCGCAGTGCGCCGTTGTCCAGCAGCAGTGCGCGGCGTACCACGCTCAGGGTGTCCTGGGGTTGCAGGTCCGGGCCGGTGCCACTTTTCAGCGCCGCTTCGGAGCGATGCACGTAATGCCCCGAGCCCTGGCGCGACACCACCAGTCCCTTGGCGCGCAAGCGGTCAAGCGCATCGACCACTGTGGATTTGCCCACGTTCATCAAGTCGGAGAGTTCGCGAATCGGCGGCAGCTTGGCGCCGTGGGGCAGGCCACCGGTGCTGATCGCCTGCGTCAGCTGATCGACGATCTGCTGCACCAGCGGTGCGCCGGGCTGAAATTCAATGGCTTTGATGACTGCACGTTGAACCTGCATTTTACTGGTCTCTCCGGCAGTAAAGTTCGTTGGATTCTATACGAACTTGCCCTGATCAGGACAAGCCTCTCTCTCTACCATGCCCTTACAGACTTTTCTGAATGTCGGCCTTTGTTGGCGGGCGTTCATCCGGTTCCTGAGGTGCTGCATGAGTGTCGAAACAACGGTCGCGGTGGCCAAGCCGGTCATTAACCTGCGGTTATTCACGATCCGGATCATCACGGCTGTTTCGCTGTTCGCAGTGCTGGGCAAGGCCAACGTCTGGCTCGACACGGCCACCAACAGCATCCTGGCCCTTGGATATCGTGCCTTGTTGCTGTTGTTGCCCCTGACTTTACTGGTGCTTGGCCGCCGCTCCCTGAGCGTCACGCTGTTGTGTGCCGGCCTTGGCCTGGTGCTGCTGGCGCTGACCAGCAATCAAGGCATGGTGATGTTTGCTGCCGCACTGTTTGCCTATGGCATTGCCATTGCCGGCTACCTGATCAAGAGCGAAGCGGCCCAGACCAAGGAAGGCGCGGCCTACAACCGCGTGGCCATGAACATGGGCAGCCTGGTGGCCGGTTTGATCCTGCTGTCGCCGCTGCTCACGCCAACGATGTTTTTCCTCGGTGCGGCGGCGTTCGTGTTGCTGTGCCTGCCGATCGCCCTCGGCGCGACTTTCACCAGCGAACCGTTGATATCCCGTCCGGCCAGTCAGGTCGGCAGCAGCTGGGGCAACAAACTGCCGTGGGTGATCGCCGGGATCATCATGGGCATCAAGCTGTTCGGGGTGTTCTCGATCCTGCCACAGGCGATCCTGCTCAAGACCGGCGAGCTGCCGGCCTGGTACGGCTTGATGCTGATCCTCAACAGCGCCGTGGTGGTGTTCGCCCAGGTGCCGGTGATGAAGCTGATCGAGCGCACCGGGCGCTTCAAGGTCGTGGCGGTGATCGGGATCATCGTCGTCGGCTTTGCCGTGTTGTCTTCGCCAGCCGCGTTCCACGTCGAAACCCTTGTCGGGGCGCTGATCTGGGTGGCGTTGCTGTCGATCGCCGAATGCGCCTTCAGCTACCTCGATTACTTCTCGGTCAAGCAAAACAACATGTTCGTCAAGGAAGTGTCCCTGGGTGTGGGGGCCGGGCTGACCGTGTTGATCATGCGAGTGGTGCCGGCGCCGTACAACGCGCTGGTCCTCGCCGCCATCGGCGCCGGCGGGATCCTGGCCTGGTACTGGCTCAACCGTCAATCCAATGCGTCGTTGCATGACTGAGTCATCGCCGTTGCGGGTTTCACTTTGCAGGTCGGGGGCATTATGAATACGACTTCATGCGTGGTAGTGGTCGGTTACAACGGCAATCGGGTTCACGACATCCAGAAACTGCGCGAGTTGTGCAAGTCGCTCTACAACGCCAGGCTCATCCTGCTGGTCGAGAAGATTCAGCCCCATGACGACCAGGTGGCCGATCACGTCTGCAGCACTTCGCTGGCCGAGAAAGACGTGGCGGCGTCCCTTGAACTGGTGGTGGGGTGCCTGAATGCCGACAGCTGGAAGCTGATCGGCGTACTGCCGTTCTCCGATCGCGGCGTGCTGCTCGGTGCCGCGCTGGCCAGCCACTTCGGCCTGCCGGGCATTACCCCGGACGAAGCGCGGGCGGGCCTGGACAAGCAGATCTTTCGCCGTCTCGAAGCCACGGCCAGCCGTTCCCCCGAAGATTACCGGCCGGTGATTTCCGTGCGGGTCGAAAGCCTGCCGGAACTGCGCCAGCGCGTCGTCGAACTGGGCGGCAAGGCCTTCATCAAGCCAGCCTGCGAAGGGGCGAGCCGAGGCTGTCGCGTGATCCATCACCCTTCGGAGTGCGATGACGCCTGGCTCGCCCTCAAGCCCTACCGCGAAGGCGGCATCGTTCTTGAAGAGCTGGTGCAGAACGCTCGCGAATACAGCTGGGACTGTGTGGCCGGCAGCACCTGGGTGACTGAAAAAACCACCACCGAAGGCGCCTACCGCGCCGAGATCCAGCAAGTCGTGCCCGCACCGCTGCCGGCTGAGGCCCAGGCGCGCTTGATGGCTGCCGGTCGGCATATGGCGGGTCTGGTGTCCCGGGACAACGGTGCCTGGCACAACGAAGTGTTCCTGCGCCGCGACAACCTGACCAGCGCTGTGGAAACCAACATGCGCCCCGGCGGCATGCACATCTGGGACCTGGCCAAGCGCGCCTTCGTCAATTTCGATCCGTGGGAACGCTGGGTGCGCTGGGCGGTGGAAGGCAAGACCGAGCAGCATGAGCCAGTGGCTCGCGGCTACTGCGGCATTCGCCTGCTCCGGGCGCCGGCCGGCGGCATCCTGCGGGCAACGCCAGACATCGAGGCCCTGGCCCGCGCTCTGCGCATCGACCTGGTGGAAGGGCAGTACGCCAAGCGCATCGGCGACTCGGTCAGCGCGCTGGTCAAAGACAACTTCTCATTCATCGGCCACATCGTGTTGTTCAACGAACACTACGGGCAACTGAGCCACGACCTGTTGCGCCTGGCCGAGTCGATTGAGTCACGCATTGAGGTGACTTGCGTGGTACCGGCCACCCGCGCCGTGTGCTGAGCCCGCAAGCACCCGTTTTTTGCATTACTGATTAAGAGGGTTCGATCAATGATCCAGCACATGACCTGCGATGAACGTTTCATCGCCCTGGCCAAAGAGTTTGGCTATGACATCTACGGCGAAAACACCGCAGGCGGGCATTACGCGCCGCTGATTCGTCATCACGATGAGCTGTATATCAGCGGCCTGGTGCCACGCATGAACGGCAAGATCCATTACCCCGGCCGCGTCGGGCTGGACCTCAGCATGGCCGATGCGCAAGCGGCCGCCAGCATCAGTGCGATGCGCGGGCTGGCGTTGATTGTCGATGCCATCGGTTCGCTGGACAAGATCAAGTCATTGATCCGGGTAACGGTCTATGTGAAGTCCACGGCGGACTTTGTCGACTTGAGCGAAGTGGCCAACGGTGCTTCGGATGTGTTCAGCCACGTCTTGGGCGATGCTGGTAAACATACGCGCACTACAGTCGGCGTTTATCAATTACCGAAGAATGCCGCGATAGAAGTTGACATGATTGCCGCCTTGCGCCCATCGGTTTTGTAAATTAATTCCACACTTTACAGCGCTGAACCCTATCACTTAAGGTTTAGCGCTAAAGTGTGTGAAATAAAAAGAAAGGACGTGCGAATGGATAGCTTTCAAGGTGCGTTTTTTTCATACAAGGACTTTCGTCAGAGCCTGCATCATCGACAGCAAAGTGCCAAGGTGTGGAAAGGCACCGAACTTGCGGATATGCGTCAGACCCTTGAGGCCAGCGATGTTGATATTGTCGCGCTGGCTAACGACAAGAGCATTGACGGCTGTGCAGTGACGCCCGGGATGGCGATTGCCATGCAATGGCTGAACCCCGGTGTAACGCTCAACGGTCATGCCCACTCCTGGTGGCATCTGTTCGTTATCCAGTGTGGCAGCGGCGTGCTGACCCTCGGCGATGCCGATGAGGTCAACGTCAGCAGCGGCGACGTGCTGCTGGTGCCGGCCTGGACCCGGCATGGCTTCGTCAACACCAGCAAACACGAGCCTCTGGCGATGCTCAACATGAGCAACATGCCACAAATGGCACTGCTCTCGAACTTTGCCGACAGCCATGGCCTGATCACCACCCAGCCGTAATTTCCCAACGCATCAACCCAGGGAGCCAACCTTCGTTGGCTCCCTTTTTTTGTTTTAGAGGCCTGCCCCTGTATCCCCATTTGCAGCACTTTTGGCTGCGTGTCTGCCGCTAAAAAACAACTTTCTGTATCGATTGAAACGGACAAATTCTGTATCTATTCAGCCTCCATTCAACTAACTACGATCACCTCCAATGCACGTTAATCCCTGCAGTCAGTGAATGGAGTGCTCTATGGAAAACAGGAAGCTCAAACTGTATATCGGCGCCGATCATGTCAGCGCTTTTGCGATGTCGGCTTTTGTCGCGCTCAAGGAAAAGCAACTTTCATTTGAACTTGTCACGGTTGATCTGAAGTCACGCGAAAACTATAGGGCGAGTTATCGCGATCTTTCGTTGACCTGCAAAATTCCCACCTTGGTTCACGACGATTTTGCCTTGTCGGAATCCTCGGCGATTGCCGAGTACCTCGATGAACTCTGCCCGGGGCATAAAAAACTCTATCCGCAGGGCCTCCAGCAGCGTGCCCGCGCCCGTCAATTGCAGGCCTGGTTGCGCAGTGACTTGCTGGTGGTGCGCAAGGAGCGCCCGTTTGACCTGGTGTACTTCGGCAAGAAAAACACCGCGCTGTCCGACGAGGCCCAAGCCGCCGTCGAGCGCCTGTTGTTCGTCGCCGACCATTTGCTGGAGGAGGGCGCCGAACATCTGTTCGGTGACTGGAGCATTGCCGACACCGACCTGGCAATCATGCTCAACCGCCTGGTTGCCAACGGCGACCCGGTGCCGGCACGGCTCCAGGCCTATGTGCGTCGCCAGTGGGATCGCGACAGCGTTCGGGCGTGGATGGACATAGAGCGCAAAGCGCCGGCCATCGCCTAACAACACTCAGGGCAACCACCAGGAGCGCGGCCATGCAAGGACTGTCGGAGCACGAACGCTACAAACCCTATAACTCACGCACCATCCGTGACACACCTTACTGGCACAAGCTGACGCCGGCGTTGCAGGAGGCCATGACCGTGGTGGCCCGGGTCATGCCGTTTCGCACCAACGAATACGTGCTGGGTACGCTGATCGACTGGAACAACATTCCGGACGATCCTGTTTTTCGCATGACCTTTCCCCACAAGGACATGTTGCTGGCAGAGGAATATGCCTCGCTCAAACAACTGATCGAACTGGATGACAGCGCGGCGATCAAGCGCCGGATCGAGGCGATCTGGCTGCGCATGAACCCGCATCCGGCCGGGCAGCTGACCCACAACGGCGTCACGCTCAACGGCAAAGTCCTGCCGGGCATCCAGCACAAGTACCGCGAGACCGTGCTGTTTTTCCCCGGTGCCGGTCAGACCTGTCACGCGTACTGCACCTTCTGTTTCCGCTGGGCGCAGTTCATCGGCGAGGAAGAACTCAAGTTCAACGCTCGCGAGTCCCAGGAGCTGGTCAATTACCTGCGGGTGCATACCGAAGTCACGGACGTGCTAATTACCGGCGGCGACCCGATGATCATGAACACTCGCTCGCTGGCCGGATACATCGAGCCGTTGCTGCAATTGCCACACCTCAAGAGCATCCGCATCGGCACCAAATCGGTGGCGTACTGGCCGCAGCGTTTTGTCAGCGACAAGGATGCGCCCGAGCTGCTGGCGCTGTTCCAGCGCATCGTCGCGGCGGGTAAAAACCTGTCGATCATGGGCCACTACAACCACCCGGTGGAGATCCGCCAGGCCATTGCCCGCCAGGCGATCGAGCGCATCCGCTCGACGGGCGCGACGCTGCGCATGCAGGCGCCGGTGATCCGCCACATCAACGAAAATCCCGCCGATTGGGCCGCGCTGTGGACTGAAGGCGTGCGGCTCGGGGCGGTGCCTTATTACATGTTCGTCGAGCGTGACACCGGCCCCAGCCACTACTTCGCGATGCCGCTGGCCCGGGCCTTCGAGATCTTCCAGGCGGCGTACCGCACGGTGTCGGGGCTTGCGCGAACGGTGCGCGGGCCGTCCATGAGCACCTTCTACGGCAAGGTGTTGATCAACGGCATCGAGACCGTCGCCGGGGAAAAAGTCTTCGTCTTGCAGTTCCTCCAGGCACGCAATCCGCAATGGGTGTTGCGCACGTTCTACGCGCGCTTCGATCCGCAAGTGACCTGGTTTGATGACTTGCAACCGGCCTTCGGCGAGCGTTCGTTCTTCTTTCAGACCGAGCTCGCCGCCGTGCCGGAATTGATACCGGTGTTGCTGGAAACGGCGTAGGAACATTCATGAGCAATGGGGAGATATGGAAATGAGCAGTATCCCGTTCGATCAGCGCGAGGGTGTTATCTGGCTCGACGGCGAGTTCGTCGAGTGGTCCCGGGCGCAGTTGCATGTGCTGACCCATGGCCTGCATTACGCGAGCACCGTGTATGAAGGCGAGCGGGTCTACAACGGCAGGATCTTCAAGCTGCGCGAGCACAGCGAGCGGCTGTACCGCTCGGCGCACCTGATGGACTTTGCCATCCCCTATGAGCTGGCCGAACTGGAAGCGGCGAGCCATGAACTGCTGCAACGCAACAAGGTGCTCGAGGGTTATCTGCGCCCGGTGGCTTGGCGCGGCAGTGAAATGATCTCCACCTCGGCGCGCTTCAACCGTGTGCACGTGGCCATCGCCTGCTGGCAGTGGCCGAGTTATTTCGACCCGGCGGCGCGCATGGCCGGCATCCGCTTGAAAACCGCGAGCTGGCGCCGTCCGCCACCCTGCTGCAGCCCGTTCGAGGCCAAGGCCTCCGGGCATTACCAGATCGCCACGCTGAGCAAGCACGACGCCGAGAACACGGGTTACCACGATGCGCTGATGCTCGACTGGCGCGGCCACGTCGCCGAAGCCACCAGCGCCAATGTGTTCTTCGTCAAAGGCCGGACGCTGCACACCCCGCTGCCGGATTGTTTTCTCAACGGCATTACCCGGCAAACCGTGATCGAACTGGCCAGGGCGCTGGATTATCAGGTGGTCGAGCGGACGATTCTGCCGACGGAACTCGGCGACTTCGACGAGTGTTTTCTCACCGGCACCGCTGCCGAAATCACCCCGGTGCAGAGCATCGATGAGCGGCGCTATCGACCGGGCGACGCCTGCCGCGACTTCATTGCCGCCTACACCTCAACCGTAAACGCCTGATCAGCTGCCAGGAATCTCACCATGTCGGATCAAGGGATTGTTGCGTCTCAACCTTACATTTCGCTCGGCCATCGCCATGAAGAACTGTCGACGCTGGGCTGGACTGTGCTGACGGCGGACGAATTTGCCGATGATGTCGCCGGCACCTTGCAGGCGTTCGGTCGGATCATTCCGCAGTTCAACGGCCAGATGGCCTTTCCCATCACTCGCAAGCCAGGTTACGAAGACTTGCCGTATTCCCAGAGCATGAACGGCATTGGCCCACACACCGAGGCGCCCGTGTACGGGCCGCCGCCACGTTACCTGGCATTGCATTGCCATAAACAGGCGACGTGTGGCGGCGGGCACACCGGTTTGGTGGACGGCTACGAATTTCTCAAGTCCCTGGAGCGCAGTGAACCAGAACTGCGTGAGTGGCTGGATGACACGCCCGTAGAATTTGTCGCCACCGCCAAACCGGGCGAACCGGGACAACGGCGGGTCAAGGAGTACATCCTCACGCCCACGGAGGACGGGGATATTTTCCGCTTCAGTTACAACCAGTTTCACTATGGCGATGTAAATCCGTCCAGGGACGCCCTGCAGCAATCCCTGGTCGCCAACAGCACCTCGCCGCTGGCCAGGTTTGCCGCGCTCGGCGAAGCGTACTTCGTCGAGCACAACATTCCGGTGCTGATTCCCGACGGATGCCTGCTGATTTGGGACAACTGGCGGATGATTCACGCCCGCAGTCGTTACACTGATCCGGCGCGCAACCTGACCCGCTATTGGCTGGCCTGATTTTTCCGGCGCCCTTCATTCTTATGGCGTACCCCTTGGCGGGTACGCGTCTTACAGGTATCGCGTCATGCAAACAGCAATCGAGATCGCCCAGGTTGATCATCAACTGATCGTGCGGCTCAACCAGGCCTGGACCCGGCGCGCCTCCGTTTGTGCGCCGGACAGGGCCCGGATCACTGAAGAATTCGACCCGCTGCGCCCGGATTACCCGGAGTGCATGGTGCCGTTTTTCCATCACCCAAAATTCCAGGCCTTGAGTGACGAGCTCAAAAGCAGCGTGGTGACCTGGGGCTGGATCGGCTACAACCTGCGCACCGTCACCGCCGAAGAACACATTGTCAATCCGGCCCTCAGCGTCATTGCCAATCAGTACCTGGGCAAGGACGACTGGCATTTTCGCGAGGCCATGCAACAGACCCTGATCGACGAGCACTACCACACGCTGATGCACCTGCGCGCCATCGAACGGACCAGGCTGGAGCGGGCGCTGGATCAGAATCTGGATCTGCCGCCGTCCGTCACTTACCTGCGCCTGAAGGCCTTGCAGGCCGAACTGGCCGAGCAATGGCAGCGGGATCTGGCGGCGATCACCTTTGCGGTGGTGGCCGAAATCAGCGTCAACGCCTATCTGGATTTGCTGGCGGATGACCAGACCATCCAGCCGCAGAACCGCCAGGTGGCCGAGCAGCACAACCGCGACGAATACGCGCACAGCAAGGTGCTGGCTGAAGTGGCGAAGGTCATGTACGCCAATATGCAGCCGACCCAGCGGGAATTTTTCGCACGCAACCTGTCGGTGGCGCTGAGTGCCTTTATTGCTCAGGACTACTCGATGTGGGAGGCGATTCTGACCCAGCTCGGGGTCGAGGAGGCGACGTTGATCATTGCCGACACCCGAGAAAGCAACAAGAACGCGACCATCATGCGCGACTACAGCGGCCTGCATAAACTGGCACAGGACCTGGGCATCAGCGAGCAGATCGATTTCGACTTCCGTCCGACCCTCAAAACCACGGCGGCCGCCTGAGCCCGGAGGTGACTATGTCCACGCCTGTGTACGAAGTGTTCGCCATCCGTGTCGGCGCAAACGCCCAGCGCACCGCCAGGGAGAATTTTCTTTACGACGCCTGTTGCGGTGATCCGAATGCGCCGATGCCGCTGGATTACTACTTCTGGGTCATCCGCAACGAGCAGCAGGTGATCGTGGTCGACACCTGTTTCCAGCCGGCCACGGCGGACCGGCGCAATCGCCAGATGTACCGCCTGCCGGAAGAATCCCTGCGGCAACTGGACATCGATCCGGCCCGGGTCGAGCACCTGATCCTCACTCATTTGCACTGGGATCATGCCGGCAACCTCGGGCTGTTCCCGAAGGCGACCGTGCATTTGCAGGAAGCGGAACTGCGTTTTTGCACCGGGCCGAAAATGTCCCATCGCACGGTGAACAAAACCTACGAGGTCGAGGACGTGATGTCGGCGCTGCCGCCGCTGTTCGAAGGGCGGATGCGTTTGCACGGTGGAGTCGTCGAGGTGCTTCCCGGTGTGACCTTGCACCCGGTGGGCGGGCATACGCCCGGCAGCCAGGTGGTGCGGGTGAATACTGAGCGCGGCTGGATTGTACTGGCCTCGGATGCCGCGCACCTTTGGGTGAACATTCGTGAGCGCAGTCCGTTTCCGATCCTCGATGACCTGGCACAAACCCTCGAAGCCTTCACCGAGATCGACCGCCTGGCCGATGGTGAAGACCACGTCATCCCCGGGCACGACCCGCTGATCGCCGAGCGCTTCCCGCACTGGAATGACGACCCGCATATCATTTGCCTGCACCAACCCCCCCGGTAAATCCCGCCCCCCCTGTAGGAGCTGCCGAAGGCTGCGATCTTTTGATTTTCAAGATCAAAAGATCGCAGCCTGCGGCAGCTCCTACGGGTGGGATTGTGGTTAGTACTGGTTTTTTAGGATGTTGCCCAAGGTCGCCAACGCCTCATCGATCCGCGGCGAATACGGCGCGCCGCAGCCAATGCGCACAAAGTGATTGAAACGCTCGGTGTTGGAAAAGATATCCCCAGGGGAAATCTGGATGCCGACCTTCAGCGCCTCGTGAAAAAACGCCATGGATGAATGCCGGCGAGGCAATTCCACCCACAACAACGTGCCGCCTTGCGGGTGGGTCACGCTGGTGCCGATGGGGAAATAGCGGGCGATCGCCGTGCTCATCTGCGCGCGTTGTACGGTCAGGGTTTTCCTCAACCGTCGCAGGTAACGTTCATAAGACGCTGTGCGCATGAATTCGCTGACCGCCAGTTGCGATAACAGCTCGCACCCCCGCGACTGCGTGTGCTTGAGCATCTCCACACGGTCGTGCCATTTGCCAGCGCTGATCCAGCCCAGACGCATGCCGGGTGCCAGGGTTTTGTTCAGCGAGGCGCAATAGATCACGTTGTCGGTGCGGTCCCAATGTTTGAGCGTGGACAGCGGTTGTTCGGTGTCCACCAGGTCGCCGTAGGTGTCGTCTTCGATCAGCACGGTGTCGTGCTCGGCGCACAGTTTCACCAGCCGTGCCTTGTTGGCGTCGGGCATGATGCTGCCCAGCGGGTTTTGCAGGTTGGGAATGACGATCAACGCCTTGATCTGTTCGGGGCCTTGCAGCAGCAGCTCCAGGGCCGCCAGATTGAGCCCGGTGTGGGCCGAGGCCGGGACTTCCACTGCCCGCAGGCCCAGGCTTTCGAGAATTTGCAGCAGACCGTAGAAGGTCGGCGACTCCACGGCCACGGTGTCGCCGGGGCGGGTGACCGCACGCAAGGCCAGGTTGATCGCTTCGGTGGCGCCGTTGGTGATCACGATCCGTTCGGGGGCCAGGTGGGTCTTGCTGGCCAGCGCCCGCCGCGCCAGGAGGTGGCGCAATGCGCTGTTGCCGCAGGTCGAGCCCGCGGCGCCGAGCAGGCGGGTGTCGTAGCGCAGCGACTTGATCATGTTGTCTTGCAAGGTCTTCAGCGGATAAAGCTCCGGCGCGCAGTAGGCGCTGGCGAAATTGACCTTGATCGTTGCGCGTTGACTGGCTTTGAGCACCGTTGAGACCTGTTGATGAATGCCGACATAGGCGCTGGTATCCAGCGCTGGCGCCGAGGCAACCGGGGCGGGCCTGGGCAGGGTGTCGGGCTGGCGAATGTAGTTGCCGGAACGCGGTCGGGCTTCCAGCACGCCGCAGTCTTCCAGTTCCCGGCACACCTGCACCGCGGTCGACAGGCTGACGGCGTGTTTTTCCATCATCAAGCGGATCGAGGGCAAGCGTTCACCGGTTTTCAAGGTGCCGCTGCGGATAGCGTCCAGATAGTGATTGGCCAGTTGGCGATACAAAGGGGTCGTGTTCATGATGACCTCAGCAGTTGCACCACCGAGGTCTGGGCTGGAAAGTGAGTTGACGCTCCCCGCAGGCGGACCCGTGGTGCTCATGGGTAAAGGGAAGTGTTGTTCTGCGTCGATACTGGAAGAGTAATCGCGGTTTTGCCCGAATCACGGGCAATAAAAAGCCCCGCACGGATGGCGGGGCTCTTGAGTCAGTTGCTGAGAACTTTGTGGTAAAGGGGCTTGCCTGTGGCGAGGGGGCTTGCCCCCGTTGGGTGGCGCAGCCACCCCAATCAAGCTATTTGAGTCTTTCAGTAAAACCGCATTCACCGAGTTTACGACGGCTGCGCCGCCGAGCGCGAGCAAGCCCCCTCTCCACAGACAGTCCTCTGACCACAGGGCGCCTTACTGCGCGGCGATGCTGTACCCATCGAACGCCGTCTGCTGTTGCAGGGCGGTGATGATGTTCTTGCGGTTGACCGCTTGCTCGGCGCCGCTGTTGTCCAGGAACGTCTCGCTTTCCAGTTCCGCCTCGTCGCCTTCGCCCACGAAAGTGAAACCTAGGAACTCCAGGGCTTCACGGTCGACGTTCAGGCGCGAGCGCGGGGTGCGCAGCGGCAGGGTGACGCTGATGCCGTCCTTGCTGATGGTGAACACTTCGACTTCTTTCTTGGCCTTGGCGGCCTTGCTCTTGCCGCCGCTCGGGTTGCTGATGGCCTGGTGCGTCTGGTTCAGCACCTTCAGGGCCAGGCCGTAGACGATTTCCTGGAACGCCGGGTCGTCCTTGAAACTGGAGAGGATACGGCTGATCGGGAACTTGCTGCTCAGGTCTTCCAGCGCGGCGATGTCGGCGGCTTCGGCGTCCTTGAGTTGCTTGAGCTGGCCCATCAGTTCATAGGCCTTGTCGTCGTCGAAGCTGTCGTGGGCCTGCCGAATGGCGGCGCGCAGTTCGCGGATCTGGTCACTTTCGCGGGTGGACTGGAAAGCGTCCAGCACCATCTCGCTGATGGTTTTCGCCTGGGGTACGTGTTGTGAAAGATTGATGGAGTTTTCGTATTCCGCTTTGGACGACAAGGTGACTACGGATTCAGCGGTGTTGGAATCGGACATTGAAATTTCACTACTTTTTTCAGCTTGAATAGGGGCGAGAAAGCCCGGGGGCTTTTTCAGGCCGCCTAATCTATTGGACCGGGACCGCGTTGTCACGGCCCAATAGACGAAGCCCCTGTAGGAGCTGCCGCAGGCTGCGATCTTTTGATCTTGATTTTTTAAGATCAAAAGATCGCAGCCTGCGGCAGCTCCTACAGGGGCGCGTATTCAGTCAAGGATGCAGGAGTTTCTGCGCCCGTTTATCCGCCAGATGCTGAACCACCAGCCGTCCGATCAACACCAGCAACGTCAGCGAGATCAACAACACCGAGATCGCCGCGACGCTCGGGTCGACGTTATCGCGCAAGCCGCTCCAGATGCGCTTGGGCAGGGTGTCGACGTTGACGCTGGTGATGAACAGCGTGACCGCCACTTCTTCCCAGGACAGGGCGAAACCCAACAGCGCGGTGGAGGCCAGACCCAGTTTCAGGTTCGGCAGGATCACCATGAACGTGGTCTGCATCAGGCTGGCGCCAAGGTTGCGCGAGGCCAGTTCGATGCGCCGGTCGATCTGGCTGAGGGCCACCAGCATGGTCACTACGCCGTACGGCACCACCATGATCACGTGGGCAATCACCACGCCGGTCAGGGTGTCGTAGCCCATGCCCGGGGCGAAGCGACCGAGCTTGGTCTCCATGAAGTACAGCACCAGCGCGGAAATCACCGGCGGGATCGCCATCGGCAACAGCACCAGGCCGATCAGGGCCGTGGCCCATTTCGAGCGCATGTACCAGATGCCCAGGCTGAAACTCGCAGCCAGCAAGGTGGCGATGACGCTGGTGGCGAAGGCGATGGTCAGGCTCTGGCTGATGGCGTGGAACCAGTCCGGGTTGCTCACCAGCGCTTCGTAGTGGCGCAGCGACCAGTTGCCTTCGGGCATCGACAGGAAGCGTTTGCTGGTGAACGACACCGGAATGACCGTCAGCAGCGGGAACAGCATGAAGGCCATGGCGACCACGGCCAACAGCCGCGTACTCAGGCTTGTGCGATGGGTATTCATAGTGATCTCAGCCTACCAGTCGGTTGACGCGGGTCATTTTCAACAGCACCCAGATCAGCGCGCTGACCAGGGCCAGCAACACCACGCTCAGTGCCGCACCCAGGCCCCAGTTGCTGGTCTGGAACATTTGCAGGAACACGTACTCGGCAATCATCACCGTTTGCCCGCCACCCAACAGCACCGGGGTGATGAAGAAGCCCAGGCAGAACACGAAGACCATGATGAACGCGCCCAGAATGCCTGGCAGGGTCTGCGGCAGCAGCACTTGCCAGAAGGTGCGCAAGGCACCGGCCCCCAGGCCGCGAGAGGCCATGAGCACACGCTGGTCGAGTTGACGCATGGTCGACAGCAGCGGGAACACCGCGTACGGGATCATCACGTGGAGCATGCCGATGACTACGCCTATCTCATTGCGGCTCAGTTGCAGCGGCTGGTCGATCAGCCCCATGCCCATCAGCCCGTTGTTGAGCACGCCGTTGCTGCGCAGGGCGATCAACCAGCCGAAGGCCCGCACCAGCACGGAAATCCAGAACGGAATGAAGATGCAGATCTCCACCACGCGCTGCCAGAACGGCGGGCTGAACACCCAGCAGTAGGCCAGCAGGTAACCGATCATCAAGGCCAGGCCACTGACGGTCAGGCACAGGCGCAACGTGCGCCATAGCATCTCGTGGATCGCCGGGTCCGTGGCGATGCGCTGGTACTGCTCGATACCCGGCGTCGGCAGCGAGAAGCTCCAGCCGACCACGCCGAGGAACGGCAGCACGTAGAAGACCAGCAGCAACACCGGCAGCGGAAACAGCAGCAGGCCGCGCTCCAGGCCCGGCGAGCTGAAGCGGGGCTTGGGGGCGGTCAGGGTCGAGGTCAGGATGGTGGTCATGGTCACAGGCTCACTTGGACAGCCGCGTCAGGTACTCTTCCAGGGCTTTGGAGTAGTTGTCGGCGTACCACTGGGCGTTGAGAGCGATCTGCTTTTTCAGGTTTTCTTCAGAGGCGCAGTTGGCTTCGAGTTGCTTGGCCGACATCAGCTTCTCCGTGGCGCTGTTGGAAGGTCCGTTGCCCAGCAGTTCGAACAGCTTGAGCTGGCCTTCAGGCTGCAAGGCTTGCTGGATGAACTGCATGGTCGGTTGAGTGCCGCCGGGGTTGCCGTTCAATACCGCCCAGCTGCTGGAGTTGATAAAGCCGTTGTCGAAGCTCCAGCGCACGCGGTTGTCGGTGTCTTCACTGAGCAGCTTGGCGCGGGTGTGCCAGATCGCACCCACCGACACCTCGCCGTCGACCATCAGTTGCTGGCTTTCGGCACCCGAACTCCAGAACGACAGGACGTGCGGCTTGATCTCGTCGATCTTCTTCAGCGCCCGTGGCACGTCCAGCGGGTACAGCTGGTCAGGCGGAACGCCGTCGGCCAACAACGCCGCTTCGAGCATGCCGTTCATCCACTTGTACAGCGTGCGCTTGCCGGGGAATTTCTTCACGTCCCAGAAATCGGCCCAGGTCTTGGGTCCGTTTTCACCGAACTTTTCGCTGTCCCAGGCCATCACGTAGCTGAACTGGTAGCTGGCGATGCCGTAATCGGAGGAGAGCGCCGGGGCCACCTGAACGCGCTTGATGGTGTTGTAGTCCAGTGGCTGCAGGATCTTTTCCCGGCCCAGCACGATGGCGCTGTAGCTCTCGACGTCGACCACGTCCCAGCTTGGTTGGCCGCTGGCCAGCTGAGAGCGGATGGCCCCTTCGGTCGGGCCGGCGCCGTCGATGCGCACCTGGATGCCGGTGTTCTTGGTGAAAGTGTCGGTCCACGCCGAACGGAATGCGTTCAGGGCGTCGCCGCCCCAGTTGACCACCACCAGCGGCTTGTCCGCCGACCAGCTGATGCCGCTGCGCAGCGCCAGGGGCACCGCTGCCAGCAGGCCCATGGCCTGGATAAAGGTGCGACGGTTGATCTGACCGTCGCGGGCCTTGTCGATAAGCACTTCGATGCAGTCTTGTTGGTGATCCTGGCGCATGGGCAAGTCCTCAGTCGGCCGGTGCCTGCGTGGGCACCGGCCTTTTTGTTGTCATTGGAAGAGAGCTTTGTGACGCAGTTTTTTGGGGGTTCAGGCCTGAAGCAGGAAGCTTTGCTGCACCGGCCAGCTCAACCACACCGGCGCGCCGCTGGGCATCGACGCGCCAGGGTGATTGCCGGGTACGGACAGGTTGATCGGCAGCGTGTCGCCGCCGACCTTGAGGGCCAGATGGGTGCTGGAGCCTTGATAGACCTTGTCGGTGAGTTGCGCGGGCATCACGTTGTAGCCGTCGCGAGTCGGGCACTCACTGTGCAATTCCATGTGCTCGGGGCGCACGGCCAGCACGATCGGTGCCGCACTCAGTGCGTTCGGCGCCTGGGCATGCAATACGCTGGTGCCGCAGCGGCCGCTGGCGTTCTGGCCGTTGCGGGTCAGGTTGTCCAGCGGGAACAGGTTCATCTTGCCGAGGAACTCGGCGACGAAACGGCTCTCGGGGCGGTTGTAGATGTTTTCCGGGGTGTCGACCTGGGTCAGCTTGCCGTGGTTGAAAATCGCGATGCGCGAGGACAGCGCCAACGCTTCGTTCTGGTCGTGGGTGACGAACACGAAACTGGTACCGACCTGACGGTGGATGCGTTGCAGCTCGGTTTGCAGTTGTTCGCGCAGGTTCTTGTCCAGCGCCGACAGCGGCTCGTCGAGCAGCAGCAGTTCGGGCTCGAACACTAGCGCCCGGGCAATCGCCACGCGCTGCTGCTGGCCGCCGGACATCTCGGCGGGTTTCTTGTGCATGTGCGTACCGAGGCCGACCACCTCAAGGATGTGCTTGACCCGGCGATTGCGTTCTTCAGCGGGGACTTTGCGGATGCGCAGCGGGTAGGCCACGTTATCGGCCACGGTCATGTGCGGGAACAGCGCATAACCCTGGAACACCATGCCGTAGTTCCGCTTCTCGGCGGAGCGCCGGATGATGTCGACGCCTTGCTCCATCAGCTTGCCCGAGGTCGGGCTGAGGAAGCCGGCCAGAATCATCAGCAAGGTGGTCTTGCCCGAGCCGGACGGACCCAGCAGGGTAAGAAATTCGCCTTGGCGAACGTCGAGATCGACGTTATCCAGCGCCGCGAAACGGCCGTAATACTGGCTGATACCTTGAGCGCTGAGCTGGATCGCTGAACGGCTGGACACAATGAGGTTCCTCTTTTTATTGCCCATAAGACGTACGAGGACGGATGCGAATCCGAAATGGGCTTTGGGGACTTATTATTGTTAAAAATATCGCTACATCAATGGAATTATTTTGCTCGTATTGGTTAGTTTTATTGAACAAATTGGCCGGGGATTCCATGCAGCCCAGAGGCCCTGAAACAGAGCCTTCCCCTGTGGGAGCGGGCTTGCTCGCGAAGGCGGCGTCACATTCAACCTTTTTGGTGACTGCCACACCGCTTTCGCGAGCAAGCCCGCTCCCACAGGGGGGATGTACTGTGAGTTTTAAAGGGTGTCCTGCCAGGTCTGGCGAGACGATTGCAGCTGGGTCTTGACCCAGTTGCCGAAGGCCTGGACCACGGCGCGGTCGGCTTTTTGCGGGTCTGCCGCCAGGTAGTAGCCACGGTGCAAATCGATGCCGATGTCGAACGGGCGCACCAGCAAACCCTTGGATAACGCATCACCGCTGATCAGGTTGTCACCGATGGCGATGCCCTGACCGGCAATGCACGCGGATTGGGCGCAGTGCGCATCGGAGAACAGGATGCCGCTCGTCGCATTGACCCCGGAAGCCCCCGCAGCGGTCAGCCACACGCGCCAGTCCGAGTAGTCGGTCATGTGCAGCAAGGGGTAGCTGCTCAGTTCCTGCGGGCTTTTCAGGCCACCCAAGGCGTTGATCAGGCGCGGGCTGCACACCGGGAAGAAACGCAATGCCACAATCTCTTCAACATTCATTTCCGGCCAGTCGCCAATCCCGTAGGCGATGAACAGGTCGACGTTGTGGTTGTTGGTGTCGTCCGGTGTGCGCGGGGAAACCAGTTGCAACTGCACTTGCGGGTACTGCCGCAAAAAAGCACCGATGTGGTGGCACAACCAATAGGTGGCGAACCCCGGCGCGCAACTGACACACAACCGTCCGGAAATCTCCTGGTCGTCGACCAACTGTCCGGCGTCGAGCAGGTTCAACAGAATCCCGTGCACTTCCCGCGCATAGCGTTCGCCCTGATACGTCAGGCCGATGCCTCGGCCAATGCGCTCGGTCAGGGCGAAACCGACGCACTCCTCAAGCTTGCTGATCTGGTGGCTGATGGCGCTGCGGGTCAGGTTCAGTTCACGGGCCGCGACCGACACGCTGCCTGTGCGGGCAACCGCATCCAGCGCACGAAGGGCTGTCATCGAAGGAAAACGCATAAATCATCCCGCTCAAAGTTGAAGGAAACAGGCAAACGCTGAACCCCTGTGGCGAGGGAGCTTGCTCCCGTTCGACTGCGCAGCAGTCGCAAATGTGTGTCCGAGGTGAATCGGGTTTTGGGACCGCTGCGCTCCCCGGCGGGAGCAAGCTCCCTCGCCACAGCTCTCTTGTATGGTGACGTAAATCGAACAGTCAGGCCAAAAAAAATCGATTGTTGTATTGGTTGATTCAACAATACTAGCCCCATTCGTCGTTGGGCCGAGCTGGCCCCTTTTCCAAGAGGTGCTGCATGACCCGTTGTGCCGAGGCGCTCGTTCAGTTGCTGGAAGGCTATGGTGTTGAAACCGTCTTCGGCATTCCCGGCGTGCACACCGTCGAGTTGTATCGTGGCCTGCACGGCAGTCGCCTGAAGCACATCAGCCCGCGCCACGAGCAGGGCGCCGGGTTCATGGCCGACGGTTATGCCCGTGCCAGCGGCAAGCCCGGGGTGTGCTTCATCATCACCGGACCGGGCATGACCAACATCATCACCGCCATGGGCCAGGCCTATGCCGACTCGGTGCCGATGCTGGTGATTTCCACCTGCAACCGTCGCGAACACCTGCGCCTGGGCCATGGCCACCTGCATGAATTGCCGGATCAGCGCGCGCTGGTCGCCGGGGTCTGTGCTTTCAGCCATACGCTGCAACACCCGTCGCAATTGCCGGAAGTGCTGGCACGGGCCTTTGCCTTGTTCGGCTGTACGCGGCCGCGGCCGGTGCACATCGAGATTCCGCTGGATGTGCTGGAAATGTCTGCCGACGGGCTGGACCTGCACCCGCGTTCATTGCCGGCCGCACCGGCCCCGGCGCCGGAAGCCATCGATGACGCCGTGGCCCTGATCAACAACGCCAAGCGTCCGTTAATTCTCGCCGGTGGTGGCGCACGCCAGGCCAGTGAGGCGCTCACCGCACTCGCCGAACGCCTGCAGGCCCCTGTGGCGCTGACCACCAACGCCCGCGGTTTGCTGGCCCCCGAACATCCTTTGCTGCTCGACGGTGTGCAGTCCTCGGCCCATGGTCGTGAGCTATTTGCCGAGGCCGACCTGGTGCTGGCCGTCGGCACCGAACTCGGGGAAACCGACTACGACTTTTTCGGTCTTGGCCCTGTGCAGTTCAAGGCACCGCTGATTCGCCTGGACATCGATCCCATGCAAATACTCGGTGTACAAGCGGCCTCGGTCGGCCTGCTGGGCGATGCCGGGCAAGGCTTGCTGTTGTTGCTCGATCGACTGCCGCAGCGCCAGGCCGATCCAGCCTGGGCGGCTGAGCGAGCGGGCAAGGTCAACGCCCTCGAACACGCCGGCTGGAGCGCCAGACAATCCCGTATGCAAGCGCTGCTCGATACCCTGCGCGATCACTTGCCGCAGCCACTGATCGTCGGCGATTCGACCCAACCGGTGTACCAGGGCGCGCTCGGCTACCGGGCGCCAACCCCCAACAGCTGGTTCAACGCCGGCAGTGGCTACGGCACCCTCGGCTACGGTTTGCCCGCCGCCATCGGCGCCAAGCTGGCCCAACCTTCGCGCCCGGTGGTGGCGTTGGTCGGCGACGGTGGCTTGCAGTTTTCCAGCGCCGAACTGATCGCCGCCAAAGAGGCCGGCGTCGGCGTGATCCTGCTGCTGTGGAACAACAGCAGCTATGCCGAAATCCGCGACTACATGAACGCCAAGGCGGTGCCGTTGCTGGGGGTGGACATCCTCACGCCGGACTTCGCCGCCCTCGCGCAAAGCTGCCACGTCAGCCATCACCGGGCACGCGACCTGGACGGTTTGCGCGAGCTGCTGGGGCAACTCGGCAGCAGCGATGAGCCGGTGATGATCGAGGTCGACGCCACCATGTTTCTGGCTGACTAAAACAACAACAAATTTTTCAGGTCGCCGACACGCACAACGTCCGGTCGACCTTTCAATCTCCTGAACTCGAAGGTGGCTTACATGGCTGAGTCCGATAACTTTTCCTCTACCCATTCCGTGCAGGGGACCTACGCCGACCTGATCCTCACCAACGGACGTATCTACACCCAGGACCCGGCCAACCCGTGGGCCGAGGCCGTGGCTATCCGCGACGGCAAGTTGATCGCAGTCGCCAGCCTCGGCCAGATCGAGATGTTCAAGGGCCCGAACACCCGCGTGCACGACCTGCAAGGCGCATTCTGCATGCCGGGCCTGCACGACATGCACACGCACCCCGACCTCGCGCTGGCGCCGCGCTACGCCGATGACCTCGACGTCGGCATTGAAGACCCTACCCCGGAGCAGTTGCGCGAAAGCATCCTCGCCTACGCCGACAGCCATCCCGGCGACGGCTGGATCTACGGCCAGTACTGGGTGCGCTACACCTTCCGCGAGGCCGGCCTGACCCCGGGCCGCGAGTGGCTCGACAGCGTCATGCCGGACCGCCCGGTGGCACTGCTCGACCGCATGTGGGGCACCATGATGGTCAACTCCAAGGCCCTGGAACTGGCCGGCATCGACCGCCACACGTCCGACCCACGCAACGGTTATTTCGAGCGTGACGAGCTGACCGGTGAACCCACCGGGCTGATGATCGACGGTGCCTACGCGATGATTCACGCGGCCATGCCACCGACGCCGGTCAGCGTGCTGCGTCGCGCCTACCGCGATGGTGTGCACTTCCAGAGCTCGCGCGGCGTCACGGCGAGCAAATACGTGCACGTCTGCGAACAGCGTTTGCAAGCCCTCAAGGAACTCGACGACAGCGGCGAACTGACGGTGCGCATCGAAGCGGCGATCAGTTGGCAGGACGACATCTTCCCGGTGCGTCGTCGCTGGGAGCTGCTGGCCGGCGAACGTCACTACTACCGCAGCGCGCGCCTGAGCGCCAACGCGGTGAAGTTCCACTTCGACGGCACCGTGGAGCCGAAGTCTTCGTACCTGCTGACCCCGTGGCCGCAGGAATCGAGCTGGCGCGGCAAGCTCAACCTGACCCCGGAACACATCACCGACATGGTGGTGGACATGGACCGCAAGGGCATCCGCGTGATCGCCCACTGCACCGGCGACGGCGCGTCCGACGTGTTCCTCGATGCCGTGGCCGAGGCCCGTCGTCGCAACGGTTTCAGCGGTGTGCGCCACCAGTGCGCCCACAGCACCTTGCTGCACCCCGGCAACCTGCCGCGCTTCAAGGAACTGAATGTCATCGCCGAGTTTTCCCCGGCCGCCTGGTACCCGACGCCGTTCGCCAGCGGCGCACGTTCCGGTTACGGCCAGGAACGCCTCAAGCGCATCTACGACTTCAAAGGCGTGCTCGCCGCCGGTGGCACGGCGGTGATGGGCACCGACTGGCCGGTGGCGTCCATCGACCCGTGGCTGGCGCTGGAAACCATGATCACCCGGCAGAACCCGTGGAACGACGACCCGGCCTGCTTCGGCGACCCGATCAGCCTCGAGCAGGCGCTGACCGTGATCACCAGCAACGGCGCCGTGGCCATGGGCCTGGAACACAGCACCGGCAGCCTGCAAGTGGGCAAGTCGGCGGACCTGATTGTCATCGACCGTGACCTGTTCGCTGCACCGGCACGCAACTACATCCACAAGACCCAGGTGCTGCTGACCTTCGTTGAAGGGCAACTGGTCTACGACCGCCACTCAACGCTGGAAACCGTCGGCCTCAAAGCTGTCTGGCAAGGCGAACCACCGGTGCTGGAGGGCAAGGCAGAATGACTTCCCCACGTATCGCCGTGACCGTGGTGTCGGGTTTTCTCGGCGCCGGTAAAACCACCTTACTCAACCGTATGGTGCGCCGTGCCGAAGGCAGTCGGCTGGCGGTGATCGTCAACGATTTCGGCGAACTGAACATCGATGCGGCCATCGTTTCCGAAGTCACCGACGCGGTGTACAGCCTGCAAAACGGCTGCATCTGCTGCACGGTGCAGGAAGACCTGCTGGCGCAACTCGGCAGCCTGGCGCAGCTTGAACCGCGGCTGGAGCGTATCGTCATCGAGTGCAGCGGTGTGTCCGACCCGCAGCGCATCGTGCAGACCCTGGCTTATCCACAGCTGCGCAGCCAGATGCAATTGGACATGGTCATCACCGTGGTCGACGCCACCCGCCATCTGCAACTCGACGGTGAATACGCGCGCCTGGCTCGGGCGCAGGTGGCCGCTGCCGACCTGCTGTTACTGAACAAGACCGATCTGGTCGATGAGGCGCAGTTGCAGGCGTTGCGCGATGCACTGGGTGCCAGGACGCGTGTGCATGAAAGTGTGCAAGCCGAGTTGCCCGATGCGTTGTGGCTGGATACCGATCTGGACCTTGAGCCTCGGGCACAGAAACCGCTGACCCGGGTGTCCGACGGCGATCACGGCGAGATGTTCAGCAGCTGGTTGTGGCAGAGCAACGCAGCCCTCGACGTCGAGTGCTTGCGCGGCTGGTTGAGGGCGCTGCCCAGTGATGTATTCCGGGTCAAAGGCCTGGTGCTGCTGACGCCGGGCAGCATGGCGCATTGGCTGCAACATGTCGGCACCCGCAGTCAGTTTCTGCCGGCGCTGGATGACGCTCATACCAACGCCACACGCCTGGTGTTCATCGCTCGCCGGGGTTTCGATGGCTGGGAGGCATTGGGGCAAGGGCTGGAAGATTGCACCGTGAAAGAGGTTGCCGGGGTATGACATCGACAGAGCAACGTCTGCGTGAAGAGTTGGCGGCCTGCTACCGCCTGATTGCGCACTTTCGCATGACCGATTTGATCTTCACCCACATCTCGGTGCGCATTCCGGGGCCGGAGCATCACTTTCTGATCAACCCCTACGGGCTGATGTTCGAAGAAATCACCGCGTCGAACCTGGTGAAGATCGACCTCAACGGCCACGCCGTAGAGCCATCGCCGTACCCGGTCAACCCGGCCGGTTTCGTGATCCACAGCGCCATCCATGGTGCTCGGGAAGACGCGCAGTGCGTGCTGCACACCCACACCAAATCCGGGTGCGCGGTGGCGGCGTTGAAGTGCGGGTTGTTGCCGGTCAACCAGATTTCCATGGAGTTCTACGGCCGTGTTGCCTATCACGACTACGAAGGGGTGGCGCTGGACTTGAGCGAGCAGCAACGCTTGGTGGCGGACCTGGGCGACAAGCCGGTGATGATGCTGCGCAACCATGGCTTGCTGACGGTGGGCGAGACGGTAGGGCAGGCGTTCATGCGCATGTATTACCTGGAAAAGGCCTGTGAAATCCAGTTGGCCGCGCAAGCGGCCGGTGAAGTTGTTCTGCCGTCGCACGAGGTCTGCGCGCACACCGAGCGGCAGTTCAATGATCCGGGGCGGCTGTTGGAAGAGGGTGAGTTGAACGATCCGGATGCCATGCAACTGGCGTGGGCGGCGTTGTTGCGGATGCTGGATCGGGTGGCGCCGGGGTATCGGGACTGATTCGGATTCCCGGTTGTTTGGGCTGGCCTCTTCGCGAGCAAGCCCGCTCCCACAGGGGAATGCATTCCAAATGTGGGAGCGAGCCTGCTCGCGAAGCAGGCGCTGCGGTCGTCAGGCCTGCCGCGGTGTATTGAGGTTCATCGACCGCACCGCCAGCGCCGACGCTGTCTCTTCATCGATCGGCAACGAAAACCGAAAGGTCGCCCCCCGCCCCGGCATATCGATCAACTGAATTTCGCGCCCATGCAATTGCAGGATGCGATGCACGATCCGCAGCCCCAGCCCGCCATCACGCCGTGCGCCGCCGATGTTGAACGGGCGCAGGAACAAACCTTCGCGCAGTTCCGGGGCAATGCCCGGGCCGGTGTCGCTGACCGTGACCTCGATGAATGACCCTTGCGGACGCAGGCCCAGTTCGATGTCTCCACCTGGCGGTGTATGGCGCAGGGCATTGTCGAACAGGTTGGTCAGCACCCGTTCGATCAACCCGAGATCCGCGCAGGCCGCCGAGGCGTTTGGCGCGAACGTGGCCTTGAGTTCGACCTTGCGCGCTTCGGCGGTGAGTTCGAATTTCTGGAAGATGTCCTGGGCCAGATCGGTCAGGGAAAAACGTTCCAGCACCGGTTGCACGAAGCCGTGCTCCAGTCGCACCAGTTCCAGCAGCGACTGCGCCAGACCACCGACCTTGCGGCTCTGGTCCAGTGCGATGCCGAGGTAGCGACGGCGGTCTGCAGGGGACAGCGTGGCGTCCTTGAGCGACAGGGTTTCCAGATAGCCGTGCAGCGAGGCCAGCGGCGTGCGCAAGTCGTGGGAGATGTTCGCCACCAGTTCGCGGCGCTCCTGGTCCTGGCGGGTCAACGAACGCCATTGCTCGCCCAGGCGGGCCTGCATCTGCCGGAACGCGGCATCGAGCACGGCGATTTCATCGTGGCTGGCGGCTTTTTCCACCGCGACGGGTAGGGCCGGCGTGACCGGTACGCCATCAATGTCGAACTGGCTCACGGTTTCGGTCAGGCGGCGCAACGGCCGGGTGATCAGGGCAAACGCGGTGAGGCCGGCAATCAGGCACAGCAATGCCACCAGGCCGATGGACAGCAGCGCTGTGTTGAGCGCCGCGCTGGTTGCACCGCGTTCGGCCAGGCGGTCGTGATCCTCACCGAGCAGCACCACGTAGAGATAACCCACCGGCTTGCCATCCACCTTCAGCGGTGCTGCGCTGAACACCTTGCGCGCATCGACGCTGCGCGGGTCGTCGCCGGGAATCGGCAGCGGATCGCCCCGCAGCAGGCGCTGGATCGGCGCGAGGTCGACCCGCTCCCGACGGATCCGGCCCTCGGGCGCGGCACTGCCGACAATCTTGCCCTCGGTGTCGAGCAGGTACACCTCGACACTGGGGTTGACCTGCATCAGCTTGCTGAACAAATCGCGCACGGCATTGGGCATCAGGCCCTGGGTGTCCATCAGCACCGTGTCGCTGGCGATGTGCTGCGCCAGGTCCCGGGACAAGCCTTGCACCACTTCCTGTTCATGCATCTGGTTGGAGCGCACCTGCAACCACGCCGACGTGCCGCAGCACACCAGCAGCAGCACGGCGAACACCAGGGACAGGCGTTGCGTCAGGGTCAGCCTCATGGCTGCGGCTCCTCCCCGGTGGCGAATTTGTAGCCGCGGCCCCAGACCGTGAGGATGCGTACAGGCTGCGCCGGGTCGGCCTCAATCTTGGCGCGCAGGCGGTTGATGTGGGTGTTGACCGTGTGCTCGTAGCCTTCGTGACTGTAGCCCCACACGGCGTTGAGCAGGTCCATGCGCGAAAACACCTTGCCGGGCTGGCGGGCGAAGAAGTACAGCAAATCGAACTCCCGGGGCGTGAGGTCCAGGCGTCGTCCGTCGAGGGCCACCTCGCGGGTGATCGGGTCGATCGCCAGGCCGTCGGTGAGCAGGCTGCCGGCGTCCATCTTCAGGTTGCGCGCCATGGCATCGACCCGGCGCAGCAGCGCCTTGACCCGGGCCACCAGTTCGAGCATGGAAAAGGGCTTGGCCAGATAGTCGTCGGCGCCCAGTTCGAGGCCGAGAATGCGGTGCACTTCGCTGGAGCGCGCGCTGGTGATGATGATGGGCGTGTAGCGCGCCATGGCCCGGGCGCGGCGGCAGATTTCCAGGCCGTCGGCACCGGGCAGCATCAGGTCGAGGACCAGTGCGTCCCAGTTGCCTTGCTGCAGCAGGCGCATGCCTTCATCGCCATCGGCGCTGTGCACCACCTCGAACTGCTCATCGCGAAGATGCAGGCAAATCAGGTCGGCGATGTGCTGGTCGTCCTCGACCACGAGGACGCGTTTGGTCTGTTCCATCCAGGTCAATCCTTCAGCGCATTGTGCGTAGTGCCACTCACTGTAGGAGCTGCCGCAGGCTGCGATCGTTTGATCTTGTTTTTAAAAATCAAAAGATCGCAGCCTGCGGCAGCTCCTACAGTGAAGTCAGTGAAGTCAGTGAAGTCAGTGAAGTCAGTGAAGTCAGTGAAGCCAGTGAAGTCAGTTAAGGGCATACCCATTGTGCGGGTTTTTCGGGGCCCGAGTTATCACGAATTGTTTAACTTCCCGTGAGGATTTGGCGATCACCCAAAGCCTAGGCTGTGTTGCATGAAACACCCCTGGAATTTTGGAGGCGAGCATGTTTTCACGACGGCAATTTCTTCTGGCGGGCGGCGGGTTGGGCGTTGCAGCCCTGGCGATCGGCCTGTTGCCGAAGTTTTCCACAGGCTCGGCCTTGATCAGTGCGGCCAGCGCAGCCGAGGCGTTCGAAGTGACCCACAGCGACAGCGAATGGCACGCGATCCTCAGCGACGAACAGTACGACATCCTGCGCGAGGAGGGCACTGAACGGGCCTACAGCAGCCCGCTGAACAACGAGCACCGCGACGGTACTTTCGCCTGTGCCGGTTGCGGCCAGCCGCTGTTTTCCTCGGCCACCAAGTTCGACAGCCGCACCGGCTGGCCGAGTTTCTGGGCACCGCTGGACAAGGCCGTGGCCACTCGGCAGGACCGTGCGTTCGGCATGGTCCGCGAGGAGGTGCACTGCCGGCGCTGTGGCGGGCATCTGGGCCATGTCTTCGACGACGGCCCGAAACCCACCGGCCTGCGCTACTGCATGAACGGCCTGGCGATGAAATTCGTGCCGAAGACGGTGTGATTCCCTTCCACTCACTTTTTTGCAGGTAATCGCCATGTGGCTGCTGGTCCTCGCTTATCTCGGTGGTGTGCTGACGATTGTCAGCCCGTGCATTCTGCCGGTGTTGCCGTTTGTCTTCGCCCGCACCGGGCAACCCTTCGTCAAAAGCGGATTGCCGCTGCTGGTCGGGATGGCGCTGACCTTCGCGCTGGTTGCCACATTGGCCGCGGTGGGCGGTGGCTGGGTGGTGCAGCTCAATCAGTACGGGCGCTGGCTGGCGCTGGTGTTCGTCGCGTTGTTCGGCCTGACGCTGTTGCTGCCGCAATTGGCCGAGCGCCTGACCCGGCCGCTGGTGGCGGCGGGCAGTCGCTTGTCGGAAGCGGCGGGCGCCGATGCGCGGCCACGTCCCGGTGCCTCGTTCCTGATAGGCGTCGCCACCGGCCTGCTGTGGGCACCCTGCGCCGGGCCGATCCTGGGCCTGTTGCTGACCGGTGCGGCGCTGCAAGGCGCGAGCATCCAGACCACCTTTTTGCTGCTGGCTTATGCGGCGGGGGCTGCCACTTCCCTTGCGCTGGCGTTGCTGCTGGGTGGCAAGGTTTTCACGGCGATGAAACGCTCGATTGGCGCGGGCGAATGGGTTCGTCGCGGTCTTGGCGCGGCGATGCTGGTCGGCGTGGTGGCGATTGCCCTGGGGCTGGACACGGGGGTTCTGGCGCGTTTTTCCACGGCGTCTACCGGTGGTATCGAGCAAGCGCTGGTGGAGAAATTGTCCGGCAAGTTACCGCGTAACAGCGGGGCGATGATGGCGCAGAACTCAACTACCGCAGGCGCGGTGCAAGTGGCCGAGAAATCCCCGGGCACCTTGCCGGTCGAAGGCAGCCTGCCGCCACTGGAGGGCGCCGTGCAATGGCTCAACTCGCCACCCCTCGATGCCCAGGCCTTGAAAGGCAAGGTGGTGCTGGTGGACTTCTGGACCTACTCCTGCATCAACTGCCTGCGCTCGCTGCCCTATGTGAAAGCCTGGGCCGAGAAGTATCGCGATCAGGGCCTGGTGGTGATCGGCGTGCATGCGCCGGAGTTTGCCTTCGAGCGTGACGTCAACAACGTCACCAAAGCCATGAAGGACCTGGGCATCCACTACCCGGTGGCCATCGACAACGAGTTCAAGATCTGGCGCGCCTTCAACAATGAGTACTGGCCGGCGCATTACTTTGCCGACGCCCAGGGCCGTATTCGTTATCACCACTTCGGTGAAGGCGAGTATGCCGAGTCGGAGCGGGTCATCCAGCAACTGTTGCGTGAGGCGGGTGGCAAGGTGTCGGACGGGCTGATCGAGGCCAAGGCCGATGGCGTGCAAATGGCGCCGGACAGCAGCGAAGTGCAGTCGCCGGAAACCTATGTCGGCTACCAGCGTGCCGAGCATTTCGTGCCGCAAACCGCGCTGGTGCCGGACAAGGTCGCCACCTACAACCCGCCTGCACAATTGGCGCTCAACGACTGGAGCCTGAGCGGTCAGTGGCATGTCGGCTCCGAGCGAGCCACTGCCAGCGCAACGGACAGCCGCATCGTCTACCGCTTCCACGCCCGTGACTTGCATCTGGTCCTGGGTCCCGGTGCCGATGGCAAACCGGTGCGCTTCAAGGTGCTGATCGACGGCAAGGCACCGGGTGACGACCACGGTATGGATGTGGCGCCCGATGGCAGCGGCACCGTGACCGAGCAGCGTTTGTATCAACTGGTGCGCCAGAGCGGTGGTGTGCAAGACCGGACCTTCAGCATCGAGTTTCTTGATCCGGGCGCATCGGCCTACGCCTTTACCTTCGGCTGATTGCCCTTGTTTTTTTCAGGAGTCCATTTCATGAAAACCCTGTTCACCTGGCGCCGTACATTGTTGGGGCTGGCCGCAGCCGGCATCATCAGCCAATGCTCGGCCTTCTCCTTCGGTGGTGCCGAAGAGGCGGTGGTCATTCCACCGCCGGCCCTCGACGAAACCACCCAGGCCCGCAGCGAAACCGCGGTGTTCGCCGGCGGCTGCTTCTGGGGTGTGCAAGGGGTGTTCCAGCATGTCAAAGGCGTGAAAAACGCCGTCTCCGGTTACGCGGGCGGGGCGGCCGATACCGCGCAATACGAGCGCGTCAGCGACGGCAATACCGGCCATGCGGAGTCGGTCGAAGTCACTTTCGATCCCGCTCAGGTCAGCTACGGCACCTTGCTGCAAATCTACTTCTCGGTGGCGCACAACCCGACCGAACTCAATCGCCAGGGACCGGACACCGGCACCCAGTATCGTTCGGCGATTTTTACCAGGAGCAGCGAACAGCAACGAGTCGCCCAGGCCTACATTGCCCAGCTCGACGCTGCCAAGTCGTTCAACAAACCGATCGTGACCCGGCTGGAAAGCTACAACGGCTTCTACCCGGCGGAGGAGGAACATCAGGACTTTCTCACCGAACATCCGACCTATCCCTACATCGTGATCAACGATCTACCGAAAGTGGCGCAGCTCAAGCAGCTGTACCCGGATCGCTATCAGGAGCAACCGGTGCTGGTGAAGGCGGGGAGGTAAGGGTTATCCCGAGATCACGTTCTTGCCGGCGATTTTAGAGCGGTACAGCGCCTGATCGGCCCGTGCCATCAGGCCACTCTGCTGTTCTTCGTCAAAGCGCTGGACCACGCCGAAACTCATGGTCACCTGAAAGTCTCCCACGGGCAGCAAGTCCGCAAGGCCGTGGCGGATCTTCTCGGCGAGGGTCCGGGCTTCGGCCAACGGGGTGTTGGGCAGCGTCATGATGAACTCGTCGCCGCCCCAACGGGCCAGCAGGTCGCCCTCGCGCACGAAGCGTTTGACGTTCTCGACCACATGCACCAGCGCGGCATCGCCCAAGGCATGGCCGTAGTGATCGTTGATGGTCTTGAAGTCGTCGATGTCCATGGCGATCAAGGACAGGGGTTCACGAAAGCGCTGGGCGCGGTCGCAGGCCTGGGGCAGGACCTGTTCGAGTCGATAGCGATTGGCAACGGCAGTCAGCGTATCGGTTTGCGCCAGCTTGCGGTTTTCTTCGAGCTGCAGCTGCAATTGATGATTGACCCGTGACAACTCCAGAGTGCGTTCTTCGATCAACGCCTCGAGGGAGTGATTGCGTCGTTCGAGCGCCTCGAACAGTCGGCGCTTGTCTTCAATGCTGCGGTGCGCGCCAATCATCCGCGCTACCGAACCATCGGCATTGCGCGCCAGGATGTGGCCGCGGTCTTCTATCCACAGGTAGCTGCCGTCCTGCATGCGGCAGCGATATTCGGCCTGATAACCGCAGGCACGTTGGCTCAGGTAGTCGTCAAACAGGGCCATGACGCGTGGGTAGTCATCGGGATGGATGACGTTTTCCCAAGTCAGCACGTTGTTGTCCAGAGAGTGAGGCGTATAGCCGAGCATCTCGTACCAGCGAGCCGTGCGGTAGACGAAACCGGTGTTGGCGTTCCAGTCCCAAATGCCGTCGCTGACCAGCTCGAGAATGGTGTGCAGCATGCCGTCGCTCATGTCTTCGACATTGAACTTCAACGGTTCGATATTCGATGCTTCGCCCATCTGAGCTCTCCTTGCCAGTGACTCGCCAGTCAGCAGATTAGTGCATGGCCTGTTCGGCCGACTAGTGCTTGCCCCACATCTGTACGGCGAATTCGACGAAGCGTCGCAGTTTCGGCAAACGGTGGCGATCCTGGGCATAGACCAGGTGCATCGGCCGGCTGGGCGGGCAGTAATCGGGCATCAAGGCCAACAGCTTTCCGTCCTTGAGGTCCTGCTCGACCAGGGCGTCGGGCATCATCACGATGCCCATGCCGGTGCGCGCCGCCTGATGCAAACCGGCCGAACTGTTGATCAGCATCGGCCCGCTGACCCCCACGCTGACTTCGCCCTCGGGCCCGGCCAGGCGCCATTCCTTTTGCACCGATTGCCAGTCATCCCCGGCCGGATAGGCAAAGGACAGGCAGTCGTGGTGTCGCAGGTCTTCAGGCGTTTGCGGTGTGCCGCGACGGGCCAGATAGTCCGGTGACGCGCACATGGTCAGGGTGTAGTCGATCAGCGGGCGGGCGATCAGGTTGGAGGGCTCCAGCGCGCCGAGGCGAAAGGCTACGTCCAGTCCGTTTTCCAGCAGATCCGGGCGCCGGTTGGTCAGTACCACGTCAAGTTTCACCCGCGGGTTTTGCCGGCTGAACTCACTCAGTGCCGGTGCCAGGCGTTCGGTGCCGAAGGTCAGGGGAGCGGTGATGCGCAGCGTCCCGCTCGGTTCATCGAGGGCCTGCTCGGCCAGACGCTCGGAATCGGCCACCAGCCCCAGCACTTCCAGGCAACGCTGGTAATACGCGACGCCGAACTCGGTCAGCCGCTGACGCCGCGTCGTGCGATTCAGCAGGCGTACACCCAGCCGCTGCTCCAGGGCCTTGAGGTGGTTGCCGACCATGGTCGTGGACATATCGCACTGCAAAGCGGCGGCGGTCATGCTGCCGGTCTCCACCACTTTCACGTAGACGCTCATTGCCTGGAACAGATCCATTATCAAGCCCAGCTTTTAAATGATTGAAGTTTTACAGCGTTTATCCAGCTCAGGTGGCTAACCATACTGCAAAAACACCGACCCTTGCTGGAGCTTGACGTCATGACCGCCGCCTGCCTGATGAGCACTTACCAACCCCTGGCCCTGAGCTTCAACAAGGGCCTGGGCACTCGCCTGTGGGATCAGGCCGGGCGCGAATACCTGGATGCGGTCGCCGGTGTGGCGGTGACCAACGTCGGCCACTCCCACCCGAAAATTGTCGCCGCCATCACCGAGCAGGCCGGATTGCTGCTGCACACGTCGAACCTCTACAGCATCGACTGGCAACAACGGCTGGCGCAGAAACTGACGCGGCTGGCGGGCATGGACCGGGCGTTTTTCAACAACTCCGGGGCCGAAGCCAACGAAACCGCACTGAAAATCGCCCGGCTGCATGGCTGGCACAAAGGTATCGAACAGCCGCTGGTGGTGGTCATGGAGAACGCGTTCCATGGCCGCACCCTCGGCACCTTGTCGGCCAGCGACGGCCCGGCGGTGCGTCTGGGGTTCAATCAGCTGCCGGGGGATTTCGTCAAAGTGCCGTTCGGCGACCTCGATGCGCTGGACAAGGTGCAACAGGCTTACGGTTCGCGGATCGTGGCGGTGCTGATGGAACCGATCCAGGGCGAAGGCGGCGTGCAATTGGCGCCACCGGGCTATCTCAAGGCCGTGCGCGAGCTGTGCAACCGTCGCTCGTGGCTGTTGATGCTCGATGAAATCCAGACCGGAATCGGCCGCACCGGCCAGTGGTTCGCCTTCCAGCACGAAGGCATCGTTCCGGACGTCATGACCCTGGCCAAAGGCTTGGGCAACGGCGTGCCCATCGGCGCTTGCCTGGCCCGTGGCAAGGCGGCCGAACTGTTCACACCGGGCAGCCACGGCAGCACTTTCGGCGGTAATCCGTTGGCCTGCCGGGTCGGTTGCACAGTGCTGGATATCGTTGAAGAACAAGGGTTGCTGGAAAACGCCCGGCTCCAGGGTGCGCGGCTGCTCGACAGATTGCGCACCGAGTTGGCGGGCAACCCGAACGTCGTGGCGATCCGTGGTCAGGGGCTGATGATCGGCATCGAGCTCAAGCAACCGATCCGCGACCTGAGTCTGATCGCTGCGCGGGATCATGGTTTGCTGATCAACGTCACGCGGGGGAAAACCATTCGCCTGCTACCGCCGCTGACGCTTGATGAGCGGGAGGTGGAGATGATTGTCAGAGGGGTGAGTGATGTGATGAAAGAGGGCTGAAGTTCTGCTCAGTAATGGTATCTGCACATCACGACGCGTATTTCGCCGTCTTCAACGGCGTAGACCAGACGATGTTCAGCCGTAATCCGGCGTGACCAGAATCCGCTCAAGTTATGCTTGAGCGGTTCGGGTTTCCCCAGGCCGTCGAAGGGCTCACGCTGGATAGCCTTGATCAACAGGTTGATACGTTTGAGCCCAGCCTTATCGTTCTGCTGGAACCAGAGATAATCGTCCCAGGCTTCCGGGGTGAACTCGATATTCATTCTTCAATCAGTTGCCTGGTTTTGGTTTTGCCGGCTCGCAGGTTACCGATTGATTTGATCAGGCGCTCAGCGTTGGCGGGGGAGCGCAGCAGATAGGCAGTCTCTTCGAGAGCGTTGTATTCGGCCAATGACATCATCACTACCGGCTCGCCTTTCTGACGGGTTACCAGTAGCGGGGCGCGATCTTCATTCACCCGGTCCATGGTTTGCGCCAGGTGTGCCCGAGCGTTGGTGTAGTTGATGGTTTCCATGTGATTGTCCTCGCTTGATGCAAAGACCGTACAGAAATGAGTACATGTTAGCAAGGCGATACCTACGAGTGGTTGTTACGTGGAGAGTGCATCCACGTCAGTATCGAGTATCGCCGAATGTTCCTCAGGACGTTTCCGTGACTGATGTAATCCCATTCTGAGCTACATGCCATCCATTGGGTTTGTGTCCGACCACAGCTGCGCAAACCTACAGGTGATGAATCAGCGCCGCGATTTCCTTTCGATCTGCCAATCGGATTTTTTCGCCGCAAAACCCATCGAAAAGGCGCTGGTGCGCAGCAAATCCACTTGAGTCGTCACGGGTGCGATAGCTGCCAGCCCACTCCAGCATTGCCACCAACCGTTCGTCATCCTGCGTTTCCCGTTGGTGAATGTTGGCGACGCATTCCTTGTCGCCGATGCTCAGCCAGATCAACGCTGTGGCGCGATGGAGGATTTCGCTGATGATCCAGCCGTAAACCCCTTCGATTACCCAGCGCTGTTCGTCGGTCGCGATCCGTGCAATGGCCAATGCTTCGGCGCGGGGGCGGGGGATGCTGTGTTCGTCCGACAGCCAGTGAATCCGGTCGAGATCGGTCCAGGGCTCACGCAATTGCTGGGCTAGCCGCTGTGCCAGCCAGCTTTTGCCGGAGCCGGAGTTGCCGATGATCAGGGTGCGGGTGAGGTTCATGCCGAGTTGCCTCTACCTATGTGCCTGACGAGGATCACTGTGGGAGCGAGCTTGCTCGCGATGACGGACTCAAAGCCAATATCGATGTCGACTGATACGCCGCCATCGCGAGCAAGCTCGCTCCCACAGGGGTTATACCTTTAGTACTCACCCTCCGGCGCAACCATTCGTGTCTTTGGCGAGCCATTGGCGTTGTGTTGAAAAATGTCCTGCGGTTGACCCTTTTCATTAAAGAACACCTGCCCGATCCCCGCCGAGTTCCACAGCCGCTCTCCGGCTTCGGCGTGTTCCGGGACATGCGGCACGATGCGCATGCGGCGACGTTTGGTCAGCCAGTTCAGTGGCGAGCGTGGCGAGTACAGCCAGCGGTTGAGGCGGTCGAACCATTCGAGCAGGGTAGCGGGAAATTCATTCTTGATGCCGCTGCTGGTGATCTGCCAGATGCGTGGCCCGGCCTTGCGATGGCGGATCAGCACTTCGTAGACGAAGGAGTAGTGCACATCGCCCGACAGCACCACGTAGTTACCCGGCGTGCGCGAGTGGCGGAATATGTTCAGGATCACTTGGGCCGCGCCGCGATGGGCCATCCAGTTTTCCGCGTCCACCAGCAGTGGATAACCGCACCAGCTGAAGACCCGCTGCACGGTTTCAATCAGTTTGACGCCGAAGATCGGCGCCGGTGAAACGATGATCGCGCTCGGGTGGTCCAGTAGGTCCTGTTGCAGTTCGCTCAGGGCTTCCCAGTCGAGCAGGCCGGAAGGTTGCTTGAGGTTCATTTCGCTGCGCCAGCGCCGGGTGCGGGTGTCGATCACGACCATGGCCGGGGTGGTCGGCAGCACGTAATGCCAATGCTGGAATTTCAGCAGGTCATCGATCAGATCGTCCTGGACCCTGCAGTCGAGGTGGCGCTCCTGTGTGCTGGCGCTCAACGCCCCGGCCTTGTGCAGCAGGGCAGCGAAGGCATTCGGGTTGTTGCCCCAGCCCTGGCACAGCATGTACGCCAGCAGTGCGTTGCCGATGATGCGCCGGGAGAACGGATGGCCGTAGGCCGTTTCCTCCCATTGCGCGGACAGGTTCCAGTCATCGGTGATGTCGTGGTCGTCGAACATCATCAGCGTCGGCAGATGCGCCAGTGCCCGCGCGACGTTGCCAAGGCCGGCCGTGAAGGCATCGATGCGCGTCTGTTCAAGGGCGTAGCGCTGGAGCCGTTCCGGTGTCAGCGTCGGTGCCTGGGGGGCGATCAGGGTCCAGGGCACTGGGGACCAGACCAGCAGGTACATGGCCATGACTTCGGCGAAGGTCACCAGGTGATTGTCGGCACTGCTGCTGGTGAAGATCGGCTTGCGTGCGCCACCGAAGAAACGCTCGCGCAGGGTTTCATTGCTTTGCAGCGCCGGCAGCAGGTCCGCGCGGTGATAGTAACTGGCCGGGTGCTCGTAGAGTCTGGCGCTGTCGCTGACCACGGCGCCTTCGAGGTGTTCGCCGAATAGGCCCAGGCGCTCGATCAAGGCGTGAATCGCCCGCAGCATCGGCCCCGCGACATCGTCGGCGTAGACCTGATCGCCGGTCATCATCAGCAGCGCCGGGCGGTCCTTGGCTGCATGTTCCTGCGCCAGCAACCGGTCGACGCAGAGCAAGCCGTCTGCCGCCGGGTGGTGAGGCTTGCGGCAAGAGCCGTGCAGCAATTGATCGACCCGTGCGCGCAGGACGAAGTTCGGGCAACGGGCATCGCCGTACAGCAGGTGCGGCGCCCAGTCGGCGATGCCTTGTTCTGCACCATCGATCAGCAGGTCGTAGTCGATCGACTGGTCGCAGGGCAGGGCGCAATCGAGTGGCACGTCGATCAAGTGCACAAAGGCATGAGTCCCTGCGGCAATCACCGTGCATTGCCCGCTATCGAGGCGGATGTCACCGACGCCCTGCAAGCGCAAGGTCAGCGCCAGCGCCCGGGAACCCACCAGCCACAGCACCAGCCGCGTGGGCTCAAGGCGCCGCAGCAGCGGGCCCGCCAGGACCGGCGGCAGGGCTGGGTGATCATCGGGCAGTGGCAGTGTTTCGGACATCCGGGGTCAAGGCTCTTGGGGCATCGAGGCGGGCGATGATAGCGCAGGTGACGACGGGGCAGGCTAGAGTGAGTCTGCCGCGCCATGTGTCGGCATTTTTCAGTGGGAGAGAGGAACTCATGTACAAAATCATCCTGCCGGCATTGGCCATTTTGCTCATTGCCCAATCCCCGGCCCATGCCATCAACGACAAATACCGCAAACAGCTCGAGCAGTCCGGTTGCACCCAGGTCAGCGAGTTGGAGGGTTGCGATATCCACAAGAGCAAGGCCGAAAACGCCAAGGCCGGATTCGGCAACCCGCAAGCACCGGCCGCTGGCGAAAAAACCAGGGATCAGCCGAACGACGGCAAGGAGGGAGCGGCCCCGCCTGTCATGAAATGAAAAGCCATTGTCGCCTGATGAGAAGCGTCACAACAGGCCTCGTCCTACAGTCCAATCAGCGCAATTCGATGCAACACGCCCATATTGCAGATTGGAGAATAAGAAAAATGGCCAAAGCCGTACGCTTTTATGAAACCGGTGGTCCCGAAGTTCTACGTTACGAGGACGTCGAAGTCGGCGAACCCGGTCCAGGCCAGGTTCGTCTGCGTCATGTGGCGGTTGGCTTGAACTATGCCGACACCTATTTCCGTAACGGTACCTATCCGATTCCTCTGCCTAATGGCATGGGCGTTGAGGCTTCCGGCGTGGTCCAGGCCGTTGGTGAAGGGGTCACCAACGTCGAAGTCGGTGACCGTGTCACCTACACCGGTTTTCTCAATACCCTCGGCGCCTACAGCACCGAGCGCCTGATCCCGGCCGCGCCGCTGATCAAGCTGCCGGAAACCATCAGCTTCGAAACCGCTGCTGCGATGACCATGCGCGGTTTGACGTCTTCGTACCTGATGCGCCGCATCTACGACTTCAAGGCCGGCGACAGCATCCTGCTGCACGCCGCTGCCGGCGGTGTCGGCCTGATCGTTTCGCAGTGGGCCAAGTTGCTGGGCCTGAACGTGATCGGCACGGTTTCGACCGAGCAAAAGGCCGAAATCGCTCGGGCTCACGGTTGCGACCATACGATCAATTACAGCCACGAAGACGTCGCCGCTCGCGTTCGCGAACTGACCGACGGCGTGGGCGTCAACGTGGTGTTCGACAGTGTTGGCAAGAACACCTTCATGGGTTCGCTGGATTCGTTGAAACCCCGTGGCCTGATGGTCTGCGTGGGTACCGCATCCGGACCGATCCCGGCGTTCGACCCAGTGATGCTGGCGATGAAAGGTTCGCTGTACCTGACCCGTCCTGCCCTGGCCAACTACATCAGCGACCCTGCGGAAAAAGCCGCCCTGGCTGGCGAGTTGTTCGACCACGTCGGCAGCGGCCGGATCAAGATCGAGATCAACCAGCACTACGCCTTGCAGGACGCGGTGCAGGCCCATCGTGACCTTGAATCGCGCAAGACTACCGGCTCTTCGATTTTCGTCGTTTAAGGAGCGGCCAGCCATGAAAGTCGAACAATTGACCTGCAGCATTGGCGCCGAACTGATCGGCGTCAACCTGGCCGACGCGGTGCATGACGACGGTCTGTTTGCCGAGATTCGTGCCCAGTTGCTCAAGCACCGCGTGGTGTTCCTGCGCGATCAGGACATCACCCGCGCCGAGCACGTGGCCTTCGCCCGACGCTTCGGCGAGCTGGAAGATCATCCGGTGGCCGGCAGTGATCCGGATCATCCGGGACTGGTGCGGATCTACAAGAATCCGGACCAGCCGATGGACCGCTACGAAAACGCCTGGCACACCGACGCCACCTGGCGCGAAGCACCGCCGATGGGCTGCGTGCTGCGTTGCGTGGAATGCCCGCCAGTGGGCGGCGACACCATGTGGACCAACATGGTCCAGGCCTATGCGAACTTGCCGGAAGACGTAAAGGTCAAGATCGCCGACCTGCGTGCCCGCCACAGCATCGAAGCAAGCTTCGGTGCGGCGATGCCGATTGAAAAACGCCTGGCGCTCAAGGCGATGTACCCGGACGCCGAACACCCGGTGGTGCGCACCCATCCGGAAACCGGCGAGAAGGTGCTGTTCGTCAACGCGTTCACCACCCACTTCAGCAACTACCACACCCCTGAGCGGGTGCGCTTCGGCCAGGACGCCAACCCCGGCGCCGGCGAGTTGCTGCGCTACCTGATCAGTCAGGCGTACATCCCCGAGTATCAGGTGCGCTGGCGCTGGAAGCCGAACAGCATCGCCATCTGGGACAACCGCAGTACCCAGCATTACGCCGTCATGGATTACCCGCCCTGCCATCGCAAGATGGAACGTGCCGGGATCATCGGCGACAAGACGTTCTGATCGAACGCCACCTGCATTCGCACTCGTAAACACGCCTGCCCGGCACGACCCCGGGTGGGCGGGACAATCATAAGAACTGGAGTAGACCATGCAATTCTTCGACGATTCGCTGCACCCGGAAAACATGGAAAAGGTAGTCATCACCGTGGCCCCGTACGGCCCGGAGTGGATGCCGGATGACTTCCCGGAAGACATCCCGCTGACCATGGACGAGCAAGTCCAGAAAGCGGTCGAATGCTATGAAGCCGGCGCCACGGTCCTGCACTTGCACGTGCGTGAACTGGACGGCAAGGGCTCCAAGCGCCTGTCGAAATTCAACGAGCTGATCGCCGGTGTGCGTGAAGCCGTGCCGGACATGATCATCCAGGTCGGCGGTTCGATTTCCTTCGCTCCGGAAAGCGACGGTGAAGCGGCCAAGTGGCTGTCCGACGACACCCGCCACATGCTGGCCGAGCTGACCCCCAAGCCGGATCAGGTCACCGTGGCGATCAACACCACCCAGATGAACATCATGGAGCTGCTGTATCCGGAATACCTGGAAGGCACTTCCCTGGCCAATCCGCTGACACAGGCCGCCTACAGCGAAATGACCGTACCGGCAGGTCCGGCCTGGGTTGCCGAGCACCTCAAGCGCCTGATGGACAACGGCATCCAGCCGCACTTCCAGTTGACCGGCATGCACGCCATGGAAACCCTCGAGCGCCTGGTGCGCAGGGGCATCTACAAGGGCCCGCTGAACCTGACCTGGATCGGCATCGGTGGCGGCTTCGACGGCCCGAACCCGTTCAACTTCTTCAACTTCATCCACCGCGCGCCGGACGGTTGCACTCTGACCTCCGAATCGTTGCTCAAGAACGTCATGCCATTCAACACCATGTCGATGGCCATGGGCATGCACCCACGCGTGGGCAATGAAGACACTATCATTGATCACAAGGGCGATCGTTTCGGCTCGGTGGCGCAGATCCAGCAAACCGTGCGCATCGCCCACGAACTGGGCCGCGAAATCGCCACCGGCAAAGAAGCCCGTGAGATCTACCGCATCGGCGTGCAGTACGAAACCATCGAAGAAACCCTGTTGGCCAACGGCATGGCCCCCAACCGCAAGGCTGGGCAAAAAGGTGTACCGCAACGCGGTTGACCGAGGGTCGGGGCGAGAGGCCGTGAGCTCTCGTCCGCCTGACCGTTACACGCTTGATAACAAAAATAAAACAAAGCTCTTGAGGAGGCTGCATGGCCTTTCACCCAATAGCCGCTGACGATGACGACTCCAGCGGAGTCGGCGTTGCGCGCCAATATGCCTGGATCGTCTTTGCCTTGACGTTCGGCCTGTTGATTTCCGATTACATGTCGCGTCAGGTACTGAACGCGGTATTCCCCCTGCTCAAGACTGAGTGGGCGTTGAGCGACGGACAGCTGGGCCTGCTCAGCGGCATCGTTGCCCTGATGGTCGGCTTGCTGACGTTTCCCTTGTCGTTGATGGCCGACCGCTTCGGCCGGGTCAAGAGCCTGGCGCTGATGGCGTTCCTGTGGAGCGTGGCAACCCTGGGTTGCGCGCTGGCGCAGGACTACCAGCAGATGTTCATCGCGCGGTTCATGGTCGGTGTCGGCGAAGCCGCCTACGGCAGCGTGGGCATCGCGGTGGTGATTTCGGTGTTCCCCAAACACATGCGGGCCACCCTGGCCAGTGCCTTCATGGCGGGCGGGATGTTCGGTTCGGTGTTGGGCATGGCGTTGGGTGGTGCGATTGCCGCCAAGCTGGGCTGGCGCTGGTCGTTTGCCGGCATGTCGTTGTTTGGCCTGGTGCTGGCGATGCTTTATCCGCTCATCGTCAAGGAAGCGCGCATTGCGCCACAACGCGCCGCGCAGATTGCGAACAAGACGGCTGCCGCGGTCAAGCGTCCGCTGCGCACGCTGTGGTCCAGCCGTTCGGTGGTGTCCACCTACATCGCCAGCGGCTTGCAGTTGTTCGTTGGCGGCACGGTGATGGTGTGGATTCCCAGCTACCTCAACCGCTACTACGACATGCCCACCGACAAGGCCGGCGGCATGGCGGCGATCATCGTGTTGTGCAGCGGTGCGGGCATGATCCTGTGCGGCATGCTCAGCGATCGCCTGTGTCGCAACTCGCCGGAGCGCAAGGTCAGCCTGGCCATCGGCTTCTGCCTGGGCAGTTGTCTGTTGTTGTCGGCGGCGTTCGCCTTGCAGGCAGGGCCAGTGCAACTGCTGCTGATCTGCCTGGGCATGGCGATTGCCACCGGCACCACCGGCCCCGCCGGCGCGATGGTTGCCAACCTGACCCATTACTCGGTGCACGGTACGGCGTTCGCCACGCTGACCCTGGCCAACAACATGCTGGGGCTGGCACCGGGACCGTTCATCACCGGCCGGGTGTCCGACCTCATCGGTCTGCATGCCGCGTTTCAACTGGTGCCACTGGTCAGCCTCGCGGCGGCGGCGGTGTTCTTTTATGCCAAGTGTCATTACCACAGAGATATTGCCCGGCTTCAGGGTCAGAGCGTGCCTGACCCTGTCGGTGAAGCGGGTTTAGAGGTGAAGTTGTGAGTCGTCGTTTACGTATTGATGTGTTTTTCGATTTTATCTGCCCCTGGTGCCTGATCGGCAAACGCCAACTGGAACATGCGCAGGTGCAGTTTCGCAGTCGTCACCCGGATGTGCAGATCACCACGGTGTGGCATGGCGTGCAGTTGTTGCCTCAGATACCGGTAGAGGGTGAACCCTTTGCCGATTTCTACCGCAAGCGCCTGGGCAATGCCGACGCCATGACCATGCGCCAGAAGCAGGTCCAGCAGGCGGCCAGTGCGGTTGGTCTGGCCATCGACCTCAGCCGTATCGAGACGATGCCCAACACCGCCGACGCCCATCGCTTGTTCGAGCGTGTCAGCGAAATGGGCAATGCCAGTCAGCGTGAAATGTTGCTCGAACGACTGTTCGCCGCTTATTTCCTGAGACGTGAAAACCTCGGTTGCCGCGAGACCTTGCTGGGCATTGCCCGCTCCTGCGGCGTCGCTCCGGAAGGGCTGCTCGATTGCCTGAAGGGCGATGCCACGCCGTTTGAAGGATCTCCCGGCGCGACCAGCGGCGTGCCGAGCTTCAAGTTCGACAACCGCATGACGGTGATCGGTGCACAACCTGCTCAGGCGCTGCTCGGGGCCATGAACGAGGCCCTCAAGGAAAGTGATCGCGAGCGGCAGCCAGCATGACCCGGCGCATTCCCGTGCCTGCCGGCAAACACCCGCAGGCCGGTGGCCGGGCGCTGTTCGAATTCGAGGACAAAAGCCTGGCGTTGTTCAACGTCGACGGGCAGCTGTTTGCCATCGACGACAGCTGCCCGCATCAGGGCGCTTCGCTGTGTGGCGGGCGTCTTGAGGGTCGGGTGATTCAATGCTGCGCCCATGGCCTGCGCTTCGATTTGCACAGCGGTTATTTGCTCAACTCCAGGCAAGTCAAAGTCACCAACTACCCGGTCGAGATCATCGACGACCAGGCGTTTATCGTCATCGTTTCCGAGGAGGCCGCGCCATGAGCGCCATTGCTCTCACCCGCATCCACAGTCGCACGCGCGAACTGGCACCGGGGTTTATCGTCAGCCTGATCGTGGCGGCCGCCGCGTCGTTCCTGTCCGAGCACTACGGTGCGCCGGTCATGCTGTTCGCCTTGCTGCTGGGTATGGCCCTGAATTTTCTCGCCGATGACGGCCCGTGCAAGGCCGGTATCGAGTTCACCGCTCGCACCGTGCTGCGCATTGGCGTGGCGCTGCTGGGCATGCGCATCACCCTGGAGCAAATGGCCGCGCTGGGCTGGAAGCCGATTGCGCTGGTGGTGATCCTGGTGGTGGTGACCATCAGCGTGTCTGTGATCGCCGCCAAGGCCCTGGGGTTCCAGCGTCTGTTCGGCATGCTCACTGGCGGCGCGACCGCCATCTGCGGCGCCTCGGCGGCCCTGGCATTGGCAGCGGCGCTGCCGAACCATCCGCAGAAAGAGCGGGCGACCCTGTTTACCGTCATCGGCGTCTCGGCGCTGTCGACCCTGGCGATGATCGTCTACCCGATGATCGCCAACTGGCTAGAGTTATCGCCGCAGGTGGCGGGCGTGTTCCTCGGCGCCACGATCCATGACGTGGCCCAGGTGGTCGGCGCCGGCTACAGCATGTCGACCGAGACCGGCGACACGGCCACGGTGGTCAAGCTGATGCGCGTTGCGATGCTGCTGCCGGTGATCGTCACCGCCGCCATGATCACCCGCATGCAAGGCGCCGACCCGACGGGCAAGCGCCCGCCGCTGTTGCCGTGGTTCGCCGTCGGCTTTCTGATCCTGGCCTGCATCAACAGCACTGGATGGATAGCGCCGGCGGTGCAAGGCACGGTCAACGAACTGTCGCGCTGGTGCCTGGTGATTTCCATCAGTGCCCTGGGCATGAAGACCCGCTTGCGCGAGCTGGCGGCGGTCGGGATCAAACCGATCCTGCTGATGGTCGGGGAGACGGTGTTCCTGGTCGTGCTGGTGTTGTTGCTGCTGCGCTGGGGGCTCTGAACGCCTCGTCACGAACAGGTTTTATGGCAGGGCCACACGGCGTTGACTCCTCATGCCGTGGGGCTCTCGACCGGTGTCACAAACACCGGTCTTTCGCGGCGACTGTACCAGCAGTCGCCGTTTTTTTTGCTTTCACCGGTTTGGACTAGGACGCGGTCGCTTGTAGGAGCAGGCTTGCCAGCGATGGTCGTCAACGATTACGCGTGAGATCTGGATAAACGCGGTCCCCTGTAGGAGCTGGCCTGCCAGCGATGGTCGTCAACGATAACGCGTGTGAACTGGATGAACGCGGCGCGCTGGAGTCCATCGCCGGCAAGCCGGCTCCTACATGTGTGTGCTCGACTCAGGATTCTTTCGGGCCTGCGCCAGGTTTTGCTGTGGATTGTTTTTGCGCACGCCACGTCGCCGGCGGCATCCCGAACTGGCTGATAAACCACCGCGTAAACGAGCTCGCCATCGAATACCCAAGCATGTCGGCAATCCGACTCAGCGAGTAGTTCGGGTTGTCCAGATAACGCAGCACCAAATCTCGACGCACGTCGTTGATCACGTCGTTGAAGGCGCAGCCGTCGTCCTTGAGGCGGCGTTGCAGGGTGCGTACGTTCATGCCCTGGCTCTGGGCGACCTGTTCGATGGTGGCGCGCCCCATGGGCAGCAGCAGGTAGATCGCCTTGCGTACTTCGAACAGCATCGAGGTGCCTTCGTGGCCCTGCAGCGAGTCGAGGTAGCTCTGGGCGTAGCGGGCCATGGCCGGGTCGGCGTTGGGGTTGGTCATGTCGAGGCTGATGTCGGGGCAGACGATGCCGTTGAACTCGCTGCCGAACTCCAGTTTGCAACCAAACAACCGGCGGTGCAGGTGCAGGTTGTCCGGTGCCTGGTGCATGAAGTTGACGCTGTAGGGATGCCAGTGTGAGCCCAGCAGGGCCGAGCACAGCCGGAACATCACGCCGATGGCCAGCTCCGTGGCCTGGCGGCTGGGCATGGGTGTTTCGGTGACCACCTCTTCGCGAATGATCACCATCTTGCCGGCCTCTTCGATGAAGATGGCCAGCGAGTCGTTCATCAGGTGTCGGTAATCCACCACGACCTGCAAGGCATCGCGCAGGGTGCGCTGGTGGCTGAGCAGCAGGCTGACCACGCCGAAGTCCGAGAGCTGGCGCGACTCGGCCATGCTCAGGCCGAAGGTCTGGCAACCGCTGGCGGTGGCGGAGTCTTCCAGCAGGCGTACGGCGGCATCGATCTGGATGCGGTGTTCAGGGGCTTGCAGTTGGGCCCTGCTCAGGCCGACAGCGGCCAGCACGTCGCGCGGGTTGAAACCCAGGTACTGGGTGACCTCAAGGTAGTTGGTCAAGACGGCGGCGCGAACAAGCTTGGTCATGCGAGGGCTTCCCTGTGCCGGTGGCGATTGGCGTGAGCGTGGCGACTATATCCAGCGTATCAACAGTTGAACAGTTGTCATGTCGTCGATGGTTTTCATGCTGTGCGCTCACTCATCTTCTACGCTGCAGGGAGCCATCAGCGCTCATCCGTTGATTACAGTGACCTTGCGCCAACCTGCGGGGTTTTTAGACCGGCGGTCACGCGTCCGAGTGTCCGACAATTTGTCATCAAAAGAAAAGTGCCTGACGTCCAATGTAAAGCGCTTCGGGTGGGCGCAATTTAATGTCGACCCTACAAAAAGCCCCTGGCGAAAACAGCCAGTCGAGTTATCGAGAAAGCGAAGGTGTTGACCGTGGACAAACTGCAAACTGCCGCCACCGTTCTGATCGTTCCAGGTCTGCGCGAGCACGTGGCCGAACATTGGCAAACGTTGCTGCAAGCCAGGCTGAGCAACGTGCGTAGCGTCCCGCCGCTGGAGACCGACAAGCTCGATTGCATGGCTCGCGTGCGGGCCATCCAGCACGAACTCGAACAGATCGACGGGCCGGTGATTCTGGTGGCCCACAGTGCCGGTGTACTGATGGTCGCGCACTGGGCTGCGCACTACAGCCGTCCGATCAAGGGCGCTTTGCTGGCCGCACCACCGGACCTCGATGCGGTCTGGCCGGCAAACTATCCATCTTCCGAAACCCTGCGTAGCCAGGGCTGGAATCCTCTGCCACAAGGCCCGCTGCCATTTCGCAGCATCGTGGCCGGCAGCACCAACGATCACCTTGCCACGCTGCCTGCGGTCACCCGCATGGCAGAAGGCTGGGGCGCCGAATTGCTCAATCTGGGCGATGTCGGTCACCTCAATCCGGCCGCAGGATTTGGCCACTGGCCGCAAGCCGAAGCACTCATCCTGGAGCTGGACCGCTAGTACAAGGAGCTGGACTGGCAGTACGCCACCGGCATTTGCCCTCATTCCTTAAACGCAAACACGAAGAGGTTTGCGTGAGGGCGGCTGCGCTAAAAACAAATACAAAAAGGCGGAGACAACGCAATGCACAACAACAAGAGTCACGGCTTCACCGCTCCACGCTACACCTTGCTGGCCTCGGCCATTCTCGCGGCAACCGTACCGGTGGCCCATGGGGCCGAAATCGAGACGGGGAATCCGGACTGGAACGTACGGGTGGATAACACCATCAAGTACAACTACGGCGTGCGCACCGAAAGTGCCGACAAACGCATGTTGGGAACGCCGAACAACAACGACGGCGACTACAACTTCCGCAAGGCCGGCACCAACATCACCAACCGTATCGACCTGTTGACCGAAATGGACGTGGTCTACAAGAACGCCATGGGTTTTCGCGTCAGCGCCGCCAGCTGGTACGACAAGGCCTATGACAACACCGGTTCCAATTCCAACCCGTTCGTCAACGGCAACGATGCGCGTTCGGGCCTGATTGCCAACGACCCGCGCCTGGCCGGGGTCACCCATGACAACGTCGGTAACGGCAGCCCGCACCTGAGCAACTATGCCCAGCGCTACTACAGCGGTCCTTCGGGCGAAATCCTCGATGCCTTCGTGTTCTACAGCACCGAAGTGGGCGAGGAGTCGATGTTCAGCGCCAAGGCCGGCCAGCACAACGTGTTCTGGGGCGAGACCATTCTCAACCCGGTGCACTCGGTCAGCTATGGCCAGTCCGGCCTCGACCTGGCCAAGCTTGCCGCGTCGCCGGGTACCGAGGCCAAGGAGCTGTTCGTTCCGCGTAACCAGCTGTCGATGACGTTCACCGTCAATCCCGAGCTGACCGTGGGTGCCCAGTATTTCCTCAATTGGGATGCCGCGCGCCTGCCGGAAGCGGGCACCTATTACGGTGGTTCCGACCTGGTCGGCTTCGGCGCGCAATCGTTCCTGTTGGGCAACACCAACGCCGTGGTACCGGGCAGCCCGCTGGGTTGTGGCCTGGCGCCGTGCAACGCCTTGACCAATGTGCGTCGCGGCAAGGACCTGACACCGCATGACAGCGGCGACTGGGGCGTCATGGCCAAGTGGTCGCCGGCATGGCTGGATGGCACCCTCGGCGTTTACTACCGCGAAACCTCGGAAATCCTGCCGCAAGCCTATCTGGACGCCAGGGGCATTACCTCGGCCAACCCGAACGGCACCCGTCCGGCGGGGCAAGTGCCTGCGGTGATCAACACCCTCAATTCGCTGGACACCGCCACCTATCAACTGGCCTATGCCGACAACATCAAGATCCTTGGCCTGAGCCTGTCCAAGGATGTCGGCGGGATCAGCGTCGGTTCGGACCTGAACGTCCGCCACAACATGCCGCTGGCCAGTATCCCGGCGATCGTCAGTACCCGCAGCCCGCTGGGCCTGGGTCAAGGTCTGGGTCTGCTGCCTGCCCGTACGGACGCCACCGGTGTGGTCTACGACACCCCGAGCCGTGGCGACAGCATGAGCGCCACAGGCGACACCCTGCACTGGACACTCAACGGTCTGATGACCCTGCCGAAAACCCCGGTGTTCGATCAGGCCACCGTGCTGGCCGAGCTGTACTACAGCAACCTGCTCAAGCTCGATAGCAAGAACGAAGCGCTCTACAAGGGCAAGGACAGCTATCGCGGCATCGACGCGCCGACCCGTGACAACTGGGGCCTGGCAGTCAACTTCACACCGACCTGGTACCAGGTGTTTCCCGGTGTCGATCTCAACGCACCGATGTCCGTCAACGTCGGTCTCGACGGTGTGTCGCCGGTCTCCGGTGGCGGGGCCAAGGACACCGGCAACTATGCCGTGGGCGTGGGCGCCATTGTGTACAACAAATACTTTGTCGACCTGAAGTACGTGGACTCCTTCGGCCAGACCGACAAGTGCAACGTCAGCGGCGTGAGCACCGGCCCGAACGGCGGCGACGGCTCCACCCCGAACGCCTTCAGCGGCAACGAAAACTACGCCTGCTACGCCGGCGGCTACTCGTCCTTCTCCGGCGGTGGTGCCACGACCGAGGACCGTGGCGCCGTGTACCTGACGATGAAAACAACATTCTGATTCACCACTGATTTGCTCAATGCAAGCAGGAGAATAACAAGATGAAATTTGTACAAACCGTGTTGGCCGCTTCACTGGCCATGGTCTTCGCCGCCCAGGCACAGGCTGCTGTTTCAACTCAGGAAGCTGCCAAGCTGGGCACCAGCCTGACGCTGGTGGGCGCCGAAAAAGCCGGGAACGCCGATGGCTCGATCCCCGCCTACAACGGTGGCCTGACCACCGCGCCGGCCAGCTTCAAAGCCGGCGACAGCATGCGCCCGGATCCTTTTGCCAGCGAAAAGCCGCTGTTGGTGATCGACGGCAAGAACGTCGATCAATACAAGGGCCTGCTCACGGCAACCACGGTAGAACTGGCCAAGCGTTTCCCAACGTTCCGTGTCGACGTGTTCCCGACGCACCGCACCGTTTCGCTGCCTCAAGCGATTCTGGACAACGGCGTGAAGAACGCCAGCGGCGCCAAGTCTCTGGAAGGTGGCCTGGCCATCGACAACGTGCTGCCGGGCATTCCGTTCCCGATTCCGCAATCGGGCAACGAAGCGATGTGGAACTTCCTGTTGCGCTACCAGGGCGTCAGCATCAGCTCCAAGTACGACTCCTGGAACGTCGACTCCGCCGGTGTGCCGAGCCTGGCAACCACCGGGCAAGCGAACATCTCCTACCCGATCTATGAAAACCTCTCGCAGCCGATCAGCAGCGCCGACGTGTACTACCAGATGAAACTGGCATACACCGGCCCTGCGCGCCGGGCCGGCGAGGCGATCATGCTCAAGGACGCCGCCAACCCATTGCAACAGCCGCGTCGTGCCTGGCAGTACTTGCCGGGTCAGCGTCGGGTGAAACTGGCGCCGAGCCTGGCGTACGACACGCCTAACCCGGGTACTGCCGGTGCAGGCACCTACGACGACGTGTTCGTGTTCAACGGTGCGCTGGACCGCTACGACTGGAAGCTGGTGGGCAAGCAGGAAATGATCGTGCCCTACAACACCTACAAGCTGACCTACGTCCAGGATCCGAAGTCGCTGACCACCGCCAACCACCTCGCGCCGGACTTCGTGCGCTGGGAAAAACACCGCGTGTGGGTCGTCGAAGGCAACCTCAAGGCCGGTGCCCGTCACATCTACGCCAAGCGCCGCTTCTACCTCGACGAAGACAGCTGGACCGCTCTGGCCTCGGATCAATATGACGCCCGTGGCCAGCTCTATCGCGGTTCCTTCGCCTTCCTGAGCCAGAGCTATGACAAGCAGGTTCCGGACTCGACGCCCTTCATGATCTACGACCTGGTGGGTGGTTCGTACAACATCAACGGTGTGGTCGGTCCTTACGGCGGCATCAAGTACATCGAACCGCTCTCCAAGGCGCAGTGGTCATCGGAATCCCTGGCAGGCGCCGGCATTCGCTAAGCCTCGATCCACTGTGGGAGCGAGCCTGCTCGCGATGGACCAGAGGGCGACGCGGGCATCCAGAAAGCACGCGTCATCGTTAACGTCCATCGTCGGAACGCCGCCCGGAGCAGGCTCGCTCCCACATGACCTGCTCGACGCGGTTTTCCGAAGAGGACGCAGCATGTGTTCGTATAAAAATAATATTGTGCGTTTGGCGTTCGGTGTTGTGCTCGGCCTGTCGCAGGGCATCGCCCAGGCGGCCGATTACGTCGATGTGCTGGACCTGCCCGCCAGAGTCAGTGCCTTGGCGATCAACAACCCGTTGTCCGGCATGACCCGCGCTGGCGGGCGTGTGATTACCGTCGGCCAGCGTGGCCATATTCTGTTTTCCGATGATGCCGGTCAGCATTGGCAGCAGGCTGCCGTGCCGGTCAGCGCCGATCTCACCGCGGTGAATTTTCCAACGCCGGCCCAGGGCTGGGCGGTGGGTAATGACGGCGTGGTGCTGCACAGCAGCGACGCCGGCGCGACCTGGAACAAGCAACTCGACGGTCGCCAGATCGGCGAATTGCTGATCAAGCATTACACGGCGCTGGCCAAGGCCGAGCCGGGCAACGAGCAATGGCCGCTACTGGTCGCCGAAGGCCAGAAGCTGGTCGATCAGGGCGCGGACAAACCGCTGCTCGACGTCTGGTTCGCCAACGAAAAAACCGGCTATGTGGTCGGCGTGTTCAACCTGATCCTGCGCACCGACGACGGCGGCCAGACCTGGACCCCGTTCCAGGACCGCACCGACAACCCGCAGGGTTTCCACCTCAACGCCATCGCCTCCACCGGCGACGCGTTGTACATCGCCGGCGAGCAAGGCCTGTTGCTCAAGTGGGACGACAACGCCCAACGCTTCAATGCCGTGCCGACGCCGTATCAGGGCAGCTTCTTCGGCGTGCTCGGCAAGCCTGGCGAAGTGCTGGTCTACGGCCTGCGCGGCAACGTGCTGCGCAGCACCGATGGCGGCCAAAGCTGGACTGCGCTGGACAGCGGCCTGCACGTCAGCATCACCGCGGGCCTGATCGATGCCCGTGGCAATTATCGCTTGTTCACCCAGGGCGGGCAGATGCTGGTCAGCCAGGGGACGGGCGCGCAGATGCATCTGGTGCGGCAACCGGCACCGACGCCGGTCGCCGGCGCAGCCCAGTCCACCGACGGCGCACTGGTGCTGGCGGGAAGCCGTGGTGCCCGGACGCTGTCCGCCGATCCAGCCCTCGAACCCTAAGAGCGAGAACCCAGACATGGGCAACATCAAACAAGACGCCATGCCGGTGATCCGCGATCTGCGTGATTTCGACCACCGCTCCGGCAACCGCCTGGAACGCCTGGTGTTCAACTTCCGTCCGCTGTTCATGCTGCTGATGGCCCTGGCCACCGTGGTGCTCGGCTACATGGCGGCGACACGCCTGGAGCTGCGTCCCAGCTTCGAAAAGATGATTCCGCAGAGCCAGCCGTACATCCAGAACTTCCTGGAAAACCGCGCTTCCCTGCGTGGGTTGGGCAACTCGGTGCGGGTGGTGGTGGAGAACACCCAGGGTGATATTTTCGATCCCGAATACCTCGACGTACTCAAGCAGGTCAACGACCAACTGTTCCTCACCGAAGGCGTCGACCGCGCCTGGATGAAGTCGCTGTGGAGCCCGGCCGTGCGCTGGACCGAAGTCACCGAGGACGGTTTCCAGGGTGGCCCGGTGATGCCCGACACCTACTCGGGGCAACCTGAGCAGATCGAGCAGTTGCGCCAGAACATCTCCCGCGCCGGCATTGTCGGCAGCCTGGTGGCCAGCGACTTCAAGTCGACCATGCTGATCGTGCCGCTGCTGGACAAAGCCGCCGCCGGTGGCCAGCGCATCAACTACCACGCGTTCTCGCAGATGCTTGAAGAGCAGTTGCGCGACAAGATCGAATACGCCGGCGACAGCGCTGCGCGCAAATCCGGGGTAGAAGGCACCGGCCATTACAAGGTCCGGGTGATCGGCTTCGCCAAACTCATGGGCGACCTGATCGACGGCCTGATCCAGGTGATGATGTTCTTCGGCCTGGCCGTGGTCACGTCGCTGGTGATCATCTACCTCTACACCCGCTGTGTGCGCAGCACTCTGCTGGTGGTCGGCTGCTCGCTGGTCGCGGTGGTCTGGCAACTGGGCATCGTCGCCTGGCTCGGTTATGCCATCGATCCGTACTCGGTGCTGGTGCCGTTTTTGATCTTCGCCATCGGCGTGTCCCACGCCGCGCAGAAGATGAACGGCATCATGCAGGACATCGCCCGCGGCACCCACAAGCTGATCGCGGCGCGCTACACCTTCCGCCGTCTGTTCATCGCTGGCGTCACTGCGTTGCTGGCTGATGCGGTGGGTTTCGCCGTGCTCATGCTGATCGACATCCCGGTGATCCAGGACCTGGCGATCACCGCCAGCATCGGTGTGGCGGTGCTGATCTTCACTTCGCTGTTGCTGATGCCGGTGGCGCTGTCCTATATCGGAGTTGGCGCCAAGGCCGCCGAACGCGCGCTGAAAATCGATACCCGTGCCGAAAAGCACAAAGGCTTCGGGCGGTTGTGGGACGCGCTCGATCGCTTCACCACCGCCAAGTGGGCCACCGGCGCCGTGCTGGTCGCGGTGCTGATGGGCATTGGCGGCTACGTGGTCAGCCTCAACCTGAAGATCGGCGACCTTGAAAGCGGTGCGCCGGAGTTGCGCGCCGACTCGCGCTACAACCGCGACAACGCCTACATCACCCAGCATTACGCGCTGTCCAGCGACCTGTTCGCGGTGATGATCAAGACCGCGCCGGAAGGCTGCCTGAACTACAAGACCTTGGTGCTCGCTGACCGCCTGGCCTGGGAACTGCAACAGTATCCGGGCGTGCAGGCCACCGCGTCCTTGGTCAACGCGGTACGGCAGATCACCGCCGGCACCTACGAAGGCAACCCCAAGCTCAACAGCATCCAGCGCAACCAGGACGTGCTCAACTACGCCGCGCAGCAAGCCTCGGTCAACTCCCCGGAGCTGTTCAACACCGAGTGCTCGCTGATGCCGGTGATCGCGTTCCTCAAGGATCACAAGGCCGAAACCCTGGATGCGGTGGTCGCCATCGCCGACAAGTTCGCCAAAGAAAACAGCAGCGACGATCGCCAGTTCCTGCTCGCCGCCGGCAGCGCCGGTATCGAAGCGGCGACCAACATCGTGGTGCGCGAAGCCAATCACACCATGCTGCTGTACGTGTACGCGGCGGTGACGCTGTTCTGCCTGATCACCTTCCGCAGCTGGCGGGCTACGCTGGTGGCGCTGTTGCCCCTGGTGCTGACCTCGATCCTCTGTGAAGCCCTGATGGTGGCCATGGGCATCGGCGTGAAAGTCGCGACCCTGCCGGTGATCGCCCTCGGTGTCGGCATCGGCGTGGACTACGCCCTGTACCTGCTCAGCGTGCAACTGCACTTCCAGCGCCAGGGCCTGCCGTTGTCCCAGGCCTACCGCAACGCCGTGTCCTTCACCGGCCGGGTGGTCGGGCTGGTGGGCATCACCCTCGCTGCCGGCGTGGTGTGCTGGGTCTGGTCGCCGATCAAGTTCCAGGCCGACATGGGCATCCTGCTGACCTTCATGTTCCTGTGGAACATGCTCGGTGCGCTGATCCTGATTCCGGCCCTGTCGTATTTCCTGCTGCGCGAACGGGCCCCGCAGCCGGGCTCCGCTACCGCCGCCGAGAACACTGAATCCACTGAACGTCCGGGCATGCCCCATGCCCTGACCACTTCCGAGTAAGCCAAGATGTCTGAATACAAAGCTCCCCTGCGCGACATGCGCTTCGTACTCAACGAGGTTTTCCAGGTGTCCCGGCTCTGGGCCAGTTTGCCCGGCCTGGCCGACGTGATCGATGAAGAAACCGCCGCTGCCATCCTCGAAGAGGCCGGCAAGATCACTGGCGAAGTCATCGCACCCTTGAACCGCGCCACCGACGAACAGGGCTGTACCTGGAGCAATGGTTCGGTCACCGCGCCAGAGGGTTTTGCCGGGGCCTATCAAGCCTTCGCCGAGGGCGGCTGGGTCGGTGTCGGCGGTGATCCGCAGTACGGCGGCATGGGTATGCCCAAGGCGATTTCGGCGCAGGTCGAAGAGATGGTCAACTCGGCCAGCCTGTCGTTCGGCCTGTACCCGATGCTGACCGCCGGTGCCTGCCTGTCGATCAAGGCCCACGCCAGCGAAGAGCTCAAGCAACGCTATCTGCCGAACATGTACGCCGGCACCTGGACCGGTTCGATGTGCCTGACCGAAGCCCATGCCGGCACCGACCTGGGCCTGATTCGCACCAAGGCCGAACCCCAGGCCGATGGCAGTTACAAGGTCAGCGGCAGCAAGATTTTCATCACCGGCGGCGACCACGACCTGACCGAGAACATCATCCATCTGGTACTGGCGCGCCTGCCGGATGCACCGGCGGGGCCGAAGGGCATCTCGCTGTTCCTGGTGCCCAAAGTGCTGGTCAACGCCGACGGCTCGCTGGGTGAAAACAATGCGCTGTCGTGTGGCTCCATCGAACACAAGATGGGCATCAAGGCCTCCGCCACCTGCGTGATGAACTTCGATGGCGCCACCGGCTGGATCGTCGACGCGCCGAACAAAGGCCTGGCGGCGATGTTCACCATGATGAACTACGAGCGTCTGGGTGTGGGCATCCAGGGCCTGGCCCAGGGCGAGCGTTCCTACCAGAATGCCGTCGCATACGCCCGCGACCGTCTGCAAAGCCGTGCACCGACCGGTGCGCAGAACAAGGACAAGGCCGCCGACCCGATCATCGTGCACCCGGACGTGCGCCGCATGCTGTTGACCATGAAAGCCTTGAACGAAGGCGGCCGTGCGTTCTCCAGCTACGTCGCGTTGCAACTGGACACGGCCAGGTACAGCGAAGACGAAGTCACGCGTAATCGCGCGCAGGAACTGGTGGCGCTGCTGACCCCGGTGGCCAAGGCGTTCCTCACCGACATGGGCCTGGAAACCACCTTGCACGGTCAGATGGTCTTCGGCGGCCACGGCTACATCCGCGAGTGGGGCCAGGAGCAACTGGTGCGCGACGTGCGCATCACCCAGATCTACGAAGGCACCAACGGCATCCAGTCCCTGGACCTGGCCGGGCGCAAGATCGTCGGCAGCGGCGGGGCGCTCTACCGCTTGTTCGCCTCGGAAGTCCGCAACTTTACCGCTAACGCCGCTGCGGACCTCGACGAGTTCACCAAGCCGCTGAATGCCGCCGTGGACACCCTCGACGAGCTGACTGCGTGGCTGCTGGACCGGGCCCAGGGCAACCCGAATGAAATCGGCGCGGCCTCGGTCGAGTACCTGCACGTGTTTGGCTACACCGCCTACGCCTACATGTGGGCGCGCATGGCCAAGGCCGTCATCAACGGGGATGCCGAAGACGATTTCTACACCAGCAAACTGGCCACCGCGCGTTTCTACTTCGCCCGGTTGCTGCCGCGTATCCACTCGTTGAGCGCATCGGTCAAGGCCGGTAGTGACTGCCTCTACGAGCTGAAAGCCGATCAGTTCTGATCGAAGGACAAGGAACTCCAACCATGCTGAAAACAAAAATAATTCCGCCTGCCGACGGCGCTTATGCCTATCCCTTGCTGATCAAGCAATTGCTGCTGTCCGGCGTGCGTTATGAGCCGGGCCGGGAAATCGTCTACGCCGACAAACTGCGCTACAGCTACCAGACGCTCAACCAGCGCATCCGCCGCCTGGCCAATGCGCTGACGGCGGCCGGGGTCAAGGCCGGTGACACCGTGGCCTTGCTCGACTGGGACAGCCACCGCTACCTGGAATGCTTCTTCGCCGTGCCGATGATCGGCGCGGTGCTGCACACGGTGAACATTCGCCTGTCGCCGGAGCAGGTGCTGTTCACCATGAACCACGCCGAGGATGACCTGGTGCTGGTGCATGACGACTTCCTGCCCCTGGTCGAACAGATTCACGGGCGGCTGGAAACGGTAAAAAGCTACCTGCAGCTCACCGATGACGAGGCGACCGCAACGTCGCTGCCGGTGCTCGGTGAGTACGAGCAGTTGCTGTCCCTGGCCCCGGACCAGTACGACTTTCCGGATTTCGACGAGAACTCGGTCGCCACGCTGTTCTACACCACCGGCACCACCGGCGACCCGAAAGGCGTGTACTTCAGCCATCGGCAACTGGTGCTGCACACCCTGAATGCCGTCGGTACCCTGGGCGTCTATCAGGGCCAGCCGCTGCTGCGTTCCGACGATGTGTACATGCCGATCACGCCGATGTTCCACGTGCATGCGTGGGGCGTGCCGTATGTCGCGACCCTGATGGGCATCAAGCAGGTCTACCCCGGCCGCTACGAACCCAATAGCCTGGTCAAGCTGTACCGCGAAGAGAAGGTGACGTTCTCCCACTGCGTGCCGACCATCCTGCAGATGATCCTCAACTGCGAGGAAGGCAAGGCGACCCGTTTCGACGGTTGGAAAATGCTCCTCGGCGGCAGCGCACTGACGCTTGGCATCGCCAGTGAAGCCAGCGCCAAAGGCATGGTGGTGCACGCCGGCTACGGCATGTCGGAAACCTGCCCGTTGCTGTGCCTGACCTACCTGCGCGACGAAGACCTTCAGCTATCTGCCGAAGCGCAGCTGCCGATCCGCATCAAGACCGGCACGCCGGTGCCGCTGGTCGACCTGAAGATCATCGACGCCGAGGGCAACGACGTGGCCCATGACGGCGAGTCCCTGGGCGAGATCGTGGTGCGCGCGCCGTGGCTGACCCAGGGCTATCTGAAGGCCCCGGACAAAGGCGCGGAGCTGTGGCACAACGGCTGGCTGCACACCGGCGACATGGCCTCGATCGACCAACAGGGCGGCGTGGAAATCAAGGACCGCATCAAGGACGTGATCAAGACCGGCGGCGAGTGGATCAGCTCCCTGGAACTGGAAAGCCTGATCAGCGAACACCCGGGCGTCATGTCCGTCGCGGTGGTGGGCATCGTCGATGAGCAGTGGGGCGAACGGCCCATGGCCATGGTGGTGTGCGAGCCGGGGCAATACCTGGACCGCAAGATTCTGGAGACGCACCTGCAAGCCTTCGTCGACGGCGGCCGCATCAACAAATGGGCGATCCCCAAGCAGTTCAAGTTCGTCGCCGAAATCCCCAAGACCAGTGTTGGCAAGATCAACAAGAAGCTGATTCGGGAAACGGAAGCGAACTGAGGGATAAAGCCAGAAACCTTGTAGGAGCGAGCCTGCTCGCGATGGACTAGAGAGCGCTGCGTTTAACCAGGAAACCCGCGTAATCGTTAACGACCATCGCGAGCAGGCTCGCTCCTACAGGAATCCAGCAGCGGGCGGTTTTCGGATAGCCCGGTTGGCGTCATCTTTGTCATAGTCCTGGTCAGAGATGACGCCCCGTTGGTCGCAGTTTTCAGCGCTTGTGCCAAGCTGAACGGGGTATTGAACCGCTGTGCATCAGTCAAACTCCAGGAAGCCCACGACATGAACCTCACCCGTGCATCAAACGTCCGCCACGAGTTCTACAAGGCCGTCTGGTTCTACTTCAAAGTGGTGTGGCCGATCTTCTCGATACTGCTGTTGGTGATCATTGCGTTCGGCCTCATCATCGCCCAGCTGGAAGGGTGGAGTCCGTATGACGGCGTCTACTTCGCCTTCGTGACCGGCCTGACCATCGGCTACGGAGAACTGGTGCCCAAACTGGCCGTGTCTCGGGTACTGGCGATCCTGCTGGGGTTCAATGGGGTGCTGATGACGGCGACGTTTGCGGCGATCAGTGTCCGGGCGATTGAAGTGACGGTGACGGCGTCACGGCAGAAGGACGTCGAGTAAGGACGTGATGGCCACAGCCTCCGGGGCTCAATGCGAGTGTCGGTGATGGATGTCGGGAAAGTGCGGATGACTGTGGACGATCGGTGAGTGTTGGTGCACATGGCTATGGGGTTGCTCACCATTCCACTCAAAGTCGTGTTCATGCTGATGATGCTCATCATGGACGTGTTTGTGGTCATGGATTTGCGGTTCGTGCCGATGCTCGTGTGAGTGACTCTCGGTCAGATGAATCCAGACCCCAAGCCCCATCAGGCCGGCAGCGATCCAAAACACCCACGTTACGGCTTCACCGAAAAACAGGATCGCTATCGCGGCTCCGAGGAACGGTGCCGTAGAAAAGTAAGCCCCAGTGCGCGCCGTACCAAGCCCCCGCAACGCCAGGACGAACAGCACCAGACTCACGCCATACCCCAAAAAGCCCACCAGCAGGGTTGGCCCAAGCAGCGACCATGCTGGCAGGTGCATGCCCAGCGCGATCCCCAGCGCGCAATTGACGACCCCAGCTACCAACCCTTTGGTGCCGGCAATAAACAACGCATCCGACGCAGACACCTTACGGGTGAGGTTGTTATCAATGGCCCAGCAAAAACAGGCCAGCGCCACCGCGACAGGCCCCAACCAGCCATGAACCTCTGCCGAAGTGCGAGGCCACGCCAACAATACGCCCCCGGCGACAATGGCGATCATCCCCGCAACAATGCGCCGGTCTGCGTTCTCTCTGAACACCACCCAGGCCATCAGTGCGGTCAACACGGCTTCCAGGTTCAGCAACAGTGATGCGGTGGTGCCAGAGGTGAGGGTCAGTCCAAACATCAATGCAACCGGCCCCAGAACCCCACCGAACACAATGGCCCCGATGAACCATGGCCATTCAGGGGCCGTCAGGCCTGTCGGCTGCCAGCCACGATCACGGATCAGGCGGGTTAGCGTCAGCCCGACGCCACTGCCCAGGTAAAGCAGGCCGGCGAGGAGGAGGGGGGACACATTCAAGCCTAGCCACTTGGCCAAGGGCGTGCTGGCGCCGAACAGGGCCGCAGCGCCCAGGGCGTAGAGAATGCTTTTGGTCATGGTGGTTCCGGGGCTCAGGGAAGATAGTTGTGAACAGGATACGCTCAGTGCAGGAAATGAGCGCCTGTGGCCTGTCCGCGATGATTTCCCGACACCTGCCGTGAATCATTGAAAGCCCCCGATCACTTCAAGGCTAACCTGAATCTCGACCCCCAACACATAACCCTGTGGGAGCGGGCTTGCTCGCGAAGGGGCCAGTGCATTCAACATCAATGTTGTCTGGACTGACGCCTTCGCGAGCAAGCCCGCTCCCACAGGTATTCATCCGGGCTCCTTCCGACTAAGCCTCCCAACCCGCCCCACTCACCGCCGCCTGCACCAGCGGGTGCAAATCCGCCCCTTTATGCTCCGTCTGCCAGGCCAGCAATTCCTTGCGCATGCTCGGTGCCCAGTACATCTGCAGATGATTGCGCACGCTGAGCACCGCCTGTTGCTGGTCCGGCTGGCTGGCGAAGTACTGGGCGATCTGGTTGGCCATCTTGATCAGGTTGTCAGTACTCATCGGCGCACCTCGGCTTTATCACCACGGGCGTGGCGGCGATCCTTGAGCAAACGGTCCTGTTCTTCGCTGAACTCCTGGAAGCGCTTCTGCCACTCCGAAGGGTGATACACGCGGCTGACTTCTACAGCCGTGACCTTGTACTCCGGACAGTTGGTGGCCCAGTCGGAGTTGTCGGTGGTGATCACGTTGGCCCCCGATTCCGGGAAGTGGAAGGTGGTGTACACCACGCCCGGGGCGACCCGTTCGGTGATCCGCGCACGCAGCACGGTCTGCCCGGCGCGGCTGCCGATGCCGACCCAGTCTCCTTCGTTGATGCCACGGCTCTCGGCGTCGGTCGGGTGGATTTCCAGGCGGTCTTCGTCGTGCCAGGCCACGTTGTCGGTGCGCCGGGTCTGGGCGCCGACGTTGTACTGGCTGAGGATGCGCCCGGTGGTCAGCAGCAGTGGATAACGAGTGTTGACCTTCTCCTCGGTGGGCACGTAGCCGGTGAGCATGAAACGCCCCTTGCCGCGCACGAACTCCTCGATGTGCATGGTCGGCGTACCGTCCGGCGCCTCGGCGTTGCACGGCCATTGCAGGCTGCCGTGGCGGTCCAGTTCGGCATAGCTGACGTTGGTGAAGGTCGGCGTCAGGCTGGCGATTTCATCCATGATTTCCGACGGATGTTTGTAGTTCATCGGGTAACCCAGGGCATTGGCCAGGGCCACGGTGCCTTCCCAGTCGGCCTTGCCGCCTAGCGGGTCCATGACCTTGCGCACCCGGGAGATGCGCCGTTCGGCGTTGGTGAAGGTGCCGTCCTTTTCCAGGAACGAACTGCCCGGCAGGAACACATGGGCGAACTTGGCGGTTTCGTTGAGGAAAATATCCTGCACCACCACGCACTCCATGGCCGACAAAGCGGCGGTGACGTGCTGGGTATTCGGATCGCTCTGGGCGATGTCTTCGCCCTGGCAATACAGGCCTTTGAAACTGCCGGCCAGGGCCGACTCGAACATGTTGGGAATGCGCAGGCCCGGGTCGGGTTGCAGGGTGACGTTCCACGCCTGTTCAAACTGCGCCCGCACCACCTCGTTGGAGATGTGCCGGTAGCCAGGCAACTCGTGAGGGAACGAGCCCATGTCACAGGAACCCTGAACGTTGTTCTGCCCCCGCAACGGGTTCACGCCCACGCCTTCGCGGCCGATGTTGCCCGTGGCCATGGCCAGGTTGGCGATGCCCATCACCGAAGTACTGCCCTGACTGTGTTCGGTGACGCCCAAACCGTAGTAGATCGCCGCATTGCCACCGGTGGCATACAGGCGCGCAGCGGCACGGATGTCGGCAGCGGGTACTCCGCAGACAGGGCCAAGGGCTTCCGGCGAGTTTTCCGCACGGCTGACGAACTCACTCCAAATCGCGAAATCGCTGCCCTCACAACGGGCGTCGATAAAGGCCTGATTGAGCAAGCCTTCGGTGACGATGACATGAGCCAGCGCGTTGAGCATGGCGACGTTGGTGCCCGGGCGCAGGGCCAAATGGTATTCGGCGCGGGCATGCACCGAGTCCACCAGATCAATGCGCCGTGGATCGATGACGATCAGCCGCGCGCCTTCACGCAAGCGGCGTTTGAGCTGGGAGGCGAACACCGGGTGGGCGTCGCTCGGGTTGGCGCCCATCACCAGGATCACGTCGGCCTGCATCACCGAGTCGAAACTTTGGGTGCCGGCGGACTCGCCCAGGGTTTGCTTCAAGCCATAGCCGGTCGGCGAGTGGCAGACCCGCGCACAGGTGTCGACGTTGTTGTTGCCGAACGCGGCGCGCACCAGTTTTTGCACCAGATAGGTTTCTTCGTTGGTGCAGCGGCTGGAGGTGATGCCACCAATGGAGTCGCGGCCGTACTTCTGCTGCAACCGACGGAATTCGCTGGCGGCGTAGGTCACCGCTTCATCCCAGCTGACTTCCTGCCACGGGTCGTTGATGTGTTTGCGGATCATCGGCTTGGTGATGCGATCCGGATGGGTCGCATAGCCCCAGGCAAAGCGCCCCTTGACGCAGGAGTGGCCGTGGTTGGCCTGGCCGTTCTTGTCCGGAACCATGCGCACCAGCTGGTCGCCTTTCATCTCGGCACGGAACGAGCAGCCCACGCCGCAGTAGGCACAGGTGGTGATCACGCTACGTTCGGGCTGCCCCAGTTCGACCACGCTTTTTTCCATCAGGGTCGCAGTAGGGCAGGCTTGCACACAGGCACCACAGGACACGCACTCCGAGTCGAGGAAGTTATCCCCACCCGCGGCTGCCACGCGGGATTCAAAACCGCGCCCGGTAATGGTCAGGGCAAAGGTGCCCTGGGTTTCTTCGCAAGCGCGCACGCAGCGGTTGCAGACGATGCACTTGCTCGGGTCGTAGTCGAAGTAGGGGTTGGAGGTGTCCTTCACATCGGCCAGATGGTTGTCGCCTTCATAGCCGTAACGCACCTCCCGCAGGCCGACCTGACCGGCCACGGTTTGCAGCTCGCAGTTGCCGTTGGCCGAGCAGGTCAGGCAGTCCAGCGGGTGATCGGAGATGTACAACTCCATGACGTTGCGCCGCAGCGTCGCGAGCTTTGGCGTCTGGGTGTGCACGCTCATGCCTTCAGTGACCGGCGTGGTGCAGGACGCCGGGTAGCCGCGCATGCCGTCGATCTCCACCAGACACATGCGGCAGGAGCCGAAGGCTTCCAGGCTGTCGGTGGCACAGAGTTTCGGAATGGTGGTGCCCAGCAGCGCGGCGGCGCGCATCACCGAAGTGCCTTCGGGCACGCTGATGCTGCGGCCGTCGATGCTCAGGGTGATTTGCACCTCGCTCTCGCGAGCAGGAGTGCCGAGGTCGATATCGGTGTTCGGGTCGAAGAGAGTGATCATTGCTCGGCCTCCGAGGGCTGCAAGCCGAAGTCGGCGGGGAAGTGCTTGAGGGCGCTGGCGACCGGAAACGAAACCATGCCGCCCAACGCACATAGCGAACCGTATTGCAGGGTGTCGCACAGGTCCTTGAGGATGATCACCTGCTCATCCCGACCGCTCTGGTCAGGCGCGGCCAGCAGGCGGTCGATCACCTCCACACCCCGAGTCGAGCCGATGCGGCACGGCGTGCATTTGCCACAGGATTCCTCGGCGCAGAACTCCATCGCGAAACGCGCCATATGGGCCATGTCCAAGGTGTCGTCCGCCACCACCACACCACCGTGACCGAGCATCGCGCCGATGGCGGCAAAGGCCTCGTAATCCAGCGGCGTGTCGAATTGCGAAGGCGGCACCCAGGCGCCGAGCGGGCCACCCACCTGCGCAGCCTTCAGCGGCCGGCCACTGGCGGTCCCTCCGCCGTAGTCTTCCACCAGCTCCCGCAGCGACAGGCCAAAAGCCCGTTCCACCAGTCCGCCATGACGAATATTGCCCGCCAGCTGGAAGGGCATGGTGCCCAGGGAACGGCCCATGCCGTAATCGCGATAGAACTGCGCACCCTTGGCCAGAATCAGCGGCACCGAGGCCAGGGTCAGCACGTTGTGCACCAGGGTCGGTTGGCCAAACAGGCCTTTCAAGGCAGGAATCGGTGGCTTGGCGCGGACGATCCCGCGCTTGCCTTCCAGAGAGTCCAGCAGCGCGGTTTCTTCACCGCAGATGTACGCGCCGGCACCGACGCGCACTTCCATATCGAAGGCCTGACCGCTGCCGCCAACATTGGCGCCCAGGTATCCGTTCTCCCGGGCAATCTGCAGCGCGTTGCGCAGGGTGGCCACGGCATCCGGATACTCCGAGCGCACATAGATGTAGCCGTAAGTGGCGCCGACACAGAGGCCGGCAATCGCCATGCCTTCGATCAGCAAGAAGGGGTCGCCTTCCATCAGCATGCGGTCGGCAAAGGTGCCGGAATCGCCTTCGTCGGCGTTGCACACGATGTACTTCTGCGCCGCTTCGGTCGCACGCACCGTGCGCCATTTGATCCCGGCGGGGAAGGCCGCGCCGCCACGGCCACGCAGGCCTGAGTCGAACACCGCCGTCGCGGTCTGCTCGCCGCCAAGGGTGACGGCCCTGTTCAAACCTTCGAAACCACCGTGGGCCCGGTAATCGTCCAGCGACAGCGGCCGGGTAATGCCGGCGCGAGCGAACAGCAGGCGTTGTTGAGTCTTCAGATAGGGCAATTCTTCCACCAGGCCCAAGGCCAGCGGATGAGCGGACGGCTCGCCGTGCAGCGCATCAAGCACGGACGGCACATCAGCAGCGGTCAGCGGGCCAAAGCCAATTCGACCTTGCGGGCTGTCCACCTCCAACAGCGGTTCCAGCCAATACAGCCCGCGCGAACTGGTGCGCTGCAGCTCCAGCGGCAGATTGCGCTCCTTGGCCTGAGTGATCAGGGCCGTGGATACCTCGTCGGCACCCACAGCACGGGCCAGCGAATCACAGGGCAGATAAAGAGTCGGCATCACGCGTCCTCCCGGCAAGCATCGAGCAGGGCATCCAGACGCTCGGCACTCAGCCGCGCATGCACCCGGCCATCCAGCTCCAGCGCCGGCGAACAGGCACAGGCCCCAAGGCAATACACCGGCCGCAAACTGATGCTGCCATCGGCACTGCTGCCGTGATCATCCAGTTGCAGCCGCTCACGCAACTGCGCAGCCAACTGCTCGGCACCACGGCTCTTGCACGACTCGGCCCGGCACAGCCGCAGGATATGCCGCGCGGGCGGCGCAGTACGGAAATCATGGTAAAAACTGATCACCCCACGAACCTCGGCCTGGCTCAGGTTCAGGGCATGGGCAATCTCGGGGACGGCAACATCGGGGACGTAACCGATACGCTCCTGAATATCATGAAGAATGGGCAACAGCGCACCCGCAGAGCCCTTGTGGCGCTCCAGCAAACTGTTGACCACGGGCAGGTGCAACATCTCATCAGGCATTCAGCAATCCTCACGGTCACGGACAAACCAGAAGGTCGTCGGTCGTCCGAAAGTGGCGGCTGCGGCACTCACACCACGTCACGGTATCGTGGCAATTTGGCCGTTGGCCAGGGCACCCTGAGCGGGCATCTTGTTGTGCCCGGCACGGTCTTCGCCGCACCTCTACTGGGCATAAAGGGCAGCTTGCCACGCCGCTATTGATCGACCTGCACCAAAGCGACGTGCTCGGTTCTGCCTACGACTATCCATTAAGTCTAGATGAGTGGTGCACGGGGCGTTCACACACTGGCCTAATGCCCGGAGGGCCTGTCGATGAATGATGTATAACAAGCAATACGGGAGAGAAAAAGCATCAGAACCAAGGGCCGTTTTACGGAGCAGATGCGTTGACCTATGCCGCTACACAACCTTGTGGGAGCGGGCTTGCCCGCGAAAGCGCCAGCCCAGACAGCATCAATGCTGGATCAGTTGCCTGGCGATACCTGCTCAGTTGAAAAGCTGGATGCAAAAGCCGTGGGCCTGCTAACCCGTGCCGCCTGGCTGAGCGCACTACTATAATTTCATGGATGTCTGCGGGGATGGAACGCTCACCATAGACTCGACGACAGCTATTGATCATGAGTGGAGCAATGATCATGGAATACGACGACAAACTCATTGAAGACGCCGTGCTTGCCCTTTTGGCAACCTTCAGTTTCGACAGCGGCAACGCTTGGAAAGGGTTCGACTTCGAGACCATGAACCGATTGCATGAACATGGTTTCATCAGTAATCCGGTGAGCAGGAACAAATCAATTTGGTTAACGGAGGAAGGGCTGGAGCGAGGTCGGCGGATAGCCGACCAATTGTTCGGCGTGAAAACTCAAGGCGAGCTTGAGTCGAGCTCTGATACCTGACTTCATACTGCGGTCACGATGGTTGGATTGATATCGAAAATAAATCCGTCCCCATTCAGTCCCCCCACTCAGCCTGGGTTGTTTTCAGCCTGTCGCGACAGGCAGCAATCCACAGCCAAAAGCGGTCAGTCAGCGTCTACGAAATAAGGGGCGATTTAGTGACGACGTGGTCTGGGTACTCTGCTGCCCTGATGTTTTGTTCGGACATTGGAAGTTCTCATAGTGGCAACCCAGGCTCTTTTGGTAGGGAAAAGAATTTTTAGACGGGGGTTGACCACGTGTTTTAATCCTGTATTATTCGCCTCCCGCTAACGAGCAGTTCGATGCTGAGTTTGGCCTAAGTAATTGATTTTGTTAATAAAATCATTCGCTTTTAAGGGTGTTATTTGAGAGCGTGTGCTGTATAGTGCGCGCCTCGGTTGAGACGAAAAGCTCTTAACCAACCGCTCTTTAACAACTGAATCAAGCAATTCGTGTGGGTGCTTGTGGGGTCAGACTGCTAGTCAACAGATTATCAGCATCACAAGTTACTCCGCGAGAAATCAAAGATGTAACCAACGATTGCTGAGCCAAGTTTAGGGTTTTCTCAAAACCCAAAGATGTTTGAACTGAAGAGT
>NZ_JAHUWE010000060.1:0-278 GCF_019219225.1 Pseudomonas sp. PDM32
TACCCAACCACCTGTGTCGGTTTGGGGTACGGTTCCTGGTTATCTGAAGCTTAGAAGCTTTTCTTGGAAGCATGGCATCAACCACTTCGTCACCTGAAAGGTAACTCGTCATCAGCTCTCGGCCTTAGAATCCCGGATTTACCTAAGATTCCAGCCTACCACCTTAAACTTGGACAACCAACGCCAAGCTGGCCTAGCCTTCTCCGTCCCTCCATCGCAATAACCAGAAGTACAGGAATATTAACCTGTTTTCCATCGACTACGCTTTTCAGCCTCGC
>NZ_JAHUWE010000061.1:0-278 GCF_019219225.1 Pseudomonas sp. PDM32
GCGAGGCTGAAAAGCGTAGTCGATGGAAAACAGGTTAATATTCCTGTACTTCTGGTTATTGCGATGGAGGGACGGAGAAGGCTAGGCCAGCTTGGCGTTGGTTGTCCAAGTTTAAGGTGGTAGGCTGAGATCTTAGGTAAATCCGGGATCTTAAGGCCGAGAGCTGATGACGAGTTACCTTTCAGGTGACGAAGTGGTTGATGCCATGCTTCCAAGAAAAGCTTCTAAGCTTCAGATAACCAGGAACCGTACCCCAAACCGACACAGGTGGTTGGGTA
>NZ_JAHUWE010000062.1:0-275 GCF_019219225.1 Pseudomonas sp. PDM32
TTCAGTGAACGCCAATCCCACGGCTGGCCACAATCCCTGTGGGAGCGGGCTTGCCCGCGCAGAGGCCGGCATATCCAACAGAGATATTGGCTGAACTACCGCCTTCGCGAGCAAGCCCGCTCCCACAGTTTTGATCTTCAGTGAACGCCAATCCCACGGCTGGCCACAATCCCTGTGGGAGCGGGCTTGCCCGCGCAGAGACCGGCACATCCAACAGAGATGTCGACGGACCCACCGCTTTCGCGAGCAAGCCCGCTCCCACAGTTTTGATCTTC
>NZ_JAHUWE010000063.1:0-273 GCF_019219225.1 Pseudomonas sp. PDM32
ACTAGTCAAAGACTAGAAATCAACATTCACCATCGAACCGATGGAATGCTCATTTCTAAGCTTTATACAATCAGAAGCAGTAGTGGTGGAGCCAAACGGGATCGAACCGTTGACCTCCTGCGTGCAAGGCAGGCGCTCTCCCAGCTGAGCTATGGCCCCGTATTTCTACAGGCGTTTCCCACACAAAATTGGTGGGTCTGGGCAGATTCGAACTGCCGACCTCACCCTTATCAGGGGTGCGCTCTAACCAACTGAGCTACAGACCCAATTTCG
>NZ_JAHUWE010000064.1:0-270 GCF_019219225.1 Pseudomonas sp. PDM32
CCGCCAACGGCGCCAACACCCTGCCTGAACAGTTCGCCGTGACCGCGGTCGACGACAACGGCACCACCGCGACCGGTTCACTGGACGTGAACATCGTCGACGACCTGCCACAAGGCGTGAACGACAGTAATGCTTCGACGGCGTCGGAAACCCTGCTGACCCTCAACGGCAACGTGCTGACCAACGACGTGCAAGGCGCCGACCGGGTAACCATCGGTGAAGGTACTGGCCCGATCACCCCCGGTACTTTCACCGGCACCTACGGTACTT
>NZ_JAHUWE010000065.1:0-267 GCF_019219225.1 Pseudomonas sp. PDM32
TGGCTTCGCGACCTACTCTCACATGGGGAAACCCCACACTACCATCGGCGATGCATCGTTTCACTTCTGAGTTCGGGATGGGATCAGGTGGTTCCAACGCTCTATGGTCGTCAAGAAATTCGGGTACCGAGTCGTGACCGGTTGGCCTCGCTTCAGCAAATTGGGTATGTGACAGCTGGTGTTTTGTGAGTATCTCGAACTTTCGGTTCGTTTCGTCTTCACACACCGCAATCTGGCCTTTCGACGCAAATTGCTTGGGTGTTATAT
>NZ_JAHUWE010000066.1:0-261 GCF_019219225.1 Pseudomonas sp. PDM32
GAATCGTTAAGATCTTTCGTCTCAACTGATTTCTCGCGGAGTAACTTGTGATGCTGATAATCTGTTGACTAGCAGTCTGACTCCACAAGCACCCACACGAATTGCTTGATTCAGTTGTTAAAGAGCGATTGGTTAAGATCTTTCGTCTCAACCGAGGCGCGCATTCTACAGCAGCCTCATTTGCTGTCAAGTGATTTTTTTCAGAAGTTTTCAAGGAATCCTTAACAACTTCAACCACTTGCGCTTTCGATCTCGCGTCAG
>NZ_JAHUWE010000067.1:0-258 GCF_019219225.1 Pseudomonas sp. PDM32
ACCGGGTAACCATCGGTGAGGGCTCTGGCCCGATCACCCCCGGCACCTTCACCGGCACTTACGGCACCCTGGTACTCAACGCCAACGGCACCTACACCTACACCCTGAACACCAGCGATGCCGATTTTAAAGCCTTGCACGGCGGTGGTGACGGCACCGACACCTTCACCTACACCCTCACTGACGCCGATGGCGACAGCAGCACTGCGAAACTGGTGCTGCAGATCCACAACAACGACGATCCGGTAACCCTCAACG
>NZ_JAHUWE010000068.1:0-258 GCF_019219225.1 Pseudomonas sp. PDM32
CGTTGAGGGTTACCGGATCGTCGTTGTTGTGGATCTGCAGCACCAGTTTCGCAGTGCTGCTGTCGCCATCGGCGTCAGTGAGGGTGTAGGTGAAGGTGTCGGTGCCGTCACCACCGCCGTGCAAGGCCTTGAAATCGGCATCGCTGGTGTTCAGGGTGTAGGTGTAGGTGCCGTTGGCGTTGAGTACCAGGGTGCCGTAAGTGCCGGTGAAGGTGCCGGGGGTGATCGGGCCAGAGCCCTCACCGATGGTTACCCGGT
>NZ_JAHUWE010000069.1:0-255 GCF_019219225.1 Pseudomonas sp. PDM32
CTGGTCAATGCCATCGAGTACAACGCCTTTGGCCAGATAGAACAGGAGCGGGCAGGCAATGGCATGCGCACCTCCAGCGGTTATGACCCGGCCAATGGACGCCTGACGAACCTCGATACCCACGGCCTCGCTCAGGGATTTTTGCAGAAACTCAGTTACGGCTACGACCCGGTTGGCAACATCAGCGAAATCGCCGATGCGGCGCTGCCCATTCAGTACTTTGCCAATCAGCGCATCGAGCCGGTGCGGCGCTTC
>NZ_JAHUWE010000006.1:0-417889 GCF_019219225.1 Pseudomonas sp. PDM32
GATCACCGCCGACGAAGGCATTCGTGCCGGCAAGAAGATCCCGCTCAAGGCCAACGTCGACGACGCGCTGACCAACCCGGAAACCAGCAGCATCCAGAAAGTCATCGTGTGCAAGCGCACCGGTGGCCAGATCAAGTGGAACCAGCACCGCGACATCTGGTTCGAGGACCTGATGAAAGTGGCCGGCACCGTGTGCGCGCCGAAAGAGATGGGTGCCGAAGAGGCGCTGTTCATCCTTTACACCTCGGGTTCCACCGGCAAGCCGAAGGGCGTGCAGCACACCACCGGCGGCTACCTGTTGTACGCCGCCATGACCCACGAGCGCGTGTTCGACTACCGTCCGGGCGAAATCTACTGGTGCACCGCCGACGTCGGCTGGGTCACCGGTCACAGCTACATCGTCTACGGCCCGCTGGCCAACGGCGCGACCACCCTGCTGTTCGAGGGCGTGCCGAACTACCCGGACATCACCCGGGTGGCGAAGATCGTCGACAAACACAAGGTCAACATCCTTTACACGGCACCGACCGCGATCCGCGCCATGATGGCCTCGGGCACCGCCGCGGTAGAAGGCGCCGATGGCAGCAGCCTGCGCCTGTTGGGTTCGGTGGGCGAGCCGATCAACCCGGAAGCCTGGGACTGGTACTACAAGAACGTCGGCAAGTCCCGTTGCCCGATCGTCGACACCTGGTGGCAGACCGAAACCGGCGGCAACATGATGAGCCCGCTGCCGGGCGCTCACGCCCTCAAGCCAGGTTCGGCGGCACGTCCGTTCTTCGGCGTGGTGCCGGCCCTGGTGGACAACCTGGGCAACATCATCGAAGGCGAGGCCGAGGGCAACCTGGTGATTCTCGATTCGTGGCCGGGCCAGGCGCGGACGCTGTATGGCGACCACGACCGCTTCGTCGACACCTACTTCAAGACCTTCCGCGGCATGTACTTTACCGGTGACGGCGCCCGTCGCGATGCCGATGGCTACTACTGGATCACCGGTCGCGTGGACGACGTGCTCAACGTCTCGGGCCACCGCATGGGCACCGCCGAGATCGAAAGCGCGATGGTCGCGCACCCGAAAGTCGCCGAAGCGGCGGTGGTCGGTGTGCCGCACGACATCAAGGGGCAGGGCATTTATGTGTATGTCACGCTGAAAAATGGCGAGGAGCCGAACGAGCAACTGCGCCTGGAACTGAAGAACTGGGTGCGCAAGGAGATCGGGCCGATTGCCTCGCCGGATGTGATTCAGTGGGCACCGGGGCTGCCGAAGACTCGTTCGGGCAAGATCATGCGGCGGATTCTGCGCAAGATTGCTACCGCTGAATATGATGGGTTGGGGGATATCTCTACCCTGGCGGATCCGAGTGTGGTGCAGCATTTGATTGATACGCACAAGACGATGAATGTCGCGTAAGCGGCGGTTCTGAGTTATCGAAGCCCCGTCAGGTGTTGAGCCTGGCGGGGCTTTTTCATGTCTGAAGTTTTTGTGTCGAATTTGCTGGCCTCTTCGCGAGCAAGCCCGCTCCCACATTAAATCTGTTGCGGACACAAATTCTGTGTCCATTCGAGATCAAATGTGGGAGCGGGCTTGCTCGCGAAGGCGGCCTGATAGGCAATACAGCAACATCAGCCAATAATTATCGGGTTTCTCTGTCGGCGTTTTCCTACTGTTACCTGCGACCTTTCAGGTTACTGAATGTGTAACCGCATCGCGCCAATGCGGGGCATTGGGAAACGCCAGGCCCCTTATCCGAGCCTAAAAACCACCGCTGAAAAATAAGACCCCACGCTGCGCTTGCCGGATTAGAAGGGTTTGCCAATAATAGGCCCGCAATTTGCAATATAGATCGGTTCCATATCTTTTGCTCTTGCATGATTTTGCAGGGCTGTCAACGCGCTAAAGCGACTTTCTCGGTGCTTCTGTAATTTGTTGTCGCATTGAAGAAATATCGGCCTCGGGCCTGTCGTTAGAATGCCGATCACTCGCTCGTCGTTGCTCGTGTTGAATTTAAACACCGGCTTCCCAGGACGCAGCACTGCTGTCTGGTTCCACTCATTCGCATATTGGGCTGTTGCTCACTCTGCCGTTTTTGCCCTTTACCGATGGAGTCCCAAGATGAAGAAACTCGTGCTGCTTGGCGCCCTGGCACTGTCCGTGCTGTCGCTGCCATCCTTCGCCGATGAAAAGCCTCTGAAAATTGGTATCGAAGCGGCTTACCCTCCGTTCGCTTCCAAAGCACCGGACGGCAGCATCGTTGGTTTCGACTACGACATCGGCAACGCCTTGTGCGAAGAGATGAAGGTCAAGTGCGTGTGGGTCGAGCAAGAGTTCGACGGCCTGATCCCGGCGCTGAAAGTGCGCAAGATCGACGCGATCCTGTCGTCCATGTCGATCACTGAAGATCGCAAGAAGTCCGTGGACTTCACCAACAAGTACTACAACACCCCGGCTCGCCTGGTCATGAAGGCCGGCACTCAGGTCAGCGACGGCCTGACCGAGCTCAAGGGCAAGAACATCGGCGTGCAGCGTGGTTCGATCCACGAGCGTTTCGCCCGCGAAGTCCTGGCCCCGCTGGGTGCCGAGATCAAGCCTTACGGTTCGCAGAACGAAATTTACCTCGACGTGGCCGCCGGCCGCCTCGACGGCACCGTGGCAGACGCTACGCTTCTGGATGACGGTTTCCTGAAAACCGACGCCGGTAAAGGTTTCGCCTTTGTCGGCCCTGCGTTCACCGACGTCAAGTACTTCGGCGACGGCGTAGGCATCGCGGTGCGCAAGGGCGACAAGGCTGAGCTGGACAAGCTCAACGCCGCCATCGCCGCCATTCGCGAGAACGGCAAGTACAAGCAAATCCAGGACAAGTACTTCGCCTTCGATATCTACGGCAAGTAACACGCCCCGGCGACAAGTCCGAAATGGCGCAAGCAGCAGGATCTCTGAGGTTTGCGCCATTTTTTCATCCCAACTTTCGAGGACCTGAATCATGTTGAAAGGCTACGGGGCTGTCATCCTCGATGGCGCTTGGCTGACGCTTCAGCTCGCCTTGTCGTCCATGGCCCTGGCCATTGTTCTGGGCCTGATCGGCGTGGCACTGCGTCTGTCGCCGGTGCGCTGGCTGGCCTGGCTGGGCGACCTGTATTCCACGGTGATCCGCGGTATTCCCGACCTGGTGCTGATCCTGCTGATTTTCTACGGCGGCCAGGACCTGCTCAACCGCGTCGCACCGCTGCTCGGCTTTGACGAGTACATCGACCTGAACCCGTTGGCCGCCGGTATCGGCACCCTGGGCTTCATCTTCGGTGCGTACCTGTCGGAAACCTTCCGGGGCGCGTTCATGGCGATCCCCAAAGGTCAGGCCGAAGCGGGCATGGCGTACGGCATGAGCAGTTTGCAGGTGTTCTTCCGGGTGTTGGTACCGCAGATGATTCGTCTGGCGATTCCGGGTTTCACCAACAACTGGCTGGTTCTGACCAAGGCGACCGCGCTGATTTCGGTGGTGGGCCTGCAGGACATGATGTTCAAGGCCAAGCAGGCGGCCGACGCCACCCGCGAGCCTTTCACCTTCTTCCTCGCAGTGGCGGCGATGTACCTGGTGATCACCAGTGTGTCGTTGCTGGCATTGCGTCACCTTGAGAAGCGCTACTCGGTAGGCGTAAGGGCGGCTGATCTATGATCTTCGACTACAACGTCATTTGGGAGGCCTTGCCGCTGTACTTCGGCGGCCTGGTGACCACCCTCAAACTGCTCGCGCTGTCGCTGTTCTTCGGCTTGCTGTGCGCATTGCCGCTGGGCCTGATGCGCGTCTCGAAGAACTCGGTGGTCAACATGTCCGCCTGGCTCTACACCTACGTGATCCGCGGCACACCGATGCTGGTGCAGCTGTTTTTGATCTACTACGGTCTGGCGCAATTCGAAGCGGTGCGTGAGAGCTTCCTCTGGCCGTGGCTGTCCAGCGCAACCTTCTGTGCGTGCCTGGCATTCGCGATCAACACCAGCGCCTACACCGCTGAGATCATCGCCGGCAGCCTGCGCGCCACGCCGAACGGCGAGATCGAAGCGGCCAAGGCCATGGGCATGTCGCGCTTCAAGATGTACAAGCGCATCCTGCTGCCGTCGGCCCTGCGCCGGGCGCTGCCGCAGTACAGCAACGAAGTGATCATGATGCTGCAGACCACCAGTCTGGCGTCCATCGTGACCCTGATCGACATCACTGGTGCCGCGCGCACGGTCAACGCCCAGTTCTACCTGCCGTTCGAGGCTTACATCACCGCCGGCGTGTTCTACCTGTGCCTGACCTTCATCCTGGTGAAGCTGTTCAAGATGGCCGAGCGCCGCTGGCTGGGCTACCTGGCCCCGCGGAAGCACTGATATGGAACGCATCGATCATGCTTTGCCGTGGAGCCACCTGGGCAGCGAACGCCATATTTCGGTGTTCCGCTTCGGCAGTGGCGAGCGCAAGGCCTATATCCAGGCCAGCCTGCATGCCGATGAGCTGCCGGGCATGCGCACGGCGTTCGAGCTGAAAAAGCGTCTGGCCGAACTCGAAGCCCAGGGCTTGCTCAACGGTGTGGTCGAACTGGTGCCGGTGGCTAATCCACTGGGTCTGGGTCAACTGCTTCAGGGCAATCATCAAGGGCGTTTCGAGGCGGGCAGCGGCAAGAACTTCAACCGCGATTTCGTCGAGTTGAGCGCACCTGTGGCGGCTGCCTTGGCAGAAAGCCTGGGTGACGATCCGCACGCCAACATTCGCCTGATCCGTCAGGCGATGGTCGATCATCTGGCCGCTTTGCCAGAGGCGAGCAGCCAGTTGCAGGGCATGCAGCGCGTTCTGCTCAGCCACGCCTGTACCGCCGATGTGGTGCTGGATCTGCATTGCGACGCCGAAGCGGCGCTGCACATGTACGCCTTGCCGCAGCACTGGCCGCAGTGGCGTTCGCTGGCTGCGCACCTGAACGTGCGGGTCGGTTTGCTGGCGGAAGATTCCGGCGGCAGTTCGTTCGACGAAGCCTGTTCGTTGCCGTGGTTGCGCCTGTCGCGTCTGTTCCCGCAGGCGCAAATTCCGCTGGCCTGCCTGGCGACTACCATTGAATTGGGTGGTCAGGCCGACACCGGGCGCGCCGAAGCAGAGGCTTATGCCGAAGGCATTCTGGCGTTCCTCGCCGAGCAAGGCCTGATCGGCGGTGAATGGCCAAAAGCTGCGCAAGAGCCTTGCGAGGGCTTGCCGTTCGAAGGCACCGAATTGCTGTTTGCACCACACCCCGGTGTGGTGAGTTTCCTGCGTAAGCCCGGTGAGTGGGTTGAAGCGGGCGACGAGATTTTTGAAGTGATCGATCCGTTGGTGGATCGGGTCAGCACGGTGTGTGCTGGTACGTCCGGGGTGCTGTTTGCCATTGAACGGCTGCGTTATGCCCAACCCGGTTTCTGGCTGGCCAAGGTGGCGGGGCGCGAAGCGCTGCGTCACGGGCGCTTGCTCAACGACTGACTGACTGTTTTTGTGAGAACCGACCGCATGTACAAACTTGAAGTCCAAGACCTGCATAAACGCTATGGCAGTCACGAAGTGCTCAAGGGCGTGTCCCTGAAAGCGGCAGCCGGCGATGTGATCAGCATCATCGGCTCCAGTGGCTCCGGCAAAAGTACCTTCCTGCGCTGCATCAACCTGCTGGAGCAGCCGCACGCGGGCAAGATCCTGCTCAACAACGAAGAGTTGAAACTGGTGGCGAACAAGGACGGCGCGTTGAAAGCCGCCGACCCGAAACAGCTGCAACGCATGCGTTCGCGCCTGTCGATGGTGTTCCAGCATTTCAACCTGTGGTCGCACATGACCGCGCTGGAAAACATCATGGAAGCGCCGGTGCACGTGCTCGGCGTGTCCAAGGCAGAAGCCCGGGAAAAAGCCGAGCACTACCTGAACAAGGTCGGCGTGGCCCATCGCAAAGATGCTTACCCGGGCCACATGTCCGGCGGCGAGCAGCAGCGCGTGGCGATTGCCCGTGCACTGGCGATGGAACCTGAGGTGATGCTGTTCGACGAACCGACCTCGGCCCTCGACCCGGAGCTGGTGGGCGACGTGTTGAAAGTCATGCAGGCCCTGGCCCAGGAAGGCCGGACCATGGTCGTGGTGACGCACGAAATGGGCTTCGCCCGTGAAGTGTCGAACCAGCTGGTGTTCCTGCACAAGGGTGTGGTCGAAGAAAGCGGCAACCCGCGCGAAGTGCTGGTGAACCCGCAATCGGAGCGTCTGCAGCAATTCCTGTCCGGCAGCTTGAAGTAATCAGGACTGCCGTTGCGCACCTGAATAGTGCATGCTTCGCGATCTGGAGGCCGGCCCCAATCCCCTGTGGGAGCGGGCTTGCTCGCGAAAGCGGTGGGTTAGTTTGCTTCTATGTCACAGACACACCGCCTTCGCGAGCAAGCCCGCTCCCACATTTGATCTGTGATCAGATTTGATGCAGGGCGGTTTCGAGATTTGCGTTCATTTACGGGCTAGCATTGGCCCATGCCTTCATCTCTGTTCTTCGCTTCGGATTGCCCACCATGACTGCCCATCGAATTGGTTTCCTGATTTGGCCCAGCACTAAAGCACTGACGCTTGCGCTGGCTGAGGAGGCCTTGCGTGTTGCCCAGCGTGTGCATCCGGACGTGGTTTACGAGCTGTCGTTCCTGCAAGCCGAAGCCATTACCGAAGCCGCGGCCGACAGTGCCTGGCAATTGCCGGGTGAGGCATGGACCGGCAAGCTGGAAAACTTCCAGAAACTGTTCCTGCTCGCTGACGAGCCGCCGACCGCACTGGCGCCGGCGCTCAGCAGTGCGCTCAAACAGCTGGTGCGCTCCGGTTGCGTGATCGGCGGCCTGTCGGCCGGTGTGTACCCCTTGGCGCAACTGGGTTTGCTCGATGGCTATCGCGCGGCCGTGCATTGGCGCTGGCAGGACGATTTCGCCGAACGTTTCCCCAAGGTCATCGCCACCAGCCACCTGTTCGACTGGGATCGTGATCGCCTGACCGCGTGCGGCGGCATGTCGGTGCTCGACCTGTTGCTGGCCGTGTTGGCCCGCGACCATGGAGCGGAGCTGGCGGGTGCGGTCTCCGAAGAACTGGTGGTCGAGCGCATCCGCGAGGGCGGCGAGCGCCAGCGTATCCCGTTGCAGAACCGTCTCGGTTCCAGCCATCCGAAGCTCACGCAAGCCGTGTTGCTGATGGAAGCCAACATCGAAGAACCGTTGACCACCGACGAAATCGCCCAGCACGTGTGCGTGTCCCGTCGGCAGCTGGAGCGGATCTTCAAGCAATACCTCAACCGTGTGCCGAGCCAGTACTACCTGGAGTTGCGCCTGAACAAGGCCCGGCAGATGTTGATGCAAACCAGCAAGTCGATCATTCAGATCGGCCTGTCCTGTGGCTTCTCCTCGGGACCGCATTTCTCCAGCGCCTACCGCAACTTCTTCGGTGCCACGCCGCGGGAAGATCGCAACCAGCGGCGCAGCAGCAGCCCGTTCGAATTGTCATCGGTGCCACCGGAACGCGGTTAGCCGGTACTCAGTCTTCAATGTCGGTGTCGGGCGCCTCATCCTCAGGCACCGGCATGTCGGCTATTACGTCGATACCCAGATCATTCTCGGTTGCGCGAAAGTACGCCGCGATGCGTTGCAAGCTTTGCGCATTGAACGGGTTGCCGCTGAAGTCAAAGCTTTCTCCGACACCCGGGTCCACCTCCATGAGTTCGGGCGGCATCTCGGTAATGGCGTTGAAGCTCAGGTCGACGTCGGTCCAGGTCGTGATGCTCAGCACGCCCTTGGGGATTTCAGTGATGCCCGTATGGCTCAAGTCCAGTGAGGATATTTCTGTCATATGGCTAAGGTCAGGGCTTGGGCCGAGTGGATTGTCCCGCAGGCTCAAGTGGTCAAGGTGCTCCATGCCCGCCAGGGCTTCTACGGTTTCCTGAGTCAGCGTAATGCCGCACTCCGACAAGCTCAGCACCGACAACCTGCCCATTCTGAAGATGGCTTCGGGAAGGTTGCCCAGTCGGTATCCGCGTACGGTCAGGGTATCCAGGTTGGCAAAACTGTCCAGGAACCGGCCAAGCCCAGGTGCAATGCCTTGGGCGGTCGTCAGGTACATTTCGGGCACATGACTGAAGTCGGCTGACAGCGTCGGCAGGTCACCCATGATGGCCAGGTGTGAGACGAATCCGTACTCACCCACGGCCATGCTTTCGATGGGGATCTGGCGCCAGCAGCGTTCCAGGTTTTGCTTGAATTCGTCTCTTTTGACGTGCTCGGCAAACATCTCGTCGGCCGTCAGCGGGACGCCAGTAACGGAATGGGTGTCGGGCACATCGGCCGTCCACCGGCTCAGCTCGGTACCGAGTCGGGTGAGTTCGAGCTCGCGACGGGTCAGGTCGGCTCGACCCTCTGCGAGTGTGCCGGGTAAGCGGTAGATAAAGTCGCTGGCTTCTTCGTTGTCCAGACTTGGGTAAAGGGCTTTGGTGCGATCGATATCGACCTGTTCGGCATGGACTCCAAAGTCCTGTTCGGTTCGCTGATAGTGACGCTTGATGTGTTCCCGGGTGCTCGGGGGCAGAGGGTTGTTGCCAAAATCAAATCCCTCGGTGATGTTGCCGGGCAGATCGAAGAGGGTGGTGGGCAATTCGGTGATCTGGTTGTCATTCAAAATGGCGGTTCGAATGCTCGGGTGATTCACCAGACCCTCGGGAATGCGGGTAATTCCGGTACCGGAAAGATCGACGTAGTTCAGCTTTGGCATGTTTGCCAGGGAAGGGCACTCACCGAGCGGGTTTTTATACAGGTCGAGCGCAGTCAATTGGGTCAGGGCAGACAGGGTGGCGCGACTCTGCTCTGTGAGGGTCACGGCGCAGTCGCTGAGGATGAGTGCGTCGAGTTGGGGCCATTGGGCAATGGCGTCCGGCAACTGCCCCAGTTCGAAGTTGCGTAGTGCCAGGCGGTTGAGGCTGGAAAAACCCTTCAAAAAATCATTCACGCCCTGGGTGGCACGATGACCTTCAAGCGTCACGCTGCGCACCTGAGGGAAATCGACGTTCAACTTTGGCAGCTCGCCAACAACCGGCTGGGAAAACTCAAAGGAAACCGGTACGCCATGGGCGCTGTCGTAGGTGGCCTGACGCCGCCAGCCGTCGAGCAAACTGGCTGTCATTTGCCGACGCGCAAGCCGTTGACTGGCGAGCTGCTCGATGCTCAAGCGGATTTGCGTGCCCGGAACATACAGCGGGATCTCTTCGCGCCAGGCGTTCAATTGCTCAAACAATTGCGCGTGTTGATAGAACAGGCGCTGGAGTTCTGCGCGCGGTCCGCCGGGCGTGCCTTGCAATCGTGCGGCAAAGGCTTGCAGTTCCTCTGGGCTCAGATGGGGAAACAGCCGATAGATGTGGCTTTGTAATGAAGGGGTATTGGCCGGCATCCGGTGATAACCATCGCCCCCGCCCAGCAAACGCATCACCGCCGGATCGTAGGCGGGCTTGAGGTTCGGCCGGTGCGCCAGCAGCGCACGCAATGCTTCACGAGTGAGCGCGCGGGTGCGAATCAGCTGCTTGAGCCTTTCGCCCTCACCGATGTTGAGGTCGAGGGCGATTCGCTCGCTGTCGGGCAGTGCCTGTAACAGGCTGGAATAGAGGGAGTCGGTGCTACTGAGCTGTTCACCGGTTTCATCGTAGGCCTGATACGCCCCTTCATCGGTCAACACCAGCACCTTGCGCAAGGGCGCGTCCAGCTCGCCAATACTGTCGATCAGCGGCCCATTGTGGGTGTATTGGCGGATTTCCAGGCGCAGTTGTCCCGACCAGCCAGGCAAGCGTTCCAGGGTGTGTAGCGTCAGGCGATCGGTATCGAGATGGTTGCGCGTCGAGTACAGCTCGAGCCCCTCATAAGCGCGAGTGACGCGCACTTGCAGGCCGGCCTCCTGTGCCAGTTCCGTGAGGCGTTTGGACAATGTTCCACGCTCCAGTTGCTCGCGTTCCGTGGCACTGGCGCTGTCTAGCAGTGCTTCGGCGAGGCTGGTTGGCAAACCGGGTTCGCTGTCGATAATGCGCTGGACCAAGGGGCGCGCACCTTGTTCGATCTTGCGGTAGCGCTGGCTGAAGAGGGTTTCCCGCTTGGCTATGGCAAGCGTTGCCAGGTGGCGGCGCACTGAGCGTGCGTCGGTGTTGTCGAGGTGTTGCAGCAGGGGGGTGATCAGGTCGCCATCGTCCAGTTGCGCCAGGTCGATCTGCACCACGACCTGGTTGCCCGCGCCGCGCTCCCAGAGGGTTTCACCAGTTGCATCGATCAGTCGCAGCCCCTTGTCCGCTGACCAGTCACCGTAGTCGCAGAGCAGTTCCAGTTGCATCAGCGGATCAGCCTTCAGGTAATTGTCCGCACGATTGCTGCCGATTTGATCAATGAAGATCTGCAGGTCCTGATCAATTTTGAAGCGTTTGAGGGTGTCGGCCAGCAGCGGCGGTAGTTGTTCGGCGTCGACATGCATCTTGCGCAAGGCGTTTTCGTGGCAGCCGCTGATGCTGAGGATGCGCTCGCGTTCGCTCGCGGAAAAACGCTGCATGTCCGGACCGATACGCCGCAGCAGGGTGGCCTGGTCCCAGGTCAGTGGCTGCTCGAGTTCGGTGTGCCAGGCGCCTTTTCCGTTGTGCCTCAGGGTGGGTTGGTAAGCTTCGGGACGCGTGGGGTGCTGGATACGATGGCGCCCCGTCAACGGATCCTCGGTCACGGAGTAACGGCTGTTGTCCAGTGTCAGCAGGGTTTTGCCTTGATGGGCGTGCAGTCCCATCGAGTCGGGTTTTGCGTCGTTGGGGATTGCGACGGTTTGTTCGTAAGGTGTCAGGTCAGGCTTCCAGTAGCGGGTTTCGCCATTGGGGCGTTTCACGGCGTTGAAGCGGTCAATGAATTGCACGACCTCCCGGGGCAGGACCGCGCGAAATTCGCTGACGGCGATCATGCCACCGGCCGCGAAAGTGCCCAGTTGCACTGCAGATTCAACCATCCCCATGAAATGCTCGAAGGCTTCGTTGGTCAGGCCTTCAGCCCAGTCGACAACAGCTTCGAAGGTGTCATCCAGCAGCTGATAGGCGGTGTAAGCCAGCATCAGTTCGCCAAGGAACGGGACGAACGGCAACGCGATGAAGGCTGCGATGTTCAGCAGCGCCGAGGCGATTTCCGTGAAGGAGTCCCATAACGCCCATCGGGCCTTGCGGTCGACCGTGGCCGTCGACACTGCGATCACACGCGCGTCATTGAGGATCTTGTCGAGTTTGCGTTGATAGAGATGGACCCACAGGTCGCCTCTGATCGGCGTTGCTGCCATTTGCAGGTCGGGACGCTGGTTGGGGGTTTCTCTCCAGGTCGGCCGTGAATCGCCGGGTGGGACCGGTTGCCAGGTGATGGGGTCGAGACGATTGTTCAGCTCGGCGAAGAAGTAACCGCGGTCTTCATGATTGATAAAGCGACTGAAAAATTGTTGATAGTCGGGCGCGCGCAGGCGCTGGCTCAGTTCCTTGGCGAATGCCGCCGATGAGGGGTATTGCTTGATGGGGTGTTCGGGGTCGTCAGGAATGTAGGCCACTACCCGGACTGCTTCGCGGGCGCGTTCCAGTTCCGGGGCGAACAGCACGATGCCGGTCAGGCGGGCATTCATGATCGTCAGTTCCTGGCATCGCCAGGATTGGTCGTGGCCATCGGAGAGCAGGCGAAGGAGCGGCTGATGAACGTCGCTGGCCAGCAGGTTTTGCATCTGCGCCATCTGCAGGGCGGCGGTCAGTGCGGTTTTTTGGCTTTCGCGAATTTTCGGTTGCAGGATCGCCGCAGCCACCGGGTTGCTGATGCCAAGGTTGTCTTCCAGGTATCTTTTATAGCGCTCGCCAATGTCGAGTTCGCGGCACAGTTGGGTGAACGCCGTGATGGGCATCTTCGCCAGAATCTGTGGCAGGGTGCTGAATTGCCCGGTGGAAGAGGGCGCGGTGATGTAAGTCGAGGCGGGTTCAAAGGCGTCGGCTTCGGTTTCGGCGCTTTCGAAGTTGTGCAGCGCAGCGTCCAGCAACGACACGGTCCAGGTGCGCGCGGCTCCGGACTTCAGGCGCAGCCAGGGGATGTGCGCGGGCATGTAAAGGCGCAGAAAGATTTTACTGACGTCCACTTCCAGGCCGAAACGTGTCTTGAGTGCGCCCTTGAGCATGGGTTCGGCGAAGGCTGCGGGGTTCAGCAGATTCGCCAGGGCGTGATCGACCCGGTTCTGGCTTGTCGTCTGCCGGGTAATGAGTCGACCGAGTTCGGCGTGTTGATCTTCGGATGCATCCCTGATGGGCGTGGGCAACACCGGCTTGATGTTGCGCAGCGCTTCACGCCTTCGTGGCGTGGTTTGGCGAAGCCAGGGTGGAATGACGTTCATCAGATGCTGGTAATGCGCGTCGGGCCTGAAAGTCTCAGGGATGTCGGGATTTTCGGTATTCATGGGGATAGGTCCACCCTCGCGGTTGATAGACCGTCAGGAAAACCCGTAATCGAAGACGACACGCGGTACATATCTACCGCATTCATGGAATCGGCATGGGTTACGACACAGCGACCTGCCGCAAACGTCCGCCGCCAGTTAAACTGCGCCTTTGCGACCCTATATGTCGCATTGCCGTAAACCCGGGAAAATCCGGGGTTTGCGCTATAAGAAGTTGTCGCTTGGCGGCAAGGCCGGGCTGAAAACTGTCCTTACAATCCCCCCATCGCTCGCCAGTTTCAGGCGAGTGTTTTCTCTTCAGGAGACTCCGATGTCCGTTGAGCACGCTGCGGTACAACGCGCCGATTTCGATCAGGTAATGGTTCCCAACTATGCGCCTGCCGCATTCATTCCTGTGCGTGGCGCCGGTTCCCGCGTCTGGGACCAGTCCGGTCGCGAGCTGATCGACTTCGCCGGCGGGATTGCCGTTAACGTATTGGGCCATGCGCATCCGGCGCTGGTCGGTGCCTTGACCGAGCAGGCGAACAAGCTGTGGCACGTGTCCAACGTGTTCACCAATGAGCCGGCCCTGCGCCTGGCGCACAAGCTGGTCGACGCCACCTTTGCCGACCGCGCCTTTTTCTGCAACTCCGGTGCCGAAGCCAACGAGGCCGCCTTCAAGCTGGCCCGTCGTGTCGGCTTCGACCGTTTCGGCAGCGAGAAGTACGAGATCATCGCCGCGCTCAACAGCTTCCACGGCCGTACCCTGTTCACCGTGAACGTCGGTGGCCAGTCGAAGTACTCCGATGGTTTCGGTCCGAAGATCACCGGCATCACCCATGTGCCGTACAACGATCTGGCCGCGCTGAAAGCCGCCATTTCCGACAAGACTTGCGCTGTGGTGCTGGAGCCGATCCAGGGCGAAAGCGGTGTCATCCCGGCTGAACTCGAATACCTGCAAGGTGCCCGCGAACTGTGCACCGCGCACAACGCATTGCTGATCTTCGACGAAGTGCAAACCGGCATGGGCCGTACCGGCCACCTGTTCGCCTACCAGCATTACGGCGTGACTCCGGACATCCTGACCAGCGCCAAGAGCCTGGGCGGTGGTTTCCCGATCGCAGCCATGCTGACTACTGAAGACCTGGCCAAGCACCTGGTCGTCGGCACCCACGGCACCACCTACGGCGGCAACCCGCTGGCGTGTGCGGTCGCGGAAGCCGTGATCGACGTGATCAACACCCCTGAGGTGCTGGCCGGCGTCAAGGCCAAGCACGACAAGTTCAAGGCGCGCCTTGAGCAGATCGGTGAAAAATACGGCCTGTTCACCAAGGTGCGTGGCATGGGCCTGTTGATCGGCTGCGTGTTGAGCGATGCGTGGAAAGGCAAGGCCAAGGACATCTTCAACGCCGCTGAAAAAGAAGGCCTGATGGTCCTGCAAGCCGGCCCGGACGTGGTGCGTTTCGCGCCAAGCCTGGTGGTGGAAGACGCCGATATCGATGCCGGCCTGGACCGCTTCGAACGTGCCGCGGCAAAACTGACGCAAGCCTGATAGACCCTTCGACGCCTGACCGTTCAGGCGTCGAACCCAATTTTGATGCCGGGCACGATCAAATGTGGGAGCGGGCTTGCTCGCGAAAGCGGTGTATCAGTCAACATTTTTACTGTCTGACCCACCGCTTTCGCGAGCAAGCCCGCTCCCACACTGATCTCTGTGTAGGCCCGGGATTTTTCTTCTGTAAGTTCTGAGATAAAGGAGTGACACCATGCTGGTGATGCGCCCCGCGCAAATGGCTGATCTGGGCGAGGTACAGCGTCTGGCTGCGGACAGTCCGATTGGTGTCACTTCCTTGCCGGATGACGTTGAGCGCCTGAGCGACAAGATCGCGGCGAGCGAAGCCTCGTTCGCCGCCGAAGTGAGCTTCAACGGTGAGGAAAGCTATTTCTTCGTCCTCGAAGACTCTGCCACCGGCAAGCTGGTCGGTTGTTCGGCCATCGTGGCGTCGGCCGGTTACTCCGAGCCGTTCTACAGCTTTCGCAACGAAACCTTCGTGCACGCTTCGCGCGAGCTGAAGATTCACAACAAGATCCACGTGCTCTCGCAGTGCCACGACCTGACCGGCAACAGTTTGCTGACCAGTTTCTACGTGCAGCGCGATCTGGTGGGTTCGCCGTGGTCGGAACTCAACTCCCGCGGCCGCTTGCTGTTCGTGGCCAGCCATCCGGAGCGTTTTGCCGATTCCGTGGTGACCGAGATCGTCGGTTACAGCGATGAAAACGGCGACTCGCCATTCTGGGATGCCATAGGGCGCAACTTTTTCGACCTCAACTACGCTGAAGCCGAGCGTCTGTGCGGCCTGAAGAGCCGTACATTCCTCGCCGAACTGATGCCGCATTACCCGATCTACGTGCCCCTGCTGCCGGACTCCGCGCAAGAAGCGATGGGCCAGGTGCATCCGCGGGCGCAGATCACCTTCGACATCCTGATGCGCGAAGGCTTCGAGACCGATCACTACATCGACATTTTCGACGGCGGCCCGACCCTGCATGCCCGCGTCTCGGGGATCCGTTCGATCGCCCAGAGCCGCGTAGTGCCGGTGAAGATCGGCGAGCCGGTCAAAGGTGTCGGTCGCCAGTACCTGGTGGCCAACGCCCAGTTGCAGGACTACCGCGCAGTCATGCTCGAGCTTGACTACGCGCCGGGTAAACCGGTGACCCTGGACCTGGAAGCGGCCGAAGCCCTGGGTGTCGGTGAAGGTGCCAGCGTGCGCCTGGTGGCGGTTTAACGCCTGCTGCTATGCCTATAAAGAGTGAATGCTTAGTAAAGCAGCGAGTTTCACGGGTGGCGCAAGCGGCCCGTTTGAGGAGATAGCATGATCGTTCGTCCCGTACGCAGCAGCGATTTACCCGCTCTGATCGACCTGGCCCGCAGCACCGGCACCGGCCTGACCACCTTGCCGGCCAACGAAGAGCGTCTGGCCCATCGGGTCGGCTGGGCCGAGAAGACCTTTCGCGGCGAAGCCGGGCGGGGCGACGCGGACTACCTGTTCGTGCTCGAAGACGACGACGGTCGCGTGGTGGGCATTTCCGCCATTGCCGGCGCCGTCGGCCTGCGAGAGCCCTGGTACAACTTCCGGGTCGGTCTGACGGTCAGCGCTTCCCAAGAGCTGAACATCTATCGCGAAATCCCGACGCTGTTCCTGGCCAACGACCTGACCGGCAACTCCGAGCTGTGCTCGCTGTTCCTGCACGCCGATTACCGCAGCGGTCTCAATGGCCGCATGCTGTCCAAGGCGCGGATGCTGTTCATCGCCGAATTCCCGCAACTGTTCGGCAACAAGATCATCGCCGAAATGCGCGGTGTTTCCGACGAAGCCGGGCGTTCGCCGTTCTGGGAAAGCCTGGGGCGTCACTTCTTCAAGATGGAATTCAGCCAGGCCGATTACCTGACCGGCGTGGGCAACAAGGCGTTCATCGCCGAACTGATGCCGAAATTCCCGCTGTACACCTGCTTCCTGTCGCCGGATGCGCGCAACGTGATCGGTAAGGTGCACCCGGACACCGAGCCGGCGCTGGCCATGCTCAAGAGCGAAGGTTTCAGCTACCAGGGATACGTCGACATTTTCGACGCAGGCCCGGCCATCGAATGCGAAACCGGCAAGATCCGTGCAGTACGCGACAGCCAGGCGCTGGTGCTGGCCGTCGGCACGCCGGGTGACGACGCCACGCCATTTATCATCCACAACCGCAAGCGCGAAGACTGCCGCATCACTGCTGCGCCGGCACGTCTGGCCGCCGGCACCCTGGTGGTCGATCCGCAGACCGCCAAACGTCTTCAACTCAACGCTGGCGATCAAGTGCGCGCCGTGGCGTTGTCCGCAGCTCGGGAGTCGAAATAATGAAGTCGCTTTACATTGCAGGTGAATGGCTGACCGGACAGGGCGAAGCCTTCGAATCGTTGAACCCGGTGACCCAGCAGGTGCTGTGGTCCGGCGTCGGTGCCACCGCCGCTCAGGTCGAGTCGGCTGTGCAGGCGGCGCGTCAGGCGTTCCCGGGCTGGGCGCGGCGTACCCTGCAAGAGCGTATCTCGGTGCTGGAAGCCTTTGCTGCCGCGCTGAAGAATCATGCGGACGAACTGGCCCGCACCATCGGCGAAGAAACCGGCAAACCCCTGTGGGAAGCGGCGACCGAAGTCACCAGCATGGTCAACAAGATCGCCATCTCGGTGCAGAGCTACCGCGAACGTACCGGCGAGAAGAGCGGCCCGCTGGGCGACGCCACCGCTGTGCTGCGCCACAAGCCTCACGGTGTAGTCGCGGTATTTGGTCCTTACAACTTCCCGGGCCACTTGCCGAACGGCCACATCGTGCCGGCATTGCTGGCCGGTAACAGCGTGCTGTTCAAGCCCAGCGAGCTGACACCGAAAGTGGCCGAACTGACGGTCAAGTGCTGGATCGAGGCCGGTCTGCCGGCGGGCGTGTTGAACCTGCTGCAAGGCGCTCGCGAAACCGGTATCGCCCTGGCGGCGAACCCGGGCATCGACGGGCTGTTCTTCACCGGTTCCAGCCGCACCGGCAACCACCTGCACCAGCAGTTCGCCGGTCGTCCGGACAAGATCCTCGCGCTGGAGATGGGCGGTAACAACCCGCTGGTGGTCGATCAGGTCGCCGACCTCGATGCCGCGGTGTACACCATCATTCAGTCGGCGTTCATCTCTGCCGGCCAGCGTTGCACCTGTGCCCGTCGCTTGCTGGTGCCGCAAGGCGCCTGGGGCGACTCGCTGCTGGCGCGCCTTGTGGCCGTCAGCGCGACTATTGAAGTCGGTGCTTTCGATCAACAACCGGCACCGTTCATGGGCTCGGTGGTTTCCCTCGGTGCGGCAAAAGCGCTGATGGATGCCCAGCAACACCTGTTGGCCAATGGCGCCGTGGCGCTGCTGGAAATGACCCAGCCTCAGGCTCAGTCGGCCTTGCTGACCCCTGGCATCCTGGACGTGACCGCCGTTGCCGATCGTCCTGACGAAGAGCTGTTCGGCCCGTTGCTGCAAGTGATCCGCTACGCTGATTTTGAAGCGGCTATCGCTGAAGCCAACGACACTGCCTACGGTCTGGCCGCCGGTTTGCTGTCGGACTCCGAAGCGCGTTACCAGCAATTCTGGCTGGAAAGCCGTGCCGGTATCGTCAACTGGAACAAGCAACTGACCGGTGCCGCGAGCAGCGCGCCCTTCGGCGGCGTCGGCGCCTCGGGCAACCATCGCGCCAGTGCCTACTACGCGGCGGATTACTGCGCGTACCCGGTGGCCTCGCTGGAAACGCCGAGCCTGGTGTTGCCTGCGGCCCTGACGCCAGGCGTGAAAATGGCGTAGCGCCCATTCGCGGGCAAGCCCGCTCCCAAAAGGACTGCGTCGAACACAAAATTTGTGAACACTGCTGAACCTGTGGGAGCGGGCTTGCCCGCGAAGGCCGCGCCTCGGTCTAAATCAATTGTTACTCGATGCCTATAACAACAGATTCTCGTGGAGCCTCGCTGATGAAATCCTATGAAGTCAATTTTGACGGTCTAGTGGGGCCGACCCATAACTACGGCGGCCTGTCCTATGGCAACGTCGCGTCCCAGAGCAACAGCCAGCAGTCTTCCAACCCCAAGGAAGCGGCGCTGCAGGGCCTGGCGAAGATGAAAGCGCTGATGGAAATGGGTTTCCAGCAAGGCGTGCTGGCACCGCAAGAGCGCCCGGATGTGGCCGCACTGCGTCGCCTGGGCTTTGGCGGCACTGACGCTCAAGTGATCGAGCGCGCTGCCAAAGACGCGATGCCGCTGCTGGTAGCCAGTTGCTCGGCCTCGAGCATGTGGGTGGCCAACGCCGCCACCGTCAGCCCGAGCGCCGACACCGCTGACGGCCGTGTGCATTTCACCGCTGCCAACCTCAACTGCAAATATCACCGCAGCATCGAACACCCGACCACCAGCCGCGTGCTGGGTGCGATGTTCGCTGACCAGAAACACTTCGCCCACCATGCCGCCTTGCCGGCCGTGGCGCAGTTCGGTGACGAAGGGGCGGCCAACCACACGCGTTTCTGCCGTGAATACGGCGAAGCCGGTGTCGAGTTCTTCGTGTTCGGCCGCAGCGCGTTCGACACCCGCTATCCGGCTCCACAGAAGTACCCGGCGCGCCAGACCCTCGAAGCGTCCCAGGCCGTTGCCCGTCTGCACGGCTTGAGCGATGACGGCGTGGTCTACGCCCAGCAGAACCCGTCGGTGATCGATCAGGGCGTGTTCCACAACGACGTGATCGCCGTGGGTAATGGCGAGGTGCTGTTCTATCACGAGGACGCGTTCCTCGAGACCGAGAAGATGCTGGCCGAGCTGCAGAGCAAACTCGCCAAGGCCGGTGGGAAATTTCAGTCAGTCTGCGTACCGCGTTCCGCAGTCAGTGTGGAAGACGCGGTTCGTTCCTACCTGTTCAATAGCCAACTGCTGTCGCGTCCTGACGGCTCCATGCTGTTGATCGTGCCGGAAGAATGCCGTGGCAACGAGCGTGTCTGGCAATACTTGCAGGGTTTGACCAGCTCCGGCGGGCTGATCCGCGAAGTGAAAGTCTTCGATCTCAAGCAGAGCATGCAGAACGGCGGTGGCCCGGCTTGCCTGCGGTTGCGCGTCGCACTCAACGAAACCGAACTGGCGGCCGTCAACCCAGGGGTTATCATGACGGCACCGTTGTACGGCACTCTGACCGAATGGGTCGAGAAGCACTACCGCGACCGCATGACCGAAAACGATCTGGCGGACCCGCAATTGTTGCTTGAGTGCCGGACGGCACTGGATGAACTGACGCAAATCCTTAAACTGGGCGCGGTTTATCCATTCCAGATCAATTGATCGACGACGCGCGTGCCCCGGATGGCAGTGCGTCGCTTCATCTCAAACGAGAGCGTAAACACATGAGCGATACCCTGCAGCTGATCCTTGAAGACACCGATGGCACGCAACTGGAGACGTCCTGCACCCGCGTCGCGGTCCTGTGGCAAGGCAAAGAGCTGTGGATCCAGCAGGACGGCCGTGGCCAGTTGCTGATCGGCGTGGACGTCGAAGAAGGCGATGCCGAATACGCCAACCTGCTGCTGCGCCCATTGGCGACTAATCTGGTAAGTCTGCAACTGGAGATGGAACCGGCTGACCTCACCGACGATGAGGACCATGTTCACGGCCCGGACTGCAACCACGATCACTAAGGAAACCGCTCTATGCTCGCCCTCGGCAAACTGCTTGAACTGACCCTCGCCGGCCGCGAACCGGCGGAGAAGACTCAACTGACTGTCGAAGGCGTGCGCATGCGCTGGTTGAGCGAAGGTGCGCTGGAAGTCCGGCCACCTGAAGCGCGTGACAATGGTCTTGACCTGCTGCTGTCGGCGGGGATCCACGGCAACGAAACAGCGCCGATCGAGTTGCTCGATCGCCTGTTGCACGACATTGCCCGCGGCGATCTGAAGCCGCGCGCACGTATTCTGTTCCTGTTCGGCAACCCCGAAGCGATTCGCAAAGGCGAGCGTTTCGTCGAGCAGGACGTCAATCGGCTGTTCAACGGCCGTCACGAACAAAGCAGCGGCTCCGAAGCCCTGCGCGCCTGCGAGCTGGAGCGTTTGGCGGCCAGCTTCTTCAGCCTGCCGGACCGTCAGCGCTTGCACTACGACCTGCACACGGCGATTCGTGGCTCGAAAATCGAGCAGTTCGCCTTGTACCCGTGGAAAGAAGACCGCCAGCATTCGCGTCAGGAACTGGCGCGCCTGCGTGCCGCTGGCATGGAGGCGGTGTTGCTGCAGAACAAGCCGTCCATCGTGTTCAGCGCCTACACCTACGACAAGCTCGGTGCCGAGGCCTTCACCCTGGAATTGGGCAAGGCGCGGCCGTTCGGGCAGAACGCCGGGGTCAACGTGTCGCTGCTGGAGGCGCGCCTCAAGCAGATCATCGAAGGCACCGAGCCGGAACTGACTGAAGCGGCACTGGACGGTTTGCAGCTGTACAGCGTGGCGCGGGAAATCATCAAGCACAGCGACAGCTTTCGCCTGAACCTGCCGGCGGATGTCGAGAACTTCTCGGAGCTGGAAGTGGGTTACCTGCTGGCGGAAGACATCGCCAACACCCGCTGGATCATCGAAGAAAAGGGTGCCCGGATCATCTTCCCCAACCCCAAGGTGAAGAATGGTTTGCGTGCCGGCATCCTGGTGGTGCCGACGACCGACGAAAACCTCGCCTGAAATCTGCGTAGAACCAATGTGGGAGCGGGCTTGCTCGCGAAGACGGTGGCACATCCAGCATCGATGTGACTGTTGCACCGCTTTCGCGAGCAAGCCCGCTCCCACATTTGGTTTTGAGTGAGGCCGTAGACCTCACTTAGCCATTAGACGGCTACCGCGCGCGGTTCAGTGCGGCGCAGCGTGCGGATTTTCATCAGCGTATCCGCACAAGTCTTCGCCGCTTCCTGGCCTTTATGCACGAAATGCTCGAAGAAGAACTTCTGGTGCTCTTCGCCGGCATGGAAGTGGTGTGGGGTCAGGGACACCGAGAACACCGGTACTTCGGTTTCCAGTTGAACCTGCATCAGGCCGCTGACCACCGATTGGGCGACGAACTCGTGACGGTAGATCCCGCCGTCCACCACCAGGGCGGCCGCGACGATGCCGGCATAACGACCGGTCTTGGCCAGCAACTTGGCGTGCAGGGGCATTTCGAAGGCACCGCCGACTTCGAAGAAGTCGATGTCGGATTCCTGATAACCCTGGGCAATCATTTCGGCGAGGAAACCTTTACGGCTCTGATCGACGATTTCCTTGTGCCAGCAGGCCTGGATGAACGCGACGCGCTCGCCGTGATGGTGTTTGCTTTTGCTGTCAATTGCGGTGGGTTGCATGTTCTGACTCCTGTTTGTGTGAAAAACAGGGCGTTATGAATCGAAGGGGATCTGAGGCTACGCAGGCACGAGTGCCTACGGACGGCGCTTTGGTATAGAGCTAGGCGGCGTCAATCCCGTTCTCTCTTCATCCGGACTATGACCGTCGGCCCCGGGATCACACCGGGTCTGCTGACCTTGCTGTCAGGCACCGCCGAAGCCGTGCTGCCATCAAGCGCTCGCGGGCTATGCGCATTGCGCGCAATTACCGCCGGTGGGGAGTTGCACCCCGCCCTGAGAACGTTTTTTGCCGCCGGAATGTTTGGCGGCGCAGCGTTTTTATCACATATTTCCGATATGCGCATGACCCCTTTTGGATGATTGTCATCGACTTTTCCGTTGTTTTAATCGGCCTTTTCCTACGCAAGGGTTGATTAATCGTCGCCATGCCCGCAGTAATTCTTTCCTGAAAGGGATTTCCCCTGCTTACCGAGGCCAGATTCATGAGCGTTATCGATCTTCGCAGCGACACCGTCACCCAACCTTGCGCCGGCATGCTGGACGCGATGGCCAACGCCGTCACCGGCGACGACGTGTATGGCGAAGATCCGACGGTCAATCAGCTGGAGGCCGAACTGGCCAAGCGCCTGGGGTTTGCCGCGGCGCTGTTCGTGCCGACCGGGACCATGAGCAATCTGCTGGGGTTGATGGCTCACTGCGAGCGCGGTGACGAGTACATCGTCGGCCAGCAGGCCCACACCTATAAGTACGAAGGTGGCGGCGCAGCGGTGCTCGGCTCGATCCAGCCGCAACCATTGGAAGTGCAGGCCGATGGCTCGCTGGACCTGGCACAGGTCGCGGCGGCGATTAAACCGGACGACTTCCACTTCGCCCGCACCCGCTTGCTGGCGCTGGAAAACACCATGCAGGGCAAGGTCCTGCCGCTGGAATACCTGGCCCGGGCGCGCAGCTTTACCCGCGAGCAGGGTTTGCAGCTGCACCTGGACGGCGCACGTCTGTACAACGCGGCAGTGAAGCTGGGTGTGGATGCCCGGGAAATCACCCGGTATTTCGATTCGGTCTCGGTGTGCCTGTCCAAAGGCCTGGGTGCACCGGTCGGTTCGGTGCTGTGCGGCTCGGTCGAGCTGATCGGCAAGGCGCGGCGCCTGCGCAAGATGGTCGGTGGCGGCATGCGTCAGGCCGGTATTCTGGCGGCGGCCGGCCTGTATGCGCTGGATCACAACGTTCAGCGCCTGGCCGATGACCATGCCAACGCGCAGTTGCTGGCCGAAGGCCTGCGTGCGGCGGGCTTCGAGGTCGAGCCGGTGCAGACCAATATGGTATATGTGCAGATGGGCGACCAGGCCGAAGCGCTCAAGGCCTTCGCCGCCGAGCGCGGGATCAGGCTCAGTGCGGCCGCGCGTCTGCGCATGGTCACGCACATGGACGTCAGCCGTGGGCAAATCGAGCAAGTCGTCGCGACATTCGTCGACTTTTCGCGCAAGTGATAGCGTTAGCGCTCCAATTGACCGTTTCTATCGTATAAACACGCTGTACCCCGCGCGCAGGGCCGATATAATGCGGCCCTTTGCCGTCGCTTCGTCTGTTGACGTTTCGAACAGGCCTTTGGCCGCAGCCTCCGTGGAAGAACCTAATGAAAAGCGCAGAAATCCGTGAAGCCTTCCTTCGCTTCTTCGAAGAGCAAGGCCACACCCGTGTAGCCTCCAGCTCTTTGATTCCGGGCAACGACCCAACCCTGCTGTTCACCAACGCGGGGATGAACCAGTTCAAGGACTGCTTCCTGGGCCAGGAAAAACGCGCGTACACCCGCGCGGTCAGCAGCCAGAAATGCGTGCGCGCCGGCGGCAAGCACAACGACCTGGAAAACGTCGGTTATACCGCTCGTCACCACACTTTCTTCGAAATGCTGGGTAACTTCAGCTTTGGCGATTATTTCAAGCGTGATGCCATCAGCTACGCCTGGAACTTCCTGACTTCCGACAAGTGGCTGAACCTGCCGAAGGAAAAGCTCTGGGTCACCGTCTACGCCAGCGATGACGAGGCGTACGACATCTGGACCAAGGAAATCGGCGTTCCGGCCGAGCGCATGGTGCGCATCGGCGACAACAAGGGCGCGCCGTACGCTTCCGACAACTTCTGGACCATGGGCGATACCGGCCCGTGCGGTCCTTGCACCGAGATTTTCTACGATCACGGCGCCGACATCTGGGGCGGCCCACCGGGTTCGCCGGAAGAAGACGGCGACCGTTACATCGAAATCTGGAACAACGTGTTCATGCAGTTCAACCGCACCGCCGATGGCGTGTTGCACCCGCTGCCAGCGCCGTCGGTGGATACCGGCATGGGCCTGGAACGGATCAGTGCCGTGCTGCAGCACGTTCACTCGAACTATGAAATCGACCTGTTCCAGAGCCTGCTGAGCGCGTCGGCCAAGGCCATCGGCTGCACCAACGACGCCCAGGCTTCGCTGAAAGTCGTGGCTGACCACATCCGTTCCTGCGGCTTCCTGATCGCCGACGGCGTGCTGCCGTCGAACGAAGGCCGCGGCTACGTGCTGCGCCGCATCATCCGTCGCGCCTGCCGTCACGGCAACAAGCTGGGCGCCAAGGGCAGCTTCTTCTACCAGATCGTCGCGGCCTTGGTCGCCGAGATGGGCGAGGCTTTCCCTGAGCTGAAATCCCAGCAGGCGCACATCGAGCGCGTGCTGAAGGCCGAAGAAGAGCAATTCGCCAAGACCCTGGAGCAGGGCCTGAAGATCCTCGAGCAGGATCTGGCTGAACTCAAAGGCGACGTGGTGCCGGGCGACGTGGTGTTCAAACTCTACGACACCTACGGTTTCCCGATGGACCTGACCGGCGACATCGCTCGCGAGCGCAGCCTGACCATCGACGAAGAAGGTTTCGAGCGTGAAATGGAAGCCCAGCGCGTCCGTGCCCGTTCCGCCAGCTCCTTCGGCATGGACTACAACAGCCTGGTCAAGGTCGATGTGGACACCGAGTTCACCGGTTACACCGCTCACAGCGGTTCCGCCAAAATCGTTGCTCTCTATAAGGACGGGCAATCGGTTGACGTGCTGAGCGAAGGCGAAGAGGGCGTGATCGTCCTCGATCAGACGCCGTTCTATGCGGAGTCCGGCGGCCAGATTGGTGATTGCGGCTTCCTGCAGGCCGGTGCTGCGCGTTTCGACGTGCGCGACACCACCAAGACCGGTGGTGCGTTCCTGCACCACGGCGTGCTGGATTCGGGCAGCCTGATCGTAGGTACTCCGGTGGAGACTCATGTCGACGCCGAAGTGCGCCACGCGACTTCGCTGAATCACTCGGCGACTCACTTGCTGCACGCTGCATTGCGCCAGGTACTGGGCGACCACGTTCAGCAGAAAGGTTCGTTGGTGGACAGTCAGCGCCTGCGCTTCGACTTCAGCCACTTTGAAGCGATCAAGCCTGAGCAACTGAAAGCGCTGGAAGAGATCGTCAACGCCGAGATTCGCAAGAACTCCGAAGTTGAAACCGAAGAAACCGATATCGAAACCGCCAAGCAAAAAGGCGCCATGGCGCTGTTCGGCGAGAAGTATGGCGATAGCGTGCGTGTACTGAGCATGGGGGATTTCTCTGTCGAACTGTGCGGCGGTATCCACGCCAACCGTACCGGCGACATCGGCCTGCTGAAAATCATCAGCGAAGGCGGTGTGGCATCGGGTGTGCGTCGTATTGAAGCCGTTACCGGTGCAGCGGCACTGGCTTACTTGAACGCGGCGGAAGAACAACTCAAGGAAGCGGCGAGCCTGGTCAAGGGCAGCCGCGATAACCTGATCGACAAGCTGTCGGCTGTGCTGGAGCGCAACCGTCTGCTGGAGAAGCAACTCGAGCAGTTGCAAGCCAAGGCTGCCAGTGCCGCGGGCGACGATCTGTCGGCCCAGGCGCAGGACGTCAAGGGTGTGAAAGTGCTGGCCGTGCGTCTGGACGGTCAGGATGGCAAGGCGCTGCTGGCGCTGGTCGATCAACTGAAAAACAAACTCGGCCGCGCAGTGATCCTGCTCGGCAGTGTCCATGAGGAAAAGGTCGTTCTGGTTGCAGGCGTAACCAAAGACCTGACTGGCCAACTCAAAGCCGGTGATTTGATGAAGCAAGCCGCTGCGGCAGTGGGCGGGAAGGGCGGTGGTCGTCCAGACATGGCGCAAGGCGGCGGTACCGACGCTGGCGCACTGGATGCGGCACTTGCACTGACCGTTCCGTTTGTAGAGCAGGGTCTATAAGGCAGTGCTTGCGGCTCGTAGTCTAGTGGCGGGCCGCAATGCTGTTTGAGTGATTATTTGGGCGCCCTTCATGGGCAGAGGCGGCTTTGAAATGGCTTTGATCGTACAGAAATTTGGAGGCACCTCGGTCGGCACTGTCGAGAGAATCGAGCAGGTTGCCGACAAGGTTAAGAAATTCCGCGATGCCGGCGATGACCTGGTGGTTGTGCTGTCTGCAATGAGCGGCGAAACCAACCGTCTGATCGATCTGGCCAAGCAAATCAGTGGCGACGGCCAACCGGTTCCGCGCGAGCTGGACGTGATCGTCTCCACCGGTGAGCAGGTGACGATTGCCCTGTTGGCCATGGCGCTGATCAAGCGCGGCGTGCCGGCGGTGTCGTACACCGGCAACCAGGTGCGGATTCTGACGGATAGCGCGCACAATAAAGCGCGTATCTTGCAGATTGATGACCAGAAGATTCGCGGTGACCTGAAGGCAGGTCGTGTGGTGGTTGTCGCCGGTTTCCAGGGCGTCGACGAGCACGGCAACATCACCACCCTCGGTCGTGGCGGTTCCGACACCACCGGCGTAGCGCTGGCGGCGGCCCTGAAGGCTGACGAATGCCAGATCTACACCGACGTCGACGGCGTCTACACCACCGACCCGCGTGTGGTGTCCGTGGCCCAGCGCCTGGACAAGATCACCTTCGAAGAGATGCTGGAAATGGCCAGCCTCGGTTCCAAGGTGTTGCAGATCCGCGCGGTCGAGTTCGCCGGCAAGTACAACGTTCCGCTGCGCGTACTGCACAGCTTCAAGGAGGGTCCGGGCACCCTCATTACTATTGATGAAGAGGAAACCATGGAACAGCCGATCATTTCCGGTATCGCTTTCAACCGCGATGAAGCCAAGCTGACCATCCGTGGCGTGCCAGACATTCCGGGCGTTGCCTTCAAGATTCTCGGCCCGATCAGTGCCGCGAACATCGAAGTCGACATGATCGTGCAGAACGTCGCGCACGATAACACCACCGACTTCACCTTCACCGTGCACCGTAACGACTACCAGGCCGCGCAAGCCGTGCTGGAAAAAACCGCTGGCGAGCTGGGTGCCCGTGAAGTCGTGGGCGACACCAAGATCGCCAAGGTCTCGATCGTCGGCGTCGGTATGCGCTCTCACGCAGGCGTGGCCAGCCGCATGTTCGAATCCCTGGCCAAGGAAAGCATCAACATCCAGATGATCTCGACCTCGGAAATCAAAGTCTCCGTAGTGATCGAAGAGAAGTACCTGGAACTGGCTGTGCGCGCTCTGCACACGGCTTTCGAACTGGACGCGCCGGCCCGCCAGGGCGAGTGATGCGTTTGCCAGAAGGCGCGGTTTGACCGCGCCTTTTGTTTTTTTGAATGGCGTGACCCCCGAGACTGTTCTTTTGCTCGCGCTAGTCAATACTCAGGCATGTAGGGCTGCGACCGCTCCGGTTGTGGGTCGAGTGCCTTTTTTTTGCAGACTGTTGTCCCTGAAATGAAATGCGTGAGGAGAAAGGTATGCTGATTCTGACTCGTCGGTGTGCAGAAAGCCTGATTATCGGTGATGGCGAAATCACCGTGACCGTACTCGGCGTCAAAGGAAATCAAGTGCGCATCGGTGTTAATGCCCCCAAAGAGGTCGCTGTTCACCGGGAAGAAATTTACCTGCGTATCAAGAAAGAGAAGGACGAAGAACCAAGCCATTAATTTTTATCGTTTTTTATGTTTGCAAACGGGGAAGAAGCTGGTTAATATACGCCCCGTGTTGCGGAGAGCTGGCCGAGTGGCCGAAGGCGCTCCCCTGCTAAGGGAGTACACCTCAAAAGGGTGTCGGGGGTTCGAATCCCCCGTTCTCCGCCATTATTTGCTTAGTACGTTGTAATCTGGCTTTTTCGGTAAGTTGTTGAAATTACTAGAAAAAGTGTTTGACATAGAGATTAGACGGCCTATAATGCGCGGCAACAAATGCACTCGTAGCTCAGCTGGATAGAGTACTCGGCTACGAACCGAGCGGTCACAGGTTCGAATCCTGTCGAGTGCACCATTTAAGAGTCATCTGCAGTAATGTGAATGACTCGGCTTCAACCAGTTGTGATCTGGTCTAAAAACACAAATTGCACTCGTAGCTCAGCTGGATAGAGTACTCGGCTACGAACCGAGCGGTCACAGGTTCGAATCCTGTCGAGTGCACCATACAACAGAAAGCCTGCATTTTATGCGGGCTTTTTGCCGTCCGGGATTTGGCTTTTCCCTTCTTGCATCCCTTCCCGTCGAACGCCACGCGCGCCTGGCGTCTTGCTGGCTCCTGCTGGTTGAAAATCGCCTCTGCGTGTTCCTGGGCGTCCTGCGTGGCATTCCTTTTCAAGGCTGGCGGCTACAATTTTCGAAGGGGCGTGTGTTTTCCTCTCGGATTGCGTCGTCGCATTTTCACGGATCAGGACGATGCTCAAGTTTGTTGTGCAAGCGCTTGTTTCAGCCAAGATTTTTTAACGTTTAAAACCGTCAGGCGGTGTATCATTGCGCCCGTCAGCCCCGCCGGGGCTTGTGGAATACCTCCATGGACTTACCCAGTAGTTACTCAGTACCCCGTTTTACCAATCATGAATTGACTGATTGATCCTTCCGGCGTGCCCCGCTGCTGGGAGTGGAGTTCGCCTATGTCCGAAGTTGAAGTAAAGAAAACGCAGGAAAGCTTGCAGGATCGCCTGGCTCAGGTGGTTGAGTTGCTGCAGCGCCAGCGAGTGGTAGAAGACCTGACTCACCGCCAGGAAGGCCCGCATCATGACCGGGTCGAGAACCTGGTCCACCGGCAGAACCTCGTCGAGTTGCAACGCAAGCTCGATGACCTGCACTCCGCCGACGTGGCCTACATCCTTGAAGCCTTGCCGCTGGACGATCGTCTGACGCTCTGGCAATTGGTCAAGGCCGATCGCGACGGCGACATCCTCCTTGAAGTATCCGATTCGGTCCGTGAATCGCTGATCGCCGACATGGACGATCACGAGCTCCTGGCGGCCGCCAAGGACATGGATGCCGACGAACTCGCTGACCTGGCCTCCGAGCTGCCGCGAGACGTCGTCCATGAGCTCATGGAGACCCTTGACCAGCAACAACGCGAGCGTGTGCGTTCGGCACTGTCCTACGACGAGGAGCAGGTCGGTGCGTTGATGGACTTCGAGATGGTGACCATCCGCGAGGATGTCAGCCTTGAAGTGGTCCTGCGTTATCTGCGTCGTCTGAAAGAGCTGCCGGGCCACACCGACAAGCTGTTCGTGGTCGATTACGACGGCGTCCTCAAGGGCGTGTTGCCGATCAAGCGTTTGCTGGTCAACGATCCGGACAAACAGGTTTCCGAGGTGATGGCCAGCGATCCGGTGAGTTTCCACCCGGACGAAGACGCCTACGATGCTGCCCAGGCGTTTGAACGTTACGACTTGATCTCCGCACCCGTGGTCGACAAGAACGGCAAGCTGATCGGCCGTCTGACCATCGATGAAATGGTCGACCTGATCCGTGAAGAGAGCGAAAGCGAAGTTCTCAACATGGCGGGTCTGCGTGAAGAAGAAGACATTTTTGCGTCGGTCTGGAAATCCCTGCGCAACCGCTGGGCCTGGCTGGCGATCAACCTGATTACCGCGTTCGTGGCTTCCCGGGTCATCGGCTTGTTCGAGGGTTCGATCGAGAAGCTCGTGGCGCTGGCGGCCTTGATGCCGATTGTGGCGGGGATCGGTGGTAACTCGGGCAACCAGACCATCACCATGATTGTTCGGGCCATGGCGCTGGACCAGGTGAGCACCGGCAATACCTCGCGCCTGATGCGCAAGGAGTTGGCGGTCGCCTTGATCAATGGCGTGATATGGGGTGGGGTGATCGGCGTGGTCGCCTATCTGCTGTATGGCAGTTGGTCACTCGGCGTGGTGATGACCGCCGCGATGACGCTCAATCTGTTGCTGGCGGCATTGATGGGGGTCTTGATTCCGATGACCCTTGCGAAGATGGGGCGTGATCCAGCGATGGGTGCAAGCGTGATGATTACGGCCATGACCGACAGCGGAGGCTTTTTCATCTTCCTCGGGCTGGCGACAATTTTCCTGCTCTGATGCCCGGCTCACTGAAAACCCGCCTTCTGGCGGGTTTTTTGTGCTCGGGTTTCAGGTAAAAAAATTCTTCACGCAATCCCGGAAAACTGTAGGAGCCAGCCTGCTGGCGATGGACTCAAGTGCGCCGCGTATATCCAGTTTGCCCGCGTTATCGTTAACGGCCATCGCTGGCAAGCCAGCTCCCACAGGGGGGCATGCCCACGCTGGAACTGTAGGAGCCAGCCTGCTGGCGATGGACTCCAGTGCGCCGCGGTTATCCAGTTTGCCCGCGTTATCGTTAACGACCATCGCTGGCAAGCCAGCTCCCACAGGGGGCCATGCCCACGCTGGAACTGTAGGAGCCAGCCTGCTGGCGATGGATTCCAGTGCGCCGCGGTTATCCAGTTTGCCCGCGTTATCGTTAACGACCATCGCTGGCAAGCCAGCTCCCACAAGGGGCCGCAACTGCAGGAGTCCATGCTCAGGCCAGTGAAATAGCCAAAAAAAAAGCCAGCGATCAGGCTGGCTTGAGCTTTCTGGCTGAATCAGGACGCGTCGGCGGCCATTTCAGCGTCATGCGCGATCAGCGAAACGAGAGCGTTCTGCTGTCGATGTGAGAGTTGGCGGAAGCGCTGCAGCAGCTCCCGTTCGTGCAAGGAAAGCTCCGGGCTGTCCAGGCGCATGCTCAACTCTTCTCCCAGTGCGCCTTCCTGAATAAGACTCTGCTCAAGGCGCGCAATGATTTCGGAGTTCATGCTGCGATGATGATTGCGAGCCACCTCGGCAATGCGTTCACGCATTCCGTCTGGCAGACGTACGACGAACTTGTCAGCCGTACGGCTGGAATAAATTGCCTGTTTCAATGGGCGCATATATTTAACCGGTTAGTTCAGGGGAGCGGTTTTCGGGATTGGCCGCAGGATGTCTGGTAGGACAAGCTCTCTGACCAAATGTTCAACCTGAATTGATAGAGGCGCGCATCATGCCTCAAACCAGCCAGATCCTTGGCGTCAATTCTGTGACAAATATTGAACTGGATAAAGGCGTTCTGCCAGCACCAATTATCAGAAATGCGCACTGGTTTGAAAAGTTTGACCGGGCCGTTTCGCTTGGCGCTTTCTCCGACCGACGAAAGGTCTCTGACGGGAGGAAAAAAGCGGGCTCGATCCCTGTTCCTTGCCTTTACAGAATAGTGGCAAATGGCCGATTTACTAGGGGGGGCGTATTGAGGGGCTGAATTCAGGATTGATGGCAGGCCCTTGCACTGGATCTGCCAAGCCAGGGTCAACGCAGTACCGGATCAAACTTGATCTTGCGTCCGGCAATCAATGCCAGCACGAACAGAGCGGTGAATACACCGCAGGCGATCAGGGGGAGGGTGACGACCATGTCCTGGGTCAATGACAGATGAAAAATGCCGCTCAACAAGGCGAGGATTAAGAAACTCGCGGCTGATCTGGACATGCGGTGCTCCTGGGGGGATTCAAAATACCAAACGTTCGGCAGGCGGGTTCGGCACCGGGATGTTTTCCTGGCTGACAAAACCGTGCTGGTCGCTTATCGCTGCCAACTGCGGAGCCTTCTGCAACTGAAGGTAATGCGGGATGCGCTGGGCAACCTGCGTCGCGCTACTCTCAGGAAAAAAATGAAATCCCAGTAAAACTGCCAGTGCGATTGCATTCGAGAGTAAAAGGGCGCATTTCATGGCGCGGACCTCGGTTGTTCTGTGAGAACAGCAGAAGCAGCTCGCATGCCAGAGTTTATCGACAATTAAATTCTTTAAAAACAATGAATTAAGTTATTTTTGGTAAAGCTCCATATTGCATTTTGCAATGATGGCTTTTTGCATTGATGCAATTTGCACGGTCAACAAGTCCGCGCTCGGCCGAGGCGTCTGCCTACACTTAAAAAGCCTACGGACGACATGACAAAAGCCAGCCCGGCCGTTAACATGCACGCCGTCCATCGCACCGCGTTTCTTCGCGGTCGACTTGTGTCTCAGTAGCTCAATTGGATAGAGCATCCCCCTCCTAAGGGGAAGGTTGGCAGTTCGAACCTGCCCTGGGACACCATATTTTCTGGGCTTTTCAGCAGGGTCGAACTTCTCCGATCATGTTTGTGGGTGCATAGCGGGTGCAGCAGCGTCCCTTTTGCGTCGACGATCCCTCTGTCATCTACTTTGCGAACATTGCCTACACTCGAATTGCCGAGAATGACCTCGCGCTCGACTGGGAGTGTTTCCACATTGACTATCAATATTGCGATAGCCACGTATGACGCTATTGTTCTCGGCTGTGACAGTCTTTCCAGCCAGGTTGAACAGGCAATTTTGCCTTTTCGAAATGGGGGCGGATTCGCTCGGGATGCCGACGGAAATGAGCTTATTGACGCTACTGGTCATAAAGTTGTCTCGGCTGCGGAATTGCGTCCATACGTCACTAATGTTTTTGGTGGTGCCCAGAAAATGTTCTGCCTCTATGAGGATGAGGACACAACCGTGGCAGCAGTGACTGCGGGGATGGCCACACTCTGCGGCGTGACCATCGCTGGCGTTGCTAATCGCTTTAAGAAGAAGAACTCCGGAGAGGGGACGGTCTATCGCACGGTCGAATCGGTCGCGGCCGCTTTCTTGGCGCATGTTCGTCAAGAATGGGAGTCGGAAGTGGAATATGAAACCGCGGCTGAGGAGCTTCGGCCTTATTTTCCGGATGTCCAATTTATAGTCGGCGGGTATGGTACGGATGATGCTACGAGTAAGGTATTCAAGCTTTCTGTCAACTCGGGGAAGCTGGAGGAACAGTTCACTTGGAAAAGTCGTTCTGGTACGTGCTTCGCGGGGCAGTCTGATTTTGTAGAGCGTCTTTTGGTGGGTGTTGATGGCCGACTTGCTGATCAGATTGATTCGACCGTTGGTCAATTGGTAGCAAGTCATACTCAGACGATTGTGCAAGCAATTACTGATCAATTGAGGGCTGCAGGTGTCGGAATACCTGAAGGGATGACATTCGTGACGCCAGATTTTCCTATTGAGCTACCATGGTGGGAAAGCGTTGCCCGTATTGACTTTGGAAACCTACCTGCACAGTATGCCGTCGATTTAGCGGAGCTTTTGGTCAATCTGCAGTCGGGAATGCAGCGCTTCGCTAGCGGCGTGGCTACCGTAGGTGGAAGGACGCACATCGGTGTGCTTAAGAGAGGCGAGAAATTCGTCATGCTCAACGAGCCAAAATTGGTACATAACCACACGGGTTATTCTCATGATTTATAGTATCCGGGATTCATCGGGTCAGATCGGATCTAAAACGCAAGAGGAGCGCGGGAGCTTCGAGCGATCGTTCGCTTGCTCGGATCGTAGTGGCGCAATTCCTTCGCTGCAAGATGCCCGTCCTCCCGCGCAACCGAGCGCCCCGGTGAAGGGTTGCTCCGCGACCTTTCGCAATGGAATGATCGAAGTCGGTTGAACAACATTTGGATTTTCCAGAGGTCGGCTATGAGCCGGCCTTTTTATTGGGTGCATGCTAGCCAAGCTTAAAAAGGTTATCGAGCCCCTAAGCACAGTGACAGCAAATCACTCTTTTTTTGGTGGGATCGGCGCTATTGAGCATTCTTTACCATTACACCAGCCAGCATGGATTACTGGGAATTCTTAACAGCAAATCCGTTTGGGCGACAAATACCCATTTCTTGAACGACCCCACCGAATTTGTGCATGGGCTTTCGTTCGCGGCTTCAATTGCGAGCTATTTCTTCGACAGCGATTATTGGTCGTCTTTTGGCTCGGCGTTGCATCGGCATCTAAAGAGCATCCGTGGCGATGATTTGTATGTGTCGTCCTTCAGCGAAAAGCCTGACTTGCTCAGCCAGTGGCGCGGGTATTGCCCCTCCGGTAGCGGATACTGTATAGGGCTTGATCGTGCTGCGATGGCTGAATACTGCGAGGAGCGCGAGTTGCAACTTGAGCCTTGCCTGTATGGGCACGATGAACAGCGTCTCAAGGTCACCGAAATCGTCACGTCCTGCATGGCTCTGTATCCAACGATTCCTTTAGACATTCAGCTATTCAACGCCCTCGATATTAAGGCGAAAGCCGAATACATGGAGGAGTTTAATGAAAGGCTGAGCGGAGACTTGAAGATGAGGGCAGATCTCGCACTCGACGCGATTGGCGAGTCACTTCTAGAGGTTGCCCCCTTGTTCAAGCATGAAGGTTTCCACGAAGAAGCCGAATGGCGGATAGTCACGAATCATCCTGTCGAAACCGTAGAATTCCGACCGGGCCCGTCGTACGTCATTCCTTATGTTTGCCTTGATCTTCTGAAGGCGAAGCCCAAGGCGCTCAAGAGGGTTATTGTCGGGCCGAACCCAAATCAACAGCGCGCGCTCAGAGCCGCTGAATTTCTTGTTAAGCAGTATGGCCACGATCCGAAAATAGTGACCACGTCAGCTATCCCTTTTAATTATTGGTGAGAAGCTGAATCTCGAATGCGTAAAACGGTGGTGGTTGAGCAGTTCGCGTGCCTGGCCGTGGCCCGGATGCCAAGGCCAGCGTCGAGCAGCTCCTTCACCCGCTTGTGCAACTCTCCATCGACTGGGCGGCCCTGGTACTTGCCGGCAGCTTTCGCTTTCTCGATACCCTGAGCTTGGCGTTCGCGGCGCTGTTCGTAATCCTTGCGCGCAATGGCCGCCATCATTTCCACCAGCATCGAGTTGATAGCGCCAAGCATACGCCCGGTAAACTCGTCGCCCTTCGTGTCCTGCATTCCTTGGTGACTGGTCGGCAGATCGAGCGCGACGATGCGCAGGCCTTTGGAATCAATCGTGGCCTTTAGCTTCTGCCAGTCCTCCACCGGCAAGCGGGAAAGCCGGTCTATCGACTCCACGAGCAGCACGTCACCCTTGCGCGCATCTTTGAGCAGACGCAGCAACTCGGGCCGGTTCGCGGAGGCGCCGCTGGCATTCTCCAGATACACGCTCGCAATGTCCTTGTTATGGTCGCTGGCGAACTGTTCAAGCGAGGCCTGGGCGCGGCTGGCGTCTTGCTCTTCGGTTGATGCTCGGAGATATGCGCGGATGAACATGATGTGCCTCACGTATCAGTTAGGGTGTACTACTAATACTGTTGCACTATGGGTGTCACTTATCAAGCGGAAAGGGCAAATAAATTTGAATTTGCCCGTATCAGCTAAGGCATACCTATAACTGCCGTAGTCGCATGATGGCGTCTGAGATGTCTTGAGCATTCCGGTCTAGCGTTTCCATGGCCGCAATTGCGTTAGTGGCAACGCACCCAACTCCATTCTCAGAAAGCCACTTGGTCACCTCCTCAATGGCCGCACATATTGCGTGCTGGTTGTGCAGGAGCAGTGTGAGTGCGTCTGCTGTGGCTATATTGGCTTCAGAGATATCTGACATGGGTATCGTCCTTGAGTAACTGGTGCGGGAAGACTAGCTCAACTCGCCGCTGGCTCGAGCCACTTCTCCAGATCCGCTGACGCTTGGGCATTTACACTGACTTGACCACTCATTTGCATTCGACCTAACCAACCATCTGCGCCGGATTTGACCCGCCCCCTTAGCAAACATGACCGGCAGTGAATGGCCTATTACTGCCCTTTGCGATAGGCAGAAAACGACCCAAAAGAGACGCTCAGTTGCGTCTCTGGGTTATGGAAAGGTTAACTGATCAGTAGGGTGTGTCTCCGATAATAGCCGCGCGCTCCATCTTGCGATGGCAAGGCGGATAGTCCATCACGGCATAATGCTGGGTGCAGCGGTTATCCCATATTGCCACGCTGTTTTTCTTCCAACGCCAGCGCACCTGGTACTCGGGATTGTAGGCCTGGCTGATTAGGTACTTCAGCAGGTCAACGCCGGCCTGGTTGTAATCCTGGCCGAAACGGACACGGCCATCGCGGTGGTAATTGACGAAGTGTGTGGCGTAGGCATTGACGAACAGCACCTTCTCGCCGGTTTCCGGGTGGGTGCGCACGACCGGATGCTCAGAATCTGGGTAGTGCGCCTTCATCGCCAGGCGCTTTTCCTTTGGCATGGCGGCGGCGAAGGAGGAGTTGAAGCTATGGCTGGCGATCAGGCTGTCAATTTCCTGTTTCACGTCCGCCGGCAACTTGTCATAGGCCAGCACCATGTTGGCCCACATGGTGTCGCCACCGACCGGGGGGCATTCGATGCAACGCAGCACCGCACCCATCGGCGGAGATTCACGCCAGGTGGCATCGCAATGCCAGGCATTTTCATAGCGATCCGCCGGGTTCTCCGGGGTCTTGTAGATTTGCACCAGGCCAGGCGCTTCGGGGTGGCTGGGCAGCATTGGGTGGGTTTCGAGTTGCCCCATGCGGCGGGAAAAAGCTTCGTGGTCGCGACGGGACAGTTTGTCCAAATCCTGGTCACGCAGGAACAGCACCTTGTGCTTGAGCAGCGCGGCATAAATTTCGTTGAACAGGTCGTCATCGCGCACTGCGTCGCCCAGGTTCACATCGAGCAGTTCCGCGCCGATGGCACAGGTCAGTTGTTCGACTCGCATTGCGTCTCCATTTACTTGGTCTATGGCCGGGCCGTGGGCGTGGAGGTGAAAGCCATGCCTTGAGTGACGACGGCGCTTGTTATTGTTGATCCAGTTTTTTGGCTGCGGTGGGGTGGCACAGGTGAATCCGCGGGTGGTTGCGGCAGGAGCCGACAGCGGGTCCGCGCACCCATCCTAATCGGCAGGCACGGACAATCCTGTGCATTTCAGGACATTTTATTGGCGTATTGGGACAGTAACCGCCCGCTCTCGGACGCGCGCGTCCCCCCGTTCAATTACTTAGGTGATTGACCCGGGTGTCGCCTTGCTTTCCCGGTAGCCTGTGACCCAACTCGAGGGTGTCATGCCAAACTGGCCGCGAAACCAGCGGGAAAAATCACCAGCAGAGGAAAAACCGAGCAGTTCGGCGACCTCATATAACCGGCGCTTGCTGTTGGCCAAGTATTCTTCGGCGAGCTCGGCACGTACGGCATTGATAATCGTGGTGACACTCTGCCCCTCGGCCGCCAGGTGCCGGTTCAGCGTGCGTCGATGCACGCCGAGGTGCTGGGCAACGCCATCGACGGAGCACAGCCCGCCTGGCAACAGCATCTTGACCATCTGGCGCACCCGCTGCGCCGGCTCGTCGCGCAGGTTGGCCAACTGTAGGTCCAGGGATCGCTTCACTTCGCGATGCAGTGTCGGGTCTGCTGCAGGGATGGCCGCGTCGAGATCGCGGGCGCGGCAAACGATGGCATTGAACTCCTGGGAAAACTCGATCGCGGGTCCCAGCACGCGGTGATGGACTTCCAGGCTGGCGGGTCGCTCGTGGGTAAAGCTGACCCTGACTGGCCGGAAAGACTGGCCGCTGAGATTGCTCAACGTGCGCACGATAATCCCAGTCGCCTGTTCGATCGCCTGGCGCCAGACGCCATGTTGACCCTGCATGTTCACGCCCATATGCAACAGCACCAGGTCCCCGACATCCTCCAGCCGCATCTCCACGCCGGCGTTATGCAGCCGCGCGTAACGAGCGCAGGACAGCAAGGCTGAGCGAAGTGTCGGCTCTTCGCGAATGAGCAGCGCCAGCATGCCGAAGTTGGACAGTTGCCGCGATTGCGCCATCAACAGGCCAAACGCTTCATGGCCAGACAGGCGCGCCGACTCTTCCAGCAGCCATCCGACCGAATCGCTGCTGATCATGATGTTCGGATCGGCCAGGATACTGGCCGACAGTTTGGCCAGGCGCAGCATGCGAAACGGGTCCAACCCTACGGAGCGGGCCACTTGCTCATAGTGGGTCAGGCTGGCACTTCGGGTCAGGGTGTACATGCTGGGCTGTCCCAATTTCACAAGATTGTGTCCTGCCAAGCTTAGTGCAGGACGCCCCGCCAGAGCTACCTTCAGGTCACTGAAAATAGTGGGGGCAGCGCCGTATCGGCCACCCGCTTGATAACAACAATAAAACCGATGAGGAGGCTGCATGGCCTTTCACCCAATCGCCGCGGACGATGACGACCGTGGCTGCGTCAACGTTGCGCGCAAATATGCCTGGATGGTCTTTGCACTGACCTTCGGCCTGTTGATTTCCGATTACATGTCGCGCCAAGTGCTCAACGCGGTGTTCCCGCTGCTCAAGAGCGAGTGGGCACTGAGTGACGGTCAGCTCGGCCTGCTCAGTGGCATCGTCGCCCTGATGGTCGGCCTGCTGACATTCCCACTGTCGTTGATGGCCGACCGCTTCGGCCGAGTAAAGAGCCTGACGCTGATGGCTCTATTGTGGAGCCTGGCCACACTGGGTTGCGCCCTGGCGCAGGACTACCAGCAGATGTTTATTGCACGCTTCATGGTCGGCGTCGGCGAAGCCGCTTACGGCAGCGTGGGCATCGCGGTAGTGATTTCGGTGTTCCCTAAACACATGCGCGCCACCCTGGCCAGCGCGTTCATGGCCGGCGGTTTGTTCGGCGCTGTGCTGGGCATGGCCTTGGGCGGCGCCATTGCGGCGAAACTGGGCTGGCGCTGGTCGTTCGCCGGCATGGCGCTGTTCGGCCTGTGCCTGGCGGTGCTGTACCCGCTCATCGTCAAGGAAGCGCGCATTGCTCCGCAGCGTGCTGCGCAGGCGTTGAACAAGATGGCGCAGGTCAAGCGTCCATTGTGCACCCTGTGGTCCAGCCGATCGGTGGTGGCGACCTATGTCGGCAGTGGTTTGCAGTTGTTCGTGGGCGGTACGGTCATGGTGTGGATTCCCAGCTACCTCAACCGCTACTACGACATGCCGACCGACAAGGCCGGCGGCATGGCGGCGCTCATCGTGCTGTGCAGCGGTGTGGGGATGATTTTGTGCGGCATGCTCAGTGATCGCCTGTGCCGCAATTCGCCGGAACGCAAGGTCAGCCTGGCCATCGCGTTCTGCCTGGGCAGCTGCCTGTTGTTGTCGGTGGCGTTCGCGTTGCAGGCGGGCCCTGTGCAGTTGCTGTTGATCTGCCTGGGCATGCTGATTGCCACCGGTACCACCGGCCCCGCCGGAGCGATGGTGGCCAACCTGACCCATTACTCGGTGCACGGCACCGCGTTCGCCACGCTGACCCTGGCCAACAATCTGTTGGGCCTGGCCCCGGGGCCGTTTCTTACCGGGCGGGTGTCCGATCTGATCGGGCTGCACGCCGCGTTTCAACTCGTGCCCCTGGTCAGCCTCGCGGCAGCGGCGGTGTTCTTTTATGCCAAGTGTCACTACCACAAAGATATTGCCCGTTTAACGGGTGACAGCGTTGCGGCCCCCATCCATGGCGCCGCGTTAGAGGTGAAGTTGTGAGTCGTCGTTTACGTATTGATGTGTTTTTCGATTGCCCCTGCTACCCGGTCGGCAAACGTCAGCAAGAGCAAGATGCACAACCTTCTCAAGGGGCGGGCCAGGGCGAGGAGTCCACGTCATGAGCGCCATTGCTTTGACCCGGGTCCAGAGCCGCGCACGCGAATTGGCACCGGGTTTTATCGTCAGCCTGATCGTAGCGGCCGCCGCTTCGTTTTTGTCCGAGCACTATGGTGCGCCGGTCATGCTGTTCGCCTTGTTGCTGGGAATGGCCCTGAACTTTCTTGCGGACGAAGGTCCGTGCAAGGCCGGTGTCGAGTTCACTTCGCGGACGGTACTGCGCATAGGCGTGGCACTGCTGGGGATGCGCATCACCCTGGAGCAAATGGCCGCGCTGGGCTGGAAGCCGATGGCGCTGGTGGTGATCCTGGTAGTGGTGACCATAGGCGTCTCGGTGATCGCCGCCAGGTTGCTCGGCTTTTCCCGCTTGTTCGGCATGCTCACCGGTGGCGCCACCGCCATCTGTGGTGCATCGGCAGCGTTGGCGCTGGCCGCGGCCTTGCCTAACCATCCGCAGAAAGAGCGCGCGACCCTGTTCACGGTGATCGGCGTGTCGGCATTGTCGACTCTGGCGATGATCGTCTATCCGATGATCGCCAACTGGCTCTCGCTGTCGCCGCAGATCGCCGGGGTGTTCCTCGGTGCGACTATCCACGATGTCGCCCAGGTCGTCGGCGCCGGCTACGGCATGTCCACCGAGACCGGCGATACCGCCACTGTGGTCAAGTTGATGCGGGTCGCCATGCTGCTGCCGGTGATCGTCACCGCCGCCATGATTACCCGCATGCAGGGCGCCGATCCGACCGGCAAGCGCCCACCGCTGCTGCCATGGTTCGCCGTCGGCTTCCTGATCCTGGCCTGCATCAACAGCACCGGCTGGATCGCGCCGGCCGTGCAAGGCGGGGTCAATGAACTGTCGCGCTGGTGCCTGGTGATTTCCATCAGTGCCCTGGGCATGAAAACCAGGCTCAAGGAACTGGCGGCGGTGGGGATCAAGCCGATCCTGCTGATGGTCGGGGAAACGGTGTTTCTCGTGGTGCTGGTGCTCTTGCTACTGCACTGGGGCTTCTGAACTCACACAAGTTTATGGCAGGGCTTCACTGGGCTGGCTCCTCGTTACAGTGAAGCTCACTACCGGTGTCACAAGCACCGGTTTCCGCGGCGACTGTACCAGCAGTCGCCGTTTTTTTGTGTGCGTTAAAAGGGATTGGGGGACAGCTCCCTGTCAGGGAGCGACCGTTTGTTTCTGCGCGCGACGCCACGCCGCTGGCGGCATGCCGAACTGGTTAATGAACCAGCGGGTGAAGGAGCTGGCCATGGAGAAGCCGAACAGGTCGGCGATGCGGCTCAACGAGTGGTTGGGGTTTTCCAGGTATCGCAGCGCCAGGTCGCGGCGCACCTCGTTGATCAGGTCGTTGAAGGAGCAGCCGTCGTCTTGGAGGCGGCGTTGGAAGGTACGCACGTTCATGCCCTGCGACAGTGCGATCTGCTCGATCGTGGCGCGGCCCATGGGCAACAGTAGGTAGATCGCCTTGCGCACATCGAACAGCAACGAGGTGCTTTCATGACCTTGCAGCGAATCGATGTAGTCCTGGGCATAACACGCCATGGCCGGGTCGGCACTGGCGTTAACCATGTCCAGGCTGGCAGCGGAGCAGACGATGCCGTTGAACTCGCTGCCAAACTCGAGATTGCAGCCGAACATACGCCGATGACGTTGCAAATTGTCGGGTGGCTGGTGCATGAAGTTGACGCTGTAGGGGCGCCACTGCGAGCCGAGCAGTGTCGAGCACAGGCCGAACAGCACGCCAATGACCAGCTCTGAGGCCTGGCGACTGGGCAACAGTGACTCGGTGACCATCTCGGCACGAATGATCACCATCCTGCCGGCTTCTTCAACAAAGATCCCCAGGGAATCATTCATCAGATGGCGGTAGCGCTGCATCACCTGCAAGGCGTCACGCAGGGTGCGTTGCTGGCTGAGCAGCAGGCTGACCACGCCGAAGTCCGAAAGCTGGCGCGACTCGGCCATGCGCACTCCGAGGGTCTGGCAACCACTGGCGACGGCGGAATCTTCCAGCAGGCGCACGGCGGTATCGATGGGTATCCGGTTTTCCGGGACTCGCAATTGAGCCCTGCTCAGGCCGACGACAGTCATGACGTCGTACGGGTTGAATCCCAGGTCCTGGGTGACTTCCAGGTATTTGGTCAAAACGGCGGCGCGAACAAGCATGGGCATGTGTAGGAGACCTCCCTCGGCCGATGGCGGCGCTGCTTTTTTCATCGAAGGTTTATTGCGCGGGAAGGCGACGCTGGTGAAGCACTGATAGCGCCAGCGATCTTCAACCCTGACCTGGCGTAACGCAGAGCAGGTCGCGCGGTCCCATTTTAGGGAGCACGGGCGAGGCGCCATGGGCATGGCGGGATAATTTCTTAGCATATTGGGACACGACGGACGGGCCGGAGATGGCGGCGGCAGACGCCGCTCTACAGGGGTTTGTACTGTCCCAATTTCATAAGATTGTGTCCCGGCAAGCTCAGTGCAGGGCACCCTCGCGGGCTACCTTCAGGCCCACAATTGATAAGATGGAGGTAGATAATGGATACGCGCGCTGCAATGCGTATCGGTCAGCCGCTCGCCGCAATGGCGCAGGTGGATACCGACGATCCCGATGCATTCAACCACTGCTTTGCCGACGTCAACGGCATCCGCATGCACTACATCGACGAGGGCCAGGGGCCGCTCGTCATCCTGCTGCACGGCTTCCCCTACCTCTGGTACATGTGGCGGCGCCAGATCTTGGCATTGGCCGAGGCCGGCTATCGGGTTGTCGTGCCCGATCAAAGAGGGTTCGGGCAATCGGACCGCCCCGACACTATCGAAGCCTATGACATGAGCCAATCCGTCGGCGACATGGTCGGCTTGATGGCGGCCCTGGGCGAAACCTCTGCGGTGATCATCGGCCACGATCTGGGCGCCTGGGTGGCCCAGGCGGCGGCTATGTTGCGCCCGGATCTGTTTAGAGGCCTGGTGATGCTCAACACCCCGGTACCGCCGCGGGGCAAGGTCAAGCCAACCGTGGGCCTGCAGGCCATGGCCAAAGGCCGGGTCTACCACCACCTGTATTTCCAGCAGCTCGACAAGCCGGATCGCGAGCTGGCCGCGGATCCGCGCAAGACCCTGAGCAGCGTCTTCTACTCGATCTCCGGCAGCGCCGTGGGTGCCGAACGCTGGCGCCTGTTTGTCGAAGCCGGCGAGCCAATCCTCAACGCCTTTACCGAGCCTAAAGGCGCGTTCCCGTCCTGGCTGAGCCCGCGTTCGCTCGACTACTACGTCGCCGAGTACACGCGCACCGGATTTACCGGTGCCCTCAACTACTACCGCTGCCGCGACCGCAATTGGGAAATCACCGCGTTTCTCGACGGAGCGAAGGTCAGCCAGCCGAGCCTGTTCATCGGTGGTGCGGCCGACCCGTCCCTGGAGCCGGTGGAAATCCGCAGCCAATACGAGCAGATGGACGCCTACCTGCCCGCGCTGCGCAAAAAGGTGCTGCTGCCCGGTGTCGGCCATAGCGCTGCAGAGGAAAGTCCGGCTGAGGTCAACGAGTTGCTGCTGAAGTTTCTCGAGCAGTTGATGGTCTCTGAGCCAGCGGCACGCTAACCCCCTTCATAACGTCAAAACAAAAGGCAGGGCGAACGTAGGTATCTACCGTAACGTCCGCCCTGCCTTTGCACAGGGCTTGATTTTCCCCTTAGAACTAGCTGGCCGCCTTGACCAGTAGATGATCGCCGAACTGCTCGCGCAGGTGGTTCTTCAATACCTTGCCCGTAGCACCCAGTGGAATCGTGTCGACGAAGACCACATCATCCGGCGTCCACCACTTGGCAATCTTGCCGTCATAAAAGGCCAGCAGATCTTCCCGGCTCAGGGCTGCCTGAGCCTTCCTGACCACGATCAACAAGGGCCGCTCATCCCACTTCAGATGTTTCGCAGCGATGCAGGCCGCCTGGGCGACCGAGGGATGGCTCAGGGCAATGTTCTCAAGGTCAATGGAGCCGATCCACTCGCCGCCCGACTTGATCACATCCTTGCTGCGATCGGTGATCTGCATGAAGCCATCGCCATCGATGGTCGCCACATCGCCGGTGGGGAACCAGGTCTGGCCGGCGTGCTCGATCAGCGGCGAACCGTCGCCTTCATTTCTGAAATAGTCGCGCACCACCCAGGGGCCACGCACCATCAGGTCACCCGAGGTGGCGCCGTCCCAAGGCAGTTCCACGCCATCCGCGCCGACGATCTTCATGTCGACGCCAAACACTGCGCGGCCTTGTTTGGACTGCACGGCGTTGCGCTCTGCCGGGGACATATCAAGGTGCCTGGCCTTGAGGGTGCCAATGGTGCCGATCGGGCTCAACTCGGTCATGCCCCACACGTGCAACACCGCCACGCCGTAGGTCTGCTGAAACTTGTGCAGCATGGCCGAGGGACAGGCTGCGCCGCCAATGATGGTGCGTTGCATGCTGGAAAAAGACTCGCCGGTTTGTTCCAGATGCCCCAGCAGCCCTTGCCAGACCGTGGGTACGCCAGCAGAGAGCGTCACCTGCTCCGCTTCGAGCAGCTCGAACAGCGATTTGCCGTCCAGCGCAGGTCCAGGAAATACCAGCTTGGCCCCGACCATGCACGCGATGTACGGCAGCCCCCAGGCGTTGACATGGAACATCGGCACCACCGGCAGGATGACGTCCCGCGCCGAGCAATTCAGAGCATCCGGCAGCGCGGCGGCATAGGTGTGCAGCAGCGAGGAGCGATGACTGTAAAGCACGCCTTTAGGGTTACCCGTGGTGCCTGAGGTGTAGCAGAGCGTACAGGCCGCATCCTCGTCGAGCTCCGGCCAGGCGTAGTCGCTGGCGCCCTGTTGCAGCAGGTCTTCATAGCACAGCAGGTTATCGATACCGGCGTCGGTCGGCATGTGGGCGCGATCGGTCATGGCGATGAACGCCTTGACCCCGGAGCAGCGGCCAGCGATGAGTTTGATCAGCGGCAGGAAGGTCAGGTCGAAAAAGAGGTACTGATCTTCGGCATGATTGGCGATATAGGCCACCTGGTCTTCATGCAGGCGCGGGTTGATGGTGTGCACGATGGCACCCATGCCGCCAATGCCGTAGTACAACTCCAGGTGACGGTAGCCGTTCCACGCCAGCGTACCGATGCGGTCGGCCGGCTGCACGCCCAGGCCCGTCAGGGCGCTGGCCAGCTGGCGCGCGCGACGGTGGCAGTCACGGAAGGTGTAGCGATGGATATTGCCCTCCACCCTGCGCGATACGATCTGCGTATCGCCATGATGGCGGTCGGCGTGTTCTATCAGTGAGGAAATCAACAGCTGCTTGTGCATCATCAAGCCATGCATGGCATCGCTCCGTTCAAAAGTCTGTGATCGGGGAGCGGACAGGCAGCCAGGGCTCTCTGTCGGATTCCACGTCAAGACCGCGAACCGGGACAGCCTGTTTTCCTCCCCTGGATGTTGGTGATCAGGTAACCGTCCCGGCGGCCCCGTGAATCGGGGCGTGCCGGGAGCGTTGCTGGAACCGGATCAGTTGAATGCCGTGAGATCTTTCGGCTGGATGTCATGCAGCTCGCAGTAGGCGAGATAACGCTTGAGCCCGGACTTCCAGTTTTCCAGCGCGACGATGTTGTCGTTGTCATCGACAAACGCAAGGTCGCCATTGACCTGGACCAGGGTCAGCACATAGCCGTCGCCATTGCCGGTGCTGACGACTTCCGGGGTGTGAGTCGACCCGGCCGTCTCGTAGACAATGCTGCCCGGGCCGGCCACCCAGTCATGCTCCTTGTATTTCCACTGGCCTTCGAAGGTGTAGACCATCACCGTGCCCGTGTGGTGGTGCTTGGGCAGCTGCATGTCGATCGGCGCCTTCATCATGACGATCCATTCGCCACGGATCGGGTCAAGCTTGAAGTACTTCAGCAGGACGTTATCGGCATACGGGGTAAACGGAATCCAGGGCAGGGATTCGCCATCGATGACTGCGGTGTCGACGTGTTCGTAGAGCATAGGTATCTCCGTTGATTGTTGTTTTGATCGGGAAATTTTCGGCGGCCGGGATGGTCCGACCATCACGGATGGTCGGATGCCCGGGCTGTCTGTCAGGCAGTCAGGGTCAGGTCAGCGGGGTTCCCGCCAGGGTCGCGCGCAGCATCTTCCGTGGCGCATTGCCGTAGTCAGCCACGGCGTAGTGCTGGACTTGCAGGTTGTCCCACATGGCAACCGTATTGGTGCGCCACTTCAGGCGTACCTGGTATTCCGGAATCGCGGCCTGAGACATCAGGTAGTTCATCAGGTGATGAGCCTCGGGCATGAAGTCCTGGCCGTAGCGGATGTCCTCGAAGTTGAAGAAGTTCGAGAAATGGGTGGTGAATGCGGAATTGACGAACAGCACCTTCTCGCCGGTCTCGGGATGCACAAGCACCACCGGATGCTCGGCGCCGGGGGTCTTCAGGGCCATCGCGTGACGTTCTTCGCGTGGTAACTGGGCGCCAAAGGTCTGCTCGGCACCGTGCTTGGCGTACAAGCCATCGATCCGTTGCTTGATGGTTTCAGGCAGGTTTTCGTAGGCCATCACCATGTTGGAAAACAGCGTATCGCCGCCGGTCTCTGGACCCAGTTCACAGCGCAATACCGCGCCCCGGGGCGGCGCCTGCTTGTAGGTGACATCGGCATGCCAGAGGTTTTCCCGGCTGGCCTTTTCCACATAGCTCTTGGGCTTGCTCGGATCGAGATTGCGGTACAGCATCAGCAGCTTGTCCGCCTCCGGATGGCTCGGCGCCAGGGGATGGGCTTCCAGTTCGCTGAATTGCGAGGCGAAGTGCTGTTGCTCCATTGGAGTTATGTTCTGGTCGCGAAAGAACAGCACTTTGTGCTTGAGCCACAAAGCCCTGATTTGCGCGATCAATTCTGGATCCTGAGCAGCGTCGACAAGGCTAATGTTGCTGAGCTCTGCACCGATGGCGGGCGTGCAAAGCTCTACCTTGATTGAATGCTGGCGCACCGACGACCGGATGATGGCCGGTGCCGAGGGAGACGCTGGTGAAGGAGTGTTTTGGATTTCGGCGATTTTTATCATTATTGTCTCCAGTCCGTGCTTTCGGCGGTGCCCAATATGTGCACCCGGTATAGGTAACTGACTCCCGCTGATCGAGCAGAGGGTACTGGTCCTATAGTAGGTATCTCTGGCACGAGGCTATGAGCACGGCGGGACAGTTTCTTAGCATATTGGGACGACGAGCGGGACCATGGACTAAGCTAATTAATCTTCTCGCTTCGCGCAGTTTTGCCTGCTGGGCCGGAACTATTAGAGACGGAGGAATGCCTATCGCCAGGAGCATCGTGGCCGTCGAAAATCCTGATCAGGAGCACTAAAAAGCGCGTGAGCGGCCCGGGCCTCGCTTTTATCCAATAAGCCCTAGAGGCTGCCTTGTTCTGCCTGTTGTAACAGGCTAAATCCAAAAGTGATCGGTCAAACTGGCCGCGGAACCACTGCGAGATCTGGTGTTTTCACCAAAGGACTGAGGTTTCAATAAAATCGAATGTCAGCTTCTGGCCGTTCTCTGCCGGTCGTCACTACGGCGTGTGCTGGTCAAGTCGAATGCAAGCGGTTGGTCAGGACGAATGCAAATGACTGGTCAGTGGCAATGCGTCGGGCGGACTTTGCAGCTGGCAAGGTTCTGCAGATATTCAATCTTGGCCAGTTCGCTCTCGAACATTCCATAGCGGTCTTCCATAGCCATCAGCGTTGCCACCACATACCCAGTATGTTCGGCCTTCAGACGGTTATAGGTTTTCCAGTGCATTCCCTTTGGTTTGACTCCGTCACCGTTGAAGATGCCTGGCTTCCAATCCAGCTTTTCTCGGATTCTGTCGGCACGAAGCATAGCCGGATCACGGGAGCGTTCCCGCTGGCTTGAATATGCCAGCTTGTGACAGTGCCGACAGGCAAAGACTGATCCGCCGAACAGGATCGCCACGCGCCGCCCGCAGCCCTGCCCAGGGCACAGAAACCATGGCCGACGCCCGCCATAGGCGCAGTCTGTCCATTCCAGAAAGACGGGGTACTCCATCGTTTGCCATTCGGCGCCACTGACTCGGGTTCGGTAGTTGAGAGTTACATGGTCAGCCTTTGCCCGAATTTGGATGGAGCCGACTTTTTCGCCATTGAGCGACCAACACCTGTCGACGGTCCTGCCTAGTGAAAGCAGGCCATCACGCTGCAGGAGACGAACATCCAGTGCCAGCATGTCGTATGTGGTGTCCTTGCCAGCCTGTCCGCGCCCACTACCCCATCCGCCCATTTTTTCTCCCAGGGATTTGTCGAAATCATTTGGCAATTTGCAATGAGGTTTTCGTCAGGACAGACATGAGAGCCATGTCCCTTTACTGCTTGGCCTTTGGCACCTCATAGCGCGTATGGGCGGTCAGTTCCAAGAGGGTTTCCATCTGACCGACCGCCCTGACGATCTGGTAGATGTCGAGGTCATCGACGCTTGTGTGCTTTTCGACGTATTTGGCCAGGTAGCTTTGCGAACTGCACGCAATCCCATTGCGGCTGCATGCCAAATAGGCGAAGGACTCGGCTTCCAGCTCCATTCGAGCCTCAGTCAGCCGCAGCCGCTGGGGAATATTGAGTCGCTCGTCAGCGCCGAGATGTCCAAGGAAAAGATGGCCGAGCTCATGCGCCAAAGTGCTGAATTGCACATTTGGGGTGTGGTTGTGGTTGATCCGCATCAGGTATTCGCTGGGCTCCTTGGCTTTTTTGTCTTTCGTGTCCTTTGGGGCTGGCGGCTTTCGAACCTGCTCGATGGAGCCGGCACTGCAGTCACCCGCATCGAAGTAATGATGCTTGATGCCCTTGCGCTCTATCAGGGTAAGGAAACGCATCATGCGTTCCTCGGTGATATCACCGCTCGCCTGGAAGAATTTGACGTCTGCGGGAAGTGGAGCCCCCTCGGTATCCTGAACGTCATAAACCAGAGCCACTGGCCCGAAAGGCCACAGTATGAGCAAAGGGCGGGCATCCCGTTTGGGACGGCGATTGAAGCGCTCTCGCCAGTCGTATGCCGACGCGGCGTAGCTCAGTCCCGGCTTCTGGATTTGCAGCAGCAGCGCGTTGAAGGGCGCGAAGTTCCTGAGTTTCACCATGAAGTCCAAGAGCATCTTGTAGTCAGAGCTACCGTGATAGAGGCGCGAGTCCTCCAGCAGCTGATCCAACAATGAGCGGGCGGCTTCGGACTCGAAAGGGTCTTGTTGAAACATCATGATTGGCCACTGCATTCTCGTGTGAGTTTTGTGAAGCCTAGCCGACAGGTAGGGGCTTCGCTCAAGGAGCCACAGCAAGTCAGCTGAGCTCTAGCCAGCCCCGCTTGCTCAACCGAACAGATAGTCCGCCAGCACCGCTCATTCGAGACTCCCCACCGATTGTTTAAAGTCGGAGTCTGGTTGCTCGGGACGTGAGTATTCGTCGAGCCAGTCCTCCCAATGCTGCTCCTGAGGTGTCTGGCGCTGAGGAGGGGACGAGCCAGCTCCCTTGTCCCTGCGCTCACTGATTACCGCTTTACCGTGGTTTTCGTGACACGTAGTTGGTATTGGCTGAAGACCTCGATTTTCAAGGGATAGAGCGGAATCCTTGTCCGGCAACCTTGTCTGGATGTTGTCCGGCGCTTGTCCGGGTGTTGTCCGTAAGTTGTCCGGTAGAAATGCTTTGCGGATTTCCCCTGCAGAGACGGACAAGGGGAGTAGCGAGCCGGCATCCATACGGTTTTCGCGGCCTTTCACCCAGTCTGCCGTGAACAGGATGCCAGCCAGGTTGCCCATGTAGTCGTGGAGAGCTGCCAGGCGTTTGGGTTCAGGAAGCCCCGTTGATTTCCAGAAGCGATATAGGTGGCGGCGCTTGCTGATGCGAAAGTGTCCTTTCGGTAGAGGCGAGCCCTTCTTGGCTGTTTTGGTACTCCGGCTGCGCGTTAGCTCTGCATTGAATATGGCGTAGGGTGTTGAGTCGGATATTGCGGACTCGAACTGCAGGGTTACGCCGGCCGCTTTGTGCTTATCGTAATACCCTGTTGTGTAGCTGCAGTATTCGTATGCCTCTATCCCGAGGGTGGTCAGGATTTCTCGGATAAGACCGGACGAGTGCTCCTGAAACCAGTGCTGTGGAACAGGAGCACCGCTGGTGGGGAGAATGACAAGCCGTCCGAACTCGATGCAGATTTCAGCTCGGTTTAGCACTCTCCTGACGTCAACATTCACAAGGCTATCTCAGGCTGTGGGGCTTAAGGGCGCAGTAATGCTAGTGGTAGCTATCGGGCGTTCTCCTTTGCGAGGCGGTTAAGCCAGGCTTCCAACTGCTTAACCAGAATCAGGCGGCGCTTGCCGGATTTGAAGGACTCCAGGTCGCCTTTCGCGATCGCATCATAGATCGCGGAACGGGTGTGGCCGCTCATGCGGCCAGCTTCTTCAGGGCCAATTGCAAGCGGAATGATCGGGGCTGCTCGGGTCATGTCGATTCTCTTACTGGTCGGGTTGAGGGTTTGCCGGGAGGAGGATGCTAGGGTGCATTTGCGTTTTGTGCAAGCAAATGCTGCACAAAACAACTGAACGAATCTGGACGGAATTGCAAAATTGACAGCAGTTGCGTTTGCTAGCAGACTTTGCGTTCAAAAAGAGATGGACATCTATGGCACGCCCAAGAAAGTCAGCTGACCAGTCAACGACCGTAAGCGTTTCGCTGCGAATCGATCCCCGAATCAAATACGGGATTGACCTCGCTGCGCGCATTCAGAAGCGAACTGTTACCGGCGTAGTTGAATGGGCTGTCGAGCAAGCCTTGGCGGACGTGTCGCTTCCAAGGTCGGTATTCGCTGAACACGAAGATCCAGATGCGCCCACTGACTTGGCATCTAGTCTCGACGACCGCTTGTGGTCTAGTAACGAAGGAGTGCGGTTGGTGCTCTTGGCTTCCCGTTATCCGCAATTGCTTTCGTATGAGGAAACCCGCATATGGGAGACGATTAAGCTGTCGCCGCCCTTTTGGCACCGGTTGCCTCGCTCTGCTGAGGATTGCTCGCCATGGGAAAACGCGAAGCTCAGCGTAATCGCGGATAGCTGGCCGACCATCATCGAAATCGTCGAAAGCCGCAAGGATGTAGTGGTGCTCACCAATGCTGACATCCCCCATCTCCGTGATCGAGGGCTGACTGAGCGGATGTGGCGGGCCGTGGAAGAAGCGATCGGCGAGGCTCTTAGTGAGGGGGACGATTCGCGTGAGCCAATCAAGGTGCCTAAGCAAGACTTGGAAAGCTTCAAGTCCAAGCTGCATGTGGCAATAGAACAGCGGGTCAGGCAAGAAGAGTCGGATCAAGATTGATCTTTTGCTAGCTAGATCAACTCCACCGCCGCAGCTTTGCTATCTGGCGCCAGGTGGGCATAGCGGAGCGTCATCTTGATATCGCTGTGCCCCAGCAGATCGCGAACGGTGTTCAGCGGAACCCCAGCCATCACCAAGCGTGACGCGAAGTCGTGACGCATATCGTGCCAGCGGAAGTCTTCGATCCCGGCATTTTTCAGCAACTCCAGCCAGGCCGTTTTCACGTCCGTCATGCGTTCACCGTCCTGGCCTGGAAAGACATAGCCGCCAGTGTCGCTCTGTTTCTTCCATGCCTGCAGAGTCGCCAGCGCCTCGGCGTTCAATGGGATATGCCGGGTCTCGGTGGTCTTGGCGCCCTCGCCGGCGATGGTAAGGGTCTTTCCCTGCAGGTTCACGTGTGGCCAGCGCAGGTTGAACAGCTCGCCGCGGCGTAGCCCAGTGTTTAGCGAGAGGACGACCATGGGCTTCAGGTGATCGGAGAACGCGAGCGCGCGCAGGTCCACCGTGGGCTCCCGCCTGCGTTCGGCGCGCCATTGGTTGGCGCTGTCACGTTCCACCCGCATGCGCTCCTCACGCGCGTCCAGGGCCTCCCGGAGGGCCTTGGCTTCATCCTTCGATAGGTAGCGGATGCGACCCTTGGCGTCGACTTTCAGCGCCTTCACCTTGTCCAGCGGTGAGGCCTCCAGATAGTTCCAGTCCACGGCCCGACTGAAGACTCCGCTGATGGTGCCCATCTTGCGGTTGGCTGTGGCTGGTTTGTTGCCGGCCCTCAGCCAGCCGGTGCGGATCTGCTCCAGGTCGCGGCCGGAGACCTCCACCAGGCGCATGGCCATGATCGGCTTGAAGCTGGTCGAAAGAGTGTGCGCGCTCTTCTCGTGGCCTCGGTGGTGGGCCTTGAACCACGGCAGGTAGGTGTCATCGATGAAGTCGCGAAGGGTGGGGGAGGTGGCCGCCGTGCGGCCCTGGGCGACAGCCAGGGGCTCGCCATGCTTGCGCGCCTCGTTGAGGTACAGTAGGGCTTCCTCTCGGGCTTGGTCGAGGGTCATGATGCCGACCCGGCCGAGGGTCTTCTTCTTGCCCCTGGCCCAAGTCACCAAGAAAGACTTGGCGCCGGCCTTGGTCACACGGACGAAGAGGCCAGGCACCGTGCTGTCGTGGATTTCGTATTCCTTCCCCGTGACCTTGAGGGAGGACAAGCGCCGAACTGTCAGTTTCTCTTTCACTGTGCCTTCGTGGGTGCAATGTGGGTGCAAAAGGAACTATACGGCTGTGTACTGCTGTACTCAATAGCCCTTGAAATCTCCGTGATTGCTGGGGTAGTCTAGAGTCATCAGGCTGTTAGATGGCCCTCCTAAGGGGAAGGTTGGCAGTTCGAACCTGCCCTGGGACACCATATTCTGCAGCTCCCCGCCTGTTTCAACGCTTCCTTTTCACGACTTGTAGATAAAACCCGACAGATTCAGCTGCCCTGGATTTATCGACGCCATCAACCCTGTCTTCGCGACTTTCTTTCTCCTCTCCCACGTAGTCTGAATCTCCCATCCCGTCTGGGAGTATCCGCCGATGTGCGGCCTGTAGTGCTTGTTCATAGTTGAGACCTGTAGATCAGAAAATGGTCCAAGGTCGATCTCCGATGACTGGACCCCCGCTCAGGAGAAAGTCATGGCTATGCGCAAGAAAACCTCATCGCTACCGATTGACCTGGCCAGTAACGCCGGTGAGCATCCTTCACCTGTCAGCCACGACTGGACTTTTACCTACATTCCGACCGTCACCACCAACCTTAAAGACTACGCACCGGGCAGCACTGCCATCATCACGGCCAGCGGTTTCGCCGCTGGCAGCACAGTGACGCTCGAAGTGGACCACGCCGTCGGTGCTGGCGCGGATGGCGTGTGGGGCACGTCCGACGATGTGCTCGATACCAACACCGGCGCGGGTCATGAGCCCTGGTCCGTGACCGACGGCGGTGCCGGCGATCTCGACGGCCAGGTCAACGGCAGCGTCACCACTTCCTGGTACGTGAATCCCGACGACTCGGCGGGCGCAACGTTTCTGCTCACTGCGGCCTCTGCGGGCGTCGATGGCGTCGTCGGCAGCGGTGACGACGCCGTGGCGACAACTTCGTTTACGGACAGCGTTTTGGGCGTTGTGGCGACTGGCGAGGACGTGACGCTGGACGAAACGGCCGGGTTGCAGAACGCCACTGCCACTCCGACCCCGGCGGGGGACGTTGACGACAACGACATTCCGGTGGCGTCCCTGCCTTCGACCTTCGCTACTCGTTTAGCCGCACTGGCGGCAGGTACTGCCACGGGCGCGGCCTTGAGCGGCTATACCGGTGCCGCGGGCAACGGGGGCAGCAATGCATTCACCATCACCGCTGACCCCGGAGCAACCATTACCGATATCAGCTTCGTCGGCAGCTCCGGCGCACCACTCAATGGCGTGGACAGCGGACTGGATACCCTCGATGGCACCAGCATCCTTCTCTATACGGATACGAACAACAACATCGTCGTGGGCCGAGCCGGGAGCGCAACCGGCGCGATCGTGTTCGCCGCCTATATAGAAGAAACCGGATCGCCGGTCACGGGCGGCAAGATCTGGACCGTGGAGTACCAACCGCTCAAACATCCTGACATGACGAATGCCGATGATTCGCTCAATCTGGCGGATAAGGTTTTCATCGGGGCCAGCCAGGACCTGGAATTCAGCCTGGCCAATGCGCCGTCCGGTCAGAACCTCTTCCTGATGTTCACGAAGGCGAACCCGAACGTTGTCGATGTCGCAGGTGTGTTGCGGATCACGGATCCCACCATCATCGCCACCGGCAAAGACCCCGCAGACCAGTCAAGCGGCGTCAATATAACGACTGGCGACACGATCAATACTAGCCAGGCGGGGGGGCCGACCACATTCGGTACCAACAATCAGATGATTGTGGAGCAAGAGGGCATCCGCTTTTCGTTCGTCACGGGTGCCAGGCAGAATGTGACCATTCCCAACCTGGACCAGAACGAAGCCGATGTTGAATCCAACGTCGACTTTACCGGCGTCTTCAATGCGAAGTCGGCCAGTTTCGACGTTGTGCAGTTGCAAAGCGGCAAGAGTGCCGTGGTAAGGGTCAGCGCATTCAGCACCGCGGCTGAACCCGGCACGAATTTCATCAATGGGTACGGGAATGATGCGTCGGTGGCCATCACCAATGTTCGCGTCTTCAACAGTACCGGGCAGGTGATCGAGAACTCAAACGGCTCGGTGAATGATCCGGCCATCACCATCAGCTTTGCAGCAGGGGTTGCAACCATCACCGGCGTTAAAGCCGGCTACCAGATTGAATACACCACGACGTCGGACCACAACCGCGTGCTCGTCGAGAACGGGGCGGCCGTCAATGCCAAGGGCAATGAGCACGCCGATTTTGATATCGGTGGTTTCACGCTGGTCCAGGCCTCTATTTCGAAAGCCGAGATCGGTTCCAAGATCATCTTCGACGACGATGGACCGAGCATTAGCACCACTGGTACGGAACCAACACTGACGGTGGACGAGACGGTGCTGGCGACCAACGATACCCAGAGCTTCGCCGCCAACTTCAACTCGGCGTTTGGCGCCGATGGTGCCGGGACGCTGACTTATGCACTGGGCGTGGTGGCGGGAGCCTCCGGGCTGACGGACACGGCCACGGGCGACGCGGTCAACCTGTCGCTTAACGGCGCCGTGGTCGAAGGGCGCACGGCCACGGGCAACCTGCTGGTGTTCACGGTCAGTGTGGCCGCCAATGGCAGCGTCACGCTCGACCAGCTTCGTGCAGTGGTGCATTCCAACACAACCAATCCGGATGATTCGACGAGCCTGGCCTCGGACAACCTGGTGACCCTGACCGCGACCAAGACTGACGGGGACGGCGACAGTGCCCAGGCGACCCTGAACATCGGGCAGAACCTGGTGTTCAAGGACGACGGACCCAGCATCAGCACCACCGGTACAGAGCCAACACTGACGGTGGACGAAACGCTGCTGGCGACCGACGCCACCCAGAGCTATGCCGCCAACTTCAACTCGGCGTTTGGCGCCGATGGGGCGGGCACCCTGACCTATGCACTGGGCATGGTGGCCGGAGCTTCCGGGCTGACAGACACCGCCTCGGGCCAGGCGGTGAACCTGTCGCTCAATGGCGCCGTGGTCGAAGGACGTACAGCCCTCAGCAATCTGCTGGTATTCACGGTCAGTGTCGCCGCCGATGGCAGCGTCACGCTCGACCAGCTCCGCGCGGTGGTGCATCCGGACCCAACCAATCCCGATGATGCGACGAGCCTGGCCGCGGACAACCTGGTGACCCTGACGGCGACCAAGACCGACGGGGACGGCGACAGTGCCCAGGCGACCCTCAACATCGGGCAGAACCTGGTGTTCAAGGACGATGGGCCGAGCATCAGCACCACCGGCGCGGAGCCAACACTGACGGTGGACGAAACGCTGCTGGCGACCGACGCCACCCAGAGCTATGCCGCCAACTTCAACTCGGCGTTTGGCGCCGATGGGGCGGGCACCCTGACCTATGCACTGGGCATGGTGGCCGGAGCTTCCGGGCTGACAGACACCGCCTCGGGCCAGGCGGTGAACCTGTCGCTCAATGGCGCCGTGGTCGAAGGACGTACAGCCCTCAGCAATCTGCTGGTATTCACGGTCAGTGTCGCCGCCGATGGCAGCGTCACGCTCGACCAGCTTCGCGCCGTGGTCCATCCCGACCCAACCAATCCGGATGATTCGACGAGCCTGACCTCGGACAACCTGGTGACGCTGACGGCGACCAAAACTGACGGGGATGGCGATAGCGCCCAGGCGACCCTCAACATTGGGCAGAACCTGGTGTTCAAGGACGATGGGCCGAGCATCAGCACCACCGGCGCGGAGCCGACGCTGACGGTGGACGAAACACTGCTGGCGAGCAACGATACCCAGAGCTTCGCCGCCAATTTCAACTCGGCGTTTGGCGCGGATGGGGCAGGCACCCTGACCTATGCGCTGGGCGTGGTGGCCGGGGCTTCCGGGCTGACGGATACGGCCTCCGGCCAGGCGGTGAACCTGTCGCTCAATGGCGCCGTGGTCGAAGGACGTACAGCCCTCAGCAATCTGCTGGTATTCACGGTCAGTGTCGCCGCCAATGGCAGCGTCACGCTCGACCAGCTTCGCGCCGTGGTCCATCCCGACCCAACCAATCCGGATGATTCGACGAGCCTGACCTCGGACAACCTGGTGACGCTGACGGCGACCAAAACTGACGGGGATGGCGATAGCGCCCAGGCGACCCTCAACATCGGGCAGAACCTGGTGTTCAAGGACGACGGGCCGAGCATCAGCACCGCTGGCACGGAGCCGACGCTGACGGTGGACGAAACGCTGCTGGCGAACAACGATACCCAGAGCTTCGCCGCCAATTTCAACTCGGCGTTTGGCGCGGATGGGGCAGGCACCCTGACCTATGCGCTGGGCGTTGTGGCCGGGGCTTCCGGACTGACGGACACGGCCTCGGGCCAGGCGGTGAACCTGTCGCTCAATGGCGCCGTGGTCGAAGGGCGTACGGCCCTCGGCAATCTGCTGGTATTCACGGTCAGTGTCGCCGCCGATGGCAGCGTCACGCTCGACCAGCTTCGCGCCGTGGTCCATCCCGACCCAACCAATCCGGATGATTCGACGAGCCTGACCTCGGACAACCTGGTGACGCTGACGGCGACCAAGACTGACGGGGATGGCGATAGCGCCCAGGCGACCCTCAACATTGGGCAGAACCTGGTGTTCAAGGACGACGGGCCGAGCATCAGCACCACCGGCGCGGAGCCCACGCTGACAGTGGACGAGACGCTACTGGCGACCGACGCCACCCAGAGCTATGCCGCCAACTTCAACTCGGCGTTTGGCGCGGATGGTGCCGGAACGCTGACCTATGCGCTGGGCGTGGTGGCGGGAGCCTCCGGGCTGACGGACACGGCCTCGGGCGAGGCGGTCAACCTGTCGCTCAACGGCACCGTAGTGGAAGGTCGCACGGCCCTCGGCAATCTGCTGGTATTCACGGTCAGCGTCGCCGCCGATGGCAGCGTCACACTCGACCAACTCCGCGCCGTGGTCCATCCCAACACAACCAATCCGGATGATTCGACGACGTTGACCTCGGACAACCTGGTGACGCTGACGGCGACCATAACCGACAAGGAGGGTGACAGCGCCCAGGCGACGCTGAACATAGGGCAGAACCTGGTGTTCAAGGACGACGGGCCGAGCATCAGCACCACCGGCGCGGAGCCAACGCTGACAGTGGACGAGACGCTACTGACGACCGACGACACTCAGAGCTTCGCTGCCAACTTCAACTCGGCATTTGGCGCCGATGGGGCAGGCACCCTGAGCTATGCGCTGGGCGTGGCGGCCGGGGCCTCCGGGCTGACGGACACGGCCTCGGGCCAGGCGGTGAACCTGTCGCTCAATGGCACCGTGGTCGAAGGGCGTACGGCCACGAGCAACCTGCTGGTGTTCACCGTCGGCGTAGCCGCCAATGGCAGCGTCACGCTTGACCAACTCCGCGCCGTGGTCCATTCCGACCCAAACAATCCGGATGATTCGAGGACGTTGACCTCGGACAACCTGGTGACGCTGACGGCGATCAAGACCGACGGGGACGGCGACAGCGCCCAGGCGACGCTGAACATAGGGCAAAACCTGGTGTTCAAGGACGACGGGCCGGCACTCAGTTTCGGCAACCTGATCGGGACCGGTAGCGTCCTGGCGCAATCCGGGTTCTGGAATATGGCAACGGGAGCCGACGGGCTGGGTGCGGCCGGTCTGGATATCTCGTTGGTCAATAACCAGTTCACCCTCGTCAGGCCAGACAACACGACCACGACCGGGACCGGCACGCTCACCGAGCTGGCGCAGTCACCGGATGTCAATGGCGCGTACCAGTTCGCGGGAACCTTGACCGGTGATTTCGACAACAACGTTGCAACGGCGAATACCACCGTCGACTACACGTTGACCGCCTATGCCGATGGTCGCTATGCACTGGATCTGGTGCAGGGCTTCAGTTCGACGATCGTGCTCAGCAGTGCCGACGGCTCGCTCGCTGCGGGCGGCCCGGACTCGGTGCGCACATTGTTGATTCCGCAGACGAGTAACCCGGCTATTCCTTCGACATCTGAGGAGATCGTGTTCTTTTCCGCGAAGGCGCTTGCGTCGACGGCGGACATCCTGACCGGCATCGGGCTCGGAGCACCCGACCCCACCGAAGCCGCGCTACAGACCAACCCCCTGCCGTCGTACATAGACCCGGCGGCGATGAACGTCAGCACGTCCGGCATCGGCGTCGCCAACAACGTTTTCCAGGGCGATAACCTGGCGGCAATCAGCGCCGCCGATGAAAGTTTCGTCATCAATCCGGAGAGCCTGCTGACGGGAATGAAGGTCTTCATCGACAACTCCGTGGCGGGCTACAACACGGCGACCGAGGACCTGTATTACAGGATCTACTATGCCGATGGCTCGAATTCGAGCCTCGTCGAGGTGAACACCCTGACGCCGGAGGCTGGCGGGCAGGTGTCCTTCCTTGTGCAGAAGGAGGGCTCGACACTGATCGACGCTGTCCAGCTGACGATGGGCCGGGGCGATGTCAAGATTCCGGTGATCCAGTTCATTCAGCAGAGCGAGAGTCTGGCCAGCGATGTTCAGCTGGCGTTCAGCGCGACGCTGACGGACAAGGATGGGGACTCGGCGACGAGTACGTTTGCCGCCAACCTGTTCGCCAACGACCCGGCCAACGCCACCTTCGACTTCTCGCTGGTGGGCACGATCGGTAAGCAGGATGCGTTCAACATCGATCTGTCAGTCAATGAGAACCTGTACCAGGTCAGCGGCTTCGATGTGGGCTCAGGTACGCAAGACAAGCTGGTGCTCAACGGTGATCCGAACGCCGTTGTTCAATCGATCAACAACGCCGGCGCAGACAGTGTCGTGACGGTTGCCGAGACTGGCGGACAAACAACGACCATCACCTTGGTCGGGGCTCATGTTCAGAGTACCGACATCTTTTTTGGCAGCGCCTGAGGCTTTGCGCGCATGAACGGAGGCGAGGGTGGCGCAGGAAACCGCCCTCGCATTCTTTTTGCAGTTCTGATGCGAGATCCCCATGTTCCCATGCGCTGTGGACTGGCGAACAGCACAAGGCTTGAAGAGCGCAGCGGGTAGGTGCAGGTGGGCGAGGCAGGATTTACCGAGAACGACATCAGTCTTGCGGGGGCACTCTGTCCCGGACCAGCGACAAGGATGGGGGAGCAGTGACGGCCTGGCCCCTGAAAGTGAAGGGCAGACCGCCTTCTATCGACTTGAAACTCAATCCAGTTCCACCCAGGCGGACTCGGTCGGTGCTTCGTTGGTGAGCCCGTGTTTCAGCGCATACATCAGCAAGTCGATGCGGTTGATCAGATTAAGCTTTTGATAGATGTTGCTGAGGTGGTTGTGCACGGTGTGCTCGCTGATCCCCAGGCGCCCGGCGATGCTTACATATTTGGCGGACGGCTCACCCACGATGGCGCGAATCAGCTCTCTCTCGCGCAGCGTCAGCCGCGCCTGTTTTGCCCGCTCCAGATTGCACTTCATGGGTATATGCCCGTTCGCGGCATAGCCGGAAAGGCCGCCGGCCCAGGCTCTATCCATTGCGCAGTCGCTATGGTGGACCTTGAGAATGGCCTGGATAATCGATTCCGTCGAGTCTTCCGCCAACACGATGCCGCGGGCGCCAGCCTCTATCGCCTGGGCAGCGGGGACGACTTCGTAAAGGCCCTTGAGCAGCAGCACCTTCATTTCGGCGCTACGGGTGAGCTCGGCGACGACATCCAGGGGATTCAGCGCATCCGGAAAGAAACTGAAAAAAATGACATCGGGCCGCAACTGATCGGCAAGATCCAGCGCCTGGGTATAGGTGGTGGCTTGTCCTGTCACTTCCATCCGGGGCTTTCTGGCATTGATCAAGTCGTGAAGACCCATGAGTACGAGGGGGCGACAATCGATCAGCATCACGCTAATTGGCTTTTTTGGGTCAGTCATGATCTTCCTGACCTCCTTGAAAAACCAATGATGGCCTCCACCGGCAGGCGGCGCGAACGTTTCCAGAAGGCAGCCAAAGCCCGGGAGAGCAGATAAATACGAATAATTATCAGTGGTTTGCGCATGATGATCTGCTCCCTCCCGCCTCTGAACTGATTCTAGGTCAACCCGGAGCGCTACCTGCCCGCACGCCCATCAGTCCTCGATCCAGATCCGGTGTGGACAGGCCAGTCCGATGCTCTCGAGAAGGGGGAGTAACCCTAGAAAATCAAGGTATTAGGCCTGCCATAGATGGCCAATGGCCAAGATCGGATCCATATCATGGTCGTCAATTAATCGACGAGTGGCGTTAACTTAGGAGCGCTAATATCAGTCCAGTCAATTTATCGGCGAAATCTGCCTGGCCAGCCGCTGGCAATTGCGGGTGTTCATGTATTGCCGGTGTTCATGAATCAGCACGTTTTTGTGCGCGATGTCTCGTTTCCAGAAACGCCTTTACCTATTCAGAGTGAGCATTGGGGGTAGTTCTCAAGGGAATGCCATGGCTGGCCGATAACCCGGACAGTTACAAGCTTCTTCATCTGTGGCGGTCGGTGCATGTGCTGACTGGCGATGAGAAGCTGTTTGATGGCTAAGGGCTACCAGTTATCATCTGCGCGCCAAATCAAGGGCTGCGAAGCTGAGTCCGTCCGTGTATTTGCCTTTGGGTTCTTCTTCTTAAATTGCCTGGAAATCTTCGATGCTGTCGTATCACCAAAAGCGTTTTTTGATCGTCGATGATTTCTCGGACTTCCGCAGTTCGGTCAGGTCGATGCTGCGCGAACTGGGCGTCAAGGAAGTGGACACTGCCGATACCGGCGAACAGGCGCTGAAAATGTGTTCGCAGAAGCAGTACGACTTCATCCTGCAGGACTTTCACCTGGGCGACGGCAAGAAGAATGGCCAGCAGGTGCTCGAAGACCTGATGGAGGAAAAGCTGATCAGCCATGAAGCGGTGTTCGTCATGGTCACCGCCGAAACCAGCCAGGCCATGGTGCTCAGTGCATTGGAGCACGAGCCCGATGCCTATCTCACCAAGCCGTTCAACCGTTCCAGCCTGGCCCAGCGCCTGGAGCGCCTGGAGCAGCGCAAGACCCTGCTCAAGCCGATCCTGCAGGCCCTTGACCGCGGCAAACCGATGGAGGTGCTCAACGCCTGCATCGCCCTGTGCAAACAAGACATTCGCTATTCGCCGCTGTGCCTGCGTTATCGCGCCGATGCCCTGCGTGACCTCAATCAGAACGAAGCGCTGGAGCGCCTCTACGACGGCATCATTGCCGACCGTCCGTTGCCATGGGCGTTTGCCGGGCTGGGCAAGTTGCTGTTCAAGCGCGGTCAGGTCGGGCAGGCCAAAGGCATTTATGAAAAAGCCCTGAAAGTCTTCCCGATGATGCCGTCGCTGTATGACGGCATGGCGGATGTACTGGTCGCCGAAGGGGACACCAAAGGTGCACAGCGCGTTCTGGAAGAGGCGATTCGCCTGTCGCCGCTGGCGGTGCGCCGACAAGCATTGCTCGGAAAGCTGGCGATGACCAACGAGGACTTCGACACGGCGGCCAAGGCCTATCGCCAGGCAGTGAGCCAGGGCGCGCAGTCACGGTTCAAGGATGCCGAGAGCAATCTCGGCCTGGCCCATGCGTTAATCAGTAAGGGCAGCGAAAGGGGCCTGGACACGCGGACCCGACTGGAAATCAACACCACATTGAGCGCCGTGGCCAAGGAAAACCCCTCCGATCCGGGCCTGCAAATTCGGGCGCGCCTGATGAAGGCCACCAGCCTGTTGCTTAACGATGCCGAGACGGCAGACAAGCTCACCGAGCAAGCGTTGTTGCGTCTGGACGGCATGGAGCAATTCATGAGCGCCGAAGCGGCCTTGCTGGTAGCCAAGCAACTGAAAATGCTCGGGCAGACTGAGGCCGGCACCGCGATGCTGAAAAACTGCGTGGAAATCTACGGCGACGATCCGGCGGTCATGAAAGACATCGCCAAGCAGACCGATGACCCGACCATCCTCAACTCCGGCAACGCCGCCGCGGAGCTCAACCGTCAGGGCGTGCGCGTGTACAAGACCGGCAATCTGGTGGAGGCCCGGCAGGTCTTTCGCAAAGCCCTGGCGATGCAACCGAAGAACATCAGTATCGCCCTGAACATGGCGCAGTCGTTGTTGCATGGCACCGATACCGGCGTGCCTTCGGCGGAGCTGGAAGAATGCCGGGTCTGCCTGAAAATGGTCGGCCTGATGCCCGATACCGACGCGCGTTATCCGCGTTACCAGAAGCTGAAAAGCAAGGCGTTTGGCCAATGAACGACAACGAACAGGCACTGGATTTCTCCACGGTGATCGCCTCTACCGTGCACGACATGAAGAACTCGCTGGCGATGCTGATGCAAGCCCACAGCCAGTGGCTGGCGCGATTGCCGGAGTCGGCGCAGCAGACGCCAGAGCAGGGCGTGATCGACTTCGAGTTCGCCCACCTCAATGGCATGCTGGTGCAGTTGCTGGGGCTGTACAAGCTCGGCGTCAACCAGATGCCGTTGCAGCCGGCCTACCATGAACTGGACGACTTCATCGAAGCGCAACTGGCTTGCCATCAGGAAGTGTTCGCCAGCCGCGGCATCATGGTCACCTATGAAGTGGACCCGCTGAGCCCTTTGGGTTTCTTCGATCGTGAATTGATCGCTTCGGTATTGGCCAACTGCATCAACAACGCCATTCGCTTTGCGCGCCATGCGGTATTGATCAGTGTCAGCGACGAGGCCGGGCAACTGGTCTTGACCATCAATGACGATGGCGAGGGGTACCCGGCGCAGATGCTCGAGCGTCAGGCCGATTACGTGCAGGGCATCAACCAAAGCAGCGGCAGTACCGGTCTGGGCCTGTACTTTGCCGGACGCATTGCCGCGTTGCATCAACGCAACGGTGTCGGTGGGCGTACCGAAATCAGCAATGGCGGACCGTTGGGCGGTGGAGTGTTCCGTCTTTTCCTGCCCTGACAGCCAGCATATTTATCGACGCTGCTTGAAATTCCGAACACGCGGAGCCTATTTTGTACGGTCGCCGTTCGCGGCCCGCACAATAACAAGGATTGCGTCATGACGACCGTTGGCCTGAGTTCACTCGCGCAGCGATTGACGGGCATTGATGAAGTTGAATGTGTCACGCCGGATTTGAATGGCGTTCCACGGGGCAAAGTGATGACCTCCGAGGGTTTTCTCGACGGTCGACGTTTGCAGATGGCGCGGGGTGTGCTGCTGCAATGCATCATGGGCGGATACCCGCCAGCGCGGTTTTACGGCAGCGACGATGGCGACCTGGCGCTGATCCCGGACCCTGCGCAAATCCACCGCTTACCCTGGAGCAATCCACCGCGGGCCTTCGCCATTTGCGACGCGAATGAACTGGGCACCACCACCAGCTGCGGCCTGTCGACCCGTGGTCTGCTCAAGAACGTGATTGCCCGTTACGCAGCCCGCGGCCTGGCGCCCGTGGTGGCGACCGAGCTTGAGTTCTTCGTTTTTGCGCCTAACACCGACCCGACTCAGCCGTTCCAGCCACCGGTGGGGCAGGACGGTCGCCGCGAGGACGGTCAGTCGGCGTTCAGCGTCAGTTCCAATAACGGCTTGCGGCCGTTCTTCAACGAAGTCTACGCGTGCATGGCGGCGCTGGGATTGCCTCGCGATACCTTCATGCACGAGATGGGCGTCAGCCAGTTCGAGATCAACCTGCTGCATGGCGATCCATTGCTGCTGGCCGACCAGACGTTCCTGTTCAAGCACTTGCTCAAGGAAGTGGCTCTCAAGCATGGCCTGAGCGTGGTCTGCATGGCCAAGCCCTTGGCGCATACGCCGGGCAGTTCGATGCATATTCACCAGAGCGTGGTCGAGATCGATTCGGGGCGTAACGTGTTCAGTGACGAGGCGGGGCAGGAAACGGCCACCTTCCGCCATTTCATTGCCGGTCAGCAAATGTGCATGGCCGACTTCACCGCGTTGTTTGCGCCGAACGTGAACTCCTATCAGCGCTTGTGCCACCCTTACGCCTCGCCGAACAATGCCTGCTGGTCCCACGACAACCGGGCGGCCGGCCTGCGCATCCCGGCCAGTTTGCCGGTGGCCCGTCGGGTCGAAAATCGTTTGCCCGGGGCCGATGCCAACCCGTATCTGGCGATTGCCGCAAGCCTGGCGGCAGGGTTGCATGGCATCGAGAACGCATTGGAGCCGAGCGCACCGATCCAGGGTGAATTCGAAGTACCGGACAATCTTTCATTGCCGTGTACCTTGCATGCGGCTCTTGAGCGTCTGAAACGTAGCCAGTTGGCCAAGGAACTGTTCGGCACGGAATTCATCGAAGGCTACATCGCTTCGAAGACCCTGGAGCTGAGCAGTTTCCATGATGAAATTACGCCCTGGGAACGACGTGTTTTAGCCGCCCAGGCCTGACGATCTGTCGACATCCGGCTATCGTTTAGCGATAGCCGATTCTCACTGCAAGGAGCCGCTCGGAACGCCGATGCGCCAAATCTGGAAATCCTTTCGAGCACTGTATTTCGCCTCGCTGATGATGTTGATCGGCTCGGGCCTGTTGAGTACTTACCTGGGCTTGCGCCTGGCGGCCGACCATGTCGACAGCCTGTGGGTCGGTGCGTTGATGGCCGCCAACTATTTCGGCCTGGTGCTGGGGGGCAAGATCGGTCACCGCTTGATTGCCCGGGTCGGGCATATCCGGGCCTACTCGGCTTGTGCCGGGATCGTCGGCGCGGCGGTGCTCGGCCATGGCCTGGTCGATTGGCTGCCGGCCTGGTTGTTCCTGCGGGTCATAGTGGGTCTGGGCATGATGTGCCAGTACATGGTGATCGAGAGCTGGCTCAATGAGCAGGCCGATGCCAATCAGCGCGGCATGGTATTCAGCGGTTACATGATCGCTTCGTACCTGGGCCTGGTGCTGGGGCAGCTGATTCTGGTCATGCACCCGGCGCTGGGGCTGGAGCTGCTGATGCTGGTCGCCCTGTGTTTTGCCCTGTGTCTGGTGCCTGTGGCCCTGACCCGACGGATTCACCCTGCACCCTTGCATCCTGCGCCGATGGAGCCACGGTTCTTTATCAAGCGTGTCCCGCAATCATTGAGTACGGTGCTCGGGGCGGGCCTGATTGTCGGTTCGTTCTACGGTCTGGCGCCGCTGTATGCCTCGCAGCAAGGGTTGTCCACGGAGCAGGTCGGTCTGTTCATGGGTAGCTGCATTTTTGCCGGGCTGCTGGTGCAGTGGCCGTTGGGCTGGTTGTCCGACCGCTACGACCGGGCCGTGCTGATCCGCAGTTTCGCGTTCAGCCTGGCACTGGCTGCCCTGCCGCTGGCGATCATGCCGCAGGTGCCGCTGGAGGTATTGTTCATCGCCGGGTTCCTCTGTTCGCTGGTGCAGTTCTGCCTGTATCCGTTGGCGGTGGCGTTCTCCAATGACCACGTCGAAGGCGATCGCCGGGTGTCTCTGACGGCGATGTTGCTGGTCACCTATGGCGTGGGTGCGAGTATCGGACCACTGGTGGCCGGTGTGCTGATGAAGCTGTTTGGCAGCCAGATGCTCTATGCGTTCTTCAGTTTCTTTGCGTTGGTGCTGGTGTGGCGGATTCGCCCGAAAGCGGTGACCAACCTGCATCAGGTCGACGACGCACCGCTGCATCACGTAGCCATGCCGGACAATATGACGAGTTCGCCACTGGTGGCCTGCCTGGACCCGCGTGTTGATGAACAGGTGGTGCAGGATCAGATGCACACTCCGGTGAGTACCGGGCCAGAGCCTGAGCCTGAGCCTGAGCCTGAGCCTGAGCCAGAACCTGTCACCGAAACTGAAGCCGATCAGCCGCCGCAAGACCCTGATACAGGGCGGGACCCTAACTTCAGCGAGGCCAGGCCTTAAAGCCGGGGCACAAAAAAACGGGCAGTCACCGCAAGGGACTGCCCGTTTTTTGTGGAGGCTCTATCAGATGTCGTCTTTGTCGAAGCGGCGTGCTTCACGCTGCAACTGGTAGACGAAGCGTTCGACCTGGCGCTGCACCAGTCCGCTCATGTTGTGGAAACGAACGCCGGCGAAGGTGGTGGAAATCTTTTCTTCGAAGTGCAGATAACGCAACTCGACCGGCGCCGTCATCTTGCCAAAGGGCAGGTTGGCGTTGAAGCGGTCGTACACCTGACCCAGTTGCAGGCTGCCCGTGATGTCGCCGTCGAAACGCAGTTTGCAGCCGGTAGCGGAAATATCCAGCAGCTTGCCGCTGATGGGGGCCTTGAGCTTTTCGCCGTCGAGATTGACGTCGACCAGTTGTGCCAGCTTCAATGCCGCGCGGAACGCATTGCGGCGCTGGTGGTACACCACTTCATCGGGCAGGGTGCCGCGATAGCAGCGGCTGCCACCGGATTCGTCGATCTTCAATTGGCCGTTGCTTTCCCAGGCAATGCGCACACCTTCGTGGAAGCCTTCGACCCTGAAGGGTTCGCCCGCCATCAGATAGCGCTCGCCATCGCGAGGGATCATTTCGTCAAGGGCAATCATGTTGCTTTCACGGTCCAGGTCCACCAGATAGCTCTGGAAGCGCTGGCTGCGCTCGTGGAACGTGATGATCAGCGGGTCATGGCTTTCGAGCAGCTGGCGCAGATTGCTGGAGATTTCCAAGGGCGTGGAGAGCACCTTGGGTGGCTGCGGAGCATCATCCACGGATAAGGCATTGGACACGGTTAATCAATCTCCAGACAAAATTTGACTACGACTGGCCAGCATTCTGCCAGCATCTTTCGCGTCTTGGATAGAGCGGGCGCATCAAGCGGCCTAAGCCTGACTGAGCGGGCGCGGCTTAGCAAGCTTGGAGAATGTTCCGCTGGCATCGTAAAGCGCCGGAGTTTCACCGCCGGTGAGGATTTTCAGCTGGGTGGCCGTAGCGGCCTGCTGAGTGAGGATCGACTGGCCGTTGTTGGCGTTGATGGCCTGGCACTGGGCCAGAAGGTCGGTCAGCACGTCACTTTGCGCCAGCAACTGGTCGCCAATGCTCGACTGGCTGGCCAGTTGCTCCAGCCCTCCGCGGTTGGTCGGCAGGTTGAGGCTGGCGAGGATTTCACTGCGCTTGCGGCCATGCTGTTCGAGCAAGACGACCAATGCCTGTTTCTGCGCCAGGATGGCCTCGAGCAATGGCATGTCACGGCCATGCAAGGCGAGGGATTCGGTCTGCAGTAATTCCAGCAGGTGTTGCGCTGGAGCAAAGTCGTCGGTGATCAGTTGCAGTAAATGAGTGTCGTGCATGGCTGGCCTTGGGTTTTAAGCGTCCAAAAGCCTGGCGCCGGCGGTGGCCTAGCGCTGGGCTTCGAAGTTGAGCAGTTTGCTGGCTACACGGTTGCTGTCGACTTTATAGCTGCCATCGGCAATCGCTGCTTTCAACTCGGCCACCCGGGCTTTGTCGACGGCAGGCTGATCGCGCAGCTTGTCAGTGACCTTCTGCAACTGTTGAGCCTCATTGCTGAGATGTACCGATTCCCCGCTTTTGACGGTACCGGCCTGTTCGGCCGCGGATTCCAGCGGCGCGGTTTTACCGGCTTCGGCGCTTTCCTTGCTGGCGCTGGTACGTGTACTGCCCGTAAGGGACGAGGAGCTGTTCAAACGGCTGAAATCGATGACCATGATAAAAAAAACCTCTGGGAATTTGGACGCTTGCCATGGTTTCGGCCATTCCCTGGAAAACTTTAGGCTCATTTATCAATGAACCTCGCGCGCGTCAGCGCTTGCCCTGCATGGAGCACAGTCTAGGGAACCGCCGCGGCAAGCGCCACATTCGGATGAACAGAGCGCCTTACATGGACACTTCCACCTGCCCCGGCGCCATGACCTGCGCCTTGATGACCCGTTGGGAGTTGAGGTTTTTCACCCGGATCTGTTCGCTCAGGCTGCCGTTCGACAGGGCTTCGCCAGGCATGCGCACGCTGAGCGTACCGCTGCGGGCGGTAATCACCACCTGATCACCCTTGCGGATTACCTCGGCCTGTTCGATATGCACCAGGGTAATCACCTGGTCCGTGACCATTGGTCGGGTCAATCGCTGCCCGATCGCCTGGTCGAGGGACGTCAGGTAGCCCTGGCTGATCAGACTGATATCGCGCTCGCGCAGCACCACATCCCCAGGCTCGACAATGGCTGCGCGGCGCAGTGGCCGGGCGGTGGTCACGACATCGCGAAACAGGCGAACTTGAGCGGGTACGAAGACCGTCCAGGGGGATGCGCCCTCGCAGCGGACCTTGACCGTGACCCGTCCCAGCGGCTTTGGACTCTCAAGCGTTGCTGTCAATTCCTTGTCGCACATGGGCATGTGCATGCGCGGATCGAGCGGGTTGACCTGGATCTCGTAGCGACCTTCGGTTTGACTGGTCGCCAGATAGTCTTCTACGGTGAATTCAAGAAAGCCCTGAGTGACGCCGATAAGCATGTCAGGCAAGGTAACCGCGTCAGCAAGGGCAGGGCTGCCAGTGTTGAACAGGCAAACAGCCGCCAGCACGCCGAGCAATTTGCGGTAAGGGGTGGTCAGGCGGCGGAAAAATGTCGGTTCTGTGTTCATAACGATTAAAAAAGCAAGCGCCGTGCCGTTTAGTGATGAAGGCGCGTCGCAACAACACTTGGCGTTGGTGTAGGAGTCTGGGCATGGCTGGTGTAATGGATTCGGTAAACCAGCGCACGCAACTGGTGGGGCAGAATCGCCTTGAGCTGTTGTTGTTCCGTCTCGACGGCCAGCAGCTGTACGGGATCAACGTTTTCAAGGTTCGGGAGGTGCTGCAATGCCCCCAGCTGACGCTGATGCCCAAGTCCAGTCCTGTTGTGTGCGGTGTGGCGAACATCCGGGGGGCGACCATTCCGATCCTTGATCTGGCAATGGCGACCGGCTCCGGTGCGTTGAAGGACAAGAACAATCCGTTCGTGATCATCACGGAGTACAACACCAAGACCCAGGGTTTCCTGGTTCGCTCGGTGGAGCGCATCGTCAACATGAACTGGGAGGAGATCCATCCGCCACCCAAGGGCACCGGACGCGATCACTACCTGACGGCGGTGACGCGGGTTGACAATCAGTTGGTCGAAATCATCGACGTCGAGAAAGTGCTGGCGGAAGTGGCACCGACGCCGGAAGCGATTTCCGTGGGTGTGGTGGATGTCGAAACCCAGCACAAGGCACTTTCGTTGCGCGTGCTGACGGTCGACGACTCGTCGGTGGCGCGCAAGCAGGTCACGCGTTGCCTGCAAACGGTCGGCGTCGAAGTGGTGGCGTTGAACGACGGTCGGCAAGCGCTGGACTACCTGCGCAAACTGGTCGACGAGGGCAAGAAGCCGGAAGAAGAGTTCCTGATGATGATCTCCGACATCGAGATGCCGGAGATGGACGGGTACACCCTGACGGCGGAAATCCGCAACGACCCGCGCATGCAAAAGCTTCATATCATCCTGCATACTTCGTTGTCGGGGGTTTTCAATCAGGCGATGGTCAAGAAGGTCGGTGCCGATGACTTCCTGGCCAAATTCCGTCCTGATGACCTGGCATCCCGGGTAGTCGACCGGATCAAAGCAGCAGATATCAGCTAGGGGCCCGCGCCCCTGGCAGTCAACACGATTTAAGAGGCGGCATCATTGTCTACGGGTAATTTGGATTTCGAACAGTTCCGGGTATTCCTGGAAAAAGCCTGTGGCATTTTGCTCGGTGAAAACAAGCAGTACCTGGTCTCCAGCCGTCTCAACAAACTGATGGAACAGCAAGGCATCAAGTCTTTGGGAGAGTTGGTTCAGCGCATGCAGACCCAGCCGCGCAGCGGTTTGCGCGAGCAGGTGGTGGATGCCATGACCACCAACGAAACTCTGTGGTTTCGTGACACCTACCCGTTTGAAGTCTTGAAGAACAAGGTACTGCCCGAAGCGATCAAGGCCAGTCCCGGCCAGCGCCTGCGCATCTGGTCGGCGGCGTGCTCGTCGGGCCAGGAACCGTACTCGCTGTCGATGTCCATCGACGAGTTCGAGCGGGTCAATATGGGCCAGTTGAGGATGGGCGTGCAGATCGTTGCCACCGACCTGTCCGGCACCATGTTGAACAACTGCAAGACCGGCGAGTACGACAGCCTGGCCATTGGCCGCGGTCTGTCGCCCGAGCGCCTGCAGCGTTATTTCGACCCGAAAGGGCCGGGGCGCTGGGCGATCAAGGCGCCGATCAAGAGCCGGGTGGAGTTCCGTTCGTTCAACCTGCTGGACAGTTACGCGGGCCTCGGCAAGTTCGACATCGTGTTCTGCCGTAACGTGCTGATCTACTTCTCCGCCGAGGTGAAGAAGGACATCCTGTTGCGCATCCACAGCACGTTGAAGCCGGGTGGATACCTGTTCCTCGGTGCTTCCGAAGCGTTGAACGGATTGCCGGATCATTACCAGATGGTCCAGTGCAGCCCGGGGATCATTTACCAGGCGAAATGATGCAAAAGCGGCGCGCATAAAAACGGGAGTCCTCAGGGACTCCTTTTTTTATACGCCCGCTTTTGCATCACGTAGGAGCTGCCGCAGGCTGCGATCTTTTTATCTTGTTTTTTAAGATCAAAAGATCGCAGCCTGCGGCAGCTCCTACAGTGGGCGGCGTTCGATTCAGTAAGGGACGGTGCCCGATTCAGGAGAGGGTAGTGCGGAACTCGGGAAAGCGGCAGAAAAGCGGCAGGCGGCGGAAAACCGTTGCCGCTTTTCTGGCATTGCCGCGTTGCCATGTCCGACAAAGCCCCCGGTTTTCAGGGTTTTTTGAATTGGCATGGGGCTTGCTAAGTTGATCCTACGAAAAATCAGGTCACCCGAAGGTTTCCCGACATGAGCATCAGCTTCGATAAAGCGCTCGGTATCCACGAACAGGCCCTGGGCTTCCGCGCCCAGCGTGCCGAAGTCCTGGCCAATAACATCGCCAACGCCGATACCCCGAACTACAAGGCTCGGGACCTGGACTTCTCGAAAGTGCTCGCCGAGCAGAACGAGAAAACCAAAAGCGGCACATTCGCCTTGAACATGACCAACAGCCGTCATATCGAAGCCGAAGGCCTGGGCAATGGCGACGAGTCGTTGCTGTATCGCACGCCGATGCAACCGTCGATCGACCAGAACACCGTGGACGCTCAGCTGGAACAGTCGAACTACGCGGAAAACGCGATCGGCTTCCAGGCCAGCTTCACCCTGCTCAACAGCAAATTCAAAGGGCTGGTGTCAGCCCTGCGCGGAGAGTAAGCCATGTCTCTATCCAGTGTTTTCAACATTGCCGGTAGCGGCATGAGCGCGCAGACCACGCGCCTGAACACCGTCGCTTCGAACATCGCCAACGCCGAGACCGTCTCGTCGAGCATCGACCAGACCTACCGCGCGCGTCACCCGGTATTCGCCACCATGTTCCAGGGCGGCCAGAGCGGCGGCAGCGACTCGCTGTTCCAGAGCCAGGACGCCGCCGGCCAAGGCGTGCAGGTGCTGGGTGTGGTCGAAGACCAGAGCAATCTCGAAGCGCGCTACGAGCCGAACCATCCGGCCGCTGATGCCAAGGGCTATGTCTACTACCCGAACGTCAACGTGGTTGAAGAAATGGCTGACATGATTTCCGCGAGCCGTTCGTTCCAGACCAACGCCGAAATGATGAACACCGCCAAAACCATGATGCAGAAGGTCCTGACCCTCGGTCAGTGATAAGGGGCGACTCAGATGAGTGTTACCGATTCCACCAGCGGTTTGAGCCTCAACGACATCCTGGCCAATTCCTCGGTCAAGACCAACACCACGACGGACGGCCTCGCCTCGGCAACCGGCAGTGCCACCGGCAACAAGGCCTTGGGCAAGGACGCGTTCCTGCAGTTGCTGGTGACCCAGCTGAAAAACCAGAACCCGCTGGAGCCTCAGGACAACGGTGCGTTCGTGGCCCAGTTGGCGCAGTTTAGCAGCCTGGAAGGCATCACCACGCTCAATGACACCGTGAGCGGTCTGGCCAGCAACTACAACTCGTCCCAGGCCTTGCAGGCGTCGTCGCTGGTCGGCCGTTCGGTCATCGCCCCGGGCGACAAGGCTGTGGTCGATACCACCAAGAGCCTCAGCGGCACGGTGGTGGTTCCGTCTGCGGTGGCTTCCGCCACCCTGAAGATCACCGACTCAGCTGGCAAGACTGTGCGCACCATCGACCTCGGTTCGCAGAAGGCCGGCAATGCCAGCTTTATCTGGGACGGCAAGAACGATGCGGGTGAGACGGTACCTGCGGGCACCTACACCTTCGGCGCCACGACCACGATCGATGGCAAGGCCGTCGCGTTGATCACCAACCTGCCAGCGACCGTAAACAGCGTAACCATCAGCCAGACCGGCGGTGAGTTGATGCTCAATCTGGCCGGGCTGGGCAGTGTTGCTCTGTCCAAAGTACAAACCATTGGTATGTAGAGCCGACTAACACGGCACAAAGGAGTGGATGATGTCTTTCAATATCGGCCTTAGCGGTCTCTATGCAGCCAACAAGCAACTGGACGTGACCGGCAACAACATCGCCAACGTCGCGACCACCGGTTTCAAATCGTCCCGTGCAGAATTCGAAGACGTGTACTCGGCGACCCGCCTGGGTACCGGCAGCAAGACCGTCGGCAACGGCGTGCGCCTGGCCAACGTTTCCCAGCAGTTCGGCCAGGGTGACGTGAGCAACACCGGCAACGTGCTCGACATGGGTATCCAGGGTAACGGCTTCTTCGTCCTGAGCAACAACGGTTCGCTGACCTACACCCGTGCCGGTACGTTCAAGACCGACAAGGACGGCTATGTCACCAATAGCGACGGTACCGCCCGCCTGCAAGGTTACGGAGTGGATTCCAACGGCAAGATCGTCAACGGCGTGCTGACCGACCTGCGGATCGACACTTCCAACCTGGCGCCGAAATCGACCAGCACCGTGTCGTCGACGATCAACCTGAACTCCACCTCGCCAGTGATCGACCAGTCGATTGCGGCCAACAAGTTCGACCCGTCCAAGACCGAGACCTTTACCAAGTCGTTCAGTACCCCGATTTTCGATACTCAGGGTAACCAGCACACCATGGATCAATACATGGTCAAGACAGGCGCGAACACCTGGGATACCTACACCCTGATCGATGGTCGCAACCCCGATGGCAGTGATCCCAAGGTTACCGCTCCGATTGCGTCGACCATGTCGTTCGATGCCACTGGCAAACTGACTTCGGTCAGCACACCCGTGACACCGCCAACCACGCCACCGACTTCGGTGATCAGCAGTGACCTGAAGATTACCAACTGGACTCCGGGCTCCGTGACCGGTGGCGTCTGGACGGCCAACGGCGCCGCAGCCGATCCGGCTGGTTTGACCATCGCGATGGCCAACACCACACAGTTCAACGCCGACACCGCGCGTTCGATTCCATCGCAGAACGGTTATGCCACTGGTCAGATCACCAACCTGACCATCGACGGCAGCGGTGTGCTGCTGGCTAACTTCAGCAACAACCAGACCAAGCCCATCGGCCAAATTTCCCTTGCCAGCTTCACCAACGAGCAAGGCCTGCAGCCGGTAGGCGGCACCAGCTGGAAAGAAACCTACGCGTCGGGCATCCCGGGCTACGATGCACCGGAGACCGGCACCCTGGGTTCGATCGTTTCCAACTCGCTGGAAGAGTCCAACGTCAACCTGACCAACGAACTGGTCGACCTGATCAAGGCGCAGAGCAACTACCAGGCGAACGCCAAGACCATCTCGACCCAGAGCACCATCATGCAGACCATCATTCAGATGACTTGATACTGGATCGTGCTGCATAAAAAGCCCCTCGAGAGAGGGGCTTTTTAGTGCTCGAAAGAAAGACCTGTAGGAGCGAGCTTGCTCGCGATGGTCTTGAGAGCGACGCGTGTATTCAGCATGACCCCGTTATCGTTAACGACCATCGCGAGCAAGCTCGCTCCTACAGATGGGCAAAAGAAAAACCCCCGATAAACCAGAGGCTCATCGGGGGTTTTTAGTCAGCACCTTTCAGTGCTTACCAGCTCAGCTTATTGGCAAGCTTCGCAATCCGGCTCGTCGATGGCGCAAGCCTTCGGCACTGGAGCAGGGCCGGCAGGCGCTGCCAGGACCGAATCTTCACCGTGGTTGCCGCCGCTGGAAACAGCGTTCAGCTTGCCGGTGTTGATGGTCGACTTCTCGGTGCTGGTCGCGGCCAGGGCACGGAGGTAGTAAGTGGTTTTCAGGCCACGGTACCAGGCCATGCGGTAGGTAACGTCCAGCTTCTTGCCCGAGGCGCCGGCGATGTACAGGTTCAGCGACTGAGCCTGGTCGATCCACTTCTGACGACGGCTGGCGGCGTCGACGATCCACTTGGTGTCCACTTCGAAGGCGGTCGCGTAGAGCTCTTTGAGTTCCTGCGGGATGCGCTCGATCTGCTGCACCGAACCGTCGTAGTACTTCAGGTCGTTGATCATGACCGAGTCCCACAGACCGCGAGCCTTGAGGTCGCGAACCAGGTACGGGTTGATCACGGTGAATTCGCCCGACAGGTTCGATTTCACATACAGGTTCTGGTAGGTCGGTTCGATCGACTGCGATACGCCGGTGATGTTGGCGATGGTCGCGGTCGGTGCGATGGCCATGATGTTGGAGTTACGAATGCCTTTCTGTACACGGGCGCGAACCGGTGCCCAGTCCAGGGTTTCGTTCAGGTCGACATCGATGTACTTCTGGCCACGGGCCTCGATCAGGATCTGTTGCGAATCCAGCGGCAGGATGCCTTTGGACCACAGCGAACCCTGGAACGTCTCGTACGAGCCGCGCTCGTCGGCCAGGTCGCAGGACGCCTGGATCGCGTAGTAGCTGACCGCTTCCATCGACTTGTCGGCGAAATCGACGGCAGCGTCGGAGCCGTAAGGGATGTGCTGCAAGTACAAGGCGTCCTGGAAGCCCATGATGCCCAGGCCGACCGGACGGTGCTTGAAGTTGGAGTTCTTCGCTTGCGGCACCGAGTAGTAGTTGATGTCGATCACGTTATCGAGCATGCGCACGGCGGTGTTCACTGTGCGTTGCAGCTTGGCGGTGTCCAGCTTGCCGTCGACGATGTGGTTCGGCAGGTTGATCGAGCCCAGGTTGCAAACGGCGATCTCGTCCTTGTTGGTGTTCAAGGTGATCTCGGTGCACAGGTTCGAGCTGTGGACCACGCCGACGTGCTGTTGCGGGCTGCGCAGGTTGCACGGGTCCTTGAAGGTCAGCCACGGGTGGCCGGTTTCGAACAGCATGGACAGCATTTTGCGCCACAGGTCTTTGGCCTGGATGGTCTTGAACAGCTTGACCTTGCCCGGGTACTCGGTCAGGGCTTCGTAGTACTCGTAGCGCTCTTCGAAGGCCTTGCCGGTCAGGTCGTGCAGGTCCGGCACTTCGGATGGCGAGAACAGGGTCCACTTGCCGTCATCGAAGACACGCTTCATGAACAGGTCAGGGATCCAGTTGGCGGTGTTCATGTCGTGGGTACGACGACGGTCGTCACCGGTGTTCTTACGGAGTTCGATGAACTCTTCGATGTCCATGTGCCAGGTTTCCAGGTAGGCACAGACAGCGCCTTTGCGCTTGCCACCCTGGTTAACGGCAACGGCGGTGTCGTTGACGACTTTGAGGAACGGAACCACGCCCTGGGATTTGCCGTTGGTGCCCTTGATGTACGAACCCAGCGCACGAACCGGCGTCCAGTCGTTGCCCAGGCCGCCAGCGAATTTCGACAGCATGGCGTTGTCGTGGATCGCGTGGTAGATGCCCGACAGGTCATCCGGCACGGTGGTCAGATAGCAGCTCGACAGCTGTGGGCGCAGGGTACCGGCGTTGAACAGGGTCGGGGTCGAAGCCATGTAGTCGAAGGACGACAACAGGTTGTAGAACTCGATGGCACGGGCTTCGCGGTCTTTCTCTTCGATCGCCAGGCCCATGGCCACGCGCATGAAGAAGATCTGCGGCAGTTCGAAACGCACGCCATCCTTGTGGATGAAGTAACGGTCGTACAGGGTTTGCAGGCCCAGGTAGGTGAATTGCTGGTCGCGCTCGTGGTTGATCGCCTTGCCCAGTTTTTCCAGGTCGAAGGAGGCCAGCTCAGGGTTCAGCAGCTCGTATTCGATACCCTTGGCGATGTAGGCCGGCAGCGCCTTGGCGTACAGGTCGACCATCTCGTGGTGGGTGGCGCTTTCGGCGACGCCGAGGAAGCCCAGGCCTTCGGCACGCAGGGTGTCCATCAGCAGGCGCGCGGTCACGAACGAGTAGTTCGGCTCACGCTCGACCAGGGTACGGGCCGTCATCACCAGGGCGGTGTTGACGTCGGTCAGGGCCACGCCGTCGTACAGGTTCTTCAGGGTTTCGCGCTGGATCAGGTCGCCGTCGACTTCTTCCAGGCCTTCGCACGCTTCGGTGACGATGGTGTTCAGGCGGCCCATGTCCAGCGGCGCCAGGCTGCCGTCGGCACGGGTGATGCGGATCGAAGGGTGCGCTTGTACCGGTTCTTCTGTGGTACGAACGGCACGTTCCTTGGAACGGGCATCACGGTAGATCACGTAGTCGCGAGCGACTTTCTGCTCGCCGGCACGCATCAGGGCCAGTTCGACCTGGTCCTGGATTTCTTCGATGTGGATGGTGCCGCCCGATGGCATGCGACGCTTGAAGGTCGCGGTGACCTGTTCGGTCAGACGGGCAACGGTGTCGTGGATTCGCGACGAGGCGGCAGCGGTGCCGCCTTCAACTGCGAGAAACGCTTTGGTGATGGCGACGGTGATTTTGTCATCGGTGTAGGGAACGACAGTGCCGTTACGCTTGATCACGCGCAGTTGGCCAGGCGCGGTGGCGGACAGATCCGAATTCGAATCAGCGGCCTGCGGCAAGGTGCCCTGCGGGTTCTCGCGAGTTGTGTCGGTTTGCATGGGGGAGTGTCTCCACATTCTCTATGTTTGTTTGGGCACCATCACGGTGCCCACCGTTCCGTCCTGAAGCACTACAACCGGCGAGCGCCGGGCATAACAACTTCGGGACAGTAGGAAGGGGGCTTTATGGGGCGCCGCTTCCATGCCGAAGTCTTTGGTTTCACGCCTTGGGCCTGAAACCTTGGTCCTTTGCAGGTGACAGTTGGGACTGCAACACCCGTACCGTTTTCACCACTCGGGGCCGAAACACAGTAGCCATCCGCATGCGCGGTTTGGTCTTTCGAAAATACGTTTGGTTCAACCGGACAGAGGCAATAAAAGCGCTTGAAATTGGTGTCTGGTTTGTGTTTGGTTTTTTGCGCAAACCCCTATATCTAGGGTTTTTTTAGCGCCGGGCTACAAGATAATGCGTTTTAGGGGGGGATTGCAACGTACTACCTGTGGATAAACCTGTGCGTAAATTGTGTGTGAAAGAGGGAATCGGCGTGTAGGCCGCGACGCTGCTGGATCGGACCTTTTTTCAGCGAATTTTTGCGTTCGAAAACGCTCGCTCGGATTTTTAAGGGCGCGAACCCTATCACAAAAAACCGCGTTGTCCGAACGCATTTACCCGCTTGTGTTCTCGACGAGCGGCGTTTATACATTCGGCCCAGCGTGTATACATATTTGTCCCCCCGAATCATTACAAAAAAACGGGCGGATCCTTCCTTATTAGTGTTTTTGGCAAGTAGAGGTCACCCGTGGAGCAAGAAGCCTGGCAGGTATTGATTGTGGAGGACGACCAGCGACTGGCCGAACTGACCCGCGATTACCTGGAAGCCAATGGCCTGCGTGTGTCGATCGAAGGGGATGGTGCCCTCGCTGCGAACCGCATTATCAAGGAACAACCGGACCTGGTGATCCTCGACCTGATGCTCCCCGGCGAAGATGGCCTGAGCATCTGCCGCAAGGTCCGCGCCCGTTATGACGGCCCGATCCTGATGCTCACCGCCCGCACCGATGATACCGACCAGATCCTCGGCCTGGACCTGGGGGCTGACGACTACGTCTGCAAACCGGTACGCCCGCGCCTGCTGCTGGCGCGCATTCAGGCTCTGCTGCGCCGTAGCGAAACACCCGAAATCGCCCCGGAAAAACAGCGGCGTCTGCAGTTCGGTCCGCTGATCGTCGACAACGCCTTGCGCGAAGCCTGGTTGCAGGGCAACGGCATCGAGCTGACCAGCGCCGAATTCGACTTGCTCTGGCTGTTAGTGGCCAATGCCGGGCGTATCCTCTCCCGGGAAGAGATCTTCACAGCACTGCGGGGCATCGGTTATGACGGTCAGGACCGTTCCATCGATGTGCGCATCTCGCGCATCCGCCCCAAGATCGGCGATGACCCGGAGCATCCACGGCTGATCAAGACCGTGCGCAGCAAAGGCTATCTGTTCGTTCCCGAGGCTTGCGTAGACCAAATCTTGTGAACTCGATCTTCCTGCGTATCTATGGCGGCATGTGTGCCGCGCTGATTCTGGTGGCGGTGCTCGGTGTGCTGGCCTTGCACCTGCTCAATCAGGTGCGCAGCGAGCAATACCGCGAGCGCCTGGCCCACGGCACGTTTTCGCTGATGGCCGACAACCTGCAACCGATGAACCGGACCGAGCGCCATCGGGCCTTGCTGGTGTGGGAGCGGTTGCTGGGCATTCCGCTGGCGCTGAAAACTTTTGCCGAGACTGACCTGGACCTTACCCAGCGCACTCGTGTGTTGCGCGGCCAGGCATTGGTGGAACAGACCGGCCCGCACGCGGCGAAGGTCTACAAGCTGGTCAGCGACAAGGAGCAGTTGATGCTGACCGGGGAAGTGCAGCAGATCAGCGAGCAACTGGCCCGGGCGACCATCTACCTGTTGACCGATGAGCTGGTACGCACCCCCGTAGCCGATCAGCCCATGCGTCTGGCGCAATTGAAGCAAGACAAGGGCTTTGGCTTCGACCTGCGGCTGGTCACGGTTGACGAGGCGGACATGGACGAAGACCAGAGCCGCCGGGTGTCCGAGGGCGACACCGTGATGGCGCTGGGCAAGGAAGGCGATTCGATCCGGGTGTTTGCCGGCATGGTCGGCACGCCGTGGGTCCTGGAAATCGGCCCGTTGTATCAGATGAATCCTTATCCCCCGCAATGGCTGGTGATGATCGCCGCGCTGGGCCTGACGCTGATCGGTTTGATCGTTTATCTGTTGGTGCGCCAGCTCGAGCGGCGTTTGCGTGGTCTGGAGGCCGCCGCCACGCGCATTGCCCAGGGCAGCCTGGAAACCCGTGTGCCGGCGCGCGGCGCGGACTCGGTGGGACGGCTGGCTTCGGCGTTCAACGGCATGGCCGAGCACTTGCAGCAGTTGTTGGCGATCCAGCGCGAACTGGTGCGCGCGGTGTCCCACGAATTGCGCACACCGGTGGCGCGCCTGCGCTTTGGCCTGGAGATGATCGGATCGGCCACCACGCCGCAAGCCCTGGAAAAATACTGCCAGGGCATGGACAACGACATCGAGGATCTCGACCGGCTGGTGGACGAGATGCTGACCTACGCGCGGCTCGAACAGGGTTCTCCGGCACTGAATTTCCAGCGGATCGATCTGGATGCCTTGGTCAACCAGGTGATTGAGGAACTGGCGCCATTGCGTGCCGACGTCACGGTACAGCGGGGTTTGTGCCTGTCGGCCGCCGATAACGACGATGCCTGGGTCGAGGCCGAACCGCGTTATCTGCACCGGGCGATCCAGAACCTGGTGAGCAATGCCATGCGCCATGCGCAATCACGGGTGACCATCAGCTATCAGGTGGGGCAACAGCGCTGCCGGGTGGATATCGAGGATGACGGTCCGGGGGTGCCGGAGTCGGCGTGGGAGAAGATCTTTACGCCGTTCCTGCGTCTGGACGACAGTCGCACCCGTGCGTCGGGCGGGCATGGGCTGGGGTTGTCGATCGTGCGGCGCATCATCCATTGGCACGACGGGCGTGCGTTGATCGGCAAGAGCAAGAGCCTGGGTGGGGCGTGTTTCAGCCTGAGCTGGCCGCGTAATCAGGAGAAGCGTTGAGATTTTCGGTGAATGTTCAACCGCTTTCGCGAGCAAGCCCGCTCCCACAGGTTTTGTGTCGTACACAAGTCAACTGTGGGAGCGGGCTTGCTCGCGAAGGGGCCATACCAAGCACCGAAAATCGTCAGGCCTTGATACTGACCAGACTCAACAACTGCCCATCCTTGACCCCGAACTGTGCATCCAGTTCGGTGCCGTTGCGCCATTCGCGGGACAAATCCGTGAGCAGTCGCAGCCGCACCTCACCCGACTCACGCCACTCCAGCACTTCGGCGTGTTCGAAATAAAACCGTTGCTGAACGATCGGATAGAGTGCCTTGAACAGGCTTTCCTTGACCGAGAACGTCAGGGTCACCAGCAACGCCTGTTTATCGCGAGGACCGGCCGCCATGCGCTGTAGCTCCGGCGGGTTGAGGATTTCCCCGGCCAGGCGTTCGGCGCGTTCGACATTGAGCAGGTTTTCCAGGTCCATGCCCAGGCCGCGCCAATGGCTTTTGTTCGCGACAATCGCCGCGGCCCGGCCCGTGCTATGGGTGATCGAGCCTGTGATATGAGCCGGCCAGACCGGTGCCCGGTCTTCACCAATGGCCGGGATGACGCTCAAACCTTCCAGGCGCTGCAACGCGGCCCGGGCACACACCCGCCCGGCGAGAAACTCCGCCTGCCGTTTGGCGACAGAGCGCTGAATGCTCGCCGGCACCTCCACTGCGCTGCGCTGAAAGTCATCGCTGGCCAGTCGGGCGCTATCGAAGTGAGTGCTCAACAGGACCGTATCGGGCAGCACGAACGGCAGCGGCCAGTGGTCATCGAGAGGGGTGCAGCAGATGGGCAGGGCTGGATTCATGTCGGCATTTTGCAGTTAAGCAGCAAGACTGGGTAGTGGCCGATAGCTTTTGTGGCGAGGGAGCTTGCTGTGGCGAGGGGGCTTGCCCCCGTTCGGCTGCGAAGCAGTCGTAAATCCTGCAACCGCGCCCTATCTGGCCCAATGCGATTGCAGGTTTTGGGGTGGCTTCGCCACCCAACGGGGGCAAGCCCCCTCGCCACAGAGGGCAGTCTCAACCAAAGATCTTTTTGAAGAAAGCCTGCATGTCCGCCCAGGACTTATCATCGGCGGCCTTGTTGTAACCAATGTCCGGTCCGCCATGCTCGCCATGGCCCAGTCGATCGGCATCCGGGTTGGTGAACCCATGCTTTGCGCCGTCGAGGCTGACGAATGTGTAGTCGGCGCCGGCCTTGTCCATCTCTATCTTGAAAGCCGTGATGTTTTCCGGGGTGACGATGCTGTCCAGCGCCCCGTGTTCCACCAGAATTTTCGCCTTGACGCTGCCTGGCGTTGCCGGCGTATTGGTCGCCAAGGCACCATGGAAACTCACCACGCCTGCCAATGGCACGCCCTGTCTGGCGGCATTGAGCACCACGCCACCGCCGAAGCAGTAGCCGATGGCGGCGATTTTATGCGGATCGGTCTGCGGTTGTTTTTTCAACAGGTCGAGCCCGGCCTGAAACCTCGCGCTCGACACGGTACTGTCTTTTGCCACGGCCTGCATGAAGGCCATGGCGTCCTTGGGGTGCTCGGTATTTTTGCCGTCACCGTACATGTCGATGGCCAGGGCGCTGTAGCCCAGGCCGGCGAGATCCCGGGCGCGGCGCTTGGCGTAGTCGTTCAGGCCCCAGAATTCATGCACCACCACGACCCCGGGGCGCGGACCCTTGAGGGCGTCATCGTAGGCGAAGTAGCCAATCATTTTTGTGCCATCGGCGCTTTGGTAGGGGATTTCCCGGGTCTGGATGGCAGCCTGGCTGAGCCCGCTCAAGGCCAGCAGGAGGACAGCGAAGAACATGCGCATGGTCGGAACTCCTGTTGAAACGTGTCGAAACATTCGGGAAAGGGCGGTTCAGCCCAGGTTCAGAGTGCGTTCAGGGGGAGTTCAGGGCGCGGTGCGTAACCTTGCCCCGTACCCAAAAAACAAACGGCACATGAGGAAACTCCCCAATGACTGCATTCAAAAAATTGCTTCTGGCATTCACGGTTCTGGGCGCAAGCACCGCAGCCTTCGCGTCCGACGACAACTTCGCCAGCCTTACTCTTGGACAGACCAGCGACAAGATCAAAAAATCCCACGCCCTGAACGACAACCTCAATCACCCGAACGCCGATGGTGTGATCGGCAAGGACACCACCTGGGGTGTTCGTCTGGGCCAGCAGAATAGCCAGGGCCGTTACTACGCCACTTACGACAACGTGTCGGGCTCGCACAACGGTATTAAACTGCGTCAGGAAAACCTTCTGGGCAGCTACGATCTGTTCTACCCGGTGGGTGGCAGCACCAAATTGTTCGGCGGCGCCACGGCGGGCCTGACCAAAATGACCCAGGAGTCGCCAGGCTTCAGTCGCGACAGCAATATCGGCTATGCCATCGGTGGCCAGGCGGGTGTGCTGCAACAGGTTTCGCAGAACACCTCGATTGAACTGGGTTACCGTTACCTACGTACTAATGCCAGCACCGAGATGAGCGAGCGCGGTGGCAGCAAGCAGGGTTCGCTGGACCTGACCAGCAGCGCCCAGACCTACCTGTCCGCCAACTACGCTTTCTGACAAGCGTTTCGTGAGCGGCCTGCGCCGGATCGGTCCGAGTGACTGATCCGGCATAGCCACGTTAGCTATTGAGGTGCGAGGTTGCGCCTCTGGAGATGTTGATTTGCCCGGGAGAGTGTTATGAAACTGCTGGTCGTCGAAGATGAAGCGTTGCTGCGTCATCACCTGAAAACCCGCCTGACGGAGAGCGGCCACGTGGTCGAGTCCGTGGCCAACGCCGAAGAAGCGCTGTACCAGACCGCGCAATTCAACTTTGACCTGGCGGTGATCGACCTCGGTCTGCCGGGTATGAGCGGGCTCGACCTGATTCGCCAGTTGCGTTCAGGTGGTAAGACCTTCCCGATCCTGATCCTCACCGCGCGCGGCAACTGGCAGGACAAGGTCGAAGGCCTGGCCGCCGGCGCCGACGATTACGTGGTCAAGCCGTTTCAGTTCGAAGAACTGGAAGCTCGCCTGAATGCCTTGCTGCGCCGCTCCAGCGGTTTCACCCAGTCCACCATCGTCGCTGGCCCGCTTTTGCTGGATCTCAATCGCAAGCAGGCGTCCCTCGACGAACAGCCGCTGGCACTGACCGCGTATGAGTACCGCATTCTCGAATACCTGATGCGCCACCATCAGCAAGTGGTGCCCAAGGACCGTTTGATGGAACAGCTCTACCCGGATGACGACGAGCGTGATCCGAATGTGATCGAGGTGCTGGTCGGCCGTCTGCGCCGCAAATTGGAGGGGCCTGGCGGCTTCAAGCCGATCGACACCGTGCGCGGCCTGGGCTACCTGTTCAATGAGCGTTGCACTTGATCCGTTCGCTGCGCATTCGCTTGATGCTCGCCGCCACGCTGTTGGCGGTGTTGTTCATGCTGGCGTTGCTGCCGGCGATGCAGGGCGCCTTCAGCCTGGCGTTGCAGGACTCCATCGAGCAGCGTCTGGCATCGGACGTGACCACGTTGATCTCCGCCGCGCGGGTCGAGAACAACAGCCTGCAGATGCCGGCGCAATTGCCCGACGAGCGCTTCAATCTCACCGACAGCCGACTGCTCGGCTATATCTATGACCGCGAAGGGCATTTGGTCTGGCGCTCAAAGGCGACCCGGGAAGAACGCATCAATTACAAGCCACGTTATGACGGACGTGGTAACGAGTTTGCGCGGATCCGCGAAGCCAATGGCCAGGAATTTTTCGTCTACGACGTCGAGGTCAAGTTGCTCGGCGGCAAAAGTGCAGCCTTCAGCATTGTGGCCCTGCAACCGGTTCGTGAGTACGAACTGACTCTCGAAGGCCTGCGGGAAAATCTCTATCTGGGTTTTGGGGCGGCACTGCTGGTACTGCTGGCGTTGCTGTGGATCGGCCTGACCTGGGGCTTGCAGGCATTGCGGCGCTTGAGCCAGGAGCTGGACCAGATTGAAGGTGGTACGCGTGAAAGCCTCAGCGAGGAACATCCCCGGGAATTGCTGCGCCTCACCGGCTCCCTCAACCGTTTGCTGCACAGTGAACGTGAGCAGCGCAGTCGCTACCGTGATTCCCTCGATGACCTGGCCCATAGCCTGAAAACGCCGCTGGCGGTGTTGCAGGGCGTCAGTGAAGACATGGCCCAGCGTCCCGAGGATCGCGATCAGGCCTGGGTGCTGCAAACCCAGATCGAGCGTATGAGCCAGCAGATCAGCTACCAATTGCAGCGCGCCAGCCTGCGCAAGAGCGGTCTGGTACGTCATCAGGTGCACTTGCACCCGGTGCTGAAAAGTCTGTGCGACACGCTGGACAAGGTCTATCGCGACAAGCGCGTGCATGTCGCGTTCGACCTACCCGACCCGTGCTATGTACCGATCGAGCAGGGCGCTTTGTTGGAAATGATGGGTAATCTACTGGAAAACGCCTATCGCCTGTGTCTCGGCGAAATACGTATCAGCGTGCGTGAAACCCTCAGCGGCACCGAGTTGTGTGTCGAGGACGACGGGCCCGGTGTACCGGCGGATCAGCGCGCACGGATTCTCGAGCGCGGTGAGCGCCTGGACCGTCAGCATCCGGGGCAGGGCATCGGCCTGGCGGTGGTCAAGGACATCATCGAGAGCTACAGCGCCCAGCTGACCCTGGGGGATTCACCGATGGGCGGGGCGGCGTTCCGGATTCATTTTCCGGTGGTTTAGCTGTGTTTTATCGGACGCCATCGCGAGCAGGCTCGCTCCCACAGGGATTAGCGGCGAGCACTTTTTTGTGAACGACACTGATCAATTGTGGGAGCGAGCCTGCTCGCGAAGATGCCAGTGAAGCCAGCAAAAAATCGCTCTGGAAACTCAGTGCTCCTGCGCCCGATAAGCCCCCGGTGTCAGCCCGGTCCACTTCTTGAATGCCCGGTGAAACGCCGACGGTTCGGAAAACCCCAGTTGCTCGGCGATCTGTTGCAACGACAGGTCAGCACGGCCCAAGTGGTAAATCGCGATGTCCCGGCGCAACTGGTCCTTCAATTCCTGAAAACTCGAACCCTCTTCCCGCAAGTGCCGGCGCAAGGTTTGCGGGCTGATGTGCAAGTGCGCGGCTACGGCTTCCAGGTCGGGCCAGCGAGAACTGTCTCGACTCAGCAAGCGGCGTAAGCGGCTGCTCAGGCTGTCGCCGTCATCCGGACGCGAAAGCAGGTTGGCCGGGGAGTGCTCAAGAAAATGCTTGAGGGTGCGCTCGTCCTGCAACAACGGCATGGTCAGGTAGCGGCTGTGAAACAACAGGCTGCTCTGGGGGCGTGAAAACTCAAGCGGGCAGGAAAACAGCAGGTCGTACTCGGCGCCGTGTTCCGGACGCTGGTAGCTGAACGTGGCCTGTTCCAGACGAATGCGCTGGCCGATCAGCCAGCTGCCGAAACGGTGCCAGATCACCAGCAGAGCCTCGGTCAGAAAGTGGTCCGGGTCCCAAAGCTGCGAGTCGTCCAGGCTCAGGCGGACCCATTCGTCCTCGTGAGTCAGGGTCAAACGCGGAGTCCCGGGGAATAGGCTATAAAACAATAAGCCGCGATTGAGTGCCTTATCCAGGCTGCGGCAGTGGATCACGGCATGGCACATCATCGCGAAGCTGCCCGGTCTGCTCGGAGCTTGCCCGAACCCCAGGTACTCGTCGTCCAGTGCCAGCCATAAGGCCTTGATCAATTGGGTGAACTGCTCCGGAGCGATGCGCGCCCGCGGTTCGTCCAGCAGTTCGGGGCTGATTCCCAGTTGTTGCAGCAGTCTCGAATAGTCGTAGCCGTGTCGACGTGCCCCGCCGAGAACGGCGCGGGCGAAATGACTGGCAATGGTGCGTTCGCGCATGGCAGCAGGCCTGACCGTTGAACGACGGATGGTAGCTGCGCACTGCGGGCATGAACAGGGCGGATATCCGCCAAATTGCAGGACGTCTTTTAGTGGAAGGGCGGAAATCCGCCACATGCATGTAACTGTCTGGTGACAGGGAATTTGCTGCGCCCCCTGATATCAAAAGGCTTGCAGGGTTTTTACGGAAGGTGGCACGGGCCTTGCGATACAACGAGCAGATGCCTGCCGTTGCGCAGCTCGAAAAAACAAATCCCTCCAGTGCAGGAGGGTTCGCAATTGCGGTGTTGCGGGCAACAGATGGATGTTGTCACCGGGCACCCTTGAGGAACTTTGCAATGACGACTCGTCAGCCACTGTACAAATCCCTGTATTTCCAGGTGATCGTTGCAATTGTCATCGGTATCGCCCTCGGTCACTTCTACCCACAGCTCGGTGTGGCCGTGAAGCCACTGGGTGACGGGTTCATCAAGCTGATCAAAATGATCATCGCCCCGATCATCTTCTGTACCGTTGTCAGCGGTATCGCCGGCATGCAGGACATGAAGTCGGTCGGCAAGACCGGGGGCTATGCGCTGCTGTACTTCGAGATCGTATCGACCATCGCCCTGCTGGTCGGTCTGGTCGTGGTCAACATCGTGCAGCCGGGCAATGGCATGCACATCGACGTCGCCACCCTCGATGCCTCCAAGATTGCCACTTACGTTGCAGCCGGTGCTGACCAAAGCGTCGTCGGCTTCTTGCTGAACGTGATCCCGGCCACCATCGTCGGCGCTTTCGCCACCGGCGACATCCTGCAAGTACTGATGTTCTCGGTGATCTTCGGTTTCGCCCTGCATCGCCTGGGTGCCTACGGCAAGCCGCTGCTGGACTTCATCGATCGCTTCGCCCACGTGATGTTCAACATCATCAATATGATCATGAAGCTCGCGCCGATCGGTGCCTTCGGTGCCATGGCGTTTACCATCGGTGCCTACGGTGTCGGCTCGCTGGTGCAGTTGGGTCAGTTGATGGCGTGCTTCTACATCACTTGCCTGCTGTTCATCCTGATCGTGCTGGGCTCCATCGCTCGCATGCACGGCTTCAGCGTGCTGAAGATGATCCGCTACATCCGTGAGGAACTGCTGATCGTGCTCGGTACTTCTTCTTCGGAATCGGTACTGCCACGCATGCTGATCAAGATGGAGCGTTTGGGCGCGCAGAAATCCGTCGTGGGTCTGGTGATCCCGACCGGTTACTCGTTCAACCTCGACGGTACCGCCATCTACCTGACCATGGCCGCGGTGTTCATTGCCCAGGCCACCGATACGCACATGGACATTACGCACCAGATCACCCTGCTGGTGGTGTTGTTGCTGTCCTCCAAAGGCGCCGCCGGTGTGACGGGTTCGGGCTTCATCGTACTGGCAGCCACCCTGTCCGCTGTTGGCCACCTGCCGGTTGCCGGCCTGGCGCTGATCCTCGGTATCGACCGCTTCATGTCCGAAGCCCGTGCCCTGACCAACCTGATCGGTAACGCCGTGGCGACCATCGTTGTGGCCAAGTGGGTCAAGGAACTGGACACCGATGTGCTGCAAGCGGAACTGGCCTCGGGCGGTCGCGGCATCGCCGACGAGCCTAAAGACGATGTGTTGGGCCACGTCGAAGGAGCAACCCCGACGAACGCCAAGTAAGCCTCGTTGTAATGAAAAACCCGCTTCGGCGGGTTTTTTCATGCCCGGCGTTTGAGCGTAACGGTCACTGCAAGTGGCACATAAGGTAATTGCTGCAATGTCGTTGGCTGCCTAGGCTGGAGGCATTGTTAACGGAGAACGTTCATGCTCGGTCCATTGGTATCACTCAAGGTTCTGGATTTCTCGACGCTGCTGCCGGGGCCGTTCGCCTCGTTGCTGCTGGCGGACATGGGCGCCGAAGTGCTGCGCATCGAATCACCCACCCGCCTGGATCTGCTGCGGGTGTTGCCGCCCCACGATCAAGGGGTGTCGGCCAGTCATGCCTACCTCAATCGCAACAAACGCAGCCTCGCCCTGGACCTCAAGCAGCCTGAGGCGCTGGATGTCATCAAGCAGCTGTTGCAGGACTACGACATCGTGCTGGAACAATTTCGCCCCGGTGTCATGGAGCGACTGGGGCTGGGGTATGAGGCCCTGAAGGCGATCAACCCAAAACTGATTTATGTGTCGATCACCGGCTACGGCCAGACCGGCCCCTACAAGGACCGCGCCGGCCATGACATCAACTATCTGGCCTTGTCCGGGCTGGCCAGTTACACCGGCCGAGCCGACAGTGGGCCACTGCCGTTGGGCATGCAGGTGGCGGATGTCGCCGGTGGTTCGCTGCACGGGGTGATTGGCCTGCTGGCGGCGGTCATCGCCCGGCAGCAAACCGGTCAGGGCCAGCATCTGGATGTCAGCATGACCGACTGCGCGTTCAGCCTGAATGCGCTGGCGGGTGCGGGATATCTGGCCTGTGGCGTCGAGCCGGGGTCGGAAAACCAGGTGCTCAATGGCGGCAGCTTTTACGATTACTACCGCTCTCGGGATGGGCGCTGGCTGTCGGTGGGCAGTCTGGAGCCGGTGTTCATGAAGCAGTTGTGCGCGGCGTTGGGGTTGGAGGAACTGGCTGGCCTCGGTCTGTCACCGCAACCGGCGCATCAGAAACAGCTGAAAGACGCGCTGAGGGTCGAATTCGAAAAGCATGATTTTGCCGAGTTGCGTGCGCTGTTCGCTGAGCTGGATGCGTGCGTCGAACCGGTGTTGAGCCTGGGAGAGGCGCTGTGCCATCCGCAGTTGCTGGCGCGGGAGTTGGTGACCGATGTGCCGCGGGGCGATGGTTCGGCTCAGGCGCAGATGGCTTGTCCGCTGAAGTTTTCAGAGGGCTTGCCTGAGCCGAAGCATATCGGCGCGGCGCTGGGGCAGCATACCGATCAGGTGTTGGGGGAGTTGGGGTTTGGTGCTGAGCGGATTGCTGAATTGCGGCGAGCCAAAGTGATTCTCTAGGGCCTGTCAGGCCGCCTTCGCGAGCAGGCTCGCTCCCACACTGGGTTTGTGTCACGCCGCCGATCCCCTGTGGGAGCGAGCCTGCTCGCGATGGCGGCCGCACAAACACCGAAAATCCAACTACTCGACCCGCATCTCCCCACTGAACACCAAGGTGTTGCGACACCGCCGGCACAGATACCGCCGTCCTTGCCGCACCAGGCTGTGGCGCTGGGCCGAGAACGGGAAGTCGCTGTCGGCGCACGGGCATTTGTAGATGTAACGGGTCACACTGCGGCGTTTGACGTCATAGGTGTGGCAGCGGTTGGGCGGCAGTTCGTACACGCCGCGCATGATCAATTGCCACTCTTCGCCATGGGGCTGGATGCGGTCGCCGAACAGCTGATGGGCGATCAGGTGCGCGACTTCATGGGCCACGGTCTGCTTGAGGAAATCCTCGGTATTCTCCCGGTACAACTGCGGGTTGAAGCGCAGCAGGTTCTCGTGCAAATGCGCGACACCGGCTTTTTGTCCGCGCAGCTTGAGGCTCACCACGGGGCGTTTGAAAGGTCGTTTGAAAAAGGATTCGGCTAGTTGGAAACAGTCTTCGACGCGGGAATTGAGTTGCTCGGGCATGCTTGATGGATCTCCAGAGCGGTCGAGTATGCCGCAACCCTCGGGCCTTGCGAATCACCAGGTTGCCGAATGGTCATGGGCTTTCTCGTTGCTGAAGAATGAAAAGGCCGCCTCGCGGCGGCCTTTATCGGCATTTCTGATTTTCAGTGATGAGCGGCTAGTTGGTGTAGACCGGCCCCACGCCGAGTCCCCAGACAATCACAGTGAACGCCATGATGGCGACCAGCACCACCAGGCCTACGGCGAGCACCGAACTTGAAAACAGGAAGCCCTCGTCAGATGGAATGTTCATGAACGTCGGTAAACCCACATACAGCAAGTACACCGTGTAGCAGATGGCTGCGGTGCCGACGATCATCCCCAGCCACAGGTGCGGGTACAAGGCCGCGAGGCCGCCGATGAACAAGGGGGTCGCGGTGTAGGTTGCAAACGCAATGCAGCGGGCCAGGCTTGGGTTGGCGTCATAGGTGCGGGCCATCCAGTGAATGAATGCGCCCATTACCGCTACACCCCCGAGCATCGCCAGATACGACATGACCGTCATCCATATCGCGCTTTCTACGGTCAACATCACGGGAGGCCGATTGCCGATGACCCAGCCGACCTGTGTGGTGCCAATGAAGGCAGACACGGCGGGGATGGCCGCCAGGATCAGCGTATGGGTCAGGTACATGTGGCTGATGCTTTCCTCCTGGTCGCCACGGATTTCTTTCCATTCTTGGTCAGGGTGGGTGAAGAGCCCCACTACGTGATGGATCATGCCAGTCACTCCTCTTGTCTTTACCGTCGCCCCCCAGTGGAGCGCCTACGGGCCAATGCGGCCAAGCAAGTCACAGGTCTGAAATATGTAAGCGACCTTATGTCGCAGTATAGGGAGGAGTTTCCCTGGGTGGAGCAGGGGCTTTAGAGCAAATCGCGCTGTAAACACTAGGGCTAATCGCGGTTGCGTCTGTACGGGCTGCCGAAGGCTGCGATCTTTTGATCTTTGGTGATTTCAGCGCCACCGAAGATCAAAATCAAAAGATCGCAGCCTTCGGCAGCTCCTACGGGTCGATTTTTTGCGTAAAATGCCCGCCTTTCGTCACACCTCACGGATTTCGCGTCATGGGCACTCTCACGGTCAACCAGAACAAACTGCAAAAGCGCCTTCGCCGACAGGCCGGTGAGGCGGTTGCCGATTTCAACATGATTGAAGACGGCGACAAGGTCATGGTCTGTCTGTCCGGTGGCAAGGACAGCTACACCATGCTCGATGTGCTGATGCACTTGCAGAAGGTCGCGCCGATCAAGTTCGAGATCGTGGCCGTGAACATGGACCAGAAGCAGCCGGGCTTCCCGGAGCACGTGCTGCCGGCCTACCTGAAAGAGCTGGGTATCGAATACCACATCGTCGAGAAAGACACGTATTCGGTGGTCAAGGAGCTGATTCCGGAAGGCAAGACCACGTGCTCGCTGTGCTCGCGCCTGCGTCGCGGCACGCTCTACACCTTCGCCGATGAAATTGGCGCGACCAAGATGGCCCTGGGTCACCATCGCGACGACATCGTCGAAACGTTCTTCCTGAACATGTTCTTCAACGGTTCGCTCAAGGCCATGCCGCCGAAGCTGCGCGCCGACGATGGTCGAAACGTGGTGATCCGCCCGCTGGCTTACTGCAACGAAAAAGACATCCAGGCCTACTCGGACTTCAAGCAATTCCCGATCATTCCGTGCAACCTCTGTGGTTCCCAGGAAAACCTGCAGCGTCAGGTGGTCAAGGAAATGCTGCAGGACTGGGAACGCAAGACCCCGGGCCGTACCGAGAGCATTTTCCGCAGCCTGCAGAACGTGATCCCGTCGCAACTGGCGGACCGCAACCTGTTTGACTTCACAAGCCTCAAGATCGACGAGTCCGCGGCTTCGCGCTTCGTCAACGTGGTCAACCTCTGATTAAAACTGTGGGAGCGACCTGTGGCGAGGGGGCTTGCCCCCGTTTGAGTGCGTAGCACTCACAAGATCTTTGGTACATCGGAGATCTTGGGGCCGCTTCGCAGCCCAACGGGGCGGTGCGGCGTTCCGACAAGCCCCCTCGCCACAAGCCCGCTCCCACATTTGGTTTTCGTTTCAATCCTCAGGAGAGGGCATGCGCGATTACAAGTGGCTCAATGAATACTGTCTGAACCGCTTCGGTTCGGCGGCTGAACTGGAAGCCCATCTGCCCGTTCCCAAAACCCCGGCGCAATTGCGCAAGATCAGCGACGATCGCTATCTTTCGATGATGGCGCTCCGGGTATTCCGCGCCGGGCTCAAGCACAGTCTGGTGGACGCCAAGTGGCCAGCCTTCGAAGAAGTGTTCTTCGGGTTCGCCCCGGAAAAAGTCGTGCTGATGAGTGCTGAGCACCTTGAGCGGCTGATGCAGGACACGCGGATCATCCGGCACCTGGGCAAGCTCAAGAGTGTGCCGCGCAATGCACAGTTCGTACTGGACGTGGCCCATGAAAAGGGCAGCTTCGGCGAGCTGATCGCCGACTGGCCGGTGACCGATATCGTCGGGCTCTGGAGCTTCCTGAAAAAACGCGGTCATCAGTTGGGTGGTCTGTCAGCCCCGCGCTTCCTGCGGATGATCGGCAAGGATACCTTTGTGCCGAGCTACGACGTGGTCGCGGCGCTGAATGCGCAAGACATCATCGACAAGGTGCCGAGCAGTCTGCGCGACCTGGCGCTGGTGCAGGATGTGTTCAACCAGTGGCATGCGGAAAGTGGCGGGCGGCCGATGAGCCAGATTTCGATGATGCTGGCGTACACCGTCAATCATTGAGGGGTTGGGCGGCTGAAAAGATCGCAGCCTTCGGCAGCTCCTACAGGTTTATACACATTCCCCTGTAGGAGCTGCCGGAGGCTGCGATCTTTTCTGTCAGACGACGGAAATCTCGCCCTCGCCAGCCAGCTTGCGGTTCAACTGATAACGCCAGCGCACATACAACAGTGCCGAGCAAAACACCGCCAGGCTCGCGCCCATCTCCAGCAAACCGAAGATTTGCCGGTTCGGGTCATAAGCGGCCAATGCGCCCTTGATGAAATACAGGTTCACCACAAAGCACATCCATGAATGCCCGCGAGGACTGCCGACGATCATGCCCGGCGCCAGTATCAGCAGTGGCACCAGTTCGATCAGCAGAATCACCCATGGCCGGGCGCCATGCAGGTCGGCGATCAGCAGGTAGTAGACGCACAGCAGGCCCACCAGCCCCAAAAAGCACAGCAGGCTGATGACACGCATCGCCCGCACCCGCGGCTCGAGCCAGTCAATGGCGGGGAGAATCTTCGGCTTCCTGGCCACTTCAGCTCTCCAGTTTCTGTGCAGTCTTAGCCAGGCGCATGCCCAACGCGCGGCACAGTGCCACTTCATGGCTATCCAGGCCGCTTTTGCCGTCGGCACCGGCGTGGTGGCTGGCGCCGTATGGCGTACCGCCGCCCTGGGTTTCCAGGAGTGCCGATTCGCTGTACGGCAGGCCGGTGATCAGCATGCCGTGGTGCAGCAATGGCAGCATCATCGACAGCAGGGTCGTCTCCTGGCCGCCGTGCAGGCTCGCGGTGGAGGTGAACACACCGGCCGGTTTACCCACCAGGGCGCCGGTCAGCCACAGGTTGCTGGTGCCGTCGAGGAAGTACTTGAGCGGCGCGGCCATATTGCCGAAGCGGGTTGGGCTGCCGAGTGCCAGGCCGGCGCAGTTCTTCAGGTCGTCGAGGCTGGCATACAGCGCGCCTTCGTCGGGAATCTGCGGCGCAACGGCTTCGCACTCGGTGGAAATCGCCGGCACCGTGCGCAGGCGGGCCTCTAGCCCGGCCTGTTCGACGCCTCGAGCTATCTGCCGGGCCATTTCGTTGGTCGAGCCGCTGCGGCTGTAGTACAGAACCAGAATGTAAGGTGCACTCATGGCAACAGTTCCAGGATCTGCTCCGGTGGGCGACCGATGACGGCCTTGTCACCGACTTCGAGAATCGGTCGCTCCATCAGTTTCGGGTGGGCGGCGATGGCGGCGATCAAGTGCGCTTCGCTCAGGCTGCCGTCGGCCAGATTGAGGGTCTTGTACTCGTCCTCGCCGGTGCGCAGCAGTTGCCGCGCGCTGATCCCCAGCTTGCCCAGCAGGCGCTGGATTTGTGGGGCGTCCAGCGGAGTGTCCAGGTAACGCACCACGGTCGGGGCCAGGCCACGGGCTTCAAGCAGTTCGAGCGCACCGCGGGATTTCGAGCAGCGCGGGTTGTGATAAAGCGTCAGGTCGGTCATGAGCGGGTCGCATCTTGCGTAAGGTGGCGGCTATTCTAACTGTGCGGCGCGCAATCCAGAACCGTGAGAGGCGATGGGTCGCAGGCGCATTCTATTTTTGACAAGGAACACGACATGACAAGGCGACTGGCGGCAGCATTGGCGATCATCGGAGCGTTGATGCTGGGGGGCTGCGGGAATGACTATGGCATCGACCAGGACGGCCACAAGATCGCCGCCGACCGACTGGACGGCAAATGGCTGGTACTCAACTACTGGGCAGAATGGTGCGGACCCTGCCGTACCGAAATCCCGGAGTTGAACACCCTGGCCGAGCAACTCAAGGGCAAGAAAATCGGTGTGTTCGGGGTTAACTTCGATAACGTCCAGGGTCAGGAACTGAAGGACGCGAGCGAGAAACTGGGGATCAAGTTCACGGTGTTGGCCCAGGACCCTGCCGAATTGTTCGAATTGCCACGCAGCGAGGCATTGCCGGTGACGTACATCATCGATGATAAGGGCAAGGTGCGTGAGCAGTTGATGGGTGAACAGACGGCGGCGGGGGTGATGGCGAAGCTTGAGGCGTTGCAGGCGAAGAATTGATCAGAGGATTGTATTTACCGCTGGCGAGCGGGCTTTTTGTGGCGAGGGGGCTTGCCCCCGTTCGACTGCGTAGCAGTCGTAAACCTGTGTACACGGTGAATCTGATTAAGCGCGGTGGCTGAGTTTAGGGCTGCTTCGCAGCCCAGCGGGGGCAAGCCCCCTCGCCACAACAAGCCCCTCACCACAGGTATCACCTGGATTGGAACGGGGCGGTCAACCTTCCTCAAGCCACCAACGCAGCGGCTTGCCTTCGGCTGGCCAGAAGCGGATCTGCTCGATCGGGGAGACGTCCCAGCGCTGGACGTTTTCCAGGGCCTGCAGGAAACGTTTTTCCTGCTCCATCAGCGCCGGCGCGCACAGTTTGCGGGTGCTGCCGATTTTGCCGAAGGTCAGTTTGTCGCCCTCCAGGGTGTACGGCGCGAACCAGTGGTTGCAGCCGCCATTGCCGTAGGCCCGGCCATCTTCACCGAGCGTGATGGTCAGGTGGCTGTAGTCCATCAGCGGCCGCTCGCCGATCCACTCCAGGATGTAGCTGCGATTGTGTTCAAGCTGCACCGGCTCGGCGGCGCAGCCCAGCAGGCTGGCACCGGCCATCGCGCTCAGGGCGAGGCGTTTCATCACGCAGGCTCCTGGCATTTCGGGCACAGGTGTTTCTCGCCGACGGTAGTCCAGCCCAGCTCGGCAATTCTTGCGGTGGCGGCAGGTTTTTCCGCCTTGTTGCCCAGTTTGGCGTCGACGGCGAACTCGAAGCTCAGCGCTTTGGCGCAGCTGTCGCAGTTCACTTGCCAGGTATGGATCGCCAGTTCGCCGAACACCGGACCGCTGGCCACCGCGACCCATTGGCCGGGCGGATTGATCAGGTGGCGAACCGTTTCGACGGTCAGGCGCATGGACAAGTCCTTGGCGCCCTTGAGGGTCACGACCAGCACGTCGTTGTTGCGAATCGAGCCACCGTTGCCGGTGACCTGATAGCGCCCCGGCACCAGGGCGCGGCATTCGGTGAGGGTGTGTTGCGGGTTCATCAGGCTGTAGCGGAAATCGTGTTCGACCATGGGTCCTCCAAATATGCGCGATATGCTAGCACGGGCTTGCATGCTGCATCGCGCAGGCCGATGACCTTCGATCCGTTTCAGTCGCCCGTGACCAGGTTTTCCGGTTTGCCCGCCACCCAGGCGGCGATGTTGCGCAACGTGGTGGCGGCAATCGCGTCCAGCGCTTCGTGGGTCAGAAAGGCCTGGTGCGCGGTGACGATCACGTTAGGAAAGGTCAGCAACCTGGCCAGCACATCGTCTTGCAGCGGCAGGTCGGAGCGGTCCTCGAAGAACAGTTGTGCCTCCTCCTCATATACGTCCAGCCCCAGATAGCCGAGGCGACCGTCTTTCAACGCGTCGATCAGCGCCGGGGTGTCCACCAGACCGCCACGTCCGGTATTGATCAGCATCGCACCCGGCTGCATGTGCGCCAGTGATTCACGGTTGATCAAGTGCTTGCTCTGTTCGTTGAGCGGGCAGTGCAGGCTGATGATCTGCGATTCGGCCAGTAGTTGCGGCAGGCTCAGGTAGCGCGCGCCCAAGGCTTCGACCTGCGGGTTGGGGTAGGGGTCATAGGCCAGTAACCGGCAGCCAAAACCGTTCATGATTTTGGCGAAGGTGGCGCCGATCTGCCCGGTGCCGACCACGCCGACCGTCTTGCCCACCAGGTCGAAACCGGTCAGCCCTTGCAGCCTGAAATCCCCATCGCGGGTGCGGTTGTAGGCGCGGGGCAAGCGGCGGTTGAGTGCGAGGATCAGCGCCACCGCGTGTTCGGCCACGGCGTGGGGCGAATAGGCGGGGACGCGTACTATGGTCAGTTCCAGGCGTTTTGCCGTTGGCAAGTCGACGTGGTTGTAACCCGCCGAGCGCAGGGCGATCAGGCGGGTGCCTCCAGCGGCCAGGCGCTCGAGTACTGCCGCGCCGAGGTCATCATTGATGAACGCGCAGACCGCTTCATACCCTTGGGCGAGCGCGACCGTGTCGAGGCTCAGGCGCGCAGGCTGAAATTGCAGCTCGATGCCGGCCGGTCGGCCGGCCGCGAGAAAGCTGTCGATGTCGTAGTTCTGGCTGCTGAAAAGAATCGTGCGCATGATGTCCTCTTTGCCTCGTTCCTGTAAGCGCTGGCAAGCCAGCTCCCACAGAGCAGGTGGTGAGCTTACGCTGATATTTGATTCCCGCGATTGCGCTGCATCAAGCGTTCATTCGCGCGTGGGCTGCCAGGCGATTGATCGCCCGGTCGAGCTCGTCCAGTGCCACGCTGGCTTTCGGATCCTGTTGCTTGAGCAGGGTTTCGCTGCGTTGGCAGGCCGCACGCAATTGCGGTACGCCGCAGTAGCGTGTCGCGCCATGCAGGCGATGGACCCGTTCGATCAAGGCGTTGTGGTCATTGCTCTGCTGAGCCAGACGGATGGCTTCGCGGTCAGCCTCCAGGGATGCCAACAGCATCGCCAGCATGTCTGCGGCCAGATCAGCCTTGCCGGCGGCCAGGCGCAAACCTTCCTCGTGGTCGAGCACCAACAAGTCATGGGCGCCACCGTGCCCATCGCCGGAGCGCTCCGGGCTGTGATTGCGCAGTGCCAGGCCGCTCCACTTCAGCACCACCTGGGCCAATTGTCGTTCGCTGATCGGTTTGGTCAGGTAGTCGTCCATGCCGCTTTGCAGCAGTGCGCGTTTTTCGTTGGCCATGGCGTGGGCGGTGAGGGCCACGATCGGCAACGGCGTGCAATGCCGCTCGCTTTCCCACTGGCGAATCGCCTCGGTGCTCTGGCGGCCATCCATGCCGGGCATCTGCACGTCCATCAATACCAGATCGAATGTCTCGTTCTGTACCGCCTTGACCGCGGCATAACCGCTTTCCACCGCGAGCACCTTGGCGCCCATGTCTTCGAGCAGGGTCTGCACCAACATCAGGTTGGCCGGGTTGTCATCGACGCACAGCACCTTCGGTGCACGGCTGGACACCGGTTCGCCCGGCTCGCTGCGCATCGGGCGCGGGCTGACCAGGTCAGACAGGGAGCGTCGCAGCTTGCGGGTACAGGCCGGTTTCGCCTGGAGCTGGCTGTGGGGGTTAGGCACGGAAAGGTGGAACAGCGTCTGTTCCGTGGTCGGGCACAGCACCAGCACTTTGCAGCCAAGGTGTTCGAGGTCCCAGATGTACTGGTTGAGGCGTTCCGGCGGCATGTCGTTGCTGGTGATGCCGAGCACGGCGAGGTCGATCGCCTGATCGGTCTGGTGGGCGGCGGTGACGCCATTGGTCAGGCTTTCCAGGGTATTGAACGGCGTGGTACTCAGGCCGCAGTCTTCCAGTTGATGCTGCAAGGCCTGTCGGGCCAGTTCGTGGTTTTCCAGGACCGCCACCCGACGCCCGAGCAAGGGCGCGGCGGGCAGGTCTTCGGCATCGTCGCGGGCTTTCGGCAGGCTCAGGCTGATCCAGAATTCCGAGCCTTCCCCGGGTGTGCTGTCGACGCCGATCTCGCCGCCCATCTGTTCGATCAGGCGCTTGGAAATCACCAGGCCCAGGCCCGTGCCGCCGGGTTGCCGCGACAGCGAGTTGTCGGCCTGGCTGAAGGCCTGGAACAGGGCGCGCACGTCCTGGTTGGACAGACCGATGCCGGTGTCCTGGATGCTGATGCGCAGTTGCACGGTGTCTTCGTGCTCTTCTTCGAGCATGGCGCGGGCGACGATGGTGCCTTCGCGAGTGAACTTGATTGCGTTGCTCACCAGGTTCGTCAGGATCTGCTTGAGCCGCAGCGGGTCGCCGACCAGGGACAGCGGCGTGTCCCGGTACACCAGGCTCACCAGTTCCAGCTGCTTGGCGTGGGCGGCGGGGGCGAGGATGGTCAGGGTGTCCTGCAGCAGGTCGCGCAGGTTGAACGGAATATGGTCGAGCACCAGCTTGCCGGCCTCGATTTTCGAGAAGTCGAGAATCTCGTTGATGATGCCCAGCAGGCTGTCGGCGGACTTTTCGATGGTGCCCAGGTAGTCGAGCTGGCGTGGGGTGAGCTCGCTTTTTTGCAACAGGTGGGTGAAGCCGAGAATGCCGTTGAGCGGCGTGCGGATTTCATGGCTCATGTTGGCCAGGAACTCGGACTTGATCCGGCTTGCTTCCAGGGCCTCCTTGCGCGCCAGGTCCAGCTCGATGTTCTGGATCTCGATGGTTTCCAGGTTCTGGCGTACGTCTTCGGTGGCCTGGTCGATGCTGTGCTGCAATTCTTCCTGGGCATTTTGCAGGGTGCCGGCCATGCGATTGATGCCGGAGGCCAGTTCGTCCAGCTCCTGGCTGCCAAGGGGCGGCAAGCGGGTTTCCAGATGGCCGTCCTTGAGTTGGGCCACGGCCTGCTTGATCTGGCTCAGTGGCCGGTTGATCGTGCGACCCATGCGCAGGGCCAGCAGTGCCGCACCGATCAGTCCGGCTGCGATCAGCATCAGGCTGGCGAACAGGCTGCGATAACCGCGCAGCAGCATGCTGTTATGGGACAGCTCCAGTTCGACCCAGCCCAGCAGGCGGTCGGCTTCTTCGGGAATCACGTCCCCGGCCAGGTTGCGGTGTTTGCCGAACACCGGCAGCAAATAGCGGGTCGCATCGTTGCCACTGCGGCGCAGCATCTGCGTGCCGCTGCCGGAAGGCGTCTGGTTGAGCATGGTCGGGCCGGCGTGGGCCAGCAGCGTGCGGTCGGGAGACAGGAAGGTCACGGCCCGTACGTCGGTTTGTTCCAGGGCCTGGGTGGCAATGCGTTCGAGCAGTTCGTTGTCCTGATGGCCCATGGCTGGCGCCGCCAGGGGGGCCAACTGCTCGGCGATCATTTCGCCGCGCTGCATGAGTTGGGTTTGCAGGTCAGCCTGTTGCATCCAGGTAAAATATCCCCCCAGCACCAACGCCATCAGGCTGGTTGGCAACAGGGTCAGCAACAGCACGCGGCCTTTGATTCCCAGTTTCTTGAGCACGCATCTCTCCTGCATCCCGCTATTCATAGACCTGCACATATATCCGTCATGCAGCACTTGCGCAGTGTAGCGATTTGCTCGCGGGCAATCTTCGTAAAAATGGTGCTGCCATTCGTCGGCCTGCTCAGTTCATTGGTGCTACAGCCAAGCGATGGGTTGCCCCTGGCGAGGCAATCTTGAATAATCGTTGAACTGAGAATTGTTTGCAGATAGTCATGACTCCCATCACTGCCAGCCTCCCCCGAATCCTGTCCATTGAAGACGACCTCGTGCTGGGCGCCTACGTGCATGAGCATCTGGACCGCAGTGGCTTCCAGGTGACCTGGTGCCAGAACGGCCAGGAAGGCCTGGACATGGCCCGACGGCAACCTTTCGACGTGGTGCTGATGGATATTCTGCTGCCGGGCCTGGACGGTCTGGCGGTGCTGACCCAATTGCGCCAGAGCCATTCCACCCCGGTGTTGCTGATGTCGGCCCTCGGTGCCGAGGCCGACCGCATCAGCGGCTTTCGCCTGGGGGCCGACGATTACCTGCCAAAGCCTTTCAGCATGATGGAATTGCGGGTGCGCATCGAAGCCATCCTGCGGCGGGTGGCCCTCGACCGCCGTCCCGTTCCCGCAGTGCCAGCCCCTTCGATGGACAGCCTGCGTTTCGACGATGACAGCTTCGAGGTGTTTTATGGCGAACGGGCCGGCGGCCTGACCCGCAGCGAGTATCGATTGCTGGAGACACTGCACCGCAGCGCCGACGAAGTCTTGAGCAAAGCCTTCCTTTATCAGCAGGTGCTGCAGCGGGGTTACGCGGCCCATGACCGCAGCCTGGACATGCACATCAGCCAGATCCGCCGCAAGCTCAAGGCCATTGGCTACACCGAGCGCGAAGTGCGCACGGTCTGGGGCAAGGGTTACATCCTGAGCGCCGCCGATGAAATGTAACTTGCCGGGCAGGCATTCGCTGTTCTGGAAGCTTGCTTGCCTATTGGTCGCATTCTGTCTGCTGATGATCTGGTTGAGTTGGTCCTGGGGCCGTTACATGGAACAGCGCAACCAGTTCCTCTCCGATGAGGCCCGCGGCACCCTGACGCGCTACGCTGCCGAGGCCGAGCAGGCATGGCAGCAGCGCCAGAGCGCCGGTGTCGATGACTGGCTGCAGAGCATGCATCAGCGGGAAAAAGGTTGGGTCGGTGTCATCGACGGTGATTTGCAGTCCTTGAGCAATCAGTCGCTGACGGACAAGGAAGTCGAACGCCTGACTTTTTTACGCGGCCTCGATTGGCCCATCCACAAGAAAGGCCGGCCATGGATGCGCATACCGTTTCCCGGTGACTCGTCCGCCGGCAGCCTGGTGATCGAGTTGCCCGAACGCTTTCTGCCTGGGCAATACCGGGTGTTCTGGCGGGTGATCACCAACGGCGTGATTCCGGGGCTGTTCACTTTGCTGCTGTGCGTCGGGCTCTACCGTTTGCTGGTGGTGCCACTCAACCACTTGCGTGAGCAGGCCAATGCCTGGCGTGCCGATCAACTGAACGTACGGCTTTCGAGCCGGACCACCATTCGTTCGGATGAACTGGGCGAGTTGGGCAGGGCGTTCGATCACATGTCTGAACGCCTGCAAAGTACCGTGGCCTTGCAGCAGCAACTGCTGCGCGACCTGTCCCACGAATTGCGCACGCCTTTGAGCCGCTTGCGGGTGGCCAGTGAAAGTGAGCAGGGGCTGGAGCTATTGCGCGAACGCATCGGCCGGGAGGTCGATGGCATGCAGCGCCTGGTGGAGGACACGCTGCAGTTGGCCTGGCTGGACACCGAGCGCACCCGCTTGCCCGACGAAGCGATCCAGATCCAGGCGCTGTGGGAGATGCTCACGGAGAATGCCTGCTATGAAAGCGGTTGGCCTGATACTCGGCTGCAATGCACGGTGGATGCATCCTGCTGGGTGCGCGGTCATCTCAACACCCTGGCCCAGGCCCTGGAAAACATTCTGCGCAATGCGATTCGGCATTCGCCCAGCGGTGGCACTGTCGTATTGGGGGGGCAGCGTGATGGTAACTACTGGCTTCTCTGGCTGGAGGATCAGGGCGGCGGGGTGGCGGAAGCAGATCTGGAGCGGATCTTCCTGCCGTTTACCCGACTCGACGGTTCGCGACCAGGCAATGGTGGATTCGGCCTGGGCTTGAGCATCGCTCGTAATGCAGTGCAGCGTCAGGGCGGACAGCTTTGGGCGCAGAACGCGCGAGCCGGGCTGCGCTTGAACATGCGTCTTCTGGCGGATGATGGCGATACCCGTGACGACGTCATCGCGAGCAGGCTCGCTCCCACATTGACTGTGTTTCCACCACAAAAATTGTGATCACCCCCCCGATACCTGTGGGAGCGAGCCTGCTCGCGAAGAGGCCCTCACTCCCACCACAATAACCCCTGGTTTCATGCTCCGAGTGGCACCGCCACTTGCCGCTTGCAGCTCAAAGCTTGCCGCTTATTCCCATAAACCATAAGCACCACACTTTGCGTGATATGGCCTTCCGAGGTTTGCCGGTATGATAGGCGCCCCCGCAGTCTGGATTGCGAATACGCCATGACCTTGCAGTACCCAACCATCGCCGATTGCGTCGGCAACACTCCGCTGGTCCGTTTGCAGCGCCTGCCCGGCGCCACCAGCAATACCCTTTTGCTCAAGCTCGAAGGGAACAACCCGGCGGGTTCGGTCAAGGACCGTCCGGCGCTGTCGATGATCACCCGCGCCGAACTGCGCGGGCAGATCCATGCCGGCGATACGCTGATCGAAGCGACCTCGGGCAACACCGGGATCGCCCTGGCCATGGCCGCCGCGATCAAGGGTTACAAGATGATCCTGATCATGCCGGACAACTCCAGCGCCGAACGCAAGGCGGCCATGACCGCCTATGGCGCCGAGCTGATCCTGGTCAGCCAGGAACAGGGCATGGAAGGCGCCCGTGACCTCGCGCAGAAGATGGAAGCCGAAGGCCGCGGCAAGGTTCTGGATCAGTTCGCCAACGGTGACAATCCCGAGGCGCACTACACCACGACCGGCCCGGAAATCTGGCGCCAGACCGAGGGCACCATCACCCATTTCGTCAGTTCCATGGGCACCACCGGGACCATCATGGGCGTGTCGCGCTACTTGAAAGAGCAGAACGACAACGTGCAGATCATCGGCCTGCAACCGATGGAAGGCTCGGCGATCCCGGGCATTCGCCGCTGGCCCCAGGAATACCTGCCGAAGATCTACCAGGCTGACCGCGTGGACCGGATCGTCGACATGGCCCAAAGCGAAGCCGAAGACGTGACCCGTCGACTGGCCCGCGAAGAAGGCATTTTCTGTGGCGTGTCCTCGGGCGGTGCCGTGGCGGCAATGCTGCGCCTGTCCAAAGAAGTTGAAAACGCGGTGATCGTCGCGATCATCTGCGACCGTGGCGACCGTTACCTGTCGACCGGCATTTTCGACGCGCCCAACTGATGGCCAAGCATGAAAGAGGCCTGCGCTTCCAGCCCACCGGTGGCAGCAAGGCCCCGCAAATCCCGACCGGCAAAAAGCAGCGCCTGACCATCGAGCGCCTGGCCAATGACGGTCGCGGCATCGCGTTTTTCGAAGGTCGCACCTGGTTCGTCATCGGCGCATTGGTCGGCGAAGAGATTGAAGCGCGTGTGCTCGGCGCCCACGGCAAAGTGGTCGAGGCGCGCACCGAACGGGTGTTCAAGGCCAGCGAATTGCGCCGCCCCGCACCGTGCGCCCATGCCGGCCGTTGCGGCGGTTGCAGCGTGCAGCATCTGCCTCATAACGAACAGCTTGCCCTGAAACAGCGCATGCTCGCCGAGCAGTTGTCGAAGGTCGCGGGCGTCGAACCCGAAGAGTGGGCGCCGCCTTTGAGCGGCGCGGAGTTCGCCTACCGGCGTCGCGCCCGCGTGGCGGTGCGCTGGGACATGAAGGCGAAAAAACTCGAAGTCGGTTTCCGTGCCGCCGGCAGCCAGGACATCGTTGGCATCGATGACTGCCCGGTGCTGGTACAGCCCTTGCAACCGATCATGACCCGCTTGCCGGAAATGCTGCGGCGCTTGAGCAAACCTCAGGCACTGGGGCACGTGGAGTTGTTCAGCGGTTCGACGCTGGCGGTTTTGCTGCGGCACATGGCGCCGTTGTCTGCAAGTGACATGACCATCCTCAAGGATTTCTGCGCGTTCCATGAGGCCCAGTTGTGGGTGCATGGCGACGGTGAACCGCAACCGGTCGAGGCTGACCAGTCGTTGGGCTATCGTCTTGAACAGTGGAATCTGGAACTGGCTTACCGACCTGGGGATTTCATCCAGGTCAACGCCGGCGTCAACGAAGCGATGGTCGCCCAGGCGCTGGACTGGTTGAAGCCGACGGCGGATGAGCGCGTACTCGATCTGTTCTGCGGCCTGGGCAACTTTGCCTTGCCGCTGGCCAAGGTTGCTCGCGAAGTGGTGGCCGTGGAAGGTGTGCAGGTGATGGTCGACCGGGCGGCGGCGAATGCCGCTAGCAATAATCTGCATAACGCGAAGTTTTTTCAGGCCGATTTATCCCAGCCTTTGACGGACGCCGAATGGGCCGCCGAAGGCTTTTGTGCGGTACTCTTGGACCCACCGCGTGACGGCGCTTTCGAGGTTGTGCGCAAGCTCAAGACCCTGGGCGCCGAGCGATTGGTGTATGTGTCATGCAACCCGGCAACGCTGGCGCGCGACACGGTCGAATTGATCAAGCAGGGCTACCGGTTAAAACGTGCCGGGATTCTCGATATGTTTCCTCAAACGGCACATGTCGAGGCCATGGCGTTATTTGAAGCGAGCTAGGATGCTCGTCTGGTCCGACTGGCCCGCCCGTGCAGCCGCGCACCGAGCCCGACGTGGGCGCACCGGCAACGAAGGTCAGCGATTTGACGCATTGAATCTGCGTCGTAGGGAAGGTAAGCAAGATGGTACAGGTGAGAGCACACCAGCCGATCAACACCGACGGCAGTATCAATCTCGAGGCTTGGCTCGATCACGCGGTGAGTGTCGATCTGGCACTGGATCGCGAAGCCTTGAAGGAAGCCTGCGAGTACGCTCGCGAGGCTGAACAACAAGCCAATGCGGCACAGAATCTGTGGTCGGAAGGTAACTCGACTTTCCGTACCGGACTTGAGATCGCCGAGATCCTCGCCGACCTCAAACTCGACCAGGACTCTTTGGTCGCCGCGATCCTTTATCGAGGCGTACGCGAAGGCCAGATCAAGTTGCCGGCGGTCAGCCAGCGCTTCGGTCCGGTGGTGGCCAAACTCATCGATGGCGTGCAGCGCATGGCCGCGATCAGCGACAGCCTGAGCCCGCGCAAATCCCTGGTACTGGGCACCCAGGGCCAGGTTGAAAACCTGCGCAAGATGCTGGTGGCCATGGTCGATGACGTTCGCGTCGCCCTGATCAAGCTGGCCGAACGCACGTGCGCCATCCGTGCGGTGAAAACCGCCGATGACGAAAAGCGCAACCGCGTGGCCCGTGAAGTCTTCGACATTTATGCACCACTGGCCCACCGCCTGGGTATCGGCCACATCAAGTGGGAACTGGAAGACCTGTCCTTCCGTTACCTGGAGCCGGACCAGTACAAGCAGATCGCCAAGTTGCTTCATGAGCGGCGACTGGATCGCGAGCGCTTCATCAGCGACGTGATGAGCCAGCTGAAAAACGAGTTGCAGGCCACCGGCGTCGATGCCGACATCAGCGGCCGGGCCAAACACATCTATTCGATCTGGCGCAAAATGCAGCGCAAGGGTCTGGAGTTCAGCCAGATCTACGACGTGCGTGCCGTTCGCGTGCTCGTGCCGGAAATGCGCGACTGCTACACCGCGCTCGGCATCGTCCACACCCTGTGGCGGCACATCCCGAAAGAGTTCGACGACTACATCGCCAACCCCAAGGAAAACGGCTATCGCTCGCTGCACACGGCGGTGATCGGGCCCGAGGGCAAAGTGCTGGAAGTGCAGATCCGCACCCACGCGATGCATGAGGAAGCCGAGCTCGGCGTGTGCGCGCACTGGCGCTACAAGGGCACCGACGTCAAGTCCGGTTCCAATCACTACGAGGAGAAAATCTCCTGGCTGCGTCAGGTGCTGGAGTGGCACGAAGAGCTGGGCGATATCGGTGGCCTGGCCGAACAGCTGCGGGTCGATATTGAGCCCGACCGGGTCTATATCTTTACTCCGGACGGTCACGCCATCGACTTGCCGAAGGGCGCGACACCGCTGGACTTCGCCTACCGCGTACACACCGAAATTGGCCATAACTGCCGTGGCGCCAAAATCAACGGGCGTATCGTGCCGCTCAACTACAGCCTGCAAACCGGTGAACAGGTCGAGATCATCACCAGCAAGCACGGCACCCCAAGCCGTGACTGGCTGAACCCGAACCTGGGTTACGTCACGACGTCGCGGGCACGGGCGAAGATTGTTCACTGGTTCAAGCTGCAGGCTCGCGACCAGAACGTCGCGGCCGGTAAAACCCTGCTTGAGCGCGAGCTCAATCGCCTCGGCTTGCCAGCGGTGGATTTCGACAAGCTGGCCGACAAGGCCAACATGAAAACCGCCGAAGACCTGTTCGCCGCCCTCGGTGCCGGCGACTTGCGTCTGGCGCAACTGGTCAACCTGGCGCAGCAACTGGTCGAGCCGGAGCGCGGCAACGAACAGCTGGAACTGATTCCACGCAAGGCCACCGGCTACAAACCGGGCAAGCGCGGTGATATCCAGATCCAGGGCGTCGGTAACCTGATGACCCAGATGGCTGGCTGCTGCCAGCCATTGCCGGGCGATGCGATCGTCGGCTACATCACCCAGGGTCGTGGCGTGAGCATTCACCGCCAGGACTGCGCCTCGGTGCTGCAGCTGGCCGGGCGCGAGCCCGAGCGGATCATCCAGGTCAGTTGGGGGCCGGTGCCGGTGCTCACCTATCCGGTGGACATCGTCATCCGCGCCTACGACCGTTCCGGTTTGCTGCGTGACGTGTCGCAAGTGCTGCTCAACGAGCGGATCAACGTGCTGGCGGTCAATACCCGCTCGAACAAGGAGGACAACACCGCGCTGATGTCCCTGACCATCGAGATTCCGGGGCTGGATGCATTGGGGCGGTTGCTGGGGCGGATTTCCCAGTTGCCGAACATCATCGAAACCCGGCGTAACCGCACACCTTGATGCGCGCTTATGTAGGAGCTGCCGAAGGCTCGGGCCGCGTTCGGCAGCTCCTACAGAGACCGGTTTTAACGAGAGAATCTGATGTACAGCCTTGAAGACCTGCTGCACCTGATGAACCGCCTGCGCGACCCGCAGTACGGTTGCCCATGGGACATCAAGCAAACTTACGCCACCATCGTCCCGCACACCCTTGAGGAAGCCTACGAAGTCGCCGACGCCATCGAGCGCGGTGACTTCGATCACTTGCAGGGTGAGCTGGGCGATCTGCTGTTCCAGGTGGTGTATTACAGCCAGTTGGCTCGCGAAGAAGGGCGCTTCGAATTCGCCGGCGTAGTCGACAGCATCACCCGCAAACTGATCCGCCGTCATCCCCACGTGTTCCCCACCGGTGACCTGTATGCGCCTCTGGATGTCCCACGCCTGAGTGAAGAGCAGGTCAAGCAGCGCTGGGAAGAAATCAAGGCCGAAGAGCGTGCGGAGAACTCTTTGGCACCCGAGCAGTTGTCGTTGCTCGATGACGTCCCCGCTGCATTGCCAGCGCTGTCGCGCTCGGCAAAATTGCAGAAGCGCGCGGGGCAGGTCGGCTTCGACTGGCCGGACGCCTTGCCGGTGCTCGACAAAGTGCGTGAAGAGCTCGATGAAGTGCTCGAAGCCATGTCGGAAAACGATCCCGAAGCCGTGGCCGACGAGATCGGCGACCTGCTGTTTTCCGTGGTCAATCTGGCGCGGCATCTCAAGGTTGATCCGGAAACCGCACTGCGGGGCGCCAACGGCAAGTTTGAAAGACGCTTTCGTTTTATCGAACAGGCATTGCGCGATACCCGTCGTCCCATAGAAGATTGCACCCTCGAAGAGTTGGACGCCTTGTGGGGCGAAGCCAAACGTCAGGAAAAGAATTTGCCCAGCTGCGGTTCAGCCGTGGCCCAAGTGAGAAATAAGCACCATGAGCATTTCCCTTCGCGACCAGTTGCTCAAAGCAGGGCTGGTCAACCAGAAGCAGGCCAAGCAGGTCAGCAAAGACAAGCAGAAACAACAGCGCCTGGCCCACAAAGGCCAGATCGAGCTGGATGACTCCCAGCAGCGCGCGGCACAGGAAGCCATGGCCGAGAAGGTCAAGCGCGATCAGGAGCTCAACCGCCAGCAGCAGGAGAAAGCCGAGGCCAAGGCCCGTGCCGCACAGGTCAAGCAACTGATTGAAGTCTCGCGCCTGCCGAAACTGACGACCGAGGATTACTACAATTTCGTCGACGACAAGAAGGTCAAGCGCATCTGCGTCAACACCCTGATGCGCAACAAGCTCAGCAGCGGATCGTTGGCCATCGTGCATCACGCTGGCGGCTACGAAGTGATTCCGCGCGAGGCGGCGCTGAAGATTCAGGAGCGCGATCCGCAGCGCATCGTGCAGCTCAATGTGCAGACTGAAGAGGTCATCGCCGAGGACGATCCGTACGCGGCCTATCAGATTCCCGATGACCTGATGTGGTAACAGATTCAATGTTCTAGCGGGCTTACATGTTTGCTAGTACTTTGCATGATTAATACATTGAACCCGAAAGATTGTATCTTTACGATCTTTCGGGTTTTCTTTTGCCGGGAAATAATATCTTTTTATAAAGATATTTGTGTCTGGAAAAAACAAATGGAATGAACTTTCGTATCTAAGGATGGAATAAATGTTTGTCAGTATCGCTTCGTTACGCCAACCCACTTTCAAATCGCAGCTCTCACAGGCACGACCGCTCGGGCAATCCATTCGCGATTATCTGGACGATGAACTTGTCGCTCGTGCCGAGCTTGTACGCCGAAAAATCAAGATCGCTGCAAAAGCCGCTCGCGAGGATCATGGCGCGAGCGCTTGTGTTTTCTTTACCCTGCCTGAGTTCTTCTGGAACATTCCTTGGCGCGAGGTTCGCAATGAGGAGGAACTCCATGAGCTGAACTCTGCCTATCTGGAGAAAGTGCCAGCGTGTATAGCTTTGTTGATGACCGAACTGCCCGTGGAGCGCTATGGCAAGATCGTATTGCTGGCGGGAAGCTGTGCGACACTCATCAAAGTTGGAGAAAGTGAGTCGGGTTATTACGATGTTATTAATTACTTGCTGGCGATCACCAATAAAGAATATGAAGTCGATATTCCTTTGATGTCGATGTGGCCGAAGCGCCATGTATCAGGTATCGACTTTGGCAAGCACCTGGCTTCGGAGGGAGATTTTTGGCTGTTCAAGATTTCCGAGGAAGTCGAAGTCAGGGTGAAGAAACTCAGTAGCGTGCGGGCTGAACACAGTTATTTCGGTGGTTATGAAGGGAAGTTCATCAATAGCCTCGTCAATGGCTGCCCTTTTGCAATCAACTTGTGCCTGGATTACTACAGTCTGAAAGAAGGCGAGCGTGACATTCAGGTTGAGCTGACCGAGGCAAAAATCGATTTCCTGATCGCCTGCGGCATGAGTTTCGACTATGCCAAGCGTCATCCGGCATCGCTGCAGTTTTCGATCCGCAATGACGGAATGGGCGATGGCGAGGTCGAGGTGGTCAGGCTTCAAGCGGGCTGGATTGTTGAAAGTGTTCCTTCGGTGAAGATCGAAGATGACCTTCATTTGACGCTGATCGAGGTTGTCTGATGTGGATGCAGCCTGCCTGGCAGGAAAGGGCAGGCTGCACCGTGGTCGAGTCTGTTTTCAACCGGTTGCGAGCTCGCGTTTACGCTCGAGCATTTCCAGTTCGGCCCTGTAGTTTTGCGCGTCGGCCTCGGAATGGAACATACCGACCAGCAGGTCTTGTTGGTGCACGTCCCAGATCCGGATACCGGCGGCTACACCCTCGTGGGATTTATGTGAATCGTCGCGTTCAGTTACTTTTACAGTCATCTGCTAGCTCCAATCTCTGTTATCTGCAGCAAGGCGTGTGCAGGCCTCTGTTATAGAGTTTGATAGCTTGCTAAGTAAATGGCTGAGTTTGGTAACGGTTTTTTGCAAAAACGGAAACAGTCCTGCAGCCCGCTAAATACGCGACATTCGGTCGCAGGTCATTGAGTTTCATGACAAAGGTTTCATCTTGCAGGAGCTGCTGCAGGCTGCGATCTTTGTTTATGAAGATCAAAAGATCGCAGCCTGCGGCAGCTCCTACAAAAAGCAGTAGCAAAAAAAACGCCCCGAACCAGTCGGGGCGTTTTTTTTGTGCGGCTCAGCAGCGGGAAATTACTTGCCTTCCCAGCGCTTCAGTACCAGCGTGGCGTTGGTGCCACCGAAACCGAAACTGTTGCTCATCACGGTGTTGATGGTGGCATTTTCGCGGGTCTTGGTCAGCACCGGCAGGTCGGCCACTTCAGGGTCCAGCTCGTCAATGTTGGCGGAGCCGGCAATGAAGTTGCCTTCCATCATCAGCATGCAGTAGATCGCTTCGTGAACGCCGGCGGCGCCCAGGGAGTGACCCGACAGGCTCTTGGTGGAGCTGATGGCCGGAGCCTTGTCGCCGAACACTTCACGCACGCCTTTCATTTCCGCGACGTCGCCGACCGGGGTCGAAGTGCCGTGGGTGTTCAGGTAGTCGATCGGGGTGTCGACGGTGGATAGCGCCTGCTGCATGCAGCGGATCGCGCCTTCGCCGCTCGGGGCAACCATGTCGTAGCCGTCGGAAGTCGCGCCGTAGCCGACGATTTCCGCGTAGATCTTCGCGCCGCGGGCCAGGGCGTGTTCCAGCTCTTCGACCACGACCATGCCGCCACCGCCGGCGATGACGAAACCGTCACGGTCAGCGTCGTAGGCACGGGAGGCTTGTTCCGGGGTGTCGTTGCGCTTGCTGGACAGGGCGCCCATGGCGTCGAACAGGAACGACTGGCTCCAGTGCTCTTCTTCACCGCCACCGGCGAAGACGATGTCCTGCTTGCCCATCTGGATCTGTTCCATGGCGGTACCGATGCAGTGAGCACTGGTGGCGCAGGCAGAAGCGATGGAGTAGTTCAGGCCCTTGATCTTGAACGGAGTGGCCAGGCAAGCGGAAACGGTGCTGCTCATGGTCCGCGTGACGCGGTATGGGCCGACGCGCTTGACGCCTTTCTCACGCAGGATGTCCAGCGCTTCCATCTGGTTCAGGGTCGATGCGCCACCGGAGCCGGCGATCAGGCCGGTACGCGGGTTGGAAACCTGCTCTTCGGTCAGGCCCGAGTCGGTGATGGCGTCTTTCATGGCCAGGTAGGCATAAGCTGCCGCGTGGCCGACGAAGCGATAGATCTTGCGATCGATCAGTTCTTCAAGGTTGAGGTCGATGGAGCCGGAAACCTGGCTACGCAGACCCATTTCGGCATATTCCGGGTTGAACCGGATGCCAGGGCGGCTTGCACGCAGGTTAGCGGAGACGGTCTCTTTGTCATTGCCCAGGCAAGATACGATGCCCAGACCAGTGATAACGACGCGGCGCATGCGGATAACCCTTAGAAGTTGTCAGTGGAGGTGAACACGCCGACCCGGAGGCCTTCGGCGGTGTAGATTTCGCGACCGTCGACAGTGACCGAACCGTCGGCAATGGCCAGGTTCAGCTTGCCCTTGAGGACGCGCTTGATATGAATGTTATAGGTGACTTTCTTGGCGGTCGGCAGGACCTGGCCGAAGAATTTCACTTCGCCCGAACCCAGCGCACGGCCACGGCCCGGTAGGCCTTGCCAGCCCAGGAAGAAGCCGACCAGTTGCCACATGGCGTCGAGGCCCAGGCAGCCCGGCATCACCGGATCGCCTTCGAAGTGGCAGGCGAAGAACCACAGGTCCGGATTGATATCCAGCTCGGCGACCAATTCACCTTTGCCGTACTTGCCACCTTCTTCGCTGATCAGGGTGATGCGATCAACCATCAGCATGTTCGGGGCGGGCAGTTGCGCGTTACCTGGGCCGAACAGCTCACCGCGACTGCAGCGCAGCAGGTCTTCCCGGGTAAAGGCGTTTTGTTTGGTCATGCGAGCTCCTCAATAGTCCCATGCGGCAGGTGGGGCAAATCTTCCCGGCCGATCGAAGCGTTCATGCCTCGAACCGGTAGCCTACTCATAGACTATTGCGTTGTGGTGAAAGTCACAGCACCAAGGACATGAATGTACACTTGTGCACTGAAATTATTATTCAAGCCCCTTTTCGGGCCTGTCGAGGTGCCTAAGACTGCCGCACTTTCGCCTTTCACGCCAGTCGCAGATGGTCGAAAGGCCTGTACTACTGCACCCACCGTTGCAGAATTTGTTGCAGATCAGTCCGTTTGAATGGCTTGGCCAGGTAATCGTTCATCCCTGCCGACAGACAGGCCTCGCGATCGCCCTGCAAGGCGTTGGCGGTCAGGGCGATGATCGGCAGGTCGGTGCACCCGGGTAACTGGCGGATTTGCCGGGTGGCTTCGTAGCCATCGATGATCGGCAAGCGGCAGTCCATCAGGATCGCTTCGAAAATCAGGCTCTCGGCACTGCGTACCGCCTGTGCGCCGTCGGCGGCGACACTGACCTTGAAGCCCAGGCTGCGCAACATGGCTTCGATAACCGTCTGGTTGACCGGGTTGTCTTCGACCAGCAGCACATTGCGCCCTTCGCCGTCGCTGTCGCCGGTTTGCGCGCGGGGGGGCAGCAGTGGCTGCGTCTGCTGGTGCAGGGCCAGGGGAATTTCCAGGGTGAACACCGAACCGCGGCCTTCCTCGCTTTGCGCGCGCAAGGTGCCGCCCATGCGCTCGGCGAGGGTGCGGGCAATCGGCAGGCCCAGTCCGGTGCCGCCGTAGCGCCTTGAAATGGAACTGTCGGCCTGCTGGAATGCGTTGAACATCAATTCCAGGCTTTCGGCCGGGATGCCGATGCCGCTGTCGCGCACCGTGCAGGTGAACCACAGCAGTTCGTGATCCAGCGACTGCCATTGCGCCTCGAGGGTGACGCGGCCCTGCTCGGTGAACTTCAGCGCGTTGCCGACCAGGTTGACCAGTATCTGCCGGATACGGGTCGGGTCGCCCTTGACCTGCAATCCGCGCATGTCGTCGGGGATCATCAATTGCAGGTCGAGACCGCGTTGCGCGGCGCTGTGCTGGAACGACTGGGCGCAACTGCCGATCAGGTCGGCGAGGTTGAAGGGAATGTGCTCCAGTTCCAGCTCCGAACGTTCGATCCGCGAGAAATCCAGGATGTCGTTGATGACCTTGAGCAAGTGCTCGGTGGACTCCGAGGCCAGCGCCGCGTACTCCACCTGTTCCTCGGTCATGTCGGTGGTTTCCAGCAATTGCAGCATGCCCAGTACGCCATTCATCGGCGTGCGCAGTTCATGGCTCATCATGGCGAGGAAGTCGGATTTGGCGTTGTTGGCCTTTTCCGCCTCTTCGCGGGTCTGGATCAACTGCGCCATGGCTTGGTGCTGTTCGCGGCTCGCCTGCTCGAGACCGCTGGCGAGATTGTTGATGTGTTGCGACAACGCCCCCAGCTCGGTGTCATCGACAATCGGCAGCGGTGTTTTGTAATCGCCGGCCTGGATCGCCTTGACGGCATTGCCGATATCACGGATCGGTTGTGACAGGCTGCCTGCCAGGCGTCGGGCTACAAGGAAGGTAAACAACAAGGCAAACAGCGCCAGAATGGCAGCCTTGAGCACGATTTCCTGCTGGCGCCGGCTGAATGCATCGTTGGACAGCCCGACGATCACTCGGCCGAGGTAGTCCTCGGTGGGGGCGGCAGTGGCGGTTTTGCTGCTCTGGAAAAAGTCATTGTGCAAAGCGATTCGCTGGAGCCGTATGGGGGCCTGGAACACTTCGAGCTGTTGCGCGCGATTGTGGTGTTCGTTCGGTTGTTCGACGTACACCAGAACCCGGTTGGCGCTGTCCTGGATTTCCAGAAAACTCACGTTGGGCGTGCTCAGCGTTGCCTTGAGCAAGGTTTCAAGCACTTCGCTGTTGCCCGAAATCACCCCGTACTCGGTGGCGGGGGCCAGTTGGTTGGCGATCAACTGGCCGGTGTGGGAGATTTCCTGACGCAGATCCTGGATACGCACGAAGGTGAAGAAGCTGATCAGCAATAAGGTCAGCAGCAGGGCGGGGCCAAGGCTGATGAGTTGGGTGCGGGTGTTGATGTCCCAGCGACGACGCAGGTTCATGGACGGCGTTCTCCTTCAGCCAGCAATGTGGCGACTGACGCTTCGTTTATCTGTTCGATACCCAGTGAACGCGCCACCTGGGGATTGCTCGCGACCTTGAATCGGTGGGGGTAGTGCGAGCGTGGCCAGGTGGCCGGTGGCCGGTCGAGCAATTCGTCGAGGACCGCCAGCCAGTCGCTCTGATCGCTGTAGGTGCTGGCCAGGCTCCCGGCCTTGACGAAGCCCGCGTTGGGGCCGATCAGGGCCATTTGCCGTGAGTAGCTGCTCAGCAGCAGGTTCTTTGCGGTTTGCGGGTTGTACAGGTCGGCGTCGTCCAGTCCCAGCAACACGTCGCTGTTCTTGAGCAAGGTCTGTAAAGGGCGGCTGTCGTGAATGTTGTTCCAGCGTTGGGTGACCACCTCAAGGCCCAGGGGGAGGGCGGCCTGACGCAGTTCATCCAAGAGGAATTCACTGTGGTTGTCGTAGAGCACGCCGATGCGTTTGGCTTGGGGCAACAGGGTGCGGGTCAGGCGTAATTGGCGGTCCGGCGGTGGATCGCTCCACAGCAGGCAAAGGCGCGCCGGCAACGAGCTGCTCAAGCGTTGCCGGGCTTGCAGGCGGCTGATGCGCAGCACCAGTGTCGCCGGACCCTGGGCGTCCTGCAGGCGCCAGTCGAGGCTGGGCAGGTCGAGGAGAATCAAACGGATGTTTTCCGGCAGTTTTCCCGGTATCGGCAAATTGGCCAGCGTCTGGAATCGCACCTTGTCGTTCGGTCGCAACTCGCTCAGGGCCCGGGTAAACGCCCGCACACCGGGGCTGTCTTCGGCCCCCGTGAGCAAAATGTCGGCCGCATTGCTCGCAAGGCTGCCCAGCATGCCGGTGAACAGCAGGCAAAGCACCGCCAGCAACCGGCCCAAGGTCGGTGTTCTCCAGGCCGGGCGATACGGCATCTTAAAGTTCCAGCTCGGCACTGAAATACATCACGTGGCGCTGGTCATAATGGTTGTCGACGAAGGTGGTCGGCTGATTGTCCAGGCGTTGCTGGAGCACCCCGGCCAGCTCCAGGCTGGCCTTGCCCAGGGCGATACGTTTGGCGATGCGCACATCGGCCCGTTCGAAGCGGTAGCCGTTGAGGGCGTCGTCGCCATAATAGAAAAGCGCACTGTTCCAGCCCTGGCCCCAATCGCGCAGCCATCCGGCCGAACCACTGTTGCTTGCCGTCTGCCTGGCATCCAGCGGGTTGCTGGCGTCGGCATCGACATAGGCATAGGTCAATCGCAGGCGATCGAAGCTGCCGACACGCCAGTCGAGCTGGGTTTCGGCGCCCGAAAAACGCTCCTTGTTGGCGTTGCTGGCGATGTACTGATTGTTGCGCAGCGGTTCACTGATCATGCCGGTGATTTCGTCGTGGAAAAGCTTCACGTCGAGTGCCAGCCCCGCTTCGGGGAAATAGCCGTTGTAGCCCAGCTCCCGGGAGCGCATGTGCTCTTGATCGAGGTCACCGGGGCCACGGGTTTTGACGAAGTAACGGGCACTGGACTGGCCAAAGGCTCCGGGCTTGAGGTTGGTTACCTGATAACTCCAGTTGACGTTGTTCTCGAACATGTCCGGCGAACGGATAGCCTCGGAATACACCGCACGCAAGCCGTGGCGCGGGTTGATCAGGTAGTTGACCGCCATGCGAGGTGTCAGCGAGCTGCCGATCAACCGGGTGTCCTCGAACATGGCGCCGCCTTGCAGCAGCCAGTGTTCGCTGGCACGCCACTCGACCTGGCCGAACACCCGCCAGATCCTGTCATCGAGAGTGCCATTGAAGTAAGTCTCGGAATCCGCCCGGTCGTAACGATAGTTCATCCCGCTGACCAGCCGCAGGTTATCGGCAAGGCTCAGGGTGTCTTGCAGTTCAAGGTCGTAACGCGTTTCCCGGGTGCTCTGGTCGATGTCGCCGCAAACAGTCTGGTTCGCACCGTTGCGCCATTGATCGAGTACCTGGTTGGCCAGCGCCTGCTCGGCGGGTGTGCCAGCCGGGGCACCACGGTCGGTGAAGCGTGTGATGTTGCGGGCCAGGCGTTCGGTGTAGTTCGGGTTCAGTTGCCAGAGCTCGGTCAGTTGCGGACTGAACGAAATTTCTGCGTCGCAGGCGCGCCAGGTTTGCTGGCGATCCCAGTGTTGGGCCGAACCCTGGATATAAAGGCTGTGATCGGGATTGATGTCCAGGTTCCAGCGCAATGACCCGGCGTAGTCCTTGGCGGTGACGTCGGAGTCGTTGCCGGCGCGGGTAATTCCCGGGAACACCGGCTGGTAGGTATAGGGCCGCTGGTTGGTGCCGTCCTTGGCATTCACTTGCCAATCGAGGCTTTGCCGTTCGTCGAGGCTCTGGCTGACGGCGAGGTTGAAGCGATCGAGGCGACGACTGTCATGGTAATCAGCGCCGGTGCGGTCGGTGTCGAAGCCGTCGTCTTGCTGGCCGGACAGGGACAGGCGCATGTCACCATCCTCCCAGCCCAGGCCCTGGCTGGCATAAAAGTCGTTGATGCCGCGCTGGCCCCGGGTGACTTTCATGCGGGTACCGTGGCTGTCGGCCGGCCGCCGGGTAATGATGTTGACCACCGCCATCAGGGCATTGGCGCCGTAGCTGACGGTATTGGGCCCGCGAAAGACTTCGATGCGCTCGATGTCTTCCATGGCCACCGGAATGTCGCTCCAGTCGACGGTGGCCAGGCCGGCGCGATACACCGAGCGCCCGTCGATCAGCACTTGCATGCGCCGCGCTTGCGTCGCATTGGTGCCGTGGTAGTTCACCGCGGCCTGGTTGCCACTGATGTTGCCGACCATCATCCCCGGCACCAGGCGCAGCAGTTCGCTGATGTCGCGGGCACCGGTGGCGTGGATCAGGGCGCTGTCGATCACCGTCATGCTGCCCGGCACGGCAGCGGGTGACTGCTTCAGGCGCGTGGCGGTGAGCACTTGCGGCAGCGGTTCGCTGTCCAGGAACAGGTCGTCGGCCAGCACCGGCGAGCTGAAAATCAGCGCCAGTACCAGAGGCGAACGCGGTGAAGGAGCACCCGGAGACACAACACATCCCTGTCAGTGATTGATGGCGCGCATGTTAACCGAGCCGAATGACTTTTCCATTCACGATGTCTGCATTTTCCTCGGTTTTATTGGTCTTCTTCCTACGGGTGCAGGTATTTGATGTCAGGGCTGGCCGCCGATGGGCTGCCCCGTATAATGCCGACATCGCCACTGGTATGGATTAACGGATTGCATATGACTGAACAGCGCCCGATTGCGGTCCTGGGAGGCGGAAGTTTTGGAACCGCCGTGGCTAATCTGCTGGCCGAGAACGGGCATCAGGTCCTTCAGTGGATGCGTGACCCCGAACAGGCCGAGGCCATTCGGGTCAATCGCGAAAACCCGCGTTACCTCAAAGGCATCAAGATTCTGCCCGGTGTTACCCCGGTCACCGACTTGCAAGCCACTCTGGACGCCTGCGAGCTGTGCTTCGTCGCACTGCCCTCCAGCGCGCTGCGCTCGGTGCTGGTGCCGCACGCCGAACGCTTGAGCGGCAAAATGCTGGTGAGCCTGACCAAAGGCATCGAAGCCCACACGTTCAAGTTGATGAGCGAGATCCTCGAAGAGATCGCCCCGCAGGCGCGCATCGGCGTCCTGTCCGGCCCCAACCTGGCCCGCGAAATCGCCGAACATGCGCTGACGGCCACGGTGGTCGCCAGTGAAGACGAAGAGCTGTGCCAGCAGGTTCAGGCCGCGTTGCACGGCCGCACCTTTCGGGTTTATGCCAGCGCCGACCGTTTCGGTGTGGAACTGGGCGGGGCGTTGAAAAACGTCTACGCGATCATCGCCGGCATGGCGGTGGCGCTGGGCATGGGGGAAAACACCAAGAGCATGCTGATCACCCGGGCACTGGCGGAAATGACCCGCTTCGCGGTGAATCAGGGCGCCAACCCGATGACCTTCCTGGGCCTGGCCGGCGTGGGCGACTTGATCGTGACCTGTTCTTCGCCAAAGAGCCGCAACTATCAGGTCGGCTTCGCCCTCGGCCAGGGCCTGAGTCTGGACGAGGCCGTCACGCGCCTGGGCGAAGTCGCCGAAGGGGTCAACACCCTTAAAGTACTCAAGGCCAAGTCCCAGGAAGTTGGCGTGTACATGCCGCTGGTCGCCGGGCTGCACGCGATCCTGTTCGAAGGCCGCACGCTGGAGCAGGTCATCGGTCTGTTAATGCGTGGCGAGCCGAAAACCGACGTCGACTTTATTTCCACCAGTGGTTTCAATTAATCACACTTGCCAGAAAAGCAGGGAGTTGCGCATGAACGATCCAAAAGTAGAAGCCAAGTATGAATCCATCCTGCTGCGCGTGTTGTGGATGATCGTCTTCGTGCTGGTGTGGCAAGTCGCGCAGTTCATCCTCGGCGCCGTCGTGCTGGTGCAGTTGATCTATCGTTTGTTCTATGGCGCCCCGAGCGCCAGCCTGATGAACTTTGGCGACAGTCTGAGCCAGTTTCTGGCGCAGATCGGTCGTTTCGGCAGCTTTCACAGCGACCAGAAGCCTTGGCCGTTCGCCGATTGGCCTACGCCGCGTACACCGGAAGGTGAAGCGCCGCATGTTGTGGCACCGGCACCGCATCCGGCTCGAGATGAGGAACCCAAGCTATGAAACTCTGGGTATTGCGTCATGGTGAAGCTGTACCGCACGGCTCCCGCCCCCACGATTCGGAGCGGGAACTGACGGACCACGGTCGTGAGGAGGTGCTGCGCAGCGCCGCGCAACTGATTGGGCAACCGCTGACGGCGATATACGCAAGTCCGTACCTGCGAGCGCAGCAGACGGCGCAACTGGTGCGCGAAACACTGGGGTTCGAGCCGGAAATCCGCACTGTCGAGTGGCTGACACCGGACACCGAGCCGGACAAGGTCGCCGAGCAAATGGTGGCGGTGAGCGATGTCCTGCTGGTCAGTCACAACCCTCTGGTGGGGAATTTGTTGAGCTACCTGCAACATGGCGCGGGACATCCACCGGAGCGGGTCAGCACCGCCGGCCTGGCCGAGCTCGAGAGCAATGAGTTGTTGGTCGGGTCGATGAGGCTCAACGACATCAAGCACCCATAAAAGCAAAGATCGCAGCCTGCGGTCTCCTGTAGGAGCTGCCGCAGGCTGCGATCTTTTGATCTTGCTTTTTACCTGTAAAAAATTAACCAAGCACTTGCTTGGTTGACTACGCTTGCTCCAGAACAAAAACACAGGAGCGAGTCATGTCTGCTGCTTTTCGTTTGCCGCTGGACGTTTTCTACGAGCGTGAGGCCCGTCATCCCCGCCAGCGCTTCCTGGTCCAGCCTGTCGGAGGCGGCCAGGTCGAGACCTTGACCTGGGCGGACGTCGGTCATCAGGCCCGTTGCGCGGCCCATTGGTTGCGAGCACGGGAGTTGCGGCAGGGCAGCCATATCGCCCTGATCTCGAAGAACTGTGCGCACTGGATCATCGCCGACCTGGCGATCTGGATGGCCGGGCATGTGTCGGTGCCGCTGTACCCCAACCTCACCGCCGAGTCGGTTGCCCAGGTGCTCGAACACTCGGAAGCGGCGCTGGCGTTCATCGGCAAGCTCGATGATTGGCCAGGCATGTCCCGTGGCGTCAGCCCCGACTTGCCGACCATCAGCCTGCCCCTGCATCCGCCGGGTACGTTCGATTTCAGCTGGGCCGACCTGCAAGGCAGCTCGCCGATCCAGGACGACCCGAAACCTGCCGCCGATCAACTGGCGACCATCATTTACACTTCCGGCACCACGGGCATGCCCAAAGGCGTGATGCACAGCTTCGGCATTCTGGGCTTCGCCACCACACGCGGCACTGCGTTGTTTGGCCTCAACGAGTCGGACCGGTTGTTGTCCTACTTGCCGCTGTGCCACGTTGCCGAACGGATGTTCGTCGAACTGGCGTCGATCTATACCGGCCAGACGGTGTTTTTTGCCGAAAGCCTGGACACCTTCCTCACCGACCTGCAGCGTGCGCGCCCGACCGCACTGTTTGGCGTGCCACGCATCTGGACCAAATTCCAGATGGGCGTGTACAGCAAGATCCCGGCAAAACGCCTCGATTTCCTGCTTGGCCTGCCGATCATCGGCAAACGGGTCGGGCATAAAGTCCTTGCCGGGCTGGGTCTGGATGCGTTGCGCATCGCGTTGTCCGGCGCGGCTCCGGTGCCGCAGACCTTGTTGCAGTGGTACCGCAAACTGGGACTGGACGTGTTGGAGGTCTACGGCATGACCGAGAGTTGCGGTTACTCCCACATCGGCATGCCGGGCCAGAACAAACCGGGCTGGATCGGCAAGCCATGCCCGGAAGTCGAAGTGCGGATCGCCGAGACGGGGGAGGTCATGGTGCGCAGCGGCGCGACCATGCTCGGCTATTTCAAGGAACCGGAAAAAACCGCTGACACCATTACCGAGGACGGCTTCCTGCGCACCGGCGACAAGGGCGAGGAGGATGCCGAAGGCAATCTGCGCCTGACCGGGCGCCTGAAGGAAATCTTCAAGACCAGCAAAGGCAAATACGTGGCGCCGGCACCGATCGAAAATCGCCTGGCCGTGCATTCTCGTATCGAACAGGTGTGCGTGGTGGGCGATGGCTTGAGTGCACCGCTGGGTTTGTGCGTGTTGTCGGCGGTCGGCCAACAGGATGCCGGCGGGGCCGCACGCGCCGGTTTGCATTCCAGCCTGGAAAAGCTGCTGGAAGAGGTCAACGGCGACCTCGACAAACATGAGCGGCTGCGGCGCCTGGTGGTGGTCAAGGACAGTTGGGCCGTGGAAAACGGCTTTCTCACCCCGACGTTGAAGATCAAGCGCAACGTGATCGAAGCGGCGTACGGTGAGCGTTTTGAAGAATGGAGCGAGCGCAGCGAAGCGGTGCTGTGGCAGGATTGATCCACCAACAAAACCAACAAGGAAACCCTGCGATGAGTCTGTGGCGCACCACTCCCAACATCGAGCAGTTGAACGCAATCCAGAAAAATACCATCGGCGAATTGCTGGACATCCGTTTCGAAGCTTTTGACGATGAGTCCCTGACCGCCAGCATGGTCGTCGATCACCGCACCCATCAGCCTTACGGCTTACTGCATGGCGGCGCGTCGGTGGTGCTGGCCGAATCGGTCGGCTCGATGGCCAGCTACCTGTGCATCGATGCCAGCAAGTTCTATTGCGTGGGCCTGGAAATCAACGCCAACCATTTGCGCGGCCTGCGCAGCGGGCGGGTGACGGCGGTGGCCAAGCCGATCCACATTGGCCGCACGACCCATGTCTGGGACATTCGGCTGACCAGCGATGAGGGCAAGGCCAGTTGTGTGTCGCGGTTGACCATGGCGGTGGTGCCGTTGGGTGAGAAACCTCCGTTACGTTGACGGTTTGAAATCAAAGGATCGCAGCTTGCGGCAGCTCCTGCCACCATTCCTGGTAGTTATGGTCATTGCTGTAGGAAGCGGTCTTACGGACAATCAACGTCTGTTCTCGCTCATGGATTTGCAGGTATGTCGCAACAGATCTTTTTCGCCCACGCCAATGGTTTTCCTTCGGGGACCTACGGCAAGTTGTTTGCGGCGCTGGCACCCGAGTTTCAGGTGACGCATCTGGAGCAGCACGCCCACGACCCGCGTTACCCGGCGGACGATAACTGGTACAACCTGGTGGATGAGCTGATCCATCACCTGCAACAACAGGCTGAGCCCGTGTGGGGCGTCGGTCACTCCTTCGGCGGGGTGTTGCACCTGCATGCGGCCTTGCGCTGCCCCGAATTGTATCGAGGGGTGGTGATGCTCGACTCGCCCGTGCTGACCCGAGCCGATCAATGGGTCATACGAGCGGCCAAACGCTTCGGTTTCATCGACCGCCTGACGCCGGCCGGACGTACCCTGGGCCGCCGTGAGGAGTTCGCCGACCTGGAAAGCGCCCGGAAATACTTCGCCGGTAAGACCCTGTTTCGCGGTTTCGACCCCGAATGCTTCGATGCCTACCTGCAACATGGCTTGCACCAGGTCGGCGACAAACTGCGCCTGCGGTTCGATCCGGCCACGGAAATCAGCATCTATCGCGGCGTGCCGCACACCAGCCCGGGCAGTACCCGCAAGTTGCAAGTGCCACTGGCGGTGGTTCGCGGGCACAACAGCCGCGTGGTGATGCGCCATCACGCCAGTTCGGTCGACCGCCTGCCGTTAGGCGAGTCGTTGACCATGCCCGGCGGCCACATGTTTCCGCTCGAGCGTCCCCTTGATACCGCTGAAATGCTCAAAGGCCTGTTCCATCGCTGGGATGGCCGTCGACAACAGGATTGCGCATGAGCCATGCCGTCGAAGAGGTCCGCCTGAGCCTGCCGCACATCGAACTGGCGGCACACCTGTTCGGTCCTGAAGACGGTTTGCCGGTCATTGCCCTGCATGGCTGGCTGGACAACGCCAACAGCTTTGCCCGTCTGGCGCCCAAACTCAAAGGCCTGCGCATCATCGCGCTGGACATGGCCGGTCATGGTCATTCCGGGCATCGCCCGCCGGGCGCCGGTTACGCCATGTGGGACTATGCCCACGATGTGCTGCAGGTCGCCGAACAGCTTGGATTGAAGAAATTTGCGCTGATGGGGCATTCGATGGGCGCCATCGCTTCGCTGATCATCGCCGGGTCGATGCCTGAGCGGGTCACCCACCTGGCATTGATCGACGGCATCATTCCTCCTACGGACAAGGGTGAAAACGCTGCCGAGCGCATGGGCATGGCCCTGCAGGCGCAACTCGATCTGCGGGAGAAGCGCAAACCGGTCTACGACACCCTCGACCGTGCCATCGAAGCGCGCATGAAGGGCCTGGTGGCGGTCAGCCGTGAGGCCGCGGAACTGCTGGCGCAGCGTGGACTGATGCCGGTATCGGGTGGTTATACCTGGCGCACCGACAATCGCCTGACGCTGCCATCGCCACTGCGCCTGACCACCGAGCAGGCCATGGCCTTCGTCCAGCGGATCAAATGTCCTGCAACGCTGGTGGTCGCTGCCGACGGCATGCTCGCCAAACACCCCGAGTTGCTGGAGCGTCTACCCTTTAGCCGGGAACAGCTGCCAGGCGGCCACCATTTGCACCTGAATGACGAGTCCGGTGCCGATCTTGTCGCAGACTGTTTCAATCGGTTCTTCGCCATTCCTTGACTTGCGCCGGTCAACTGTCGAGGCTTGGTGGGTTGAAAAGGGAGACAACCATGATAGATCTCTACACCGCTGCGACCCCGAATGGCCACAAGGTCTCTATCGTGCTCGAGGAACTCGGCCTGCCCTACAGGGTGCATGCCTTGAGTTTCGACAAGAAGGAGCAGAAGTCCGCGGACTTCCTCAAGATCAACCCCAATGGCCGGATTCCGGCGATTGTCGACCGCGCCAACGGCGATTTCGCCGTGTTCGAGTCCGGCGCCATCCTGATTTACCTCGCAGAACAGACCGGCAAACTGATGCCGAGCGACCCGAAGGGGCGTTCGCTGGTGTTGCAGTGGCTGATGTTCCAGATGGGTGGCATCGGCCCGATGCAGGGGCAGGCCAACGTGTTCTTCCGCTACTTTCCGGAAAAACTCCAGGGCGCCATCGACCGCTATCAGCACGAGACCCGTCGCCTCTACGAAGTGCTCGACACGCGTTTGCAAGGCGTGGAGTTCCTTGCCGGCGAATACAGCATTGCCGACATCGCCACCTTTCCGTGGGTGCGTGGTTACGAGTGGTCGGGCGTCCCGGTGGAGGGCTTGACGGCGTTGCAACGCTGGATGGCAACCCTGGAGGCCCGGCCGGCGGTGCAACGTGGTCTGCAGGTACCGCAACGCGCCGATGAAGCCAGTGTCATCAAGGGCGCCCAGGCCATGCTGATCCGATGAGTCTATCCATGCGTTCATTCAGTTTGCTGGTGCTGTGCAGTTTCAGTCCCTTGTTGTTCGCCGCCGATGTTCCGGGCAGTCAGGACCTGCCGATAGTGCCGCGCATGGCCGACGCCCAGATTGTCGACTATCGCCCCACCGTCGAACTGGAGCGGATCTACCCCTTGGGCTCGATCCGCAAGATCAGTGGCCAGTTACGTTTCGACGGCCAGGTCAGTGCCCGCGGCAACGTCACTTCGGTGACCTACGAGTTGCCAGCGGAGCATTCATCCATCGAGGCGTTCACCGCTGCCCGCGAGGCTTTGCAAAAGCAGGACGCCGGGTTGCTCTTTTGGTGTCAGGCGCGCGATTGCGGCGAAAGCAGCCTCTGGGCCAATGAAGTCTTCGGCAACGCCAAGCTGTACGGTGCCGACGATCAACAAGCCTATTTGCTGCTGCGACTTGCCGCGCCGCGGGATAACACACTCGTCGCGCTGTACAGCATCACTCGCGGTAATCGCAAGGCCTACCTGCATGTCGAGCAGTTCGACGCTTCGGCACCGCTGGGTGAGTTGTTGCCGACCTCCGCGACTTTGCTGCGTGAACTCAAGAGCACGGGCGAGCTTGATTTTTCCACGTTGAACAGTGCACCAGACGAGACTTGGCTGCGCCTGATTTCCCGCGGACTTAATCTGGACACCACCTTGCGGGTCAGCATTTCCGGAGCGAACGCCGAAGCCTGGCGTCAGGCACTGATTACCCAGGGCGTGCGTGCCGCGCGGATGGAAGCCGGCAGTGCCGAAGGCTCTGGCCTGCACATCGAGCTGTTGCGGTAGGCTGTACCGGGCGAGCGTGCACGTAGCGTTCGTCTACTCTTTTGCTGACTGATATTTTCGGAATTTTCAATGATCAATAACGATCGCCTGTTGGTGCAGATCCTGCTCGTCGTGCTGTTCGGCGCGAGCTTCTGGGTGATGGCACCGTTCTGGTCGGCGATGTTCTGGGGCGCCGTCCTGGCATTCGCCAGTTGGCCGCTCATGCGCCTGCTGACCCGTTGGCTCAATGGCCGCGAGTCTCTGGCGGCGGCATTGCTGACGCTGGGCTGGATGGTGCTGGTCGCGGCACCGCTGGTGTGGCTGGGTTTCAACCTCGCCGATCACGTGCGTGATGCCACCGCGTTCATCAAGGATGCACAGGTCGAGGGGTTGCCCGAAGCACCGGTTTGGCTGGGTTCGATTCCCCTGGTGGGCGAGCGGCTGGTCGGACTCTGGAACAGCATCGATGAGCAGGGCGCGGCGATGATGGTGTCGCTCAAGCCTTATCTGGGGCAGATGGGTAACTGGTTGCTGGCGCGCAGCGCGCAGATCGGCGGCGGTATTCTCGAACTGACCCTGAGCATCGTCTTCGTGTTCTTTTTCTATCGTGACGGACCGCGCCTGGCGGCGTTTGTGCACACATTGCTGGAACGGCTGATCGGTCAAAGGGCCGGCTACTATATTGAACTGGTGGCAGGCACGGTACAGCGGGTGGTGAACGGTGTGATCGGCACAGCCGCGGCCCAGGCGATCCTGGCGCTGATCGGGTTCCTGGTTGCCGGCGTACCGGGTGCGCTGGTGCTTGGCATTGTGACTTTCATGCTCAGCCTGATCCCGATGGGGCCGCCGCTGGTGTGGATTCCGGCGACCGCATGGCTGGCCTGGAAAGGCGAGTACGGGATGGCCATATTTCTCGGCATCTGGGGCACATTCGTCATCAGCGGTGTCGACAACGTGCTTAAGCCGTACCTGATCAGCCGTGGCGGTAACCTGCCGCTGGTCATTGTTCTGCTTGGGGTGTTTGGCGGGTTGATTGCCTTTGGCTTTATCGGCCTGTTCATCGGCCCGACATTGCTGGCGGTGGCTTATAGCCTGTTGATCGACTGGAGCAAGACTCAGGCACGGGCTGAGGATCGCCTGCCCTGAAGTTCCAGGGGCCGTAGTCCATTGAACCGCTGAGGGGTAGTGGGCTTTTTTTGGGTTCTTCACGGAATCCTGGGGGAACACGTGCACCACCAAACAACGAGGCCGATCGCGGCGGGCTCTGTAGGGGTATCAGGTACGCGGCAGGCGAATCACGGCCGTCAGGCCGCCACCAGGCGTCTCTTCCAAGGTTAACTGGCCGCCCATTCGTTGCGCCGCCTCGCGGGCAATGGTCATGCCCAGGCCAACGCCGCCGGAGTTGCGATTGCGCGAGCCTTCAAGGCGAAAGAAGGGTTCGAACACGGCTTCACGTTGTTCAGTGGCGATACCCGGTCCATGGTCGATGACCCGGATCACCAGGTGTTCACGATGGTCTTCCAGGGTGATCAGCGCCTGCCCGGCATAGCGCAGGGCATTGTCCATCAGGTTGTTGATGCAGGAGCGCAGGGCCATCGGCTGCACTTGCAGCGGGGCACAGTGACCGCTGGCCTGCACGTCTGCGCCCTGGTCCTGGGCATTTTCACTCAGGGACTCCACCAGCGCCTGCACGTCCATCCACTGTGGGGCTTCGCTGGTGCGCTGTTCATGCAGATAGGTGAGGGTGGCGTCGAGCATGCTGATCATGTCGTCGAGGTCCTGGCGCATCTGGCCTTGCAGCTTGTCGTCGTCGATTTTTTCCAGCCGCAGCTTGAGCCGTGACAGCGGCGTGCGCAGGTCGTGGGACACGGCACCGAGCATGCGCGAGCGCTGCTTGACCTGTTCAAGGATGCGCCGCTGCATTTTGTTGAAGGTGTGCGCCGCTTGCCGCGCTTCCCGTGGCCCCGACTCTTCCAGCGGCGGGCTGTCGAGGTTCTCGCTCAAGCGCTCGGCTGCGTCGCTCAGGCGCTGGATTGGCCGGCTCAGCAGTTTGGCGCCATACCAGGCGGCAATGATCAGGGATATCAATTGAAAGGTCAGTGGCACCAGGGGGCCGCCGAACCACGGCCGTGGTGGCCGCTTCTCGAGGTTTGGGTCCAGTAGCGGGCGTGGCCCGTCCAGGCCCTCGGAAAACTCTGGTGGAGGCGGCGGCGGTGGCGGGCCGTAATGGTGAAACCAGGCAAAGGCCAGCAGGTGCGCGAGGATAATTGCCAGCAACAACACGCCAAAGAGGCGGCCGAACAGGGTATCGAAGCGCCCGCGCATCAGCCGATGTCTCGGGCGTCGAACAGGTAACCCTCGCCACGAACGGTCTTGATCAACTGCGGTGCCTTGGGATCGTCGCCGAGTTTCTGGCGCAGGCGCGACACCAGCAGGTCGATGCTGCGGTCAAAGGCTTCAATCGAACGACCGCGGGCGGCATCCAGCAGTTGTTCACGGCTGAGCACCCGGCGCGGACGTTCGATAAACACCCAGAGCAGGCGGAATTCGGCGTTGGACAGCGGCACCACCAGGCCATCGTTGGCAATCAGTTGCCGCAGCACGCTGTTCAGGCGCCAATTGTCGAAACGAATGTTCGCCCGCTGTTCACTGCGGTCATCGCGCACCCGACGCAGGATGGTCTGGATCCGCGCCACCAGCTCGCGGGGCTCGAACGGCTTGGCCATGTAGTCGTCGGCGCCGAGTTCGAGGCCGATGATCCGGTCGGTGGGTTCGCAGCGGGCGGTGAGCATCAGGATCGGGATGTCCGACTCGGCGCGCAGCCAGCGGCACAGCGACAGGCCGTCTTCGCCTGGCAGCATCAGGTCGAGTACCACCACGTCGAAATGCTCCGCCTGCATCGCCTGGCGCATCGCGGCACCATCGGTGACGCCGCTGGCGTGGATGTTGAACCGGGCCAGGTAGTCGATCATCAATTCGCGGATCGGCACGTCATCGTCGACGATCAGGGCGCGAATGCTCCAGCGTTTGTCGTCACCGGGCGTCTTTTGGTCGTCGTTCACGGGTGCTTGAGTGTTGTGCATGCGTGCATTCATCTGCCAGGTAGGCTGCCAACCACAAAGATAGGCTGCGAGGTTGTGGTTCCAGCATAGGCGTCCGGCCCTGAGGCGGGAAGTGCTGTTGCAGGGACCTGTTGCGGTTGCCGAGGGTAGCCGGCCCGGGTGTTGCGGGCGTGTCGTGTGTGTATCTGACTCGACACAATGGCCTCGGGGGCTAGTCTTGCTTGAGCCGTCTCGACGATTTACCGATCATCGGGTCCCGCAGCGGCGCTGGTTCCGCTACAATGCGCGCCGATTTCGACTTGCCTGAGAGCCCACTCATGTCCGCCTGCCAGACTCCTATCATCGTCGCCCTGGATTTCCCTACCCGTGACGCCGCACTGAAGCTGGCCGATCAGTTGGACCCGAAGCTGTGCCGGGTCAAAGTCGGTAAGGAACTCTTCACCAGCTGCGCTTCGGAAATCGTCGGCACCCTGCGCGACAAGGGTTTCGAAGTGTTCCTGGACCTCAAGTTCCACGACATCCCGAACACCACCGCGATGGCCGTCAAGGCCGCTGCGGAAATGGGCGTGTGGATGGTCAACGTGCATTGCTCCGGCGGCCTGCGCATGATGGCCGCGTGCCGTGAAGTGCTGGATCAGCGTAGCGGCCACAAACCACTGCTGATCGGCGTGACCGTGTTGACCAGCATGGAGCGTGAGGATCTGGCAGGTATCGGTCTGGACATCGAGCCGCAAGAGCAGGTTCTGCGCCTTGCCGCCCTAGCGGAAAAAGCCGGTATGGACGGGCTGGTGTGCTCGGCCCTGGAAGCCCAGGCGCTGAAATCGGCGCATCCGTCGCTGCAACTGGTGACCCCGGGGATTCGTCCGGCGGGCAGTGCCCAGGATGATCAGCGTCGCATCCTGACGCCTCGTCAGGCACTGGATGCCGGTTCCGACTATCTGGTGATCGGCCGTCCGATCAGCCAAGCGGCGGATCCGGCGAAGGCGTTGGCCGACGTAGTGGCTGAACTCGCTTAAAAGATCGCAGCCTTTGGCAGCTCCTGCATGGGATCGCGTTTTCCTGTAGGAGCTGGCGCAGCCTGCGATCTTTTGATCTATCGCTTTTAAACTTTCAGCACCAGCTTCCCGAAATTCTCGCCGTTGAACAATTTCATCAGCGTCTCCGGAAACGTCTCCAGTCCTTCGACGATGTCTTCCTTGCTCTTGAGCTGCCCCTTGGCCATCCAGCCGGCCATTTCCTGGGCGGCGCTGGCGTATTGGGCGGCGTAGTCCATCACCACAAAACCTTCCATGCGTGCGCGGTTGACCAGTAGCGACAGGTAATTGGCCGGCCCCTTGACCGCTTCCTTGTTGTTGTACTGGCTGATGGCGCCGCAAATCACCACTCGCGCCTTCATGTTCAGGCGGCTCAACACCGCGTCGAGAATGTCGCCACCCACATTATCGAAATACACGTCGACACCTTTCGGGCACTCGCGCTTGAGGCCGGCGAGGACGTCTTCGCTCTTGTAGTCGATAGCACCGTCGAAACCCAGTTCATCGATCAGGAACTTGCACTTGTCCGCGCCGCCGGCGATACCAACTACCCGGCAGCCTTTGATCTTGGCGATCTGCCCGGCAATGCTGCCCACGGCGCCCGCCGCGCCCGACAGCACCACGGTGTCACCGGCCTTCGGCGCGCCGACGTCGAGCAGGGCGAAGTACGCCGTCATCCCGGTCATGCCCAGTGCTGACAGGTAACGTGGCAGCGGTGCCAGTTTCGGGTCAACCTTGTAGAAACCTCGCGGCTCGCCGAGGAAAAAGTCCTGCACCCCGAGGGCGCCGTTAACGTACTCCCCAACCGCGAATCCCGGATTGTTCGACGCGATGACTTTGCCCACACCCAAGGCGCGCATGACTTCGCCGAGCCCGACCGGCGGGATGTAGGACTTGCCCTCGTTCATCCAGCCACGCATGGCCGGGTCCAGGGACAGGTATAGGTTTTCGACCAGGATCTGGCCCGCCGCCGGCTCGCCGACCGGTACTTCCTGGTAGGTGAATGTCTCGCGGGTCGCCGCGCCAACCGGACGTTTGGCGAGCAGGAATTGGCGATTGGTCTGGGAGGTCATGACAGGCACTCAAGATGAATGAAGCTTTGTTGATAGCCGGTCAGCGCCGATGCCGCAAGTTCGGCTGATGTGGCGAATGCAGGTTGATCCAGTGCAGTGATAGTTGGTACGGCAGTTCCATCACTGCAACTCATGGGCGCCCAACCGGAGTCCTGATAGTGCTGCCGCGTTCAGCACCTCCATGGCTAGACTGGTCCTGCGCGATTCCCCGCTTACTTCTCTTCGAGGACATAACAATGAGCATGACGTTTTCCGGCCAGGTGGTTGTGGTGACAGGCGGGGCGGCCGGTATTGGCCGCTCGACCGCCCAGGCATTTGCCGCCGAGGGTCTAAAGGTCGTAGTCGCCGATATGGACACGGCGGGCGGCGAGGGCACGGTGGCGCTGATTCGTGCGGCCGGTGGCGAGGCGACCTTCGTGCGCTGCAACGTCACCCTGGAAAACGATGTGAAAAATCTGATGGAGGAGGTGATCAATACTTACGGCCGCCTCGACTATGCCTTCAACAATGCCGGTATCGAAATCGAGAAAGGCAAGCTGGCCGACGGTTCGCTCGACGAGTTCGACGCGATCATGGGCGTCAACGTCAAAGGCGTCTGGCTGTGCATGAAGTACCAGTTGCCATTGCTGCTGGCGCAAGGGGGCGGCGCGATCGTCAATACGGCTTCGGTGGCGGGCCTGGGGGCTGCTCCGAAAATGAGCATCTACGCAGCCTCCAAGCATGCAGTGATCGGCCTGACCAAATCGGCGGCCATTGAGTACGCCAAGAAAAAGATCCGGGTCAACGCCGTGTGCCCTGCGGTGATCGACACGGATATGTTCCGTCGCGCTTATGAAGCCGATCCGAAAAAAGCCGAGTTCGCCAACGCCATGCATCCGGTCGGTCGCATCGGCAAGGTCGAGGAAATCGCCAGCGCGGTACTGTATCTGTGCAGCGATGGCGCGGCCTTCACCACAGGGCACTCATTGGCCGTGGACGGTGGCGTTACCGCGTTTTAAAACGACGCACCGATACTGAATACATGCGGAACCTGTGGGAGCGAGCCTGCTCGCGAAGAGGGCGTATCAGTCGAAATTAATATCGGCTGACACACCGCTTTCGCGAGCAGGCTCGCTCCCACAGTTTTTTGGTTTCGGGCCGGGCAATGTGTTTCAAATAATTAGATCGAATGGTTTTGGCGGCGTTGTCGCACATGCCTTCGAACCCTCCTGTGATTAACTGCTTCCCGCAAAATCAACAGGAGTTTGCTTGCTCATGGAGTTGAGAATCGACCGACAGGCGCTGGTGCCCGTCGTACAGCAAATTGTTGACGCACTGACCGGCTGGCTTTATTCCAGTGGGGTATCGCCCGGTACGCGCCTGCCTTCGGTGCGACAGATTGCGCGGATCAATTTGCTCAGTCAGTCAAGTGTCACTCAGGCCTGTGAACGCCTGGTGACGCAGGGGATGCTGGTGTCAGGTCATGGGTCCGGCTATACAGTTGCCGACACGGTCACGAACGCAAGGCACGAGCCTGCGTGGTTTGAGGGGGCCGAACCCGAATACGGGCCGTGGTCGGGTGAGTTGAGGCTGGGCTGTGGCGGGTTGCCTGAAAGCTGGCGCGAGACCGACGATCTGATCTACGCGATCCGGCAAGTCAGTCGTACCGATACGGCCAGTCTGTTCAACTACAGCACGCCGCTGGGTTTGCCAGCCTTGCGGCAACAGATACTCAAGCGCCTCAGGCAACTGGACATCCCGGTACAGGACAACCGGATCATGACCACGGCGGGTGCCAGCCAGGGGCTCGACCTGATTGTGCGGGCACTGTTCAAGGCCGGTGATTGTGTGGTCGTGGAGAGTCCCGGTTATCCGCTGCTGTTCGATCTGCTCAGGCTGCACGGCATCCACATGGTCGAGGTGCCGCGAACACCGCGCGGGCCGGACGTGGACGTGCTCGAGTCGGTGCTGGCCAAGCACCGGCCTCAAGGATTGCTCATCAATAGCTTCTTTCACAACCCGACCGGCAGCAACCTTTCACCCGGGGTGGCGCGTCGCGTGCTGCAACTGACCAGGGCCTTTGGCGTGCAGGTGATCGAGGACGACGTCTATGCGGATTTGCGCAGCGGTTGCGGTACGCGACTGGCTGCGCTGGACAACAACGTGATCTACGTGGGCAGCTATTCCAAGACCCTCAGCAGTTCCTTGCGGGTCGGTTTCGTGGTGGCCGATTGCGCACTCATTACGCGTCTGGCCGAGGTCAAAATGATCTCTGGCATAGGCGCCTCACGATTTTGCGAGTCGGTGCTGACGTGCCTGTTGGCGAACGGTGCCTACGGCAAACTGGTGCAACGTCAGCGCCAACGCTTGAACAACGACCGGCTGGCGGTGTTGCAAATGCTCGAGGATGCCGAATGGGAAGTCTTCGGCAAACCGGCGGGAGGCCTGTTTATCTGGGCGCGATCACGAATGTCCGACTACGATCAGGTGCTGGCCCGGGCACGGCGTCTGGGTGTGGTGTTGTCATCGAAGACGGCCTTCAATTCCTCGGGTGGGGCCAGTGACTGGCAGCGTATCAATGTGGCCTATGCCTGCGACCCGCGTGCCCGTGCGTTCTTTCAAGCCACTGCTCGGGATCGACCTCAAGCGTTCTGAAAGCGACGTTGGCGTAGCTTTTGGCCATTATTCCGGCGCCAGAGCCTTGTGTTGCCACTGGCCCGTTGCGAATCTGCGTCTACAGACTTTGGCAGGGGACTAAGTGCAATGAATTCGGCCGTGCAAGGACGTTTTGCCAACCTCGGTATGGCGAAAAAACTGGGTATCGGGTTTGTCCTGGTGCTGTTGTTGACTGCGCTGGTGGCGGGCATTGGCGTGTGGTCCTTGCAAACCATCAGCCAGCGCTTCGACGGGCTCAAGCAAATGTCATCGCTCAACAGCGGTTTGCTCAAAGTACGGCTGCTGGAGCAGGAATATGCCTTGCACGGCAATCCGAAAACCGTCGATGCCTTGCACGAGGGCGTCAATGGCTTGATCGCTCTGGCCGGCCAGCTCAAGGCCGAGTCTGCGGCCAATGTACCGGTGATGAATGATGTCGAACAGTCTTTGGGTGCCTATCGCAAGGCCTTCGACGAGTTTGTCTCGCTCACCCAGGCCAAGGACCTGGCGCTGGAAATGGCCAGTTGGTCGGTGTCCAGCGTGGCCAATAATCTTGATGTATTGCAATCCGGGCTCGCCGATGACGGCGCTTATACGCTGAAAGATTCCGAAGGCAAGGACGGTGCGCAGTTCATCGAGCAGGCCGGTCAGGTCAGTCAGGTTTCACGCTTGATGCTGCAAGCCATGAATGAAGCGCGCATGCGCCTGGATCAAAGCCGCAAAGGCGACGATAGCGCCGGGCAGGGCAAGATCGAACAGGCCAGCCAGGCATTGGTCCAGGCCGAGCAGCTCAAGACCACGGTCAAGGACGAGGGTTACCAGACTGTCCTCAATGAGGTGACGGGTCATATCGCCGGTTTCAGTGACAAGCTCGCCGAGTACACCGGCCTGCTGGAACAGGAAAAAACCGTTTATCAACAGTTGCACCAACGCGCAGCCCAAGTGGTTGAACGGGTGGATCAGGCTTATGTCGCTGAAGACCAGGCGATGCAGGCCGAACTGAAAAAGAACTCGATGCTGATCCTTGGCTCCTCCGCTCTGGCGTTGCTGGTCGGGCTGGTTGCTGCTTGGTTCATCACCCGGTTGATCGTGGCGCCGCTGCGCAGTGTGATCCAGGTGGCGCAGCAGATTGCTTCAGGGGATTTGAGTGCGACCATAGACGTGACCCGCCGTGACGAAATTGGCCAGTTGATGCAGGCCATGCAACAAATGGGCGCGGGGCTCAGCCATATCGTCAGCGGCTTGCAGTCGGGTATCGAACAGTTGGCCACTTCCGCCCAATCGCTGTCGGCAGTGACTGAACAGACCAATCTCGAAGTCAGTACGCAGAAAGAGGAAACCGAGCAGGTCGCCACTGCGATGAATCAGATGACGGCCACGGTGCATGATGTCGCGCGCAACGCAGAGGAAGCAGCCCTGGCGGCGCAAACGGCTGACGGCAAGGTTGAAAGTGGTCAGCAAGTGGTGCGCCAGAGCATGGCGCGGATCGAGCAGTTGGCGGATTCGGCCAACTCGGCCAGTTCGAGCATTGAAAGCCTGAGTGCGGAAATCCAGAACATCGGCACGGTCTTGAGTGTGATCAAAAGCGTGGCCGAGCAGACTAACCTGCTGGCATTGAACGCGGCGATCGAGGCGGCCCGGGCGGGTGAGCAGGGCAGGGGCTTTGCGGTGGTGGCCGATGAAGTGCGTGCGCTGGCAAGGCGAACCCAGCAATCGACCGAGGAAATCGAACGCCTGGTCAGCGCTTTGCGCTCGGCGGCGCAGTCGTCGGTGCAGCAGATCCAGAGCAGTGGCGAGTTGGTGAAGCTGGCGGTCAGCGATGCCTTGCAGACCGAGAGCGCACTGGGAAGTATTGCGGCAGCGGTATCGCTGATCCAGCAGATGAACCAGCAGATCGCAGCGGCGGCCGAGGAACAGAGCTCGGTGGCTGAAGAGATCAACCGCAGTGTCACCAGTATTCGCGCCAGTGCCGATCAATCATCGCTGGCGATGCAGGGCAATGCCGCCTCCAGCATCGAGTTGGCGCAACTGGGGGTTGAGCTGAAGGGGATGGTGGGGCATTTCAGGCTGTAGGAGCGAGCTTGCTCGCGATGGCCGCAAAGACAACGCGCGTTGACTGGGTGAGCGCGGTGTTCTGGAGTCCATCGCGAGCAATCGAGCGTCGACCGGCTGCTCCTACAGAAGAACAAAAAAAGCCACCTTGCGGTGGCTTTTCTGTTTTCGCCGATCAGTCGTAGATCACTTTCTTTTTCCAGTCCGCGTCAGCTTCGACGTCCTTGAGGCCTTCGGTCAATTGGTTGACCTCGCCTTCGACCGGCGCAATGCGATCCATGACCTGGTCATTGGCGCGGGCCAGGAGTTTTTCCAGGTATTCCAGTTGCTCGGCGTAGACCTGTGGTTCCTGTTGCTTGCGCAGGTATTGCACGCCGCGCTCGAATGCCAGGCGAGCCTGCCCGGGCTGGTTCTGTTGCAGGGAGTGCTGACCGAGGTTGTTGAAGAACTCGATGTGCAGCAGCACCAGGATGTGGCGCACTTCACGAATCCAGCGCTTGGCTTCGCTGGGGGGCAGGAAGCCGTCCTGTGCCGCGCGGGTGATTTGCCCGTGCAGGGCTTCGAGCAGGAAACGTACATCCTTGGCCTTGGCTTCGGTCTGGATCGGTGCCGGCGGATTGTTGACCGGGATCGATTCACCCTGGCCGACAAGGGCCTCCAGTTCGGCGATCCGTGCCTTGAGGTTGGCACTGGATTTTTCCAGGTTGAGCAGGCGCTGGCAGACGTTCAGTTCCAGGCGGGTCAACAACAGCTTGAGTGCCGGGGTCATCAACTGGCCGGGGAAAGTCTCGGTGATTTCTCCGCAGCGACGCAGGCGATCATTGAGTTCAATCTTGGTACGGGCCTTTTCCAGCTTGTTGTTTTCCACCACATGGTTCATGTAGCCAATGGCGATCAACAGGGCGATCCCGGCTACAACTAGCAGGGTGATCATGAGTGGCGTCACCGGTAAGACCTCTTTTTAGGGTACGCATGCGAGTCTAGTGGCTTGGCATTTGAGCGCCTAGACCCGTATGACGGGTTGGATCGGACATGCCTGCGCCTATATCGGCCGCAGCCTCGCTTCTATAAATGGTGGCACGCGATATACAGATTGCCATCACTGGAGGACTATAACGTCTTGGCGGGTGCCAGAATATAGGCGTCAAACACCGGGCAGCGGAAAAACCGCAAAGGCGTCCAAAAGCAGGGCGAAGTCATTGATTTAAATAAATTTATATCAGGGGGTTGACGACCTCTCAATCCATCCATAGAATGCGCGCCACTTGCAGCGTAAAGCACACAGCGAAACGAAGCAGGGAGTGAATGTTGTAGTGTGTCCCCTTCGTCTAGTGGCCTAGGACACCGCCCTTTCACGGCGGTAACAGGGGTTCGAGTCCCCTAGGGGACGCCAATGCGGGAATAGCTCAGTTGGTAGAGCACGACCTTGCCAAGGTCGGGGTCGCGAGTTCGAGTCTCGTTTCCCGCTCCAATTTTAAACAGCGTTGCTTTCGGGCAGGGCTGAGTGAAACCAGAACCAAGTCTTCGGATGCGGATCTGGGCACCGAAACACACACCATGTGTTCCGGGCAGCGTGTCCCCTTCGTCTAGTGGCCTAGGACACCGCCCTTTCACGGCGGTAACAGGGGTTCGAGTCCCCTAGGGGACGCCATTTGCGGGAATAGCTCAGTTGGTAGAGCACGACCTTGCCAAGGTCGGGGTCGCGAGTTCGAGTCTCGTTTCCCGCTCCATATTTAACGAAAACGCCGCTCAATGAGCGGCGTTTTTGTTTGCGCGTAAAAAACCGGATCAACTGCTGAGGCTCTGTACCAGGCTTTCGAGCGCGTCAGTGGTTGCTTCATCCTGTACCCGTTGCACAGTTGCAGTCGCTCTGAGTTGGCGTGCCAGGCGGTATTCGCTGGGGGTGCAGTTTGCGAACTGCTTGAAGGCGCGAGCGAAGTAGGAAGGATCCTTGAAGCCGGCCTCATAGCCGATGCTGGTAATCGGCATCTGGCTGTTGTCGAGCAGTTCTTTGGCGAAGTTCATGCGCTTGTCCAGGATGTAATCCGTGAAGCCAAGTCCATTGGCTTCCTTGAACAGGCGGCTGAAGCGAAATGTCGTCATGCCGCAGCGCTGCGCCAGGTCCCTCTGATCGATGCTGTCTCGAAAGTGCTGTTCGATGTACAGCATGACGCTGTTCAGTGCCTGGTGTTTTTGGTGGCCTGAAGTCAGCCGGATGCTGTCTGGCAGGGTCGGGGAGTGTTCGATCTGCGATGACTTGTCCTGGCCGTTTGCATTTCGGCGCAGCTCGCAGAGCTGAACCACCGCCGTCAGGTAACGCTTCTTCTCGGTGGTCGAGAACGGGAGCACCATGTATTCCCAGACGCTGGAGCGCATGGCCCATACCGCCAGTTCCTCCGAGTGCTGCACGGTGAACATGGTGATCGGGATGGTAGGGGTGGTGCGTTTGATCTCCAGCAATAGCTTCAAACCTGGAGTGTCGGGGCGATCAAAATGGATGCAGATCATGTCTGCCTGTTCCCTGATGGGCAACACGGAATTTTTTGCCAGTTTGCAGTCGCAGGCATCCTCGAACTGCGTGACGAGTTCTTTCGTGGACCGATCATGAGTCAGATCGAACCATAGGAGCGATGGCCTTCTGGTCAAATTGGACGTCATGTCTCTACTCTGGTGGTTCTAGTGACTCTCATCGCCAGTATTGCCAATGTGCCATCAATTTGCAGATTTAATCTCGATAGAAAATGTGTTTTTTAGTTCTATTCGCTCTATGGGTTAACTGGAAGGCAGCTCCGGGCGATTATTTGCTCGTGTGTCGTCGAAAAAACCGGGTTTAACCGCCTGTCGCTTGTGAATCAATGGCAATTGCCTTTGCGTTTCAATGCCTTGATTACCCCTCCCGTGACTGCTGCAACGGCCAATGCTCCGTATTGGCCGCCCCGCAAAAAAGTCCTAGCGATGTGCAAAATCTTCCTAACGCCCATGCCTTGCTCCTGACTAGGGTTGCACTCAGGCAGCGCAGAAAGTACTGCCTCAGAAAAAACAACATTCGAGTGAGGTGGGCAAAATGATCATGCAAACAATCAAGGCTTCGGTAGTGAAGTTCGTCAAAGACGAAGATGGCCTGACCATTGTGGAGTATGCGGTGGCTGGTGGGTTGGTAACAGCGCTTGTAGTCGGAATTTTCTCGACCCTTGGAACAGCAGTTGAGACCAAAATGCAGACGCTCTGCACCGCGCTTAATGACAAAACCAAATGTTAATAGTTCCCACTGCGTGACACGTAGATTTCCATGGGGCAGCCGGCTGTCGCTATTTTTGATAGGGCGCCGGCAACTTTCCTCATGAGCTTCTCGATGTCCCTAAAAATTTGCGTAGAACGCGCAAATCACTGCGCTGTTCAAAACCGCCAATTGCAACGTTGCGTGCTAACGATTAATACCTGAAGGGAGATATGCCATGTCCACGGAGCTGGTATCGATGGTTTTACTGATAGGACTTTTGGGCGTGGCGGTGGTGAGCGATCTGCTTCGCCACCGTATCCCCAACATGCTTGTCCTGTTGGGTCTCGCTTTAGGATTAATCAGCCAAATGTATTCAGGTGGTGTCAGCGGATTGGGTGACAGCCTGCTAGGCATCCTGATCTGTTTTGCGCTGTTTCTGCCGATGTACGCCTTAGGTGGCATGGCTGCCGGTGACGTCAAGTTGATGGCAATGGTCGGCAGTTTTCTACCGTTCCAATACGCATTGTGGGCTGTAATGTTTAGCCTGATAGCCGGCGGCGTATGCGGTTTATTGATCGTGCTGGTTCGCGGTCAATTGTGTCAGACCCTGGGACGCTATTGGCTGATTCTAAGGGCGCAGGCTTATCTGGCACCAACTTCGGACGAAGTAGCCGGCAAGCCTTTCCCATATTCGATTGCAATACTGATCGGCACTTTGAGCAGCGTCTACGGGCAAGTTGCCGGTGGATTGGGAGGTTAGACATGCACGTCATCGTCGATAGTGATGCCTACCCCAGCGATCGGGCTGCAGTGCAACGGTTGGCTCCTCAGCCGTGCACAATCCGCGAAACCGGTCTGACCGACAGTTTTCTCGGCGAGTTGGTGTGCAAGCATTTGTTTGATGCTGGCGTACTGGACATGACGCGGCTGGTGGAGCGCCTGGCACTGACCGGCGCGGTACTTGAAGAGGTCCTAGCGTTTCTGCGCAAGGATGGCCGTGTCGAAGTGCTGGGCCAGGTGAGTCAAACGGGAGGGCAGTCGCTGCGTTATGGCCTGACCGAACGCGGACGCAGTGCCGCCCGCGATGCCTTGTTGCGTAGCGGTTATATAGGCGCAGCACCGTTCCCGGTGAGTACCTACCGGTCCCTGATCAAGCTACAGACCATTCACCATGGTCGCATCAACGCCAACGATATGCGCAATGCCCTTGCTGGCGTTGTGCTCACGGAAGAGATGCTTGATCAGTTGGGTGTGGCGATGAACTCCGGGCGCGCAATCATGATTTATGGCCCCGCGGGTACTGGCAAGACTTATATCAGCAGTCGGCTGATCCGTCTGTTTGCCGAGGCCATCTGGGTCCCCCATGCCATTGTCATCAACGAGTCGGTGATCGAGATCTATGACCCGCAGGTGCATCAGCGGCTCGATGATAACGCTCAACAGAACAGTCTGATGCTCAACGAAGGCATCGACCGTCGACTGCTGTGCTGCAAACGCCCGATCGTCATCACGGGCGGTGAGTTGAGCATGGAACAGCTGGACGTTCGCTATGACCCCTTCACCCGTCAATACCAGGCCGCCTTGCAGCTCAAGGCCAGCAATGGCCTGTTCATCATCGACGACATGGGGCGTCAGCGCATGGCCCCCGCCGAACTGTTGAATCGCTGGATCGTCCCGATGGAGGAAAAGCGTGACTTTCTCAACCTGGGCGGCGGTCGGCATTGCGAGCTGCCATTCGATCTGATTCTGGTGTTTTCCACCAACCTCAATCCCCTGGAGCTGGCCGATGAGGCCTTCCTTCGCCGGATTGGCTACAAGCTGCAGTTCGGTTACCTGAAGCCCGAGCAGTACGAAAAGATCTGGCGTCAGGAAAGCGAGCGACTGGGCATTTCCTATGACCCGCTGCTGGTGCGTTATGTGCTGCAAAGGCTTTATGCAAGTGAAGGCATGCCCCTGGTGCCTTGCCATCCCCGCGATCTCCTGAACATGGCACTCGATCGCCAGCGTTACATGGGCGGTTCCGGACCACTGTCACCGAAAGAGTTGGAATGGGCCTGGCACAACTACTTCGTCCAGCTCGACTTTCTTTGATGCGGAGATACTGACATGAGCTCTCGTACTCTTACCTTGATAGGCGTTTCCCTGGTCATGGGCCTTGGGGCTGCATGGATGGCCGACTCCTGGCTGAGCGCGCGGCTCAATGCCAGCCCGGATGACCACCTTCGAAGCGTGGTGGTCGCCACAGTAGAGATTCCTTTCGGGCAGAAGGTCGAGCCCCAGCAGGTCACGACCGTACGCATGCCCATGGATACGATCCCGAGCGATGCCTTCGATGCCAGCGAAAAAGCAGTGGGCAAGATTGCAACCTTCGACATTCTCAGGGGCGACATTTTGCGAGGCGCGCGTCTGAGTGAGCACCTGGGGGGCAGCACCCTGGCCTCTTTGATTGCTCCTGACAAACGCGCGATATCGGTACGTGTGGACGATGTGGTTGGCGTGGGCGGATTCCTGTTGCCGGGTAACCGGGTCGATGTACTGGCGACCAAACGCATGGAGAGTGCCGGCAGTAACGCTGTGTCCAGGACCATTCTCGAGAATTTGCGGGTGTTGGCGGTGGACCAGACTGCAGGTACCGACAAAACCCAGCCTGTGGTGGTGCGTGCAGTGACGCTGGAGATGACGACCGCAGAGGCTGAAACCCTGGTCACGGCGCAATCGGAAGGGAAATTGCAATTGACCTTGCGAAACCCGCTGAACGCCGAGAAAAAAATCGCGACTGTGGCGCCAGCTACGCCTTTTGCACCTGCTACCCCGGCCATGGCTGTGGCCACCGCCGAGGCACCAAAACGTGTGGTACAGCGCAGCAGTGGTGAGGGCAGGGGTATCACCATTATCCGCGGGATCGAAGCCAAAGTAGTCAACATTCGCTGACAGGGCGCAATCGGTATCCGGGCATCAGGGTATTGGCGGAGCCGATCCGGATCAGTATCGGCAATCGAGGGCTTGATGATGAATCTTCGTATTCAAAGGCCGTTCACTTCGACGCCAAGGCGCCAGGAAGGATCGGTCAGTGTATTGATGGTGTTCGCATTGGCGGCGATGGCCATGATGGCGGCGTTGGCTTTGGACGGCGGGCATATGATGCTGAACAAAACGCGCCTACAGAATGCGGTGGATGCCGCCGCTCTGAGTGGCGCCAAAACTCTGAGTCAGGTGGGAGGGGGGGGCAATATTGCCAACGCGACAAAGACTGCCGCTCTCAATACGCTGATGGAAAATAAAAAGGCCACGGGTAACCAAGAGTTGGCAGCGGCCATAGCTGGCAACGTGGATGGATTTGCTGTGGTGGAACTATCAAGTAGCGTTTATGGACCTTTCACCTTTCCTGGGCCGGCGGATGCCAAATACGTACGGGTATCGGTACCGAGTTTTAACCTGACGGGATTCTTCTGGAACTTCGCTCAGGTATTCGGCTCTGGAGGCTTGGGAACCAAAGCGGTGGCGGCGATTGCCACCGCTGGACCCAGCCCTACCAGCCCCTGCGATCTCGCGCCCTTGATGATCTGTGGCGATAAGTCTAAAAACAACCCGGCCGCTGGCATGTTCTGGGGCTTTCAATTTGGTGATTTGCAGGTATTGAAGACGGGTGCCGGAAAATCGACCGACGACATTGGTCCAGGTAACTATCAACTGCTCAATCTTGGGAAAATTCTCGAGGGCATGGCCGGAGGTCACAAGGAATGTCGTAATGTGGGGGACGATGTCCTGACTGACCCTGGCAACAAGGTCGGACCTGCCTCTCAAGGCCTGAATACGCGCTTCGGCATCTACAAAGGCTCGGTCAGTGCCTCGGTCTATCCACCGGATCTGGTGACAGCGTCCAGCACCCCCGAGATGACTTACGACGACTCAGTCAAGCCGCCTGCGAGGTACAACGGGCAACCCGTCACCTCGAGTAACGGCAATCTCACAGCAGGCGGTAACGCGATACTGGACTACAACGACTGGCGTGCGAGCGTTGCCGCGTGTGTGGCTGGGTCCGGCAGTGACTGTGAGGGTAACGGGGTGTTCGAGCGCCGCATGCTGAAAGTCGTGGTGGGCGACTGCACCGGGAAACAGAACGGTTCAACCTCGATCCCCGTTCTCGGTTTTGGCTGCTATTTCGTGGTGCAGCCCATGGATAAAGGTGGCACGAACTCGCAGATCTTTGGCCAGTTCGTGAAAGATTGTGAAGGTGACAACGTGGCCGGCCCCTCGCCGTCAACCGATGCCGGCCCGCAGATCATTCAGCTCTACAAAACATATCTCGGCAGCGGCACTCCGAGCACTGACTCGTAGGAGGCGTCATGAGACTTCACTCGTTTAAAGATCCCCTGCGCCAGCAAGGCTTGGCCATAGTGGAATTTACTCTCGTCCTGCCGGTGTTGCTGTTGCTGATGCTGGCCTTCGGTGAGTTCGGCCGCATGCTCTATCAGTACAACCTGCTGCTGCAGGCCAGTCGCGATGCTGACCGTTTTGTCGCCAGCCAGGCCTGGGACTCAACGCTTGGCAAGGTCGCTCTGAGCGATACGCTGCAGATCCAGACGAAAAACGTTGCGGTGTTTGGCGTGCCTGTCGACACCGGCCCTGAGACTAAGGTGTTGTCAACGTTGACAACTGACAACGTGGTCGTCGCCCCAGAGGGCACTGACCATGTGCGGGTCACCATCACTTATACGTTCTGCCCGGTGATTGGCGCTGGCAAGTGCGCCGGAGCGCTTCCCGGTTTTTTTGGTAATCAGATTGCACTGGGCATTCCGCTGGTTGCCACTACCGTGATGAGGGCTCTGTGATGAATAGAAAACATATGCGCGGCACCTATACGGTGGAGTTCGCCATCGTTGGTCTGCTGGTGTTCACGCTATTGTTCGGCGTATTGGAAATGGGCCGCCTGTATTTCACGGTCAATGCGCTGGACGAAGTCGTGCGCCGTGGTACGCGCCTAGCGGCGGTGTGCAATATCAACGATGCGGTGGTGTTGCAGCGGGCGATCTTCAACGCGGCGGGCGATACAGGTAATAGCAAGCTGATCGGCGATCTGGCCACCGCCAAACTGGAGTTGACCTATCTGGACGTAAACGGTGCTCTGGTGACCAACCCCGCTGACACTGTCAGCGCCAACGGTTTTCGTGCAATCCGCTATGTCCGGATGAGTCTGCCAGACTTCGTATACAAACTGTTCATTCCCGGGTTCGGCGTGTCCATTACCCTGCCTACATTCCAGGCAACGTTGCCGCGTGAAAGCCTCGGGCGTCATTCCGATTCCGGGGAGATCACGCCATGCTGAATACCAAGGAAACTCCAGCCTCTACCTCGACCGGCAAAGCCGGGCTACGGTTGCTGATCAGCAGCCGTGATGCCACGTCGTTGCGCGACTTGCAAGGCGTCTGCCAACGCATGCCCAGCCTGGAGGTGAGTACTCGGCTGGTGAGCAACGGGCATGTCGACCCGCTCTACGGTCTGGACCGGATGCCCGATCTGTTGCTGTTGCGCGTCAGCCATCTGTGGCGCGAGGAGCTGGCGGCACTGTTGCAGCGCCCGGCCCATGAGCGTCCGCCGATGCTGGTGTGCGGACTGCTGAGCGAACAGGAAGGCATGCGCCTGGCGATGCAGGCTGGCGCCCGTGACGTGCTGCCGGAGCCCGTCGCCGAGACGGAACTGGTCGCCGCCTTGAATCGCCTGGTCATGGAGGTTCGGACCGGCAGCGGGACAGAAGGGAAATTGCTCGCCGTGATCAGCGCCAAGGGCGGATCCGGCGGCACCATGCTGGCCTGCAACCTGGCTCAGCAGCTCAGCATGAAGGGTGGCAGTACCCTGTTGCTGGACATGGACCTGCAATTTGGCAGCGTGACGCATTACCTGGATGTGGCGCAAACCCACAGCCATCTTGAGGTGTTGCATCAGATCGACGGTATGGACAGTGTCGCGCTACGGGGTTTTTGCAGCCACTTCAGCCCGACTTTGCATGTACTGGGTGGACGGGCCGGTGAGCTGTGCCTGCCGCAGGATGCCCAGCCCGAGCAACTTGATACTTTGATGCAGTTGGCCCGCGCCAGCTATGACTGGGTAGTGATCGATCTGCCACGGCAAATCGACCACCTCACCGGCTCCGTACTGGAACAGGTGGATCGGGTGTACGTGGTGGTGCAGCAGAGTGTCAGCCATCTGCGCGATGCCAGCTCCCTTGTGCGGATTCTTCGCGAAGATCTGGGCGTGCGAGGGGATCAATTGCAGATCGTGGTCAACCGCTATGACAAGACGGCAGCGGTCAGCCTCAAGGATATCGGCGAGGCGCTGCGCTGCACGAATCTGTCGAAATTACCCAACGACTTCAACCTGGTCAGCCAGAGCCAGAACACTGGCGTGCCGCTGGAGCTGCATGCGCCGAAGGCGGCGATCACCGCTGCCCTGCGCAACGTGGCCGATGACCTGGTCGGCAATCAGATGGCTGGAAAAAAAGGCGTGCTCAAACGCGCCTTCAACCGTTTTTTCGGGGGGTGACCCATGATCAGCGACTTTCGTAACCGCTTGCGTAAACAGTCCGGTAAACCCTCCTCATCGTCGGCTAACCAGCCGGGTGACGATCTGCCGGATCCGGCCGAGGAAATAATGGCGTGGGAACGTGCAACGCCGGACGTTCTTTACGAAACCAAAAGTCAGGTCACCCCGGTGGAGGCCGAGTGGCGAGAAAAGATCTACCAGCAATTGCTCAAGGTCATGGACCTGTCCTTGCTGGACTCCCTTGAACAGGCTGAGGCCGCGCGGCAGATTCGCGATATTTGCCAGCGCCTGCTCGATGAATACTCGGCACCGGTGAGTACTTCCAGCCGCCAGTTGATCATCAAGCAGATCACCGACGAGGTGCTCGGTCTGGGGCCTCTGGAACCGCTGCTGGCCGATCACACTGTGTCCGACATTTTGGTCAACCGGCATGACTCAGTGTATGTCGAGCGCTTCGGCAAGCTGCAACGCACCGATGTGCGTTTTCGCGATGATCGGCATTTGCTGAACATTATTGACCGCATCGTCTCCAGCCTGGGTCGGCGTATCGACGAGTCTTCACCCTTGGTGGACGCCCGGCTCAAGGACGGTTCGCGGGTCAACGCGATTATCCCCCCGCTGGCCATCGACGGCCCGAGCATGTCGATCCGGCGCTTTGCGGTGGACCTGCTCAATACCGACAGCCTGATCCAGGTGGGGGCGTTGACCCCGGCCATTGCCCTGCTGCTCAAGGCGATAGTGCGCGGGCGCTTGAACGTGTTGATTTCCGGCGGTACCGGTAGCGGCAAGACCACCATGCTCAATGTGCTGTCCAGTTTCATCCCGCACAACGAGCGGATCGTTACCATCGAAGACTCAGCCGAACTGCAGTTGCAACAGCCCCACGTGGTACGCCTGGAAACCCGGCCTTCGAATATCGAGGGGCGCGGCGAGGTGAGCCAGCGGGAGTTGGTGCGCAACAGCCTGCGGATGCGTCCTGACCGCATTGTGATCGGCGAAGTGCGCGGCGCCGAGGCGCTGGACATGTTGACAGCGATGAACACCGGTCACGACGGTTCGCTGACCACGATCCACGCCAACACCGCACGCGATGCATTGGGGCGAATCGAGAACATGGTGTCGATGACCGGGGCGACCTTTCCGATCAAGGCCATGCGCCAACAGATCGCTTCGGCCATCGGAGTGGTCATCCAGCTGGAACGTCAGGAGGACGGCAAGCGCCGCCTGGTTAGTGTGCAGGAGATCAACGGCATGGAGGGCGAGATCATTACCATGACCGAAATCTTCTCCTTCGTGCGCCACGGCGTGAGCGAAAACGGCGAGGTACTCGGTGATTTTCGGCCCAGCGGCATGATCCCCGCCTTCCGCGATGTGCTGGCCAAGCGCGGTATCGAGTTGCCGCTTGCGATGTTCAGGCCTGAGTGGATGGAGGCGCGGCAGTCATGAACCAGGTTCCTGGTGAATTCATTCTGATGTTCCTCGGCATGGTGTTTATTGCCGTCTTCCTCTTGTCCCAGGGCGTGGCGGTGCCGGTGTTCGGCGAGGCCGGCAAGATGCGCAAGCGCATTCGTGGCCGCTTGCATGTACTGGAGAAAGCCAACAATCAGTCCAGCATGCAGACTGTGTTGCGACAGAAATACCTGACGCGTTTGTCGCCCTTGGAGGCCAGGCTTGAACAGCTGCCCTTGATGGAGGCATTGACGCAAATGATTGAGCAGTCCGGGCACGAATACCGGGCCTATCGGGTATTGCTGCTCGGGCTGGTGCTGGGGGGCTTGACGGGTATCTTGATCTGGATGGTTTCGTCAGTCTGGTGGATAGCGATGGTGGCGGGGTTCGCGATTTTCTGGTTACCCATACTGAAAATATTTCGCGACCGAGCCAAGCGTTTCGCTGCGTTCGAGGAAGGCCTGCCGGATGCGCTGGATTCCATGTGCCGCGCTTTGCGCGCCGGGCACCCCTTCAACGAAACCCTGCGCCTGGTGGCCGAGGAGCATAAGGGACCGGTGGCTCATGAGTTCGGCCTGACCTTCGCCGATATCAACTATGGCAACGATGTGCGCCGGGCCATGCTCGGCCTGCTGGAGAGGATGCCAAGCATGACGGTGATGATGCTGGTGACCTCGATCCTTATCCATCGCGAGACCGGCGGCAATCTGACCGAGGTGCTGGAGCGTCTGAGTCGGCTGATTCGCGGGCGCTTCCGCTTTCAGCGCAAAGTCAAAACCCTATCAGCGGAAGGGCGTATGTCGGCCTGGGTGCTGGTGGCGGTTCCCTTTGTGCTGGCGATCGTGATCTTTATCACCACCCCGAAGTACATGCCTATGCTGATCAATGATCCCATCGGCCGCCGGATGATTATCGGGGCGTTCAGCGCCATGTTGATCGGGATTTTCTGGATACGCAAAATCGTTCGGATTCAGGTTTAAGCTGTATTCGCTACCGGGAGGTACAGGTCATGGACTTTTTGCTCGGGTTGTTCAGTCGGGTCACCGGGAACGAGGAGATAGCGCGCCTGTTGTTCCTTGGTGCGATCGGGGTGAGTACGGTATTTGCGGTTGGCGCCGTGATCTTGCTGATGATGGGGCTTCAGGATCCCGTGCAGCGTCGTCTGGCGCTGATCAAGCGTGGTCATTTAGGCAACACCGCCGGGCAAGACGCCCCGAGTAATCTGCAACTGTTGCTGGAGCGGGTTGGCGAGCGTTTTGGCTCGGCCGAATCGGCTCAGACGTCCGCCACCCAGACCCTGTTGATGCATGCGGGATACCGTTCCTCGTCTGCGGTGCAAATCTACTGGGCGGTACGCTTGATGTTGCCATTGTTATTGATCGGTATTGCGTTGCTGTTGTTGCCGTTGATTCCCAAGGTTTCCCTGAACATGGGGCTGCTGTTGGTGGTCATGGTAGCCGCTATCGGATGGTTGGTGCCGGCGCTGTATGTCGGAAAGCGCAAGCAGCTGCGACAAGGTCGGCTGCGTGCCGGGTTTCCGGATGCACTGGATCTGATGGTGGTGTGCGTGGAGTCAGGCCTGGCCCTGCCCACGACCATCGAACGGGTGGCTGAAGAGATGTCTGTCAGTCAGGTCGAGCTGGCTGAAGAACTGGCCCTGGTCAATGCGCAAATCCGCGCGGGCATTTCCAGTACCGAGGCACTCAAACAACTGGCCGTACGCACTGGCCTGGATGACGTACAAGGGCTGGTCAGTCTGTTGGCGCAGAGTATCCGCTTTGGTACTAGTGTGGCTGACACCTTGCGTATCTATGCCGATGAGTTCCGCGACCGGCGTACGCAGGTTGCCGAAGAGATGGGGGCAAAAATAGGTACCAAGTTGATATTTCCACTGATTTTCTGTCTATGGCCGAGCTTCTTTCTGGTCGCTATTGGCCCTGCCCTGATCGGGGTGATCAGAGCATTCGGTATGTGAGCAGGAGTGGTTTGCTGTCGAACAAGTTGGCTGTACTGCATAAGAACGGGGTGGAGCAGGTGAGCGGAGTGTATTCACTCCCATCGCCTGCTCCACCTTTTAATACCTGGACTGTATTTTCCTGCACACGTGATTGAGCCTGGCTTTCTAGCCAGGCCACTCTGAACTACGCCAGAAGCTGATCACCCATCGATATGCCTCAGTTGCCGATGGTCATCTGTCCCGCTGTATCTTGGTCATAAAATTCCGGAATCGGGTAGTTGAAGCTGTTCAGCCAGCGCTGCATGGCTAGGTCACGTTCGGTGGCCGAAGCGGTTTGCAGGTGAGGGGAGGCAACCACGCCGCGAATCTGCAGCTGCAACCACTGTTCGGTGCCTTGTTGATACGGCGAAGAAGGGCCCGGCTCAATGGCCCAGGCAGTGGTGGACAGGCAAGCCATGCACCCGATCAACAGCCTTTTGGTCTTCATCTCGACTCCTCGTATGTTCTACTTGTTCGCACTGGTAGAGGCATCGGCTACCTCAGTCTTGCGATTGCCATCGGTAGCCACCACTTTTCGGGCGGAAGCCTTGAGTTTTTCCGCGCGGGTTTGGGCTTCTACGACTTGCTTGGGGCTCAAGTCGGCGCGAGTCACGAGTTCGGCTGCCGCCTTCCAGTTATCCTGATAGATCAGCAACGTCACCAAATTGAGTGCCGCCAGTGTGTTTGCCTGCTTGAGCTCCATGGCCGTCATGAACTCAAAGCGTGCTTCAGGGATCCGTCGCTGATTGAGGTAGACGACCCCCAGGTCATTTCGCATCTTGTCGTCGGTGGGGGCCATCTTCACCGCACGCTCAAGGTGAATGGCAGCGGTGGCGTTATCATTTCTGGCGGCGGCCAACTGGCCCAGGCCATGTTCCCCTTCAGCCGCCAGACAGGTGCCGAGCAAGCTTTCGTACAACGGCTGCGCGTCGCCGCTACGCCCCATCAAGCGCAGCACCCGAGCCTTGCGCAGGCGAACCTGGACCAGGTTATCGGGCAATCCTTCCAGATTCGCCAGGCTGGCATACAAACGGCCTTCTTCGGCCATGTTGTCGGCCAGGTTCAGGGCCAGTTCTTGCTCCGAACCGGGCTTGGCACAGCTACCCGGTCGCGAAGGCATGCCATTGCTGGCACAACCTGCGAGCATTAATGTCGCCGCTATTGCAATGACTGCTTTCATCGAAGGTCCTCTGGCGACAACAGGTTGAACGCCTGGCCAATGGCAATAAGGCTGGCCCGGCAAACGCTCAAAGTCACCGTTACGAGTCAGGGCGAGGCGAGTCTGGTTCAGTCTTCGTTTCATTGCGAGAGTCCGCTGAGACTGTCGAAGTCACCATTTTCCAGGAAGAACATGCGGTAGAAGTTCGGGTCGTAATTGCGCAGCTGTTCGCCAGGCAGTGTCGGTAGTTGTGCATTGGCAGCCAATGGCTGGACCAGATGCGGGGTGACGATCATCAGCAGTTCGCGCTCTTCACGGTTGATGGTGTTGTCGCGGAAAAACGCGCCCAGAATCGGAATATCGCCCAACCCCGGAAACTTGTTCACCTGGGAGTCGTTGTGGGTGCTGATCAGGCCGCTGATGACGAAGCTTTCGCCGTCGGCCAGGGAGATGCTGGTATCGGTACGGCGAACGGTCAGGGCCGGGACAACCGTGCCGGCGATGCTCACTGCGTTGCTGAAATCCAGTTCACTGACTTCCGGCGCGACCTTCAGTGCAATACGGTTTTTCCCGACGATGGTTGGCGTCAGGGTCAGGCGTATACCGAATTCCTTGTACTCGATGGACACGTTATCGCTGCCTGAACTGGGCACTGGAATCGGTACTTCACCGCCGGCCAGGAAGCTCGCACTTTGCCCGCTGAGCGCAACCAGGCTTGGTCGCGCCAGGGTGTAGGCGAAACCGCTGCCTTCCAGCGCGTTGATCGCCACCAGGGTACTGCCGGTAGCAAACGTGAGGTTGAACTGGTCGTTTCTCACCGGTATCGCCGGCGTGACTATGCCGCCGATGGTGGGCAAGGTTCTCGGCGAGCCGAACAGCCAGTTGCCCCGGACGCCGAAAATCGAGGCGGAGGCTTCCTTGAGTTTGGTCCGGCTGACTTCAACGAAGCGGACATCGGTCTGCACCTGGCTCGGCAGCAACGGGTCGTCGGAAGGCACCGACGGTACGCTGGTCAGCGCCGACGTGGCCCTGCCCTTGACGAACACCATGGCTTGGCGCGGTGTTTTCGAACAGGCGGTCCAGACCATCAGGCTGGTGGTCCCCGGCGCAATGCCCGTGAGTATGAACGCGTTGCTGCCGCTGGGTTGCACGTCGGCAATTTTCGGGTCACCCACCGCCAGTTGCGTTACCGGAACGGGGCTGCGCAGTTCATTCTGCAGTCCCTGACCGACCTCGTACGTTGTCGGCCAATTGTCCAGTTGCGGACAATTGGCCGGCGCGGCCTGAGCGGCTTCTACGCTGAGGCCCATCCAGAGCAGGCCATGGAAAAATCGCTTGAAAGTGGGCGCGGTACGAAGGCTCATTAAGTACATCCTCACTGGATAGACCGTCTTTAGGCGGACTGAGTTGTCTCGGATCACTTCACGGGGATCGGACTATCCCCCCCAATGCGCCAGGCCACTCATCCATGGCCCAGGCGTTATTCCTTGCGTGCTACACACGAGCGGGCGCAATTCGCTGATCTGGCTGGATAGCGAGCGACCTTTGCTGAAACGGTTTTCAATGATCCGGTGACCCGGGCTGCCGGCAAGAGCGATACTCGCGGCCATGGACGGCGCTGTCCGCTGTCCTGGTTTTCCCTGAAAGTTATCGGCAATGCAGCTACAGAGCCGGAAAACGCCTGCCAGGATCATAGTGAGGTAACTCCTTTTGCCAATCCGCTATCTGATCACTGAAGCTAACGTGGAAATTCGAGCCGTTATGACTTCTTATGGTTTGACGTTAGTTCAATCAAACCAAAGTGCCATGAGTGAAAGGAAAACTATTGGTGCAAAAATTGGAGGCAGGTGGACGGGCAGGGCGTAGCGCAGCGCGCTTGCCGGATGTTGATGAGGTGTACTGAAGCAAAAAAAGGCCCGCCAGTATGACTGGCGGGCCTTTTGCGTTCAGGGCAATGTTTTTGCATCGATAAAATCAGGCGTCTTTCCCGACCCCACCACGAACACCCAGTGTTCAGTCCACGAGATAGTGGACGGACAGCGTGCCTTTTTTCTGCGAAACGGAGGCGATGGTGACCGCGCCCAAATCCTTCAAGCTGCGTACATGGGTACCACCACAACCGTAGGCGGGCAGTTCACCGAAGCCGATTTCCCGGGCGCCTTCGCGCAGTGAGGTCAGGCGCGGCAGGTCGTGGTCGATCCACTGCCCGATGCCATGCTCGATGACCTGGGCCTCGACGTCCTGCGCTGATTTGCCCGGTTGGAATTGCACACGGCCTTCACCTGGCCAGTGATGCGCCTTGATCGGCATCCAACCCATGGCCTGGACAAAGTGGCCGATCAAATGGCCAGCCGAATGCATGCGCGTGTTGAACCGCCGGCGTTGTTCGTCGACGCGGATTGGCGTCATCCCGGTTTTTACCGGCTGATCGACAAAATGAATGATCCGCTCGGGATCCTGGACCACACGCAGCACCTGGCTTTCGCCGATCCAACCAGTGTCGCAAGGCTGTCCACCGCCCTGGGGGTGGAACAGGGTCGCGCGCAAGACCACGGCAAACTCGTTTTCGTGGGGGGTGCATTCCAGGACTTCCACGTTGGCCTTGAGCTCATCACTATGGAAAAAAAGGCGCAGCGTCATATTCCGGGCTCGTATTGGTAATCGGTTTCTATTATAGAAAGTCGGTAAATACGTGATAATCCGGGCAAACATCAAAGGACTGTTGCGTTGTGAGCATAAATCTTCCTCTGCCGCTGCTGGGTGAAATGGCGATTTTCGTCAAGGTTGTCGAGACGGGCAGTTTCTCCGAGGCCGCTCGTCAGTTGGGCTCCTCGCCCTCGGCGGTCAGTCGCAGCATTTCGCGCCTGGAGAAGGCGCTCGCCACCCGGTTGCTGCAACGAACCACGCGCAAGTTGCGTCTGAGCGACGGTGGCGAGGAGGTGTTCAAGCGGTGCCAGGAAATGGTCAATGCCGCGCGGTCAGTGATGGAAGTCAGTGGTCAGTTCACCGATGAACCCGAGGGGCTGGTGCGTATCAGCGTGCCGAAAGCGGTGGGCCGGATCGTGATTCACCCGCACATGCCGGAGTTCTTGCGGCGTTATCCCAAGGTGGATGTGGAGCTGTTGCTTGAGGACCGCCAGGTCGATTTGATCGACGATCATGTCGACCTGGCGATTCGCATCACCGATCGGCCGCCTGCGGGTCTGGTGGGGCGGCAGTTGCTGACCATCGATCATATGCTCTGCGCCACTCCGCAGTATCTGGCCGAGCACGGAACGCCGACTCATCCCCATGACTTGCTCAATCACAGCTGCATTTACCTGGGCGAAACACCCAGCGACGCACGCTGGAAATTCAAGAAAGGCAGCAAGACGGTAACCGTGGGTGTGCGCGGGCGATATGCCGCCAATCACACTGGCGTACGTTATGGCGCGGTGTTGCAGCACATCGGCATTGGCAGCCTGCCGTATTTCACAGCGCGCCATGCCTTGGAGAAGGGTTTGATGGTGCAAGTGCTGCCGGACTGGACCTTTCTGGCGTCCTACCACGGCGGCGCCTGGTTGCTGCATTCGCCAACCCGATACCTGCCGCCCAAGCTACGGGTGTTGATCGATTACCTGGTGGAATGTCTGGCGAAGGAGCCGACGCTGGGCAAGCCGGGTCGGTCGAATGGTCCGGGCTGGTCGCCATCGGAGTATGAACTGCCGGAGAGTGACGGCTTGTTTTGAAGGTAGAAAAAAAAGATCGCAGCCTTCGGCAGTTCCTGTAGGAGCTGCCGGAGGCTGCGATCTTTTGCAGATCAGTGCTTGCTGTCCTGGTTCGACAACGCCAGCAGCTGCTTTTCCTGGTTCCAGTCGAAAGGTTCGTCGTTCTGTTCGGCTTCGAAGCGACGCTCTTCCAGGGCCTGGTACAGGTCGATTTCATCATCGGGCATGTAATGCAGGCAGTCACCGGCGAAATACCACAGCAGGTCGCGCGGCACCAGGTGCGCGATTTGCGGATAGCGAGTGATGACCTGGCACAGAATGTCCTGGCCCAGGTACTGGCTTTCAATCGGGTCGACAGGCAGTAACGCCAGCAGCTCGTCGAAGCGCTCAAGGAACAAGGCATGGCTTTCGTCGGGAACCTGCTCGGCCTCACCTACGGCGACCAGGATGCTGCGCAGGTGGTCGAGTAAAACGAGATGATCGGCAACGATGTTGGACACGAGATAAGTCCTCAAGAGCAAAACGGGCGCGGGAGTATAAAGCGCCCGCGCCCGTTTTTACATGTTTGAAGGGATCAGCGGACTTTTCCCTCGGCCAGTGCCAACGCCTGTTGGTCAAAGTCATCGACATCGATCACCTTGCGCCGGGCCGCTTCGGCTTCACGAAGGGTTTGCGCTTCCACCGGCTGCAACACACCAGCCTCGAGCGCGGCATCGATCAGTGACTCGCCGGCCAGCGGTTTGACCTGGCCGCTCTTGAGTGCCACATGCAGCTTTTTCTGCAGCGGCTGAGCGGCGCTCAACAGGTTGCAGGCGTATTGCAAGGCGCCGACCGGATCGTCGCTCGCCTGCGGGCGATAGCAACCCAGGAGCAATTCCTCCAGGGCTGGGTCGCCCTTGGCGCGACCAATCAAGGCAGCGACTTCGGCAGCGAGTTTGTCCGAGGGGCCTTTGTGCCGGCGACCGAACGGGAACACGATCACCCGCAACAGGCAGCCCACGACTTTGTTCGGGAAGTTGTTCAGCAGCTCATCCATGGCCCGTTCCGCCTGCCCCAGGCTTTCTTCCATGGCCCAGCTCACCAGTGGCGTCATGTACTCCGGTGTGTCGAGATCGTGATAGCGCTTGAGTGCGGCAGAGGCCAGGTAAAGGTTGCTCAGTACGTCACCCAGTCGTGCGGACAGGCGTTCCCGGCGTTTCAGTGCGCCGCCCAGCAACATCATGCTGAGGTCAGCGAGCAGGGCGAATGCCGCAGCCTGACGATTGAGGGCGCGGAAGTAACCCTGGCTGAGTTTGTCGCCCGGGATGTGTTCGAGGTGCCCGAAACCGAGATTCAGCACCAGCGTACTGGCGGCGTTGCCCACGGCAAAACCGATGTGCTTGAGCAGCAGGCCATCGAACTCTCTGAGCGCCTGATCCTTGTCTTCACGGCCGGCAAGAGCCATTTCCTTGAGCACGAAGGGATGGCAGCGGATCGCGCCCTGGCCGAAAATCATCAGGTTGCGCGAGAGAATGTTCGCGCCTTCCACCGTGATAAAAATCGGCGCGCCGTTCCATTTACGGCCCAGGTAATTGTTCGGCCCCATGATGATCGCCTTGCCGCCGTGCACATCCATGGCATCGCTGATGCAGTCGCGGCCGCGCTCGGTCAGGTGGTACTTGAGAATCGCCGACAGCACCGACGGTTTCTCGCCCAGGTCGACTGCATTGGCGGTCAGCATGCGGGCGGCGTCCATCATCCAGGCATTGCCGCCAATGCGGGCCATGGCTTCCTGGATGCCTTCGAACGAAGCAATCGGCACATTGAACTGCTCGCGAACCTGCGCGTATTGGCCCGTCACCAGGCTGGTGAACTTGGCCATGCCGGTGCCCACCGCCGGCAGGGAAATCGAACGCCCCACCGACAGGCAATTCATCAGCATCATCCAGCCCTTGCCGAGCATTTCCTGGCCGCCAATGAGGAACTCCAGCGGGACGAACACGTCCTTGCCCGAGTTCGGGCCATTCATGAACGCGGCGCCCAGCGGCAGATGCCGTCGGCCGATCTCGACACCGACGGTGTCGGTCGGAATCAGCGCCAGGCTGATGCCCAGGTCTTCCTTGTCGCCCAGCAGGTGATCGGGGTCATAGGCCTTGAAGGCCAGGCCGAGGAGGGTAGCCACCGGGCCGAGGGTGATGTAGCGCTTTTCCCAGTTCAGGCGCAGGCCGAGAACCTCCTGGCCTTCCCATTCACCTTTGCAGATCACCCCGGAGTCCGGCATGCCGCCCGCGTCGGAGCCGGCCAGCGGACCGGTCAGGGCAAAGCACGGGATGTCGTCGCCGCGTGCCAGGCGTGGCAGGTAATGATTGCGTTGTTCGTCGGTGCCGTAGTGCAGCAACAATTCGGCCGGGCCGAGGGAGTTGGGGACCATCACGGTGGAGGCGAGGTCGCCGCTGTGGCTTGCCAGCTTCATCGCCACTTGCGAGTGGGCATAGGCAGAGAAGCCTTTGCCGCCAAACTCTTTGGGGATGATCAGGGCGAAAAAGCCGTTGTCCTTGATGAAAGCCCAGGCTTCGGGCGGCAGGTCCATGGTTTGACCGAGCTGCCACTCATTGACCATGGTGCAGAGCGTTTCGGTCGGCCCGTCGATGAAAGCCTGTTCTTCTTCGTTCAATTGCGCTTTGGGATAGGACAGCAGTTTGCTCCAGTCCGGACGGCCACTGAACAGCTCTCCGTCCCACCACACCGTACCAGCGTCGATGGCATCGCGTTCTGTTTGCGACATCGGCGGCAGGGTTTTCTGGAACCAGTTGAACATCGGTGCACTGAACAATTTGCGACGCAGGTCGGGCAGCAGCAAGGGTGCGGCGACGGCAGCGATCAATACCCAGAAAACCAGCAGCAACCAGCCTGGTGCGCGGCTGAAAGCGCCCATGGCCACGACATAGGCGGCCACGATGACCAGGGCGGGCAGCGGGGCAATGCGGCGGTGGGCCAGATAAGCAATACCGACCAGCAGAACCAGTATCCACAACAGCAGCATATTTATTCCTCCGTGAAACCAGGGCGGACCAGCCCTCAGAGCTTAGACGGCATCCGCAAAACAGGCGGGTGGTGACCCAGGATGATTTTCGTGGGCCAGATGGGCCGCACACGTGGGAAAAACCTTCATTGAACGAGCGGCAAAGCGCCCATATTTGGCCGAAACGTCGTTATCTCTGTGCTGAAGCTATCGCTAGACTCGGGGCTTCCCCTGGAGATTATTCTCATGCACGAGTACTTGAGTCCCGGCCGCTTCATCGATAGTGACCATCCGTCTGTGGTGGAGTTCGCCGAAAAACACCGCGGTGCCAGTCGCGATCCGCTTGAACAGGCGATCAGTCTTTATTACGCCGTGCGCGAAGCGGTGCGCTACAACCCGTACACCTTCAGTCGCGATCCGCAGACCCTGCGCGGCAGTCATGCATTGGCGACCGGGGAGAGTTACTGCGTGCCCAAGGCCACGTTGCTGGCAGGTGCAGCGCGGCATTGCGGGATTCCCGCGCGGATCGGCCTGGCGGATGTGCGCAATCATTTGTCGACGCCTCGCCTGCTTGAATTGCTCAAGAGCGACATGTTCGCCATGCACGGCTACACCGAGTTTTACTTGCAGGGTCGCTGGATCAAGGCGACGCCGGCGTTCAACCGCAAACTTTGCGAGCTGTTCAATGTGGCGCCGCTGGAATTCGACGGGATCAACGACAGTGTTTTTCATCCCTTCAACCGTGATGGTGCGAAGCTGATGGAGTACCTCGTCGATCACGGCCAGTTCGCCGACGTCCCTGAAGCGTTCTTTTTCGAACACCTGGAAAAATGCTATCCGCATCTGTTCGGTGAGCAACTGCAACCGCTGTTGGGTGACATGCAGAGCGATTTGAGTCGCCCCTGATCCGGCGTATGCTGCCTGCCCACTTAGCGAAAAAGAGGCGGTCATGCTGAAGATCTGGGGTCGGAAAAACTCGTCGAATGTGAGAAAGCCATTGTGGGCCGCCGAAGAACTGGGCCTGGCCTACGAGGCGATCGATGCCGGTGGCGCCTTTGGTGTCGTCGATACACCCGAGTACCGTGCGATGAACCCCAACGGTCGAGTGCCGGTTATCGAGGACGATGGTTTCGTGTTGTGGGAGTCCAACGCCATCGTGCGATACCTGATGGCCCGCCACGCAGCCGACACGGCCTGGTACCCCGCGGATCTGCAAGCCCGTGCCAGCGCCGACAAATGGATGGACTGGACCACCTCAAGCTTTGCCGGCCCGTTCCGTACCGTATTCTGGGGTGTGCTGCGTACCCCGGCAGACCAGCAGGACTGGCCCGCCATCAAGGCGGCGATCAAGGAATGCGACACGCTGCTGGCGATGGCCGACCAGGCGTTGGCGAACACGCCCTACCTGTCCGGAAGCGAGATCGGCATGGGTGATATTCCCCTGGGCAGTTTCATTTATGCCTGGTTCGAGATGCCGATCGAGCGTGCGCCACTACCGCATCTGCAGGCCTGGTACGCGCGGTTGAAACAGCGCCCGGCGTATCAAAAGGCGGTCATGACCGCGTTGACTTAATACTCACTATCGACACGCTTGACTGTACTTGTGTGGCGGCGACAAGCACCATTGTGCCAGGTTGTTGCGGTTGTATTGTTCGCCGCCGTCCATACTTATCCCTTTCTTCCCTTCTTGGTGCGTAAATCAGATATGAGTTCCGCTCTGTCCATCCGGCAGCTAACCAAAACCTACGGCAACGGTTTCCAGGCCCTGAGTGGTATCGATCTGGAAGTCGCCGAAGGTGACTTTTTCGCCTTGCTCGGCCCCAACGGCGCCGGCAAATCCACGACCATCGGCATTCTCTCGACCCTGGTGAACAAGACCAGCGGCACGGTGAATATCTTCGGTCACGACCTGGACAAAAATCCTGCGCAACTCAAGCGCTCCATCGGCGTGGTGCCTCAGGAATTCAACTTCAACCAGTTCGAAAAGACCTTCGACATCGTCGTGACCCAGGCCGGCTACTACGGCATCCCGGCGAAAATCGCCAAGGAACGCGCCGAACAGTACCTGACCCAACTGGGGCTGTGGGACAAGAAGGACGTGCCGTCGCGTTCACTGTCCGGCGGCATGAAGCGTCGCCTGATGATCGCCCGCGCCCTGGTTCATGAACCGCGCCTGCTGATCCTCGACGAACCGACTGCCGGGGTGGACATCGAGCTGCGTCGCTCGATGTGGAGCTTCCTCACCGAGCTGAACCAGAAAGGCATCACCATCATCCTCACCACCCATTACCTGGAAGAGGCTGAGCAGTTGTGCCGCAACATCGGCATCATCGACCATGGCACCATCGTCGAGAACACCAGCATGCGTCAGCTGCTTAGCCAACTGCATGTCGAAACCTTTCTGCTGGACCTCAAGGGCGACCTGCCCGCCGCGCCTCAGTTGCTCGGCTACCCGTCCCGGCTGATCGACAGCCACACCCTGGAAGTTCAGGTTGAAAAGTCCATGGGCATCACCGCGCTGTTCACCCAACTGGCGCAGCAGAACATCGAAGTGCTGAGCCTGCGTAACAAAACCAATCGCCTCGAGGAGTTGTTCGTGTCCCTGGTGGAGAAAAATCTGTCGAAGGTGGCGGTATGAGTTCCGAGTTGCGCCCCAACCTCATTGCACTCAACACCATCGTTTACCGTGAAGTCCGGCGTTTCACCCGGATCTGGCCGCAGACCCTGCTGCCGCCGGCCATCACCATGGTCCTGTACTTCGTGATCTTCGGTAACTTGATCGGTCGGCAAATCGGCGACATGGGTGGCTTCACCTATATGGAGTACATCGTGCCGGGGCTGATCATGATGTCGGTGATCACCAACTCCTACGGCAACGTGGTGTCGAGTTTCTTCGGCAGCAAATTCCAGCGTTCCATCGAAGAACTGATGGTCTCGCCGCTATCGCCGCACACCATCCTGATCGGCTACACCCTGGGTGGCGTGCTGCGCGGCTTGATGGTGGGGATCATCGTGACCCTGCTGTCGCTATTCTTCACCCACTTGCAGGTGCATCACCTGGGCGTGACCATTCTGGTGGTGGTGCTGACGGCGACCATCTTCTCGCTGCTGGGCTTCATCAACGCCGTGTTTGCGCGCAACTTCGATGATATTTCGATCATTCCGACTTTCGTGCTGACGCCACTGACCTACCTGGGCGGGGTCTTCTATTCGATCACCTTGCTGCCGCCGTTCTGGCAGACCGTATCACTGGCCAACCCGGTGCTGCACATGGTCAACGCATTCCGTTACGGCATTCTTGGCGTATCGGATATCCGCATCAGTGTGGCCATCGCTTTCATGCTGGTGGCGACCGTAGTGCTGTACATCGGTTGTGCACGGTTGCTGGTCAGCGGTCGCGGGATGCGTACCTGACCTTCCTTGTAGGAGCTGCCGCAGGCTGCGATCTTTTGGCTTTTGACGGGCCCGAATCAAGATCAAAAGATCGCAGCCTGCGGCAGCTCCTACAGGGGGTGTATGGCAGATTTAAAAAACGGCGCCTTGGGGCGCCGTTTTGCATTTTCACATCCGGCTCTTCTTGCGCCGCTTCCATTGCCTGGCCACCCACCAGCGCCAATACGCCATCACCATGAAGTAGGACAGCGCGCCGAGTGCCAGCCCCGTCACCACCGAACCCAACAGGAATGGTTGCCACAAGGTCGAGATTTCACCCCTGATCCATTCCCAGGTCAGTGCGTCCGGCAACTGCCGGGCGGGGACGTCCATCAGCCAGGCGCCGGTCTGGTAGGTGCAAAAGAACACGGCAGGCATGGTGATCGGGTTGGTCAGCCAGACCAGGCTCACGGCGATCGGCATGTTGCCGCGCACGATGATGGCGAGGGTTGCCGCCAGCAGCATCTGCAACGGGATTGGCAGGAACGCCGCGAACAAACCCACCGCCATGGCACGAGCCACGGAATGGCGGTTGAGGTGCCACAGGTTCGGGTCATGCAGCAGCGTGCCGAGAAAGCGTAAGGACTTGTGTTCCCTGATGCTCATCGGGTCTGGCATGTAACGTTTGAATAAGCGCCGGGGCATAAGGCTTCTCGGTCGGTCAGGGTGGCAAGTATGTCTGGATTCTATGAACTGCCCATTCAGACTTTGTGACAATTGATAACGGCGTCCGCGCGACGGGCGGGCTAAGCCTTGGAGGGGACTCTCAAGGACAGGCTTATGCGCACAGGGATGATGGCGTTGGCGCTGGGTCTGCTGACTTTGCGTTTTTTACCGGCGTTGCCGCCGGTCTGGTTGTGGCTGGCGATGCCGGTGGCGGGTTTGATGTTGTTGCCGTTCAGGGCGTATCCGGTGGCGTTTTACCTGTTCGGTCTGAGTTGGGCCTGCGCGAATGCGCAGTGGGCGCTGGATGACCGGTTGCCGCCGGCGCTGGACGGAGAAACCCGCTGGGTCGAAGGACGGGTCACCGGCTTGCCCCGGCATGACGACGGAGTCGTGCGTTTCGAATTGACCGACATCCAGTCCCGGCGTACCCGGCTGCCGCGGCAAATGCGCCTGTCCTGGTACGGCGGGCCGCCGGTGAACAGCGGCGAGCGCTGGCGTCTGGCAGTCAAATTGAAGCGCCCGGTCGGGCTCCTCAATCCGCAGGCGTTCGATTATCAGGCCTGGTTGCTGGCACAACACATCGGGGCGACCGGGACGGTCAAGCAGGGCGAACGCCTTGCGCCAGCCCAATGGGCCTGGCGCGATGGCATCCGCCAGCGTTTGCAAGCGGTGGATGCGCAGGGGCGAGGCGGCGCGTTGACGGCGTTGGTGCTCGGGGACGGTGCCGGGCTGAGCCGCGAAGACTGGCAGGTATTGCAGGACACCGGCACGGTGCATCTGTTGGTGATTTCCGGGCAGCACATCGGCTTGCTGGCGGGCGTCGTGTATCTGCTGATTGCCGGCCTGGCCCGCCTTGGGTTGTGGCCGAACCGCCTGCCATGGTTGCCTTGGGCGTGTGGCCTGGCATTCGCCGCGGCGCTCGGTTACGGGATGCTCGCCGGATTCGGGGTGCCGGTGCGACGAGCCTGCCTGATGCTGGGCCTGGTGTTGTTGTGGCGTCTGCGGTTTCGTCATCTCGGTGCATGGTGGCCGCTTTTGCTGGCCCTCTGCGGCATTTTGCTGCTGGAGCCGCTGGCGAGTCTTCAGCCTGGTTTTTGGCTGTCTTTCGCGGCCGTGGCCGTCTTGATATTGACCTTCGGCGGCCGATTGGGCCCCTGGCGATGGTGGCAAACCTGGACCCGTGCCCAGTGGCTGATTGCAATCGGATTGTGTCCGTTACTGTTGATACTGGGATTGCCGATCAGCCTTAGCGGTCCGGCAGCCAATTTGCTGGCGGTGCCGTGGATCAGTCTGCTGGTGTTGCCACCGGCGTTGCTCGGGACATTGCTGTTGCCGGTGCCCTACGTGGGCGAGGGCCTGTTGTGGCTGGCAGGCGGTTTGATCGGTGGGTTGTTCAGGGTCTTGGCGTTGTTGGCCGAGGTGCTACCCGCGTGGGTGCCGGAAGCGATTCCTCTGGGGATATGGAGCCTCGGCGCGCTGGGCGCTTTTCTGCTGCTGTTGCCGCGTGGCGTTCCGCTGCGCCCGTTGGGTTGGCCTCTGCTGCTGTTGCTGGTGTTCCCACCCCGGTCAATGCTGCCGGAAGGCATCGCTGAAGTCTGGCAGTTGGACGTGGGGCAGGGGTTGGCTGTTCTGGTGCGAACCCGACATCACACCTTGCTGTATGACGCCGGACCGCGATTCGGTGAACTCGACCAGGGGGAGCGGGTGGTGCTGCCGGCGTTGCGCAAACTCGGGGTGAAGGGCCTCGATCTGATGCTGATCAGCCACGCCCATGCCGATCATGCCGGCGGTGCCCCGGCGATTGCCAAGGGCTTGCCGGTGAAACAGGTGGTCAGTGGTGAGCCCGCTGACTTGCCTGTGGAGCTGCAGGCCGGGCGTTGTGAGAGCGGCCGGCAATGGACCTGGGATGAAGTCGATTTCCAGCTTTGGCACTGGCCATCGGCCGGTGACAGCAACCAGAACTCCTGTGTCTTGCTGATCGAGGCCAATGGCGAACGGTTGCTGTTGAGTGGCGACATCGATGCCGCCGCCGAAAAAGCCCTGCTGGACAGTCCGCTGGCCCTGCCCACCGACTGGCTGCAGGCGCCACACCATGGCAGTCGCAGTTCGTCGTCTAACGCCCTGCTGGATGTCCTGCAACCTAAAGGGGCACTGATCTCCCGCGGCCAGGGCAATTCATTTGGCCACCCGCATCCCACGGTCATCGCGCGTTATCAAAAACGCGGAATGGCGATCTACGACAGTGTCGAACAGGGTGCCATTCGTCTGCAACTCGGGCGCTTCGAGCCGCCGTGGTCGATGCGCCAGGAACGGCGTTTCTGGCGCGATCCGCCGCCTTTGAACCCATGACCGAGCGTTATCAAAGCCCGACCGGTTGCGACATCACGGTCTTCGGTGCGTCCACCCCCTATGTTAGAGTGGCGCACTTTTTCGAGGGGACTGTCACTGTGTGGGAATTGGTCAAATCCGGCGGCTGGATGATGCTGCCGATCATTCTGAGCTCCATCGTGGCCATGGCCATCGTCGCCGAACGTCTCTGGACACTGCGCGCCAGCCGCGTGACCCCGGAGCACTTGCTCGGGCAGGTCTGGGTCTGGATCAAGGACAAACAGCTCAATAAGGAAAAACTCAAGGAACTGCGCGCCAACTCCCCGTTGGGCGAGATCCTGGCGGCCGGCCTGGCCAACTCAAAACATGGTCGCGAGATCATGAAAGAGTGCATCGAAGAGGCCGCAGCCCGGGTGATCCACGAGCTGGAGCGCTACATCAACGCACTGGGCACCATCGCCGCCATGGCGCCGTTGCTGGGGCTGCTGGGTACCGTGTTGGGCATGATCGATATCTTCAGTTCGTTCATGGGCACGGGCATGATGGCCAATGCCGCCGTGCTGGCCGGCGGTATTTCCAAAGCCTTGATTACCACGGCTTCGGGGCTGATCGTCGGTATCCCGGCGGTGTTCTTCCACCGGTTTCTGCAACGGCGCATTGATGAACTCGTCGTGGGTATGGAGCAGGAGGCGATCAAACTGGTTGAAGTGGTGCAGGGCGACCGTGACGTTGATCTGGCCGAGGGCAAAGCGTGAAATTCCGCCGCAAGCAACGGGAGAACGTGGACATCAACCTCGTGTCGTTGATCGACGTGGTGTTTGTCCTGCTGCTGTTTTTCGTCGTGACCACCACCTTTACCCGTGAGACCCAACTGCGCGTCGAGCTGCCGGAAGCCGTCAGCGGTACGCCGGCCGACGATCAGAGCAAGCCGCTGGACATCGCCATCAGCGCCGACGGCGTGTTCTCGGTGAACAACCAGATCCTGCCGAAAAGCGACCTGGCCTCGCTGATGGACGCGCTGCAAAAAGAAGCCAACGGCGACACCAACCGGCCGCTGTCCATCAGTGCTGACGGCAAGACTGCGCATCAGTCCGTGGTGACGGCCATGGATGCCGCCGGCAAACTCGGCTTCAGTCACTTGCGCATGACCACCATCGAGGCGGCGCCTCCCGCGCCCTGATGGCCATGTCCGATCGATTGCTCGCCGCGTGGTACGCAGGTCATCCGGCCCTGAAGCTGTTACAGCCACTGGAATGGCTGTACCGGCGCGTGGTCATGAACAAGCGCAAGCGTTTTCTGGCGGGTGAGGGCGAGATCTACCAGCCGCCGGTGCCGCTGATCGTGGTCGGCAACATCACCGTGGGAGGCACCGGCAAGACGCCGCTGATTCTATGGATGATCGAGCACTGCCAGCGCAGCGGCCTGCGGGTCGGCGTGGTCAGCCGCGGCTATGGCGCCAAACCGCCGCAGTTGCCGTGGCGGGTCGAGGCCGGGCAGAGCGCCGACGTCGCCGGTGACGAGCCGCTGCTGATTGTCCAGCGCACGGGCGTGCCGCTGATGATCGACCCCAATCGCAGCAACGCCGTCAAAGCCTTGCTGGCCAGCGAGCCACTGGACCTGATCCTGTCCGACGACGGCATGCAGCATTACCGCATGGCTCGCGACCTGGAGCTGGTGCTGATCGACGCCGCCCGCGGCCTGGGCAACCGCCGTTGCCTGCCAGCCGGGCCATTGCGTGAGCCGGTCGAGCGCCTGCAAAGCGTCGACGCGGTGCTCTACAACGGTGCCGCATCCGACCGCGACGATGGCTTTGCCTTTCAATTGCAACCCACCGCGCTGGTCAATCTGCGCAGTGGCGAACGCCGTCCCCTCGATCTTTTTCCCGCCGGCCAGGCCCTGCACGCGGTGGCCGGTATCGGCAATCCGCAACGTTTCTTCAAGACCCTCGAAACGCTACACTGGCAGCCTGTTCCACATGCGTTTGCCGACCACGCCGAATACAGCGTGCAGGCGTTGAATTTCACGCCGTCATTGCCGTTGGTGATGACGGAAAAAGACGCGGTGAAATGCCGTGCCTTTGCCGCCGCCGACTGGTGGTACCTGGCGGTCGATGCCGTGCCGTCGCCGGCCTTCGTGGCCTGGTTCGACACACAGTTGATGCGCTTGCTGCCGGATCGTTTGTTGCCTTAACTCCGTTTTTTCCAGGGAATGCTCATGGACACCAAATTGCTCGACATCCTCGCTTGCCCGGTCTGCAAAGGCCCGCTCAAGCTCAGCGCCGACAAGACCGAGCTGATCAGCAAGGGCGCCGGCCTGGCCTACCCGATTCGCGATGGCATCCCGGTGATGCTGGAGTCGGAAGCGCGCACCCTGACCACCGATGAGCGTCTGGATAAATGACCACAGCCTTTACCGTTGTCATTCCATCGCGTTATGCCTCCACCCGCCTGCCAGGCAAGCCGCTGCTGCTGATCGCCGGCAAACCGATGATCCAGCACGTCTGGGAACAGGCGTGCAAAAGCAGCGCCGGGCGGGTGGTGGTTGCCACTGACGACGCGCGCATCGTCGAGGCCTGCAATGGCTTCGGTGCCGAAGTGGTGCTGACCCGTGAGGATCACAATTCCGGCACCGATCGCCTGGCCGAAGTCGCGATGAAGCTGGGCCTGGCGCCCGATGCCATCGTCGTCAACGTCCAGGGCGACGAGCCGCTGATCCCGCCGAGCGTGATCGATCAGGTTGCCGCCAATCTGGCCGCCCACGCTGAAGCACGCATGGCCACCCTGGCCGAGCCGATCGAAGACGCGGACACCCTGTTCAATCCCAACGTGGTCAAGGTCGTCAGCGACCTCAATGGCTTGGCGCTGACGTTCAGTCGCTCCACCTTGCCCTGGGCGCGTGATGCATTTGCCGTGAACCCTGAGCAGTTGCCGGAAGGTGTGCCGTATCGCCGCCATATCGGCATCTATGCCTACCGTGCCGGTTTCCTGCAGGATTTCGTCAACTGGGGTCCATGCTGGCTGGAAAACACCGAGTGCCTGGAACAGCTGCGTGCCCTGTGGCACGGCGTGCGGATCCACGTGGCCGACGCATTGATCGCGCCGCCAGCCGGCGTCGATACCGTTGAAGACCTCGAGCGCGTTCGTCGCCTTCTGGAGGCGTGATGCGCGTTTTGTTCGTGTGTCTGGGCAACATCTGCCGTTCTCCCACGGCCGAAGGCGTGCTGCGGCACAAACTGCGCGAAGCGGGGCTGGCCGATCAGGTTGAGGTTGCCTCCGCCGGCACCGGTGACTGGCATGTCGGCAAGGCGCCGGATAAACGCAGCCAGGCCGCGGCGAAGCTGCGTGGTTACGACTTGTCGGCCCAGCGCGCCCGGCAAGTCAGCCGCGCCGATTTTGCCACCTACGACCTGATCCTCGCGATGGACAACAGCAACCTGCGCAACCTCAAGGCCTTGCAGCCCGCCAAGGGCAAGGCCGAGCTGGACTTGTTCCTGCGCCGTTACCAGTCGCCGATCGATGAAGTGCCGGACCCGTACTACGACGGCGAGCAAGGCTTCGAGCAGGTGTTGGACCTGATCGAGCGCGCCAGTGATTTGCTGGTGATTGAATTGAAGGGACGGTTATGAGTTTGCAAGTTCGATCGCAGGTATCGCTCAAGCCTTTCAACAGCTTTGGCGTGGATGTCCAGGCCCGGCTGTTTGCCGAGGCCCATAGCGACGACGATGTGCGCGAAGCCCTGGCCTACGGGCTGGAGCACAAGGTCCCGGTACTGGTGATCGGTGGTGGCAGCAACCTGCTGCTGACGGCGGATATCGATTCACTGGTGCTGCGCATGGCCACTCGCGGGATTCGCGTGCTGAGCGATGATGACGGCAAAGTGGTGATCGAGGCCGAGGCGGGCGAGCCCTGGCATCCCTTTGTGCAACACACCCTGGCGCTTGGGTTGTCCGGCCTGGAAAACCTCAGCCTGATTCCCGGCACCGTGGGTGCTGCACCGATGCAGAACATCGGCGCCTACGGGGTCGAGATCAAGGACGTGTTCGCCGGCCTGACCGCCCTCGATCGCCAGACCGGCGAACTGCGCGACTTCAGCCTGGCGCAGTGCAACTTCGCTTACCGCGACAGCCTGTTCAAGCAGGAACCGGGGCGCTGGTTGATCCTGCGTGTGCGCTTCGCCCTCGACCGTGCCGCGCATTTGCACCTGGAGTACGGCCCGGTGCGTCAGCGCTTGACCGAACAAGGTATCGACCATCCGACCGCCAGCGATGTCAGCCGGGCCATTTGCAGCATCCGCAACGAAAAACTCCCGGACCCGGCCGTACTCGGCAATGCTGGCAGTTTCTTCAAGAACCCCTTGGTATCAGCGGCGCTGGCTGCACGGCTCAAGGGCGAATACCCGGATCTGGTGGCCTATGCGCAACCCGACGGGCAGATGAAACTGGCCGCTGGCTGGTTGATCGAGCGGGCAGGCTGGAAAGGTTTTCGCGATGCCGACGCAGGTGTTCACAAGTTGCAGGCACTGGTGCTGGTCAACTATGGCGGCGCAACGGGCCTGCAATTGCTGAACCTGGCGCAGCGCATCCAGAAAGACATTGCAGAACGCTTCCATGTCGACCTGGAAATGGAACCGAACCGGTATTGAGCTAAGCTTTCAGGACAGATCAAAAAGCCCTGCACGATGTTTATTGTGCAGGGCTTTTTTGTTAATGCTCGGTTAACTTAGTCAGCTAACGATGCACACTCTTGCTCCACCAAAGGCCCGGTGCAGACCGTTTGCGTCCGCACAAGAGAGCCGATTAGCCTGAGTCGATCTGCGTGCGACCCACCGAGATCCAGCGGCAGATTGCTCGACCCCATCACTCAAGATCCATGCGGGCGTGCCCATGATTACCCTGAAGCTCAATGGTCAAGACCATCAACTCGACGTCACCGAGGACATGCCGCTGCTCTGGGCGATCCGCGACGTGGCCGGTTACAACGGCACCAAATTCGGCTGCGGCATGGGCCTGTGTGGGGCCTGCACCATTCATATCGAGGGGGCACCGGCTCGCAGTTGCATCACGCCCATCGGTTCCGTCGTCGGTCAGAATGTCAGCACCATCGACAACCTGCACGCCGACCCGATCGGCAAAGTCGTCCAGCAAGCCTGGCTCGACACGGCGGTCGCCCAGTGCGGTTTCTGCCAGGGCGGGCAAATCATGTCGGCGACAGCGCTGCTCAAGACCCACCCGAACCCCAGCGACGAGCAGATTGAAGAAGCGATGGTCGGCAACATCTGCCGCTGCGGCACCTACAACCGAATCAAGACCGCCATCCGCCAGGCCTCCACTCACCTGAAGGAGGCCAAGGCATGAGCCGGTTACCGCATGATTTCACCCTGAGCAATCTGAGCCAGCTCAGTCGCCGTGGTTTTCTCAAAGGCGTGGGCGCCACCAGTGCGCTGGTATTGGCGGCAAGCTGGGGCTGGCAAGACGCTTTTGCCGAAGAAAAGGACAAGAAGTTCGGCGCCGACGGCATGCCCCACGGCTGGGTCGACGATCCGAAAGTCTATGTGAGCATCACCGCCGATGGCACGGTAACCGTGACCTGCAACCGTTCGGAAATGGGGCAGGGCGTGCGTACCAGCCTGACCATGGTGGTGGCTGATGAACTGGAAGCCGATTGGGCGCGGGTCAAGGTACAGCAGGCCCCGGGCGACGAAGCACGCTTCGGCAACCAGGACACCGATGGTTCGCGCAGCATGCGCCACTGGTATGAGCCGATGCGCCGTTGCGGGGCTGCTGCACGCGCCATGCTGGAGCAGGCCGCCGCTGACCAGTGGAAAGTGTCGGTCGGCGAGTGCCATGCGCAACTGCATAAAGTCATCCATAAACCCTCGGGCCGCGAACTGGATTATGGTGCGCTCGCCGCCGCTGCCAGCGCTTTGGCCGTACCGGCGCGTGACAGCCTTAGGCTCAAGCAGCCTTCGGAATTCCGTTACATCGGCAAGGAAGGCACCAAGGCCATCGATGGGGAGGACATCGTCAATGGCCGTGCGGTATACGGAGCCGACGTGCATTTCGACGGCATGCTCTACGCGACCATTGCCCGGCCCACGGTGTATGGTGGCAAAGTCAAAAGTTTCGATGGCAGCGCGGCGATGAAAGTCCCCGGCGTGGTCAAGGTGCTGCAGATCGAAAGCCGTCCGTTGCCTTCGGAGTTCCAGCCCCTGGGTGGTATCGCCGTGGTGGCGAGCAACACCTGGGCGGCGATCAAGGGCCGCGAGGCGCTGAAAATCGAGTGGGATGACGGCCCCAATGCCAGCTACGACTCGATCGCCTATCGCAAGGAGCTCGAAGCGGCCTCGCTCAAGCCTGGCAAGGTGGTGCGCAATACCGGCAACATAGACGAAGCCATGAGCAGCGCCGACAGTACGCTGGAAGCCTCCTACTACTTGCCGCATTTGTCACAATCACCGATGGAGCCGATGGTCGCCATTGCGCGGTTCAAGGACGGTGCGTGCGAGGCCTGGGGGCCAAGCCAGGCGCCGCAGGTCACCCGGGAACGGATCGGTGAACGCCTGGGGCTGCCGTTCGATAAGGTCACGTTCAATGTGACCTTGCTGGGCGGTGGGTTCGGGCGCAAGTCCAAGCCTGACTTCATCCTCGAAGCCGCAATCCTCGCCAAGGAATTCCCCGGCAAAGCGGTGCGCGTGCAATGGACCCGCGAAGACGACATTCATTGTTCCTACTTCCACACCGTATCGACCGAATACCTCAAGGCCGGCCTGAACAAGGACGGTCTGCCGTCCGGCTGGTTGCACCGTACAGTGGCGCCGAGCATCACGGCGTTGTTTGCGCCGGGCATGAACCACGAGGCGGCGTTCGAACTGGGCATGGGCTTCACCAACATGGCGTATGCGATCCCCAACATTCGCCTGGAAAACCCCGAGGCCACGGTGCATACCCGTGTTGGCTGGTATCGCTCGGTGTCGAACATTCCCCATGGCTTCGCGATCCAGAGTTTTATCGATGAGTTGGCGCACAAGGCCGGGGAAGATCCGCTGAAGTACCAGATCAGATTGCTCGGCCCGGACCGTCGGATCGATCCGCGCACCTTGAGCGAAGAGTGGAACTACGGTGAATCCCCCGAGCGGTATCCGATCGACACCGCGCGCCTGCGCACGGTACTGGAGACCGCCGCTAAAGCCGCGGGTTGGGGGCGTGAGCTGCCCAAGGGCCGCGGCCTGGGCCTGGCGGTGCATTACAGCTTCGTGACCTATGTGGCGGCGGTGATCGAGGTAGAGGTCAAAGATGACGGTACGCTGGTGGTGCACAAGGCCGACATCGCCGTCGATTGCGGACCGCAGATCAATCCCGAGCGGATTCGCGCGCAATTCGAGGGTGCCTGCGTCATGGGCCTGGGTAATGCGGTGCTTGGGGAAATCAGCTTCAAGGACGGCAAGGTCCAGCAGGATAACTTCCACATGTACGAAGTGGCGCGGATGTCCCTGGCGCCGAAAGAGGTGGCCGTGCATCTGGTGACGCCGCCGGGTGACGTGCCATTGGGCGGTGTCGGTGAACCGGGTGTGCCACCGATTGCGCCGGCCCTGTGCAACGCGATCTTTGCTGCCACCGGCAAGCGCATCCGCAACCTGCCGGTTCGTTATCAGTTGTCAGGCTGGCAGCAGGTCGGAGCCTGATGGACAGCGCCGACCTGAACGTCCTGCGCACCGTGTTGCAATGGCAGCGCGCCGGTCAGCGGGTGGTGTTGTACAGCGTGGTCGAAACCTGGGGCACGGCGCCCCGGGCACCCGGCGCCATGCTGGCCCTGCGCGAGGACGGTGTGGTGATTGGCTCGGTCTCGGGCGGCTGTGTCGAGGATGACTTGATCGCCCGGCTGCACGACGGCCGTCTCGCACTGGACGGGCCTCCGGTGCAACTGATCACGTACGGCGTGACCCGCGAGGAAGCCGCACGTTTCGGCTTGCCCTGCGGCGGCACCTTGCGCTTGACCGAGGAGCGCATCGACGATGGGGATTGGGTCGAGCAACTGCTGGCCCGATGCGAGGCCCATGAAATCGTTGCCCGTGAACTGAACCTGGCCACCGGCGAAGTGCTTTTGCAGCCGGCCAGTAAAGCTGACGTCTTGACGTTCGACGGTCAGACCTTGCGGGCGATCTATGGGCCGCGCTGGCGCTTGTTGCTGATCGGCGCGGGGCAGCTGTCGCGCTATGTCGCGGAAATGGCTCGTCTGCTGGATTTCGAGGTGCTGATTTGCGATCCGCGCAGCGAGTTCGTCTACGGTTGGGAAGAGCAGCACGGACGATTCGTCTCGGGCATGCCGGATGAGGCGGTATTGAATATCCAGACCGATGAGCGCACGGCCATCGTGGCCTTGACCCATGATCCGCGCCTGGACGACATGGCGCTGCTCACGGCCCTGGATTCCAAAGCCTTTTACGTTGGAGCGCTGGGGTCGCGGGTCAACAGCCAGAAGCGCCGGGAAAACCTGGCTCAACTGGGACTGTCGCAACCGGCGATTGACCGTTTGCATGGTCCGATCGGCTTGCACATCGGCAGTCATAATCCAGCGGAAATAGCCTTGTCGCTCATGGCGGAGATCGTGGCGGTCAAAAATGGCGTCGAACTGAAACAGAAGAAAGTCTTGCGGGAGAAGGTATGAGCGAGTCCATTGGCGTCGTCGTACTGGCGGCGGGGCAGGGCAGTCGGTTTCGTCAGGAAGCGGGCGCCGAAAGGGATAAGTTGGTGGCCGATTGCACCGGGCGTGACGGCGTGGTGCGGTCCGTCATCGAGCAAACATTGGTCAACCTGCCAGTGACGCTGGGCAAACGCGTATTGGTGACCACTGCTGACCGCCCGCAAGTGATCCGCATGGCTCAGGCCTATGGCTGCGAGATTGTGCTGATCGAATCGACCGGTATGGGCGACAGCATTGCCGCCGGGGTCGCTGCCTGCAAACAACTCGATGGCTGGCTGATGGTGCTGGGGGATATGCCGTTCATCCTGCCTTCCAGTATCGAGCAAGTGGTGGCGGGTATCGGCGATGACAGTATCAGTGTGCCCGTACAGGGCGGTAAGTATGGGCATCCGGTCGGATTTGGACGGGACTTCGCAGCGGGATTGATGGCGCTATCGGGGGATCGTGGCGCGAAACCGCTGTTTGCCCAAGGGCGGGTGGTTGAAGTGGCCGTGGATGATCCCGGTGTGTTGTGGGATGTGGATGTGCCGCAAGCGTTGAACTTCAAGCCAGCCTAGATCCTCTGTAGGAGCTGCCGAAGGCTGCGATCTTTTGATCTTGTTTCCTGAACGATTCCGAAACCGCCAAAAGATCGCAGGCTGCGCCAGCTCCTACAAGGATTGCGGTGAAGTCCGGATATAAAAAAAGCCCCGCCTGGGTTCACCAGGCGGGGCTTTTTAGTGGCCGATGGAATCAGGCGAGAGGTTTGGTCTCGTGCTCTTTTTCCAGGGCTTGCTCGTGTTGCTCAACCGCTTCCTGAACGGAACGCGGCGCTTCGTGGATCACCGACTCGGCCGGCTCGGCAACCACTTCGGCGGCCGGGGCAGGCGCTGCCTCAACCACTTCAGCAACAACTGCTTCAACCGGAGCCGCAGCGGCAGCCAGTTCGGCTTCCTTCTGCAGGCGCTCGGCTTCACGCTTGCGACGACGCACTTCACGCGGGTCGTTAGGCGCACGGCCACTTGGCGTCAGGGCGCTGACAGGAGCGGCTTCGACGACCGGCGCAGGCGCTTGGGCGACGACCGCAGCTTCAGCAGCGGGAGCTTCAACGACAGGAGCTTCAACCTCCGGCGCTGGAGCCGGTTCCGCGGCGGCAACCACCAGCTCGGAAACCATGGCTTCGGCCACTTGGGTCTCGGCAGCAGGCGCTGGTGTTTCAGCGACGGCTGGCTCGGCTACCCAGTTGAACGCCGTTTGCTCTTCACGCACTTCGCGAACGGTTTCAGTCACGGTCTCGACGACAGCTTCTGCAGCTACGGCAGGTGCTTCAACCACTGGAGCCGACTCGGCAGCCGCTTCAACGGCAGACTGAGCTTCCGGCGCTGGCGCCACTTCGATTTCCGGCGAGGCGGTGACTTCGACCGGCGTGGTCGCTTCAACGACTGGCGCTTCAACCGGAGCTGCTTCCAGGGTCGCGGCAGTGGCGCGTTCGGCTTGCACATTGGCTTCAGCTTCGGCTGGAGCGCTGATCACGCTGCTGGCAACGGCTGCGGTGACAGCCAGACCGGCGGCCAGATCGGCAGTGCTTGGCGCTTCAGCGTTTTCGCCGGACTCGGACTCTTCCGAACCTTCGATCACGTTGCCGTTGGCGTCGCGCTGACGTTCGCGACGGTTGCTGCGACGACGCTGGCCACGGGAACGGCGGCGTGGACGATCGCCTTCGGCGTTTTCCTGACCCTCTTCCTGCAGTTGCTCTTCGTTGGTGGTCAGTTCTTCTTCGGCAGCGGCGGCAGCTTGTTCGGCACGAGGCTGACGCTCTTCACGCGGTGGGCGTGGAGCACGCTCTTCACGTGGCGGGCGAGCCGGACGCTCTTCTGCGGTAGCAGCGGCGGCCGGAGCAACTGGAGCAGCTGGAGCGGCATCCAGAGGCTCGCGCAGTTCACGCACGCGTTCTTCACGCTCGCCACGTGGCTTGCGATCTTCACGCGGAGCGCGCGGCGCACGTTCTTCACGAGGCGCGCGTGGTGCGCGTTCTTCGCGGGCTACTGCCGGTGTTTCTTCACGGGTCTCGCGAGGCTCGCGCACTTCGCGTGGCTGACGCTCTTCACGCGGAGCGCGCTCTTCACGCGGTGCACGTTCTTCGCGAGGCTTGCGCTCTTCATCGCGGCGACCGTTACGGTTGCGGCTCTGCTGGCGACCGTTGCGACGCTCTTCGTTGCGGGCCGGACGCTCGGCGGCTGGCTTTTCAACCACAACCGGCGCGACAGGCTCTTCCTTGGTGGCGAACAGGCTCACCAGCGACTTCACCAGGCCTTTGAACAGGCTTGGCTCAGGCACGACGGCCGGAGCCGGGGCCGGAGCGGCAACTTCGGTCGGAACCGGAGCGTTGGCGCGGGCCGGAGCGGTCTTGACCGCGGCTTCCTGGCGAACCAGGGTGCGGGTCGCAGCGGCTGGCTGGACTTCTTCGACTTCGGCAGCGGCAGCGGCGATTTCGTAGCTGGACTGGTTGGTCGCTGCTTCCGGGCTGTCATCACGCAGGCGTTGCACTTCGAAGTGCGGCGTCTCGAGGTGATCGTTCGGCAGGATGACGATGCGGGCGCGGGTGCGCAGTTCGATCTTGGTGATCGAGTTGCGTTTTTCGTTGAGCAGGAACGCAGCCACCGGGATCGGCACTTGTGCACGAACTTCAGCGGTGCGGTCTTTCAGGGCTTCTTCTTCGATCAGGCGCAGGATCGCCAGAGACAGCGATTCAACGTCACGGATGATGCCGGTGCCGTTGCAACGCGGGCAGACGATGCCGCTGCTTTCGCCCAGGGACGGACGCAGGCGCTGACGGGACATTTCCAGCAGGCCGAAGCGCGAGATGCGACCGACTTGCACGCGAGCGCGGTCGGCTTCCAGGCATTCGCGGACTTTCTCTTCCACGGCGCGCTGGTTCTTGGCAGGGGTCATGTCGATGAAGTCGATGACGATCAGGCCGCCGATGTCGCGCAGGCGCAACTGACGGGCGATTTCCTCGGCCGCTTCAAGGTTGGTCTGCAGCGCGGTTTCTTCGATGTCGCTGCCTTTGGTGGCGCGCGCCGAGTTGATGTCGATGGACACCAGGGCTTCGGTCGGATCGATCACGATGGAGCCGCCGGAAGGCAGTTCGACGACGCGCTGGAAAGCGGTTTCGATCTGGCTTTCGATCTGGAAACGGTTGAACAGCGGAACGCTGTCTTCGTAGAGCTTGATCTTGCTGGCGTACTGCGGCATCACCTGGCGGATGAAGGTCAGGGCTTCGTCCTGGGCTTCAACGCTGTCGATCAGCACTTCGCCGATGTCCTGGCGCAGGTAGTCGCGGATCGCGCGGATGATCACGTTGCTTTCCTGGTAGATCAGGAACGGCGCGGCGCGGTCCAGCGAGGCTTCCTTGATGGCGGTCCACAGTTGCAGCAGGTAGTCGAGGTCCCACTGCATTTCTTCGCTGCTGCGGCCCAGGCCGGCAGTGCGCACGATCAGGCCCATGTCGGCCGGGGCAACCAGGCCGTTCAGGGCTTCACGCAGTTCGTTGCGCTCTTCGCCTTCGATGCGACGGGAGATACCGCCGGCACGCGGGTTGTTCGGCATCAGCACCAGGTAACGACCGGCCAGGCTGATGAAGGTGGTCAGGGCAGCGCCCTTGTTGCCACGTTCTTCTTTTTCGACCTGAACGATGACTTCCTGGCCTTCGCTCAGGACGTCCTTGATGTTGACGCGACCTTCCGGGGCTTTCTTGAAGTATTCGCGGGAGATTTCTTTGAGGGGCAGGAAGCCGTGGCGCTCAGAGCCGAAATCGACAAAGGCAGCCTCGAGGCTTGGTTCGATGCGAGTAATCCGGCCTTTATAGATGTTGGCCTTCTTCTGCTCGCGTGCACCGGATTCGATGTCCAGGTCGTAGAGGCGCTGGCCATCTACCAGTGCAACACGCAACTCTTCGGGTTGAGTTGCGTTAATCAGCATTCTTTTCATGTAGTACCGTCGGTTTCCGGGCTGCCGGAAACGGCGTTCGGCACACACGACTTCTCACGGTCGGTGTCAGGTGCGTCGGGAGTGGTTGGCCATTTCCCGTGTCCAGCGAAGTCCGGCCAATGTGGGCCTTCATCGCGACGTACGCGTCCTGCTTGCTGTGGCTACTTAAGCACTCAGTCAGGAGGAGGAATCAACCAGCGGCTGTGGACGAGATGAAGCGTCTGGAGAAAGCCTGTTGCTACACAGTCCGGCGGTTGTGCATCTCCACCCTACACGTATCCCTGATAATTCGGGTGCTGCCGCGCGCAGAATCCGCAGCGGGTTGGCATTTACCGTGAGCTCCGAAAGGGGAGGTCACGCATCATGGCTAATTTAGGCGTTGTTTCCGATGCCTTCGCTCGGGGTCATTCGCAGCTGACTGCACTTTGTGAACTGGCCGTGAATATGGCTCGCAAAACGAGTGGGAAACTCTGCTTTGTGGCGTGATTCAGGCCTCATGTCACCTGCGCTCGTTACAGCTGCAAACTCCACCGTTACGTAGCGAAAGCCCCGTAGGACGGCCTCGCGTCCTGGTGAATTGCGTTGGTCAGGGCCGGTTTTTGACCGTTGGTCCGCTGTCCAGGCCGCTTTTGGCGGCGTTCGCGACTATAGCAGCAATGATTAAGTGCTTCAATTCCATAAAAAATTGTTATCATCCGCGGCATGACGACGACTACCCCCCCGACTCCAGGCGTACAACTGCTTGAGGTCTCGCCGGAATATGCCGGCCAACGTATTGATAATTTCCTTCTCGCCCGGCTCAAAGGCGTGCCCAAGACCTTGATTTACCGCATTTTGCGCAAGGGCGAAGTGCGCGTGAACAAAGGTCGGATCAAGCCCGAGTACAAGCTGCAGGCGGGCGATATCGTGCGCGTGCCGCCGGTTCGCGTGCCTGAGCGCGACGAGCCGGTGCCACTGGCACAAGGCCTGCTGCAGCGGCTCGAAGCCTCGATTGTCTTCGAAGACAAGGCTTTGATCGTGATCAACAAGCCCGCCGGCATTGCGGTTCACGGCGGTAGCGGCCTGACGTTCGGGGTGATCGAAGCCTTTCGTCAGTTGCGCCCCGATTGCAAGGAGCTCGAACTGGTTCACCGTCTCGACCGTGACACGTCCGGCCTGTTGATGATCGCCAAGAAGCGCAGCATGTTGCGACACTTGCACACTGCGTTGCGCGGTGATGGCGTCGACAAGCGCTACATGGCGCTGGTTCGCGGTAACTGGGCGAGTTCGATCAAGCAGGTCCGTGCGTCGCTGGGCAAGAGCAATCTGCGCTCCGGCGAGCGCATGGTCGAGGTCGACGAGGAGGAGGGCAAGGAGTCGGTGACCGTGTTCAAGGTCCTGCGCCGTTTCGGCGACTTTGCCACCCTGATCGAAGCCAAGCCGATTACCGGCCGGACTCACCAGATCCGCGTGCATACCTTGCACGCCGGGCATTGCATCGCTGGCGACACCAAGTACGGTGACGAAGGTTTCAGCAAGGAAATCCGCGATCTGGGCGGCAAGCGCCTGTTCCTGCATGCCTATATGCTGACCGTGCCGTTGCCTGATGGCGGCGAGCTGAAGTTGCAGGCGCCGGTCGACGAGATGTGGGCCAAGACTGTGGAGCGATTGAGTGCGCCCATCTGATTACAAGCTGCTGATCTTCGATTGGGACGGCACGCTGGCCGATTCCATTGGCCGGATTGTCGAGGCGATGCACGTTGCCTCCCGGCGCTCCGGGTTTGATCTGCGCGACGATTTTGCCGTCAAGGGCATCATCGGGCTGGGCTTGCCGGAAGCGATCCGCACCCTGTATCCCGAGATTGGTGACGCCGAATTGATCGCGTTCCGCGAGCACTATGCCGAACACTACATAGCGTCGGAGGCTGAGCCTTCGCCGCTGTTCGAGGGCGTGGTCGAGTCGCTCGAGGCATTTCGTGCCGAGGGTTATCATCTGGCCGTGGCGACCGGCAAGGCCCGTCGCGGGCTGGATCGGGTGCTGAAGGCCCATGGCTGGGAGGATTACTTCGATATCACCCGTGCCGCCGACGAGACGGCCAGCAAGCCCCATCCGCTGATGCTCGAGCAAATTCTCGCGCATTGCGAGGTTCGCCCGGATCAGGCATTGATGGTCGGTGATTCGTCCTTTGATTTGCAGATGGCACGCAACGCCGGCATGGGGTCGGTGGCCGTAAGCTATGGCGCTCAATCGATCGATGCGCTGAAGTTGTATGAGCCGCGACTGGCCATCGACCGTTTTTCAGAATTGCACGCCTGGCTGAGTCAGCAGGCTTAACCAGTTGTTTTTGGGGTGGACGGCATGACCGACGAATGGAAGGCGCCCGCCAAGGCGAGCGCAGAGAGCGGTGACGATAAGAGCTGGAAGCTGCTGGAGAAGACCCTGCTGGCCAGTGTGCAGGAGCAGCGCCGGTCCCGTCGCTGGGGAATATTCTTCAAGTTGCTGACGTTTGTGTATCTTTTCGGCGCGATTGCTCTGTTTTCGCCGCTGATGGATATGGAAAAGGCCGCTACCCTCAGCGCCAATTACACGGCGTTGATCGATGTGACAGGCATGATTGCCGACAAGGAGCCGGCCAGCGCAGACAATATCGTTGGCAGCCTGCGCGCGGCTTTCGAGGACAAGAAGGTCAAGGGCGTCATCCTGCGCATCAACAGTCCGGGCGGCAGTCCGGTGCAGTCGGGTTATGTCTATGACGAGATCCGTCGCCTGCGCGGCCTGCATCCGGACACCAAGCTGTATGCGGTCATTTCCGACCTGGGGGCTTCCGGTGCTTACTACATCGCCAGCGCGGCGGATCAGATCTACGCCGACAAGGCGAGCCTGGTCGGCTCCATCGGTGTGACGGCGGCCGGTTACGGCTTTGTCGGCACCATGGAGAAGCTGGGCGTCGAGCGTCGCACCTACACCTCGGGCGAACACAAGTCGTTCCTCGATCCATTCCAGCCACAAAAGCCGGAAGAAACCGCTTTCTGGCAGGGTGTGCTCGATACGACCCACAAGCAGTTCATCAACAGCGTCAAGCAAGGGCGCGGAGATCGCCTGAAGGACAAGGAACATCCGGAGCTGTTCTCCGGTCTGGTCTGGTCCGGTGAGCAGGCGCTGCCGCTGGGATTGGTCGATGGGCTGGGCAATGCCAGTTCGGTCGCGCGGGATGTGATCGGTGAGAAGGAGCTGGTGGACTTTACCGTTCAGGAGTCGCCATTCGATCGCTTCTCGAAGAAGCTCGGCGCCAGCGTGGCTGAGCATTTGGCGATGTGGATGGGGTTTAACGGTCCGTCGTTGCGCTAGACCGCTTCAAAGATCAAAAGATCGCAGCCTGCGGCAGCTCCTACACACAGATCACATGTAGGAGCTGCCGAAGGCTGCGATCTTTTGCTTTCAGGGTATTTGCACGCCTTCGACCAGCAACATGTCGATCAAACGAATCAGCGGCAGACCAATCAGGCTGGTCGCATCAGCCCCCTCGGTATTGCGAAACAGGCTGACACCCAGGCCTTCGGCCTTGAAGCTGCCTGCGCAGTCGTAGGGCTGCTCGGCGTGCAGGTAGCGCTCGATGCGGGTCGCGTCGAGTGTGCGCATGTGTACGGTGAACGGCACGCAATCGACCTGGCAGTGCCCTGTCCGGCTGTTGAGCAAGGCCAGGCCGGTCAGGAATGTCACGCTGGCGCCGCTGGCGGCCAGCAGTTGTTCGCGGGCTTTTTCGAAGGTGTGGGGCTTGCCGATTATCTGCTCTCCCAGCACGGCAACCTGGTCGGAGCCGATTATCAGATGAGCGGTATGGCTGGCGGCCAGGGCGCGCGCTTTCTCTTCGGCAAGGCGCTTGACCAGCGCGATGGCGGATTCGCCGGGGCGATGGCTTTCGTCGATATCCGGCGAACTGCAGGTGAATGGCAGTTGCAGGCGGGCCAGCAATTCCCGGCGATAGACCGAGCCGGAAGCGAGTAATAAAGGCAGCATGCGCATCTCCATAAGGCAGGTGCGAATTCTAGCGAGGCTTCCAAGTGACGGACAGGGCTGAATTTCCTTTGACATGGGCGGGTGCATCCCTATAATGCTGCGCCTATGTTGAATGACCCGATTCCACCTCACGTTGACCCGCGCAAATTGGCTGATCGTGGCACCACCCTTCAAGGTGAAATGCTGCTGGCCGATTTGGAGAGACTCTGCGACCCGCTTTCCGACAATGTCGGTACGGTGCAGGCTAAATTCGTTTTTGAACGAGATGAACGTAAATCTGTGGTTATCCACAGCTTTATCGACACTGAAGTCAAAATGGTTTGCCAGCGTTGTCTTGAGCTGGTCACCCTGCCGATCCATAGCGAATGCAGTTACGCTGTGGTGAAGGAGGGTGCGAATACCCAGTCGTTGCCGAAAGGTTATGACGTGCTGGAACTGGGCGAAGATCCATTGGATCTGCAGTCACTGATCGAGGAGGAGCTTCTGCTCGCCTTGCCCATTGTGCCTGCTCATCATCCGGAAGAATGCCAGCAGCCGGCGGGAGCAGATGAGCCCGAACCGAGCGAGGACGAGGTAACGCGGTCCAACCCGTTCAGTGTATTGGCGCAGTTAAAGCGTGACCCAAACGTTTAGGAGTTAATCAATTATGGCTGTTCAGCAGAACAAAAAATCCCGCTCTGCCCGTGACATGCGCCGTTCGCACGACGCTCTCGAGGCTAGCACCCTGTCTGTAGAAAAAACCACCGGTGAAGTTCACCTGCGTCACCACGTATCGCCAGAAGGCGTATACCGTGGCCGTAAAGTGATCGACAAGGGCGCTGACGAGTAATCACTTGTCCGCTCAAGTCATCGCGATTGACGCAATGGGCGGGGACTTCGGTCCCCGCAGCATTGTCCAGGCCAGTCTTGCTTGCCTGTCCGCTACACCCTCGCTGCACCTGACCCTCGTCGGTCAACCCTCCCTACTTGAAGAATTGATCGCTGGCCATTCGGCTGTGGATCGCGCGCGCCTGTCGATTGCTCCGGCGAGCGAAGTCATCGGCATGGACGAAAAACCCGCCCAGGCCTTGCGAGGCAAGCCCGACTCATCGATGCGCGTGGCCCTTGAGTTGCTGCGCGATGGTAAAGTCCAGGCCTGTGTCAGTGCCGGCAATACCGGGGCGCTGATGGCGTTGTCGCGCTTCGTGCTCAAGACCCTGCCGGGCATTGACCGTCCGGCCATGGTGGCGGCGATCCCGACACAAAAGGGTTACTGCCAATTGCTCGACCTGGGTGCCAACGTCGATTGCAGTGCCGAGCATCTGTTGCAGTTTGCGGTGATGGGCTCGGTGGCGGCGGAAACGCTGGGCATCAGCCGCCCACGGGTGGCGTTGCTGAACATCGGCACCGAAGACATCAAGGGCAATCAGCAGGTCAAGCTGGCGGCGACTTTGTTGCAAGGCGCCCGGGGCATCAATTACATCGGCTTTATCGAGGGTGACGGTTTGTACCGTGGCGAAGCGGATGTGGTGGTGTGTGACGGTTTTGTCGGCAACATCCTGCTCAAATCCAGCGAAGGCCTGGCGACCATGATTGCCGGGCGCATCGAGGCGTTGTTCAAGAAGAGCCTGGCCTCACGAGCGGTCGGTGCGCTGGCGCTGCCGTTGATGAAGCGTCTGCAGGCCGACCTGGCGCCTGCCCGGCATAACGGTGCGAGCTTTCTCGGCTTGCAGGGGATTGTGGTGAAGAGCCACGGTTCTGCCGGGGTCCAGGGTTTCCAGAGCGCCATTTCGCGCGCCATGATCGAGATTCAAGAGAATCTTCCCGAGCGCCTGCACGGTCGTCTGGAGGATTTGTTGCTTTAGGCGTTTTCGTCGGACAATGCTTAAATGTGACCGCTTGGTTCGATGGGCCATCCAACTGTCAGTTTCTTGCGCCCCCAAAGCGGGGCGCCAATTCTCCGACGACAAGATCATTAGGGGCTTGTTACATGTCTGCTTCCCTCGCATTCGTCTTCCCGGGACAGGGTTCGCAGTCCCTCGGCATGCTCGCCGAGCTGGGCGCACAACATCCGGTTGTCCTTGAAACATTCAACGAAGCTTCCGATGCACTGGGTTACGACCTGTGGGCACTGACCCAGCAAGGGCCGGAAGAGCAACTCAATCAAACCGATAAAACCCAACCGGCCATTCTGACCGCCTCGATCGCCCTGTGGCGTCTGTGGCTGGCCGAAGGTGGTGCGCGTCCGGCCTACGTCGCCGGGCACAGCCTGGGTGAATACAGCGCGCTGGTGGCAGCGGGCAGCCTGAGCCTGGGCGACGCGGTGAAACTCGTCGAGCGTCGTGGCCAGCTGATGCAGGAAGCCGTCCCGGCCGGGCAGGGCGGCATGGCCGCCATCCTCGGCCTGGATGATGCCGACGTACTGGCCGCCTGTGCCGAAGCGGCGCAAGGCGAAGTGGTCAGCGCGGTGAACTTCAACTCCCCGGGCCAGGTGGTCATCGCCGGTGCCAAGGCTGCGGTCGAGCGCGCCATCGAAGGCTGCAAGGCGCGTGGTGCCAAGCGCGCCATGCCGCTGCCGGTCAGCGTGCCGTCCCACTGCGAGCTGATGCGTCCGGCTGCCGAGCGTTTCGCCGAATCGATCGCCGCGATCAACTGGCAGGCGCCACAGATTCCTGTGGTCCAGAACGTCAGCGTCGAAGTGCCGGCCGATCTGGAAACCCTCAAGCGTGATCTGCTCGAGCAGCTGTACAAGCCCGTACGCTGGGTCGAATCCGTACAGGCGCTGGCTGCCAGGGGCGCGACCAATCTGGTCGAGTGCGGCCCGGGTAAAGTGCTGGCCGGTCTGAACAAGCGTTGCGCCGAAGGCGTATCGACATCCAACCTCAATACCCCAGACGCTTTCGCTGCCGCCCGTGCAGCGTTGGCCTGAATCAGGAGAAGCTTGCATGAGTCTGCAAGGTAAAGTTGCACTGGTCACCGGTGCAAGCCGTGGCATCGGCCAGGCTATCGCCCTGGAACTGGGTCGTCAGGGCGCCATCGTTGTCGGTACCGCGACTTCCGCGTCGGGTGCCGAACGTATTGCCGCGACCCTGAAGGAAAACGGTATTCAAGGCACCGGCCTGGAACTCAATGTCACCAGTGACGAGTCCGTGGCGGCGGTCCTGGCGAGCATCCAGGAGCAGTTCGGTGCGCCGGCGATCCTGGTCAACAATGCCGGTATCACCCGCGATAACCTGATGATGCGCATGAAAGACGACGAGTGGCACGACGTTGTCGATACCAATCTGAACAGTCTGTTCCGCCTGTCCAAGGGCGTTTTGCGTGGCATGACCAAAGCCCGTTGGGGCCGAATTATCAGTATTGGTTCGGTTGTGGGTGCCATGGGCAACGCAGGCCAAGTAAACTACGCTGCCGCCAAGGCCGGTCTGGAAGGTTTCAGCCGTGCATTGGCGCGTGAAGTCGGTTCGCGTGCGATTACGGTAAACTCGGTGGCCCCAGGGTTCATCGATACCGATATGACCCGTGAACTGCCCGAGGCGCAGCGTGAAGCCTTGCAGACGCAGATTCCGCTGGGTCGTCTGGGGCAAGCTCAAGAGATCGCGTCCGTGGTCGCTTTTCTTGCGTCGGACGGTGCGGCTTACGTTACCGGAGCTACAATCCCGGTGAACGGCGGGATGTACATGTAATTCAAATGTGACGGATTGCTTCAAAAAAATGTCATACGAGCTGTCTAAAATCCGTTATAAAGCTGCAATCTATTTATAGGCAGAGGGTCACCGGGTTCGAGGAGTGAAGCTTTCAGTTGAAAAGCTGAAAAGCCTTTCTATACACTTACCCACTGGCCAGCTGCCTGAATTTGTCCATTAGGAGTGAAAACAAGGTATGAGCACCATCGAAGAGCGCGTCAAGAAAATCGTTGCTGAGCAACTGGGCGTTAAAGAAGAAGAAGTGGTCAACACTGCTTCCTTCGTTGAAGACCTGGGTGCCGACTCCCTTGACACCGTTGAGCTGGTGATGGCTCTGGAAGAGGAATTCGAGACCGAAATCCCTGACGAAGAAGCCGAGAAGATCACTACTGTACAAGCTGCAATCGACTACGTTACCAGCCACCAGGCGTAATAGTTTGTAATCGTTGCTCGCTGTCATGGAAAAACCGCACTGCCATCATGGCGTGCGGTTTTTTCTTTAGGCCTGATGCAAAGTCGTCATTTGAAAAAAGGAGAGTGCTGTGTCGCGTAGACGCGTCGTAGTCACCGGTATGGGTATGTTGTCGCCACTGGGCACGGATGTGCCGAGCAGCTGGCAGGGCATTCTGGCTGGCCGCAGTGGCATTGGTCTGATCGAACACGCCGACCTTTCTGCCTATTCCACCCGTTTTGGCGGCTCGGTAAAGGACTTCAATGTCGAGGAATACCTGTCGGTCAAGGAAGCCCGCAAGCTCGACCTGTTCATTCAATACGGTCTGGCCGCAGGTTTTCAGGCGGTGCGCAACGCCGGTCTGGAAGTCACCGACGCCAACCGTGAGCGTATCGGCGTGGCCATGGGCTCGGGTATTGGCGGTCTGACCAATATCGAAGAAACCGCCCGCACGCTGCACGAGACCGGCCCACGACGGATTTCCCCGTTCTTCGTGCCAGGCTCGATCATCAATATGATTTCCGGTTTCCTGTCCATCCATCTGGGGGCACAGGGGCCTAACTACGCCATCGCCACGGCCTGTACCACCGGTACCCACTGCATTGGCATGGCAGCCCGCAACATCATGTACGACGAAGCCGACGTGATGATTGCCGGCGGCGCCGAGATGGCGGCCTGCGGTCTGGGCATGGGCGGCTTCGGTGCCTCCCGCGCGCTGTCGACCCGCAACGATGAGCCGACCCGCGCCAGCCGTCCATGGGACAAGGGCCGTGACGGCTTCGTGCTGTCCAATGGTGCCGGTGCTCTGGTTCTGGAAGAGCTGGAACACGCCAGGGCCCGTGGTGCGACCATCTACGCCGAACTCATTGGCTTCGGCACCAGCGGCGATGCCTACCATATGACTTCGCCACCTGCCGATGGCGCGGGTGCTGCCCGTTGCATCACCAATGCGCTGCGCGATGCGAAGATCAATGGCGATCAAGTGCAGTACATCAACGCCCACGGCACGTCGACTCCCGCAGGCGATCTTGCTGAAGTCAATGCGATCAAGTCGGTGTTCGGCGAGCATGCCTACAAGCTGGCCGTCAGTTCCACCAAGTCCATGACCGGCCACCTGTTGGGTGCGGCGGGCGCGGTCGAGGCGATCTTCAGTGTGCTGGCGATCAACAGCCAGGTGGCGCCGCCGACCATCAACCTCGATGAGCCGGATGAAGGCTGCGACCTCGATTTCGTGCCGCACACCGCGCGCAACATGGATATCGATGTGGTCGTGTCCAACTCCTTCGGTTTTGGCGGTACCAACGGCTCGCTGGTGTTCCGCCGGTTCGCAGGCTGATGGACAGCTGGGTCGACGGTCAGCCGGCTGACGCTCTGTCGCTGAAGGATCGCGGCCTGGCTTATGGCGATGGTCTGTTCGAGACCATCGCCGTGCGCAACGGGCAGCCCGTGTTGCTGGAGCGGCATCTGTCGCGTCTGGCGCATGGTTGTTCGCGTCTGGCGCTTGCTGCCGATCAGGAATTGATCCGCAGCGAACTGCTGGCCTACGCCGCCGCATTGGGTGACGGGGTGCTCAAGCTCATTCTCACCCGCGGCGACGGTCTGCGCGGTTACGCTCCCGATCCTTCGGCCCGGGCCCGACGCATTCTGCAAGGCAATCCACCTGCAGCCTATGCTGCCGCGCATGGCGAGCAGGGTGTTCGTCTGTTTCCCTGCACCACGCGATTGTCCAGGCAGCCATTACTGGCCGGCCTCAAGCACCTCAATCGACTTGAACAAGTCCTGGCCCGTGCCGAATGGCAGGACACCGAGCATGCCGAAGGCTTGATGCTCGATCAGGTCGGGTGCGTGATCGAGGGCGTGTTCAGCAATCTGTTCCTGGTGCGTGACGGTGTGCTCATCACGGCTGATCTCAAGCGCTGCGGCGTGGCCGGGGTGATGCGTGCCGAATTATTGTTCCAGGCCGGGTTGCTGGGAATCCCCACGCAAATCACCGACATTCCCCTCGAGCAGCTGCAATGGGCTGACGAAGTCTTTGTCTGCAACAGCGTGTATGGTATCTGGCCTGTGCGTGCCTATGCAGCTCTTCACTGGCCGGTTGGGCCGCTCACCCGTAAACTCCAAACCATTGCCCGTGCGCTACTGGATGCTTGATACGTGAGACGTAAACTCTTGCTGCTGCTGGAAACCGGAGTGGTTCTGGCAGGGCTGCTGATGGGTGCTTCAGCCTGGAAAATTCATTCGGCGCTGGTACAACCGCTGAACATTGCCCAGGAACAATTGCTGGATGTGCCCAAGGGCACCACGCCGACCCGCACCTTCTACCGACTCGAAGCCAATGGTGTCATCAAGGACGCCTTCTGGCTGCGCGTGTATTGGCGCTTCAATCTCGCCAAGCAACCCCTGCACAGCGGTGAATACCGCATGAAGCCGGGGATGACCGTCGAGGGCCTGATCGACCTGTGGAAACGCGGGGAAATGGTACAGTACAGCCTCACCCTGGTCGAAGGCTGGAATTTCCGCCAGGTGCGCGCAGCACTGGCCAAGGAAGAGAAGCTCGATCATAGCCTCGACGGTTTGAGCGATAGCCAGGTCATGGACAAGCTCGGCCACACCGGGATTTTTCCGGAAGGGCGCTTCTTCCCTGACACCTATCGTTACGTGCGCGGCATGTCCGATATCGAGCTGCTGAAAACCGCCTACGACCGCCTCGACGAAGTGCTCGCCAAGGAGTGGCAGCAGCGCTCTTCCGATGTGCCGTACACCGAGCCCTATCAGGCGCTGATCATGGCTTCGCTGGTGGAAAAGGAAACCGGCGTGCCGCAGGAGCGCGGGCAGATTGCCGGTGTGTTTGTGCGACGCATGGCGATGGGCATGCTGCTGCAGACCGATCCGACGGTGATCTACGGCCTCGGCGACCGCTACAGCGGTAAACTGACCCGGGCTCACCTAAGGGAATCGACGCCCTACAACACCTACATGAATGCGGGCCTGCCACCAACGCCGATTTCGATGGTCGGTCGCGAAGCCATTCATGCGGCACTCAATCCGGTGGAGGGCAACAGCCTCTACTTCGTGGCGCGCGGTGATGGCACCCACGTGTTCTCCGATGACCTGGATGCCCACAACAATGCCGTGAAGGAGTTCCAGCTCAAGCGTCGCGCCGATTACCGCTCCAGCCCGGCGCCTACTGCCACGCCAGAGACGGCGCCGACCCAGACTGAGCAGAACGGCACGCAGGAAGCCAAGGCTTCGCAGGAGCTGGCTCCGATCCCGGCCGCTTCACCGAACACGGCTCCCGAGGCACTGCCGCAAGTGCCGGCGCAAGATCCTGCGCCAGCTCCGGAAACACCGGAACCCGATGCAAGCGCACCGAAAAGCCCGCAATGACTCTGACTAAGGACTGCCTGTGACTGGCTTGTTTATTACTCTGGAAGGCCCGGAAGGCGCCGGCAAGAGCACCAATCGCGAATACCTGGCCGAGCGCTTGCGCGCCGCCGGCATCGAGGTGGTGCTGACTCGCGAGCCTGGGGGCACGCCGTTGGCCGAGCGCATCCGTGAGGTGTTGTTGGCTCCCGTCGACGAAGTCATGAACCCGGATACCGAGTTGCTGTTGGTGTTCGCGGCGCGTGCCCAGCACCTGGCTGAAGTGATTCGCCCGGCACTGGCCCGCGGTGCCGTGGTCTTGTGTGATCGTTTTACCGATTCGACTTATGCCTACCAGGGCGGCGGCCGTGGCTTGTCGCTTGAGCGCATCGCGGCTCTGGAAACCTTCGTTCAAGGCGATCTGCGCCCGGACCTGACACTGATTTTCGATCTGCCTGTCGAGGTCGGCCTGGCCCGCGCCAGCGCACGCGGCCGCCTGGATCGCTTCGAACTCGAAGGCCGGACCTTTTTCGATGCCGTACGCCATGCGTTCCTCACGCGGGCCAAGGCGGATCCGGCGCGTTATGTGCTGGTCGATGCGGCCCAACCGTTGGCACAGGTTCAGCAATCGCTGGATGCCTTGTTGCCGCGCCTGCTGGAGTTGAACCGTGGCTGAGGCCTATCCGTGGCAGGAAAACCTCTGGCAGCACTTGGCGGGTCGCGCGCAGCATGCGCACGCCTACCTGCTGCATGGCCCGGCCGGGATCGGCAAGCGGGCACTGGCCGAACGCCTGATGGCCAGCTTGCTGTGCCAGCGCCCGACGGCGCTGGAGGCCTGCGGCGAATGCAAATCCTGCCTGTTGCTCAAGGCTGGCAGCCACCCGGATAACTACATCCTTGAACCGGAGGAAGCCGACAAGGCGATCAAGGTCGATCAGGTTCGTGATCTGGTCGGTTTCGTGGTGCAGACTGCGCAGTTGGGCGGGCGCAAAGTGGTGCTGATCGAGCCGGTCGAGTCGATGAACATCAACGCCGCCAACGCCTTGCTCAAGAGCCTCGAAGAGCCGTCCGGCGATACGGTTTTGTTGCTGGTCAGCCATCAGCCGAGCCGTTTGCTGCCCACCATCAAGAGTCGCTGCGTGCAGCAGGCCTGTCCGCTGCCGGGCGAGGCCATGAGCTTGAAGTGGCTGGCCCAGGCGTTGCCGGAATGTTCCGAAGAGGAGCGCGTCGAGTTGCTGACGCTGGCCGCAGGTTCGCCACTGGCGGCGGTCAATCTCCAGGCCCAGGGCGTGCGTGAGCAGCGCATGCAAGTCGTGGAAGGGGTGAAGAAACTCCTCAAGCAACAGCAGTCGCCGACGCAACTGGCCGAAGAATGGAAAAACATTCCGATGTTGCGCCTGTTCGATTGGTTCTGCGACTGGTCGAGCCTGATCCTGCGCTATCAGTTGACTCAGGACGAAGCCGGCCTCGGCCTGGCCGACATGCGCAAGGTCGTGCAATACCTGGCGCAGAAAACCGCCCAGGGCAAAGTCCTCGATATCCAGGACTGGATTCTCGCCCAGCGACAGAAAGTCTTGAGCAAGGCCAACCTCAATCCGGCCTTGCTGCTGGAGGCCTTGCTGGTGCAATGGGCGTCGTTGCCTGCCCAAAGATGACTGTCTGCGCCTAGAATTCATCAGTACACCCGACCGTCCCACCCATTCGATGTAAGTTGCAGCCCTTTATGCTCGTAGATTCCCATTGTCACCTCGATCGCCTCGACCTGGCCGCCCACGACGGCTCCCTGGATGCTGCCCTGGATGCCGCCCGACAGCGCGGGGTCGGGCACTTTCTGTGTATCGGTGTCAGCGCGGACAACGCGGCCGACGTCAAAGCCCTGGCCGAGCGTTATGACGACGTCGACTGCTCGGTGGGCGTGCACCCTCTGGATGTACAGCCCGGTGCCGCGCCGGCGCTGGACTGGCTGTTGCAGGAGCTCAATCACCCGCGTGTGGTCGCCATCGGCGAAACCGGCCTCGATTACCACTACGAGCCGGAAGCGGCGCAGTTGCAGCAGGAATCCTTTCGCCTGCACCTGCAAGCGGCGCAGCAGACCGGCAAACCGGTGATCATCCATACCCGCGGGGCTCGCACCGATACCCTGGACTTGCTGCGCGAAGCGGCACTGCCCCAGGCGGGCGTATTGCACTGCTTTACCGAAGACTGGGAAATGGCGAAGGCCGCGCTGGACATGGGCTATTACATTTCCTTGTCCGGGATTGTCACTTTTCGCAATGCCGATGCGTTGCGCGACGTGGCCAGCAAGGTGCCGGCCGACCGGTTGCTGGTGGAAACCGACTCGCCCTACTTGGCGCCGATTCCCCATCGCGGCAAGCCAAATCTGCCGCAGTACGTGCGTGAAGTAGCGGAATTTCTGGCAATGTTGCGTGGTGAACCCTACGAGCGGTTTGCCGAGCAGACCACGGCCAATTTCAAGCGGCTGTTCCCGCTGGCGCATGTGAAATCAGTTTAGGATTCGAAGCCGCTTTCGCGAGCAGGCTCGCTCCCACAAGGTCAAATCGCAGGCAAAAAAAACCCGGGTTCTGGGGGGTGAATCCGGGTTAAGACCATTAGGAGTAAAACAATGGCACGCGGTCCGTTGGTACCAATATCGGCGTGACACTTGGGGGAGATGCCCCGCCGACAGTTCAAGTATTGATCAGGATTGCGCCTCGTCCAGTTTGTCGGCCCGGGTTTTTAAACAAATTTGGAATACCTGCGCTTCGGAAGAGTTCTCATCAACCGGCAATCGTGCGCGGAATGACCGGAAAGCGCAGATATGGTCGGATGATCCGTGCATTTTTGCGTAAGTTAGGCATAATACGCGGCTTCGAATTTTGACCCCGACAGACCTTTTCTTATGCATAAAGAACCTCGTAAGGTCCGTGAGTTTCGTCGCCGCGAGCAGGAAATTCTCGATACCGCGCTAAAGCTGTTCCTCGAACAAGGTGAAGACAGTGTCACCGTCGAGATGATTGCTGATGCCGTCGGTATCGGCAAAGGCACGATCTACAAGCACTTCAAATCCAAGGCGGAAATCTATCTGCGCCTGATGCTCGACTACGAGCGCGATTTGAACGCACTGCTGCATTCGGCCGATGTCGACAAGGACAAGGAGGCCCTGTCCCGGGCCTACTTCGAATTCCGCATGCGCGATCCACAACGCTATCGCCTTTTCGACCGCCTCGAAGAGAAAGTGGTCAAGGGCAACCAGGTACCGGAGATGATCGAGGAGCTGCACAAGATCCGTGCCTCGAACTTCGAACGCCTGACCCTGCTGATCAAGGGCCGGATCAGCGAAGGCAAGCTGGAAGACGTGCCACCTTACTTCCACTACTGCGCGTCCTGGGCGCTGGTGCACGGCGCCGTCGCGCTGTATCACTCGCCGTTCTGGAGCAATGTGCTGGAAGATCAGGAAGGTTTCTTCCAGTTCCTGATGGACATCGGCGTGCGCATGGGCAACAAACGCAAGCGCGACACCGACACTTCCGGCAGCTGATTCATTCAGTTGCCTTATTGCGCCATGATTTCGCTACTTGGCGCAGTAGCGCAGGAATATACTCAGGTAGAGGACTTGCTAAAACTTGATTTCTGAGTCAAGTTTTAGCGGCCCGATATTCTTCCGCCGGAGTGACCATGATCGTTGACCGTCAAGGCAGGCGTTTTCGCAACTTGCGAATCAGTCTGACCTCTGCCTGCAATTACGCCTGTACCTACTGCGTGCCCAACGGCAAGCGGCTGGTGGCTGCGCAGGATGAATTGTCGGCCGAAGCGATGGCTCGCGGTGTGGCTTATCTGATTGAGGCGGCAGGGATCGAGCGTCTGCGCATTACTGGCGGCGAGCCGCTGGTCAGCCCGAAACTCGAAGCGTTCATGACGGCGGTCGGGCAGATGGGCCTGGAAGACATCAGCCTGACCACCAATGGCCAGCTGCTGGCGAAGAAACTGCCGCTGCTGGTGAACGCTGGCATTCGGCGCCTCAATGTCTCCCTCGACACCCTCGACGCCAGTGCGTTCCGCGGCATTGCCCGGGGCGGCGACCTGGCCACCGTGCTAAACGGCATGAACGAGGCCAGTGCAGCCGGCATGAAGATCAAGGTCAACATGGTGCCGCTGCGTGGGCAGAATCTTGATCAGGTGATGCCGCTGCTCGACTACTGCCTGGAGCGCGGTTATGAACTGCGCTTCATCGAGCTGATGCGCATGGGCCACCTGGCCAACGATTCCAATGCCTTTTTGCAACAGTTCGTCAGCCTCCAGCAATTGCTGAGCCTGATCGGCGAGCGCTATGAATATCTGCAGGCCGATGCCCCGGTCGATGCAACGGCGGTTCGTTATGAAATTCCCGGCCAGGGTTACTTCGGCGTGATCGCCAACGAAAGTGTGCCGTTCTGCCGGACCTGCTCGCGACTGCGCTTGTCTTCCACCGGGTGGCTGCATGGCTGCCTGTCGTCGAGCAATCGCCATTACGTCGGCGACCTGCTGGACAAACCGCGCCACCAGGCGCTGCCGGCCTTGCAGAGACTCCTGGTTAAAGCCTTGGGGGACAAGCAGGAAGTGGCGTTCTCTGGCGGCGCGACTGTCATGAAGATTATCGGCGGCTGATCCGGCCTTTGTGGCGATGGGGCTTGTCGGAACGCCGCACCGCCCCGTTGGATCGCGAAGCGGTCCCAAACCCATCCTCCGCATTAATTCTGGTTAACCGCATGCGTCGGTACTACGACTGCTGCGCAGCTGAACGGGGGCAAGCCCCCTCGCCACATGTGTTCATTCTCAAGTTTGAGGTGTAGCGCAGGTTCAGGACTGGCGCAAAAGCTGCATCCTACGGCCATTCGCCGGTTTTCCGACACCGGCCTCTGGAGGATAGGATGCGTAGCCTGGTTTTGCTGCTGGCCGTTTTGGCACTTGGTGGCTGCATGAACGTCAGCGATATGGCCGAAGGGACTCGTTACCATATGAGCGATGCGGGGTTGCTCGATCACAGCGACAGCCGCCGCGTAAACAACCTGCGCATTCAACCGGATTCGTTCGTCTACATTGCCCAGGGCGCTTTCATGCCGCCGGGCAGCGCCGTTTACCCACGGCCCAACGTGATTGCCGAAGTCGCGTTCGATGGCTTCGTCGAATACTTCCCGATGGTCCGCCGTGCCCGCACGCCGGAAGGCCTCGACCAGGCCATGATCGAAGCCCGTGCCGCCGGTGCGCACTACCTGCTCTACACCCGATTTGCCAAGTCAGACGACCGTATCGGCAACTCGGACGAATGGCTGGATCAGGAAGCCCTGGATCGCCTCGGCATCGACAGCGGTATGATTCAGATCATGTTGATCGAGACCAGCACCCAGTATTTGATTGATACTGCGACCATCAAGAGTCGTGGCGGTTTACTGACGTTCCACGATAAAAAACCCGAAGACCTGATGGGCCCGCCGCTGGAGCAATATGCGCGCGGCCTGCTGGGGCTCAGCGACCAGTAACTTCAAGGAGAACGCCATGAGTGGCCCGCAAAAAGCCAACGATTTGCTGGGGCAGATCCCCAAGACCAAAGGCTTGCCGCCGGTGCACCTGTGGAACCCCGATTTCTGCGGAGACATCGACATGCGCATCGCCCGGGACGGCACCTGGTATTACCTGGGCACGCCGATCGGACGCAAGCCGATGGTCAAGCTGTTCTCCACCATCATTCGCCGCGACGGCGATGATTATTTCCTGATTACCCCGGTGGAAAAGGTCGGCATCAAAGTCGACGATGCGCCGTTCGTGGCGATTGCGGTGGACGTGGAAGGCGAGGGCGAGGCGCAGGTGTTGCGCTTTACCACCAATGTCGATGAGACCACCGAGGCCGGTGCGGAGCATCCGCTGCGTGTAGTGATCGATCCCGACACGCAGGAGCCAGCCCCTTACGTCCATGTGCGCAGCAATCTAGAGGCGTTGATTCACCGCAATGTGTTCTACCAACTGGTAGAGCTGGCAGTAAGCCGAGAGATCGACGGCCAGCGCTGGCTCGGTGTCTGGAGTGGCGGCGAGTTTTTCCCTATCGGTCTCGAACCCTGACGCAAACCCTGTGGGAGCGGGTTTGCTCGCGAAAGCGCTGGGTCATCCGACATCTTTGTCGGATGTGACTCCGTCTTCGCGAGCAAGCCCGCTCCCACATTAGGTTTCTGATTTCTTCAAAAAATCCAATTGACACCCAATCGTATGATGATTAGCGTGGTCCTCCATCGCATACGGCTTCGAGGTGCCCATGTCCAACAGCTTTCATGCTACGACGGTCGACTGGCTGGGATGCTGGCTGGCCACGGGGCAGGTCAGGCCGGGTGAGTCACTCAAGGTCGAAGCCGACCTCGGCGAGCAACTTGGCGTGAGCCGCACGGTCATCCGCGAAGCGATCAAAACCCTGGTTGCCAAAGGCATGCTCGAGGTCGGCCCGAAAGTCGGCACGCGGGTGTTGCCGGTGCGGCGCTGGAACCTCTTCGATCCACAAGTCGTCGGCTGGCTGTCGCGCAGCGGTTTGCCGGAAAACTTCGTCGACGATCTGCTCGATCTGCGTCGCACCATCGAACCGATGGCCGTGCGCTGGGCTTGTGAGCGCGCGACCGGCGAACAGGTGGACGCGATCCTGTTGGCCTGCAACGCACTGGAACGGGCAGTGGACAGCGGCATCGATTACAACCATGCCGACCAGCTCTTCCACGAGTGCATCCTCGCCGCCAGCCACAATCAATTCATCGAACAAATGGTTCCCGCCCTCGGCGCGTTGCTGGCGGTGGCCTTTGAAGTGTCCGCTGCCGATCCGGATGAACTGCGTCGCACCTTGCCGATTCACCGGGACCTGGCCGAGGCTATCGCGGCCCGTGATACCGCTCGGGGTGTCTGGGCCTGCATGACACTGATCGATAACGCCGCCCTGGCGATCAAGCGTTACTACCCGCAAGTCATGGCCGACAAAAAGGCCTGCTGAGAACTCGAACCCCTGTAGGAGCGAGTTTGCTCGCGATGCTTTATCAGCTACCACGAGACCGACTGACGCACCATCGCCAGCAAGCTGGCTCCATCATAAAAACAACAACCGTGCAGGAGGTTTCATGACGTTGACGACGGTTACCGGGCATCGGGCGAAACTGGGCGAAGGTCCGTTCTGGGATGCGCCGACCCAGGCCCTGTATTGGGTGGATATCGCGGGTAAACAGGCGTTGCGGTTGATCGGCGCCAACGTGCAGATCTGGCAGATGCCGGAGCATGTGTCCGCCTTAATCCCCTGTGAAAGCGGCGACGCGCTGGTGACATTGAGCAGTGGCGTGTATCGGCTCGATCTCGATTCACCGGGCCTGGCACCGCGCCTGACATTGTTCTGCGTGGCCGATCCGCAACCGGGCAACCGCCCCAACGAAGCCCGCTGCGACGCCCAGGGCCGGCTCTGGCTCGGAACCATGCAAAACAATATCGGAGAACAGGGTGAAGACCTGCCCATCGTGCGCCGTTCGGGTGGACTGTTTCGCATCGATCGTACCGGGCGGGTTGTGCCGTTGCTGCGCAACCTGGGCATTCCCAACACGCTGTTGTGGAGCGATGACGGCACCAGCGTTTATTTCGGCGACAGCCTCGATGGCACCTTGTATCGACACTTCATCCGCAGCGACGGAGCCCTCGATGCGCCGCAGGTCTGGTTTGGCCCGCATGGGCGCGGCGGCCCGGACGGTTCGGCGATGGATGCCGAAGGTTTTATCTGGAATGCCCGTTGGGATGGCCACTGTCTGCTCAGGTTGAGCCCTGACGGCAAAATCGACCGGACCATCGAACTGCCGATCAGTCGTCCCACCAGTTGCGTGTTCGGTGGTGCAGACCTGAAAACCCTGTACATCACCAGTGCGGCGAGTCCGCTGGGCCATCCGCTGGATGGGGCGGTGCTGTCGATTCCAGTGGATGTGCCCGGGAAGCGTTGCACGCGTTTTGCGGGTTAAGTCTCATAATATGGGATACAAATATATATATTGAGATTCATCGCGGGCCAGGTTTATAGTCGGCCTCACCAGTTACATGCACTCACACTCAAAAAAACAAAACAGGTGAAGTGATGCAGCGAAACTCCCCCGTGCTCCCTTGCGGAGACAGTGCCGCAAAGCGTTTTCAAGCTGAAACGTTTTCGCGCTTACCTGTTTTCTTCCACAACGCCTTTTGACCGGCCATCGACTGATGTCCGGTTTTCGTCGTGTTTTCGAACAGGAGTCTTCAACCATGGCTGAACCGCTGTCATTGCCCCCGGTGCCCGCCCCCCCCAAGGGTGAGCGCCTCAAAGACAAAGTCGTGCTGCTGACCGGTGCCGCCCAGGGCATTGGCGAGGCCATTGTGGCGACCTTTGCGTCCCAGCAGGCCAGGCTGATCATCAGCGACATTCAGGCCGAGAAGGTCGAGAAGGTCGCGGCGCACTGGCGCGGACAGGGCGCCGACGTGGTGGCGATCAAGGCTGACGTTTCACAGCCGCAGGATTTGCAGGCGATGGCCAGGCTGGCGGTCGAGCGACACGGCCGAATCGATGTGCTGGTCAACTGCGCAGGGGTCAACGTGTTCCGTGATCCGCTGGAAATGACCGAGGAAGACTGGCGTCGCTGCTTTGCCATTGACCTCGATGGCGCGTGGTATGGCTGCAAGGCGGTGCTGCCGCAGATGATCGAGCAGGGCATCGGCAGCATCATCAATATTGCCTCGACCCATTCCTCCCACATCATTCCGGGCTGCTTTCCCTACCCGGTGGCCAAGCACGGCTTGCTAGGCCTGACCCGCGCGCTGGGCATCGAATATGCGTCCAGTGGCATCCGCGTCAACGCCATCGCACCGGGCTATATCGAAACCCAGATCAATATCGATTACTGGAACGGTTTCGCCGACCCTCACGCTGAGCGCCAGCGTGCGTTTGACCTGCATCCACCCAAACGCATCGGCCAGCCGATTGAAGTGGCGATGACCGCGGTGTTCCTGGCCAGTGATGAAGCACCGTTCATCAATGCCTCGTGCATCACCATCGATGGTGGGCGTTCGGTGATGTACCACGACTGAGTGGTCGAGCTTTCAGGCGTCTTGGTACGCCTGAAAGTCAATCATCATACGATATGACTATTGGCAGTACGGTTTACCGCCCAGGCTTTACAGAACGCTTTCAAAGAACGCTCAAGAAAAATAACAAGGAGTCAGCTTATGAATCGTCGTCGTGCTATCCGTTCCCTATGCTGTGCCGCGTTGGCGGTCTCGGCGGTCAGTCTGAGCAGCACGCTGCTGGCGGCCGAGGAAGTGAAAATCGGTTTCCTGGTCAAGCAGGCGGAAGAGCCCTGGTTCCAGACAGAGTGGGCGTTTGCCGAAAAGGCCGGGAAAGAGAAGGGCTTCACCCTGATCAAGATCGCCGTGCCGGACGGTGAGAAAACCCTGTCGGCCATCGACAGCCTCGCGGCCAATGGCGCCAAAGGCTTCGTGATCTGCCCGCCGGACGTGTCCCTCGGCCCGGCAATCATGGCCAAGGCCAAGCTCAACGGGTTGAAGGTGATCGCCGTCGATGACCGTTTCGTCGATGCCAGCGGCAAATTCATGGAAGACGTGCCGTACCTCGGCATGGCCGCGTTCGAAGTCGGCCAGAAGCAAGGCCATGCCATGGCCACCGAGGCGAAGAAACGCGGCTGGGACTGGAAAGACACGTACGCGGTGATCAATACCTACAACGAACTCGACACCGGCAAGAAGCGCACTGACGGTTCGGTCAAAGCCCTGGAAGACGCCGGCATGCCAAAGGACCACATCCTGTTCTCGGCTCTGAAGACCCTCGACGTGCCGGGCAGCATGGACGCCACCAACTCGGCGTTGGTGAAACTGCCGAGTGCAGCGAAGAACCTGATCATCGGCGGCATGAACGACAACACCGTGCTCGGCGGTGTGCGCGCCACCGAGAGCGCCGGGTTCGCTGCGGCCAACGTGATCGGCATCGGCATCAATGGTACCGACGCCATCGGCGAGCTGAAGAAGCCCGACAGCGGCTTCTATGGTTCGATGCTGCCGAGCCCGCACATCGAGGGCTACAACACCGCAAGCATGATGTACGAGTGGGTCACCACCGGCAAAGAACCGGCGAAGTACACCGCCATGGATGACGTGACGCTGATCACCCGCGACAACTTCAAGCAGGAACTGGAAAAGATCGGCCTGTGGAACTGACAGCCATTGATTTCAGCGGCGGCCTCGGTGACGAGGTTGCCTGTCCGGTTTGAAGAGGTGGGTTATGCACGCGCAAACACATACACAACAACACAGCGGCAGCTTGCGCTTCAACGGGATCGGCAAGACCTTTCCCGGGGTGAAGGCGCTGGACAACATCAGCTTCGTCGCCTATCCGGGGCAGGTTCATGCCTTGATGGGCGAGAACGGCGCCGGTAAATCGACGCTGCTGAAAATCCTCGGCGGGGCCTACATACCCAGCAGCGGAGCCTTGCAGATCGGCGAACGGACAATGGACTTCAAGTCCACCGCCGACAGCATCGGCAGTGGCGTCGCAGTGATCCACCAGGAGCTGCATCTGGTGCCGGAAATGACCGTGGCCGAGAACCTGTTTCTCGGGCATCTGCCGGCCAGTTTCGGCCTGATCAATCGCGTCGCCTTGCGCCAGCAGGCGCTGGCCTGTCTCAAAGGCCTGGCCGATGAAATCGACCCGCAGGAGAAAGTCGGGCGCCTGTCCCTGGGGCAACGGCAACTGGTGGAAATCGCCAAGGCGCTGTCCCGTGGCGCCCATGTGATTGCCTTCGACGAACCCACCAGCAGCCTTTCGGCGCGGGAGATCGACCGCCTGATGGCGATCATCGGCCGCCTGCGGGACGAGGGCAAAGTGGTGCTCTACGTCTCCCACCGCATGGAAGAAGTGTTCCGCATCTGCAATGCGGTGACGGTGTTCAAGGACGGGCGATACGTGCGCACGTTCGATGACATGAGCGAGCTGACCCATGATCAATTGGTCACCTGCATGGTCGGGCGCGACATCCAGGACATCTACGATTACCGCCCGCGCCAGCGCGGCGCGGTGGCACTCAAGGTCGACGGTCTGCTCGGGCCGGGGTTACGCGAGCCCGTGAGTTTCGAGGTGCACAAAGGCGAGATCCTCGGGTTGTTCGGGTTGGTGGGCGCCGGTCGCACCGAGCTGCTGCGCCTGCTCAGTGGCCTGGCGCGAAGCCGCGCCGGACAGCTGAAACTGCGTGGCCATGAACTGAAGCTGCGCTCACCCCGGGACGCGATTGCCGCCGGGATCCTGTTGTGCCCAGAGGACCGCAAGAAGGAAGGCATCCTGCCGCTGGCCAGTGTCGCCGAGAACATCAACATCAGCGCCCGCGGCGCCCATTCCACCTTCGGCTGCCTGTTGCGTGGCTTGTGGGAGAAAGGCAACGCCGACCAGCAGATCAAGGCGCTCAAGGTGAAAACCCCACACGCCGGGCAGCCGATCAAGTTTCTATCCGGCGGCAATCAACAGAAGGCCATTCTCGGCCGCTGGCTGTCGATGCCAATGAAAGTGCTGCTGCTCGACGAACCGACCCGCGGCATCGACATCGGTGCCAAGGCCGAGATCTACCAGATCATCCATAACCTGGCGGCCGAAGGGATCGCGGTGATTGTGGTGTCCAGCGACTTGATGGAAGTCATGGGCATTTCCGACCGCATCCTGGTGCTGTGCGAAGGCGCGCTGCGTGGCGAACTGAGCCGCGACCAGGCCAACGAATCCAACCTGCTGCAACTGGCTTTGCCGCGCCAACGCGCCGACGGCGTGGCGAACTGAGAGGTGACTATGATGACAACCCAAAACAACACCCTGCCGACTACACGCAAACCGCTGGATATGCGGCGTTTTCTAGATGACTGGGTAATGCTGCTGGCGGCCGTCGGAATCTTCGTGCTCTGTACCCTGATGATCGACAACTTCCTGTCGCCGCTGAACATGCGTGGCCTGGGCCTGGCGATTTCCACCACCGGCATTGCGGCGTGCACCATGCTGTATTGCCTGGCGTCCGGGCATTTCGACTTGTCGGTGGGCTCGGTGATTGCCTGTGCCGGGGTGGTTGCGGCGGTGGTGATGCGTGACACCAACAGCGTGTTTCTCGGTGTCTGTGCGGCGCTTGTAATGGGCCTGATCGTCGGGCTGATCAACGGCATCGTCATCGCCAAGCTGCGGGTCAACGCGCTGATCACCACGCTGGCGACCATGCAGATTGTACGCGGCCTGGCCTACATCTTCGCCAACGGCAAAGCGGTGGGGGTGTCCCAGGAGTCGTTCTTCGTGTTCGGTAACGGCCAGATGTTCGGCGTGCCGGTACCGATCCTGATCACCATTGTCTGCTTCCTGTTCTTCGGCTGGCTGCTGAACTACACGACCTATGGGCGCAACACCATGGCCATTGGAGGCAATCAGGAGGCGGCGTTGCTGGCCGGGGTCAATGTCGACCGGACCAAGATCATCATCTTTGCCGTGCATGGCGTGATCGGCGCGTTGGCCGGGGTGATCCTGGCGTCGCGCATGACCTCCGGCCAACCGATGATCGGCCAGGGTTTTGAACTGACTGTGATCTCGGCCTGCGTACTGGGCGGGGTATCGTTGAGTGGCGGTATCGGCATGATCCGGCACGTGATTGCCGGGGTGTTGATTCTGGCGATCATCGAGAATGCGATGAACCTGAAGAACATCGATACGTTTTATCAGTATGTGATTCGCGGTTCGATTCTGCTGCTGGCGGTGGTTATTGACCGACTGAAGCAGCGCTGACATACATTTCCTCTGTAGGCGCGGGCTTGCCCGCGAAGGTCTGTCTGAAATGTAAATGTTGGATATGACGACGCCTTCGCGGGCTTGCTCGCGAAGGGGCCATCAGCTTCAGTACATTTATCCTGGCTTCACTATTGGCTGATGTTGCTGTCCTCGTCCTCGGTGGTGCTGGAGCCGAGGCCACCGCTGCCGGGCGTTTTTTTGTCCGGCAAGTCCGCCCCGCCCTGACGCCCCATGTCATTGCCCTGGATGCGTGGGTCGGTGCCGGTGGACGGAGGCAGGTTGTGGTCGATCGTGGTGCCATCGGTGTTCATGCCGGGGGCACTCTGGATGGCTGGCGCCCTGGGTTTTTCCACCGGATTGGTCGGGCCGGTGCCCGAGCCGAGGGTCCCGGCGAACGAGGCACAAGACAGCAGGGTGGTGAGGGCGAGGGCGGTCAACCTGGATAGGATCATGGTGTTGTCTCCAACGGGTAGAGTCCTTACCTGATTAGTCCGTCCTCGACCGGGATAGGTGCGTTGTTAGCGACGGACGGCTCAGGTCTGCGTCAATGCCCTGGCCGCTGCAGTCCTTCGCCAGATCAATCGGCCTGCGGTGATCAACCAGTTGAGCGCAGCAACCGCCAAAACGGTGAGCAGCAGGGTGGCCATGCCTTGCTCGACGATGATTTTCCCGGCCAGCAAGGGGAAGCCGAACACTCCGATGAAGTACGACAGGCTGAACAGCAGCAGGGATTGCGCGGTGGTGCCAGTCGGCGCTTCATTGGCGGCCAGGCCGTTGATCACCGAGTATGTCAGGCCGTAACCGATCCCGAGCATCACCGCCGCGAGCACGTAGCTGAAGCTGCTGTCGACGACAAAACCGAACATGACGATCGATGCCAGCATCAGCCCCGAAAGCAGGCACGAGGCACGCAATGGATCGCGCTTGACCACGAACCCGGCAATCAGCATCCGGCCACTGATCGCCGCGCTCATGAAGCCGAGGAAGAACAGCGAGTAGTCGAGCGAGTGCGCTGCGGCATAACTGGTTTGAAAGCTCGACAGCCCGCCGAACACGCAGCCGCCAAGACCGACCATGATGATCGGGAAGACAGCTCTGGACGACAGCACCTGACCTGCTGCTCGCCAGGAAATGCGCGACACGCTGCCCGATGGCAGGTGGGCCTGATTCAATTTTTGCTGCAGTCGCCAGAACAGCAGCACACCGATCAGGCTGGCCAGTGCCGCCAGATAAAACGCAGCGCTCACCGGATACCCGAGGGCACTCGCCGCGCGGCCGAGCAGTGGACCACTGCCGATCCCGGTCATCATGCTGCCCGACAGCAGGGCGAAGTATCTGGCGCGCTGTGCGGGGGTTACCAGGCTTGCCACGATGATCGGCCCGAGGGTGTAGAACACGCCCCAACCCAGGCCCAGCAGCAGGCCGAAAAACAACAGCAGAGGGCCGAAGCCCGGGGTCAGGGCGAAGCCCAGGCTGGCCGCTACCAGCAACACACCGAACAGTGCCACTGACCGGGCGGCACCGAGCAGGTCGGACAGATGGCCGGAAACAATCACCGCCGCAAAGGTGCTGAGCATCGCCGCCGAAATCACATTGCCGGCGTCGTGTTCGTTGCCGCCACGCGAGCCGATCAACAGCGACAGCAGGAAGGTCGAGCCATAGGACAATGACAACAGGTAACTGGCAAGGCAAAACAGGCCGAACAACTTGCTTGAGACTGGGGGTGTTGCGGTAGGCATGACGCGGTTCCTTGACCGGATAAGTGAGCAGCGCCGCTATCTAACCACGCAGTGCCCGAATGTCAGGTCCAAGGTTATCGATGCCAGGGTTAGTGGCGACCGGAGTGAAGATCCATTTTTTGGCAAGGGGCTTTTGTGGCGAGGGGGCTTGCTTGTGGTGAGGGGGCTTGCCCCCGTTGGGTTGCGCAGCAACCCCAAAAAGAACACTGGAATCTTTCTGGTGTAATGCGATCGCTGAGAAAGGGCCTGCTTCGCAGGCCAACGGGGGCAAGCCCCCTCGCCACAAATATCGTGTCGCCTTAGTATGGCGTTTTCAACTTTAGACAAGGCACGTCCATGACGATCGAAATCCGCCCGGCGACCCCCAGTGATGCACCGCAAATCCTCGCGTTCATCACTGAACTGGCCGACTACGAACGTGCCCGCCATGAAGTCATCGCCAGCGTTGCCGATATCGAGCGCAGCCTGTTCAGCGAAGGCGCCACCGCCCATGGCCTGATCTGCCTGCGCGACGGCGCAGCCATCGGTTTTGCGGTGTTCTTTTTCAGCTATTCCACCTGGTTGGGCAGCAATTGCCTGTACCTCGAGGACCTTTACATCACGCCGGAGCAGCGCGGCGGTGGCGCGGGCAAGACCCTGCTGCGGCATCTGGCGAAAATCGCCTGCGCCAACGACTGCGGTCGTTTCGAGTGGAGCGTGCTGGAGTGGAATACGCCGGCCATCGACTTCTACAAATCCCTGGGCGCGCAGCCGCAGGAGGAGTGGGTTCGGTATCGGATGGACGGGGCCGTTTTGAGGGATTTTGCTGCGGGTAATTGATCGAACCTTAAAAGATCGCAGCCTTCGGCAGCTCCTACACCGGGACGAACGTTCACCTTGTAGGAGCTGTCGAAGGCTGCGATTTTTTTGTCTGCGTCTCACAATGTGGGATAAATATTTATATATTGAGATTTTCAGTCATCCGGGTTTATAGTCCCGCTCACTCACTGCCAAAAACCAAAACAGGTGAAGCGATGCAGGCGCAATTGATCGCGCTCGACTGGGGGACAACCTCATTACGTGCTTACAAACTGGCTGAAGGCGGGCAGGTGCTCGAACAGCGTTCGCTGGCGTCGGGAATCATGCAGTTGCCCAAGGCGCCGCGAATCATCGGCGGCCGGGAATGCACCGATGGTTTTGAACTGGCCTTCGATGAGGCATGCGGTGACTGGCTCGATGCCCAGCCGCGATTGCCGGTGATTGCCTGTGGCATGGTCGGCAGCGCCCAGGGCTGGTGCGAAGCGGCGTACCGCGACACGCCGGCGAACGTCGCCACGCTCGGCACTTCCTTGCAAACCGTGCGCAGCCTGCGTGGCGTCGATGTGCACATCGTGCCCGGCGTCATCGAGCGTTCACGTTTGCCGAACGTGATGCGCGGCGAAGAAACCCAGGTGCTCGGTGTGCTGCAGAACCTGCCGGGCGAGGCTAGCGCGGACCTGCTGATTGGTCTGCCGGGCAGTCATTCGAAATGGGTGGAAGTGGCCGACGGCTGTATCGTGCATTTCGATACCTTCATGACCGGCGAAGTCTTCGCCGTGCTCAGCGAGCACAGCATTCTCGGACGCACCCAGCAACGTGGCGGGTCTTTCGATGGCGACGCGTTTGATCGCGGCGTGCAGGTCGCGTTGTCGGCGGACGGTGAAACCGGTCCGCTGTCCACTCTGTTCAGCGCCCGCAGCCTGGGCCTGACCGGCGAATTGAGCGCCACCGCTCAGGCGGACTATCTGTCCGGCCTGCTGATCGGCCACGAGTTGTCGGCCCTGGCCAATGTCCAGCGGCGTCGGCGCAACAGCGTGCACCTGCCGTCGATCATCCTTATCGGCAACACCCAACTCTGTGCCCGCTACCGCCGTGCGCTTGACGCCTGCGGTTTTGCCCGGGTGACCCTGGCCGAACAGGCCACCGAACGCGGCTTGTGGCAACTGGCGCTCGCCGCCGGTCTGGTCACATCCACCGCATCCCCTTAAACCTGCTGGAGGTCTGACATGCTCAAACAAGCGCTGGCGCAAAACGGCCTGATCGCGATCCTGCGCGGCTTGCGTCCACAGGAAGCTGCCGCTATCGGCGAAGTGCTGTACGCCGCCGGATTTCGCGTCATCGAAGTGCCGCTCAATTCCCCTGACCCGTACGACAGCATCCGCATCCTGCGCAGTACCTTGCCTGCCGATTGCCTGATCGGTGCCGGCACGGTGCTGACGCCGGAACAGGTCGAGCAGGTGAAAGCGGCGGGGGGCCAGGTGATCGTCATGCCCCATAGCGATCCGAAGGTCCTGCGAGCGGCGAAAGCGGCGGGGTTGTCTCTGTCGCCCGGTGTCGCCACGCCGACCGAAGCCTTCGCGGCGCTGGCCGAAGGCGCGGACATCCTCAAGCTGTTCCCGGCCGAGCAAATGGGGCCGGCAGTCGTCAAGGCCTGGCTGGCGGTACTGCCGGCCGGGACGATCCTGGCGCCGGTCGGTGGCATCACCCCGGACAACATGCAGGAGTTTATCGACGCGGGCGTCAAAGGTTTCGGCCTCGGCTCCGGTCTGTTCAAACCGGGCATGACGCCTGCGCAAGTGGCGGCCAATGCCAAGGCCTATGTCGCTGCCTGGAAAGCCCTTCGCTAAGACTTTTTGCGCTGCGAGCGCTGCATCCATAAGAGAGACAACAGATGAAAATCACCAAACTGACCACCTTCATCGTTCCGCCACGCTGGTGCTTCCTCAAGGTCGAAACCGACGAGGGCGTTACCGGTTGGGGCGAGCCCGTGGTCGAAGGCCGCGCCCATACCGTCGCCGCTGCCGTTGAGGAATTGTCCGACTACCTGATCGGCAAAGACCCACGCAACATCGAAGACATCTGGACCGTGCTCTATCGCGGTGGCTTCTACCGTGGCGGCGCGATCCACATGAGCGCCCTGGCCGGTATCGACCAGGCCTTGTGGGACATCAAGGGCAAGGCGCTGGGGGTGTCGGTCAGCGACCTGCTGGGTGGTCAGGTGCGGGACAAGATTCGCGTGTATTCGTGGATCGGCGGCGACCGCCCGGCGGACACGGCGCGTGCAGCCAAGGAAGCGGTCGAGCGCGGTTTCACCGCGGTGAAAATGAACGGCACCGAAGAACTGCAATTCCTCGACACCTTCGACAAAGTCGACCAGGCCCTGGCCAACGTCGCTGCCGTGCGCGATGCGGTCGGCCCGAACGTCGGCATCGGCGTGGACTTCCATGGCCGGGTGCACAAGCCCATGGCCAAGGTGCTGATGAAGGAGCTTGATCCGTACAAGCTGATGTTCATCGAAGAGCCGGTGCTCAGCGAAAACTACGAAGCGCTGAAAGAGCTGGCGCCACTGACCAGCACTCCGATTGCCCTCGGTGAGCGCCTGTTCTCGCGCTGGGACTTCAAGCGCGTGCTCAGCGAAGGCTACGTCGACATCATCCAGCCGGATGCGTCTCACGCCGGTGGTATCACCGAAACTCGCAAGATCGCCAACATGGCCGAAGCCTACGACGTGGCGCTGGCGCTGCATTGCCCGCTGGGGCCGATTGCCCTGGCGGCTTGCCTGCAACTGGACGCGGCTTGCTACAACGCATTCATCCAGGAGCAGAGCCTGGGCATCCACTACAACGAGAGCAACGACCTGCTCGACTACGTAAAAGACCCACGGGTGTTCGACTACGACCAGGGCTTCGTGAAGATCCCGAACGGCCCGGGCCTGGGCATCGAGATCAACGAGGAATACGTGATCGAACGCGCCGCCATCGGCCACCGCTGGCGCAACCCGATCTGGCGCCATGCCGATGGCAGTTTTGCCGAGTGGTGAGTGACTGACACACCCCTGAACCCTGTGGGAGCGAGCCTGCTCGCGAAGACGATGGTGCATTCAACATTGATGTTGCCTGACACACCGCATTCGCGAGCAGGCTCGTTCCCACAGTTTGATCTCCATGCACAGTGAGATCTGCGTAATCCCGGTTTTCGACCTCAATAAACATAAGAAGAGGCACCCCCCCCATGCAACCGCAAACCCTCACCGGGCAGGCGTCGTTGGTGACGCCCAGCCGCAAGCGTTTTTTCATCATGGTGCTGTTGTTCATCACCGTGGTGATCAACTACCTGGACCGCAGCAACCTGTCGATTGCCGCCCCGGCATTGACCAGTGACCTGGGCATCGACCCGATCCACGTCGGCCTGATCTTCTCTGCCTTCGGCTGGACTTACGCCGCCATGCAGATCCCCGGCGGCTGGCTGGTAGACCGGGTCCCGCCACGCATCCTTTACACGGCAGCGCTGTTGCTGTGGTCGATTGCCACCGTGATGCTCGGCTTCGCCGGCAGCTTCATAGCGCTGTTCGTGTTGCGCATGGCGGTCGGCGCCCTGGAAGCGCCGGCCTATCCGATCAACAGCCGCGTGGTCACCACCTGGTTCCCCGAGCGCGAGCGTGCCACTGCCATCGGTTTCTACACCTCCGGGCAATTCGTCGGCCTGGCCTTCCTGACGCCGGTGCTGGCCTGGCTACAGCACGAATTCGGCTGGCACATGGTGTTCGTCACCACCGGCGCGGTAGGCATTCTGTGGGCAGTGATCTGGTACGCGGTGTATCGCGAGCCGCGGGACTTCAAAGGCGCCAATCAGGCGGAGATCGACTTGATCCGCGAGGGCGGCGGGCTGGTGGATATCCAGGCCGAACAGGCCAAGGTCAAAGCCAAATTCAGCTGGACTGACCTTGGCATTGTCCTGACCAAACGTAAACTCTGGGGCATCTACCTCGGGCAGTTCTGCCTCAACTCGACCCTGTGGTTCTTCCTCACCTGGTTCCCGACCTACCTGGTGAAATACCGCGGCATGGATTTCATCAAGTCCGGCCTGCTGGCGTCGTTGCCGTTTCTCGCCGCGTTTATCGGTGTGCTGTGTTCCGGTTTCTTCTCGGACTTTTTGATCCGTCGCGGTTACACAGTAGGTTTCGCCCGCAAGTTGCCGATCATCAGCGGCTTGCTGATTTCCACCTCGATCATCGGTGCCAATTTCGTTGAGTCGACGCCGTTGGTGATTGCCTTCCTCGCGCTGGCATTTTTCGGCAACGGCCTGGCGTCGATCACCTGGTCACTGGTGTCGACGCTCGCCCCGGCGCGTTTGCTCGGGCTGACCGGTGGCGTGTTCAACTTCATCGGCAACCTGTCGGCCATTGCCACGCCGATCGTGATCGGCTTTCTCGCCACGGGTGATTCCTTTGCCCCGGCGATCACCTACATCTCGGTGCTGGCATTGATTGGTGCACTGTCCTACATCTTGCTGGTGGGCAAGGTCGAGCGTATCAAGTTGTAGTCGTGGTCTCCGGGCGACCATAATGCCGCCCGTTCACTCGCTCAACGGTAAAGGCTGGATATGCAGGAAGATGCCCCAAAAATCGCCAAGGACGCCGCGCCGACCGGCACCCAGACCCTGCTCCGCGGTTTGGGTGTGGTTCATGCCGTGGCCAGCGGCGCCCGCGACCTCAAGGAAATCGCCCGGCTGATCGGTACCACGCGCAGCACCACCCATCGCCTGGCCAGTTGCCTGGTGGACGAGCGTTACCTGCGGGTGGTGCCGCAAGTCGGTTATCTGCTGGGGCCGAAGTTGATCGAGTTGGGGTTTCAGGCCCGTGAAGAGTTGCCGTTGGTGACCCTGGCCGGGCCGTATCTGGATGAGTTATCGGCGTTGACCGGCGACACCATTCATCTGGCGATTCGTGAGGGCGACGAAGTGCTGTACCTGCACAAGAACCCGGGGCGCAATGGCCCGGAAATGCGTTCGCGGGTCGGCCATCGCATGCCGCTGGCGCGCACCGGGATCGGCAAGGCGCTGATGCTCGATGATTCGCCGCAAGAGTGGCAGCGCCTGTACCAAGTCAGCCTGCCGGTGGGTGGAAAAAACCAGTTCTGGCCGCAGCACCCGGAGCAATCCTGGGAGCAGTTCGAGCAGCGCATGGTCGAGTACGTGGCCGGCGGTTATGCCTTCGATCTGGAAGATAACGAGCCGTCGATCCGTTGCGTGGCGGCGCCGGTGCGCGATGCCAGCAAGCGCATCGTTGCCGGCATCAGCATCGCCAGTACCGTGCCGTACATGCCGCTGGAAAAAATGGCCGAGCTGATTCCGTTGATCAAGGGTGTTACGGCGCGGCTCTCGGCGGAGCTGGGCGCCAAAATCTGACTTCACGCAGCAACCCTTGTGGGAGCGAGCCTGCTCGCGAAAGCAATCTGTCAGTTAATGCCAGTGTCGACTGACGGGACGCTTTCGCGAGCAAGCCCGCTCCCACAAGGGGTTTGTGTTGTTGCATAAATGCCAGGCAACAAAAAGGCCCCCATTCGGGAGCCTTGATGTTCAGCGGTCGGCTTACATGTTCGGGTAAGTCGGGCCGCCAGCGCCTTCCGGCGTTACCCAGGTGATGTTCTGTGCAGGGTCCTTGATGTCGCAGGTCTTGCAGTGAACGCAGTTCTGGGCGTTGATCTGGAAGCGCTTCTCGCCATCTTCCTTGGTGATCACTTCATACACGCCGGCCGGGCAGTAACGCTGTGCCGGCTCATCATACAGCGGCAGGTTCTTGCTGATCGGGATGCTCGGATCGGCCAGCTTCAGGTGGCACGGCTGCTCTTCTTCGTGGTTGGTACCGGAGATGAACACCGAACTCAGTTTGTCGAAGCTGATCTTGCCGTCCGGTTTCGGGTAGTCGATCTTCTTGCAGTCGGCCGCCAGTTTCAGGCAAGCGTAATCCGGCTTGGTGTCGTGCAGAGTGAACGGCAGTTTGCCGCCGAAGATGTTCTGGTCCAGCCAGTTGAAGCCGCCACCGACGATGGCGCCGAACTTGTGGATCGCCGGGCCGAAGTTGCGGCTGGCGAACAGTTCGTCGTAGAGCCAGCTCTTCTTGAACGCGTCGACGTAGGTGGTCAGCTCTTCGCTGCCGTCCTTCTCTGCGAACAGTGCTTCGGCCACGGATTCAGCGGCGAGCATGCCGGACTTCATCGCGGTGTGGCTGCCCTTGATCTTGGCGAAGTTCAGGGTGCCGAGGTCGCAACCGATCAGCGCGCCGCCTTTGAAAACCATCTTCGGCAGCGAGTTCAGGCCGCCTTTGCAGATGGCGCGAGCGCCGTAGCTGATGCGCTTGCCGCCTTCCAGGTACTGCTTGAGCACCGGGTGATGCTTGAGGCGCTGGAACTCGTCGAACGGCGACAGGTAGGTGTTGCTGTAGGACAGGTCGACGATCAGGCCGACGACGACCTGGTTGTTTTCCAGGTGATAGAGGAACGAGCCACCGGTGTTCTCGGTGCCCATGATGTCCATCGGCCAACCGGCGGTGTGCACCACCAGGCCTGGCTGGTGTTTGGCCGGGTCGACTTCCCAGATTTCCTTCAGGCCGATGCCGTAGTGCTGGGCATCGGCATCGCTGTCGAGGTTGAAGCGCTTGATCAGCTGCTTGCCGATGTGGCCACGGCAACCTTCGGCGAACAGCGTGTATTTGCCACGCAGTTCCATGCCCGGGGTGTACAGGCCTTCTTTCGGATGGCCTTCGCGATCGACGCCCAGGTCGCCGGTGATGATCCCGCGCACCACGCCGTTCTCGTCGATCAGCGCTTCCTGAGCGGCGAAGCCCGGGTAGATTTCCACGCCCAGGTTCTCGGCCTGCTGGGCCAGCCAGCGGCACAGGTTGCCCAGGGAGATGATGTAGTTGCCTTCGTTGTGCATGGTCTTGGGCACAAAGAAGTCTGGAACTTTCTGCGCGCTTTCAGCGTTCTTCAGCACGAAGATGTCGTCACGGGTGACGGGGGTGTTCAGCGGCGCGCCGAGTGCTTTCCAGTCCGGGAACAGTTCGTTCAGGGCGCGTGGTTCAAACACGGCACCGGACAGAATGTGAGCACCGACTTCGGAGCCTTTTTCGACCACGCAGACGCTGATTTCCTTACCGGCTTCGGCGGCCTTCTGCTTCAAGCGGCAGGCGGCGGAAAGACCAGCGGGGCCGGCACCGACGATGACGACGTCGAATTCCATGTATTCGCGTTCCACAGGTTATCTCCTACTCAAGGCTCAACAGTTTTTTTTCTAATTTGGAGGTTGGGTGTCGCATCCATGAATTCCGGCGCAACGCCGAAAGCGGACAATCGATTGACCACCTTTCTCTTTGGGTGGCGCATTATATCTACACCACTCTCAGCGTCCAATACAAACGTTTGTTTGAATTGGCTCAAAGCCAGAGAAATCAAAGTCACGCGGCTTATGAACGGCCATTTTGGCGTATTGACCGGAATAGGCGTTCCGGTCAAGATACGGGCGGTTTTGCGCTCGCCGTAGGCTGGCAGTTGGTTTCAAGAGCACCTCTAAAGACAGGGCGATGGCAGTAGAGAGTGATGCGCTGCGCGGGTTTGATGCGCAGTTTACACGCCGCGATGTTGAATGACTCGTCAGTCACCACTGACGAACGGTCATGCAGATCATGAGCGCTGGTCACTTGACACCTTTGCCGGCGTTTTTGGAGGTGCCCTTGCGCCCGATGAGCATCAACCGCCAGGTTCGCCTAGGCGACTTTCTTTTCACCGGAGAGTAACGAGGAATCCATGAAGGTTCTTGTAGCTGTCAAACGCGTTGTGGATTACAACGTCAAGGTTCGCGTCAAGGCGGACAATTCCGGCGTCGATCTTGCCAACGTCAAGATGTCGATGAACCCGTTCTGCGAGATCGCCGTGGAAGAAGCCGTACGCCTGAAAGAAAAAGGTGTTGCGACTGAAATCGTCGTCGTCTCCGTCGGCCCGTCAACCGCTCAAGAGCAACTGCGCACCGCGCTGGCTCTGGGTGCCGACCGCGCCATCCTCGTCGAGTCCGCCGAAGACCTGACCTCCCTGGCTGTTGCCAAGCTGCTGAAGGCTGTTGTCGACAAGGAACAGCCTCAGTTGGTGATCCTTGGCAAACAAGCCATCGACAGCGACAACAACCAGACTGGCCAGATGCTCGCTGCACTGAGCGGCTACGGTCAGGGCACGTTCGCTTCGAAAGTCGAAATCAGCGGCGACAGCGTTGCCGTGACTCGAGAAATCGACGGCGGCGCGCAGACAGTTTCCCTGAAACTGCCGGCCATCGTCACCACCGACCTGCGTTTGAACGAGCCGCGCTACGCGTCTCTGCCAAACATCATGAAAGCCAAGAAGAAGCCTCTCGAAGTGCTGACTCCGGACGCTTTGGGCGTTTCCACCGCCTCCACCAACAAGACCCTGAAAGTCGAAGCGCCGGCTGCACGCAGCGCGGGTATCAAGGTCAAGTCGGTGGCTGAACTGGTCGAGAAACTGAAAAACGAAGCGAAGGTAATCTAAATGACTATCTTGGTTATTGCTGAACACGACAACAAAGTGCTGGCCCCGGCCACGCTGAACACCGTTGCTGCTGCCGCCAAAATCGGTGGTGATATCCACGTTCTGGTTGCAGGCCAGGGCGCTGGCGCCGTGGCTGAAGCCGCTGCGAAAGTCGCTGGCGTGGCTAAAGTGCTGGTAGCCGATAACGCTGCCTACGCTCACCAACTGCCGGAAAACGTTGCACCGCTGGTTGCCGAACTGGGCAAGGGCTACAGCCACATCCTGGCTGCCGCCACTTCCAACGGCAAAAACATCCTGCCGCGCGTTGCCGCTGCACTGGACGTTGACCAGATCTCCGAGATCATCTCGGTAGAAAGCGCCGACACTTTCAAGCGTCCGATCTACGCCGGTAACGCCATCGCCACCGTTCAATCGAACGCTGCGGTCAAAGTGATCACCGTGCGTGCCACCGGTTTCGACCCGGTTGCCGCTGACGGTGGTTCGGCTGCTGTTGAAGCGGTTGCTGCTGCCCACGACGCTGGCATCTCCAGCTTCGTCGGCGAAGAACTGGCCAAGTCCGATCGTCCGGAACTGACCGCTGCCAAGATCGTCGTTTCGGGCGGGCGCGGCATGCAGAACGGCGACAACTTCAAACATCTGTACGCCCTGGCCGACAAGCTGGGCGCTGCCGTGGGTGCTTCGCGCGCCGCGGTCGACGCAGGTTTTGTTCCGAACGACATGCAGGTCGGTCAGACCGGCAAGATCGTTGCGCCACAGCTGTACATCGCCGTCGGTATCTCCGGCGCGATCCAGCACCTGGCCGGCATGAAAGACTCCAAAGTGATCGTTGCGATCAACAAGGACGAAGAAGCGCCGATCTTCCAGGTGGCCGATTACGGCCTGGTGGCGGACCTGTTCGAAGCCATCCCTGAGCTGGAGAAGCTGGTCTAAACCGGCTGCTTCACTTATAAAGAGCCCGGCCTTTTGGTCGGGCTTTTTTTTGCTCTCTGTAGGAGCGAGCCTGCTCGCGATGGACTTCAATGCGCCGCGTTTTTCCAGAATGAACGCGTCATCGTTAACGTCCATCGCGAGCAAGCTCGCTCCTACAGGAGGCACAACCGGGTATGAGTGGAGTGTGAAGCCATGGATCTGCGCTGTGTGTGGAGCTTGCTGGGATTGACGCTGTTGCCGGTGCTGTCTTTCGCTGCAGGCAAATGTGAACGCCTGGTGGTCACCGGCAGCCCCGACGCGCCGCCGTACCTGTGGCAAGACCCGCAGAATCCCAAACACCTGATCGGTGCCAGTGCCGATTTGTTGCAGCAAGTGGCGGGGGAGTTGGGGCTCAAGGTCGAACTGCTGTATGCCGGCAAACGCGCCCAGGCGCTGGATGAAGTACGCAGCGGACGCATGGACATGCTGGCGGACGCGACGTTGACCGTCAGTGAGCTGGAAACCCTGGATTTCATCCATCCACCCTTGCTGGAAAACGACTACCTGGTCTGGACGCGCAAGGATTCGACACTGGTCTACAACGAAGCATCCGATCTGCACGGCCATCCGGGTGCCGTGTCGGAAAAGGCTCGATTGACCCCGCAATTCAGCACCTTTGCCGCACAGCAATTAACCCTCGCGCGCACGTCCAACCTGACCCTGGCCTTTCAGAAACTATTGTTGGGTGAAGTCGAATTTGTCCTGGCCGGACGTTACTCGGGCATGGCGACTGCACAGACACTGGGCATGGCTGGTGATCTGAGCGCGCGTTCGCAACCGGTCGACAAGCCTGGCCTGTTCCTGGCGATTTCCCACAACTCGGCCTGCAACGATCCGTGGTTGCGCGGACAGTTGGCCAAAAAGATGACAGAATTGCCCGCGTCCGGACTGACGGAGGCCGTGCTGCTGCGCAATATCGAACGTTGGAAGGCACAACGCTCACAACCGCAGCAACCCTCGCAACAACCCGTCAGTACCCCAAAACAGTAGGGATATTTAGTGAGTATTCGACCTCTTTTCGCTGCCGTGGCCATTGTCGCCCTGGCCGGTTGTGCAACCGATCCGGCGCCGAATGAACAAATGCGTCTGACCGAACAGGCACTCGAACAGGCCAAGGCCGTGGGTGCCACCGCCGACGATGTGCCGGAAATGAAACTGGCCGAGGACAAGTACAACCGCGCCAAGGGCAACATGACTGACCAATCGTTCAAGAACGCGCGCATGCGCGCCGAGCAGGCCGAACTGGATGCGCGCCTGGCTGAGGCCAAGGTGCTGACGGCCAAGAGCGAAGAACAGTTGAACGTGCTTAACACCCGCATCGCCCGTCTGCACAAGCAACTGGGAGATGCTCAATGAGCCTCAAGCGCAAAACCCTTGGCGGTTTTATCCTGGTCGCCAGCCTGACCGGTTGCGTCAGCCAGCACAGCGAGAACGCGTTGCAGCAGGCTGGAACCGACTTTCAGAAGGTCAAGGAAGACTCCAATGTGCTGCGAATCGCCCCCAAGGACGTGATCCGCGCCGGTGAGTCCCTGGCCCGTGCCGATCGCCTGTCCAGCTATTGGGGCAGTGGTTCGGACGTTGTGCACTACGCCTACCTGAGCCAGCGCTATAGCGCCATTGCCCGGGAACACACCAATCAGGCGCTCAATGAAGAGCAAGCGGCAAAACTCGAACTGGAACGCCAGCGCCTGCAACTGGCATTGCGTGAGTCCAAACTGTTCAGTGTGCAGCAGCAAGGCAAATGGCTCGAAGAGCAGATCCTGGCATTGACCACCTCCCAGACCGACCGCGGTCTGGTGATGACGTTGGGCGACATGCTGTTCGACACCGGCGAAGCGGAATTGAAACCTTCGGCCAACCGCGTGGTGTTGAAGATCGTGCAGTTCCTGCAACTCAACCCCAAGCGTGTGGTGCGGATCGAAGGTTACACGGACAGTACCGGGGGCAAGCAGGAAAACCTCAAGCTGTCTCGCGACCGCGCACAATCGGTGGCTGACGTGCTGATGGACCTGGGCATCGACGACAAGCGCATCCAGGTTGAAGGTTATGGCGACGAGTATCCCGTGGACGCGAATGCGTCGGAACGGGGCCGTGCGCAGAACCGTCGGGTGGAAATCGTGTTTTCCGACGAAAATGGCCAGCTCGGCGCCGCCCGCTAAAGCTGCTCCAGGGTGACGCTATGCACCCTGTAGGAGCTGTCGAGTGAAACGAGGCTGCGATCTGTTGATCTTGCTCTTGATACTTGAGTGAACTCGAAAAGATCGCAGCCTCGTTTCACTCGACAGCTCCTACAGTCCTACAACCCGGCCTGCCATGCAGCGCCGGGTTTTTTTACGCTCCTGGTAGGAGCTGGCGGAGCCTGCGATCTTTTGATCTTGCTCTTGATACTCAAGTCGGCCTGGAAAGCCTGCCGATTACCGCACAAAACAGTACAGATTTTGCTGACACTGCACTGTACGGTCGACTATTGTGGTAACTGTCCCCGTACACTTCTAAACTGTTCCGGTATTGTTTCATACAAGAATAAAATGCCCGTGAAATCGAGTGCTGCGTCATGACCAATCTTTTGCTCTATCAACGTATTGCTCAACAACTGGCCGAAGACATCCGCCGTGGGGTCTATCAGCCGGGAGAGCGCGTGCCTTCGGTGCGCAAGATGAGCTCGCAGCTCAATGTCAGTCATGCGACGGTGTTGCAGGCGTATGCCAATCTCGAAGATCAGGGGCTGATCCGCGCCCGGCCGCAGTCGGGTTACTACGTGCACCAGACGCCGGCACTCACGGCGCCGACGCCGGATATCGCCCGGGTCGAGCGCCCCGGCCTGGTCACCCGTAGCAGCATCATTCAACAAGTGCTGGTCGAATCCCGTCGTGAAGGTGTCTTTCCGCTGGGCGCGGCGGTGCCGAGTGTCGACTATTTACCGGTGCGGGCGCTGCATCAGCAATTGGCCAAAGTCACTCGTTTCCATAGTCCGCGCGCCTTCAGTTATATGTTCAGCCCCGGTTTCGAGCCGTTGCGCCGGCAGGTGGCGATTCGCATGCGTGATGCCGGCGTGGTGGTCGACCCGTCGGAAGTGGTGATCACCCACGGCTGCGTCGATGCGCTGCAGATGTCCTTGCGTGTGCTGACCCGTCCGGGCGATCTGATCGCAGCCGAGTCGCCGACCTATTACGGGTTGCTGCAACTGGCCGATCTGTTGGGCCTCAAGGTCATCGAGATCCCCAGCGATCCGGCCACGGGCATGAGCCTGGAAGCCCTGCAACTGGCAGCCAATCAATGGTCGATCAAGGCCTTGGTGTTGACCACCCGGCTGAGTAATCCGTTGGGTGGCACCATGCCTGAAGAACGGCAGAAACAACTGCTGCGCCTGGCGTCGGACTTCGATATCCAGATTGTCGAAGACGATATCTACGGTGAGCTGATGTTCGAGCAGGGGCGCACCAAATCCCTCAAGGCCTATGATCGGCTGGACCGGGTGATCTATTGCTCGAGCTTCTCGAAAACCCTGTCGCCCGGGGTGCGGATCGGCTGGATGATTGCCGGCAAGTATCAGCAGGAAATCCAGCGCTTGCAGACCTTCAGCACGCATTCAGCGTGCAGCGTGACCCAGATGGGCATTGCCGCTTACCTGGAAAATGGCGGGTACGACCGGCATTTGCGCTTCATTCGTCAGGAGTACCGCAAGAACCTCAGTGCCTTCCAGCTGGCCGTGCAGCAGTATTTCCCGGAAGGCACGCAGATGACCCGGCCTACCGGTGGCTTCATTCTGTGGGTGAGTTTGCCGGGGCGGGTCAATACCCAGGAGTTGCACGTGCGGGCATTGCAGCAGGGCATCAGTATTGCGCCCGGGCTGATCTTCAGTAATACCGAGCAATTCAATCACTGCATTCGCCTCAATTGCGGCACGCCCTGGAATCGTGAGGCCGAGCGCGCGTTGATGACCCTGGGCATGCTGGCCACCCAACTCTGCCAGGAGATGGCTGGCGGTTTGTAACAGTCTGCTACTGCGCTTGTCTTGTGGGCTGCAACAGGCGAGCATAGGCACCTCTGCCGATTGCACCCACCGTTGGATACATGAAACCGATTTTTCCTGCCGCCTGGCTTTTGCTCTGCCTGATTGCGAGTATTCAGCCGGTATCCTTCGTTGCGGCCGCCGAGCAGGATCAGCAGGCCACCGGCAGTTTCCACGTCGCACCGATTGAAACCGCACCCGCAAAAAAAGCCTCGCCGGCCAGTAAACCGGCGGCGCCCGCGAAAAAACGCCCACCCATTGCTTCCAAATCGAAACCGGCCAGCGAAGTGGTAAAGACCGAGCTGCCATCCGCCAAGCTGGACCTGAGCTTGCCCAAGGATATGGTTCAGGAGCTCAAGCCGGTCGGAACGGTGCCGTTGTCCAAGCGCGAACCGCTGCTGCCCCAGATGTTCGGTGACAAAAGCGGCAGCAGCCCGTTCCAGCTCAACGGCCGCCTGCTCAGCAATGAAATGCAGCTGCAACTGCGCAATGAAGAGCGCCGCGAGGTTGAAGGCGCGGCACTGGATTTCGAATTCAAGCAGTAACACCAACAAGATTGGCAAGCCGCAGAACAGACGCTTTGTCGGAGACTGGTCGGTCATGCCCGTTTGCGCGGAAAAACCCGCTCGCAGGTATTTTAAAACAACTGTTTTAGCGGGTACTCTGTGCCCCGTCCTTTTACACATTGCTCGTCGCGAGGAGCTTGTCGTCATGAAATGCCGTGAGGGCTGTGGCGCTTGTTGCATTGCCCCGTCCATCAGTTCACCGATCCCCGGTATGCCTAACGGCAAGCCCGCGGGGCAGCGTTGCCTGCAACTTTCCGCCGATAACCTGTGCAATATTTTCGGCCAGCCGGAACGGCCAACGGTGTGTTCTGCCTTCGAGGCCGACCCCGAGGTGTGCGGAAGCAGCAGCGAAGAGGCCATCCGGCTGATTGGCTGGTGGGAGCAAATGACGGCGGCGTGATGTGTCCCAACGAACGGAACTTCAACAATAAGGAATAAGACTATGGGTTCGCTGCATCGTATGACTGTGCTGTGTGGTTTGACGGTTGTGCTGGCTACCTCGACGGCCCAGGCCGAAGACTGGAAAGTCAAGAAAGACGAAGACGGCATCAAGATCTCCCTGAGTGAAGTGGCCGGGTCTGACTACAAGGCCTACCAGGGCGTTACGCTGATGAAAACCACCATCGCCAAGCTGCGTGCGTTGCAGGATGACGTGTCCGGAGCCTGCGCCTGGATTCACGAATGCAAAACCCAGAAGCTGCTCAAGCACGAAGGTGACCAGAGCTGGACCTACACTCAGTTCAACACCCCATGGCCGGTGACTCCGCGTGATTCGGTGCTGCACATCACCACTACCGAAGGTGCCGATGGCAGCCTGACCCGCAAGCTCGAAGGCGTACCGAAATACATTCCTGAAGAAAAAGGCTTCGTCCGGGTCGCCAAGGTCGACGGTTTCTGGAAGTTCGTACCCAAGGGCGACCAGATCGAAGTGACCTATCAGGTGCACACCGAACCGGGTGGCAGCGTGCCGTCGATGGTGGCCAACAAGTTCGTGGTGGATGCCCCGTTCAATACCTTGAAAGCCCTCAAGGAGCGCGCCGAGAAGTAACGGCGTGTTGCGTTAAAGGCGACTTCGCAGCGCCCCGACCGGTTCGGGGCGTTTGCGTTTTTGGCCGGGCAGGGCGCTTTAATTTGTTTCCGGATATGCGTTGCACGAAATTTTCACCAAGTCTCCAAGACAATTCGCCGGCTCTCCCGCCACACGCAACGTATTCCTGAGTGCAGGATGAAACAGTCGGGATGAGGGTAGTAATCAATGGCAATACAGCCGTTGATCGTGCAACATTTGCGCACCGCGCAAACCCCCGGGCTTGTTACGGGCCGAAAAGAGGGCCAGGCGCAGCTGTATTTTTGAAACTTCAACTTCCAATGGGTCCTAAAACGACATGGCAATCCCGGACGCCCTGAATCGGCAGCGAGCTTCTAGTCGCCTGCTGCAACCGACCGTCAAATCGCATCTGGCCTACACGCTGTTGTGTGCCCTGGTCATGATGGTCATGTTCAGCCTGCTGCGCGTCGCGCTGCTGGTCTACAACCGCTCGATGATCCTCGATACACCGGCTTCGACCTTCCTCGAGGCTTTCGCCAACGGTCTGCGTTTCGACCTGCGTCTGGTGGTCTATCTCAGTATTCCGTTACTGCTGGCATTGTTCAGTGTCCGGGCCATGGCCGCACGCGGGCTGTTCCGTCTCTGGCTGACAGTCGTCTCCAGCATTGCGCTGTTCCTGGGCCTGATGGAGATGGACTTCTATCGTGAGTTCCACCAGCGCCTCAACGGCCTGGTCTTCCAGTACGTCAAGGAAGATCCGAAAACCGTAATGAGCATGCTCTGGTACGGTTTCCCCGTGGTCCGCTACCTGCTGGCATGGGCCGTGGGCACCTGGATCCTGAGCCTGGCGTTCAAGGGCGCGGACCGTGCGACCCGCCCTCGTGGTCCGTTCAGTGGCGGCAGCATCGGCACTCGCCAGGTTGCGCCGTGGTACGCACGTATTGCGGTATTCGTGGTGTGCCTGCTGATCTGTGTGGTCGCCGCGCGCGGCACGCTACGCCAGGGTCCACCGCTACGGTGGGGTGACGTCTATACCACCGACTCGAATTTTGCCAACCAGTTGGGCCTCAACGGCACGCTGTCGCTGGTCGCCGCAGCCAAGAGCCGGATGTCCGAGGATCGCGACAATATCTGGAAGGCGACCCTGCCTCAGCCACAAGCCCAGCAAGTGGTGCGTGACATGCTGGTGGTACCGGCCGACAAACTGGTGGATGCCGACATCGCAGCGGTACGTCGCGATTACACCCCGCCGGCCGACAAGACCCTGCCGATCAAGAACGTCGTTGTGATCCTGATGGAAAGCATGGCCGGTCATTCGGTGGGCGCGCTGGGCGGGCCGGGCAACATCACGCCGTACCTCGACAAACTGTCAAAGGAAGGCTTGCTGTTCGACCGTTTCTTCTCCAACGGCACCCATACCCACCAGGGCATGTTCGCCACAATGGCGTGCTTCCCGAACCTGCCGGGCTTCGAATACCTGATGCAGACCCCGGAAGGCAGCCATAAGCTGTCTGGTCTGCCGCAGTTGCTCAGTGCCCGTGACTTCGACGACGTGTATGTCTACAACGGCGATTTCGCCTGGGACAACCAGTCGGGTTTCTTCAGCAACCAGGGCATGACCAACTTCATCGGTCGTAACGATTTCGTCAATCCGGTGTTCTCCGATCCTACCTGGGGCGTGTCCGACCAGGACATGTTCGACCGTGGCCTGGTCGAGCTTAAGGCACGGGAAAACGGCAAGCCGTTCTATGCCTTGCTGCAAACCCTGTCCAACCACACGCCTTATGCCTTGCCGACGCCATTGCCGGTCGAGCGCGTAACCGATCGTGGCAGCCTGAACGAACACCTGACCGCCATGCGTTACTCGGACTGGGCACTGGGCCAGTTCTTTGAAAAGGCCCGCAAGGAGCCGTACTTCAAGGAAACCCTGTTTGTCATCGTCGGTGACCACGGTTTTGGTAACGAACAACAGATCACCGAGATGGACCTGGGCCGCTTCAACGTGCCGATGCTGATGATTGCACCGGGCATCCAGGAAAAATTCGGCCAGCGTGACCACACCGTGGGCACCCAGATCGACATCGTGCCGACCATCATGGGCCGCATCGGTGGCGAAGTGCGTCATCAGTGCTGGGGACGCGACCTGCTCAACCTGCCGCAAGGCGACCTCGGCATTGGTGTGATCAAGCCGTCGGGCAGCGAGCAGACCACGGCCATCCTCACCGCCGACCAGATTCTGGTCCTGCCGAAGGACAAGGACATGGCGCCGAAGTTGTATCAGTATGAATTGGGGGCCAAGCCTCGCGCCGAAATCATTGCTGACGCGCAGCGTACCGCCGAGTTGAAGCTCAAGCTCGAAGCGTTCCTGCAAACCGCGACCAAGAGCCTGCTGGACAACACCGCAGGTGTCGTTGACGGCAAGCCGGACTAAGCTGTGACGCAATAGAAAAGAGGCCCTTTGAGGGCCTCTTTTTTTTGCCTGGCGGTTTTTATATTCGGCCGAGCAAGAGCAGGATCAACAGCACCACCAACACGACGCCGATGATTCCGGACGGGCCGTAACCCCAACTTCTGGAGTGCGGGAAGACCGGTAAACCACCGATCAGTAACAGGATCAGAATGATGATCAGTATTGTGCCCATGTCTATTTCCTTGTCGAAATGCAGTGGAATGACCATGCCAATCAGGTCAGCGGGAATGAAGTAAATTCGAGCTGCTTAAAAAATCCGACTCTCGCGCCTGCAGGAAAATTCCAAGTTTTTTTGAAGTATTTCGGACAGGTTCTTATTTCTTTTGTGATTGCCTTAGTTGCTTGTCACGCGCCCGCGGTTTGCTCGGGCCATTCAGCAATCTGATGGAGCGTGGGTCGGGCAATTTCCTTCGCTACACTCGATGCATCTTCCGAGAACAACAAGGCTGTTTGCTATGCAAAATCGCATGATGATCACTGGTGCAGGCTCTGGCCTGGGTCGCGAAATCGCGCTGCGCTGGGCGCGTGAAGGTTGGCAACTGGCCTTGTCGGACGTCAGCGAGCCCGGTTTGCAGGAAACCCTGAAGTTGGTCCGTGAAGCCGGTGGCGATGGTTTTATCCAGCGCTGCGACGTGCGCGACTACAGCCAACTGACGGCGTTCGCCCAGGCCTGTGAAGTCAAGCTCGGAGGCATCGATGTGATCGTCAATAACGCCGGTGTAGCCTCTGGCGGCTTCTTCAGTGAGTTGTCCCTGGAGGACTGGGACTGGCAGATCGCGATCAACCTGATGGGCGTGGTCAAGGGCTGCAAGGCTTTCCTGCCGCTGCTGGAACAAAGCAAAGGCAAGATCATCAACATCGCCTCCATGGCCGCGCTGATGCAAGGCCCGGCGATGAGCAACTACAACGTGGCCAAGGCGGGTGTGGTGGCGTTGTCCGAAAGCCTGCTGATCGAGCTGGCGCATCAGGAGGTCGGCGTACATGTGGTGTGCCCGTCGTTTTTCCAGACCAACCTGCTGGACTCTTTCCGCGGCCCGACCCCGGCCATGAAAGCCCAGGTCGGCAAGCTGCTGGAAAGCTCACCGATCAGCGCCGCCGACATTGCCGACTACATCTACCAACAGGTCGCAGCCGGCGAGTTCATGATCCTGCCCCACGAACAGGGCCGCATGGCCTGGGCGATCAAGCAGAAGAACCCGCAATTGCTCTACAACGAAATGACCGCCATGGCCGACAAAATGCGCGCCAAGGCCAGGCAATCCGCAAGCTGATCTTGCCCGCAGGCAACGCTGTGGTTAGGGTGGCCGCCATCGGCCATCCTTGCGAGACGCTTGCATGCTCAATTACCTGTGGTTTTTCCTCGCCGCGCTGTTCGAAATTGCCGGTTGCTTCGCCTTCTGGATGTGGCTGCGCCAGGGTAAAAGCATGTGGTGGGTGGTGCCGGCGCTCCTCAGCCTGACCCTGTTCGCCCTGCTGCTGACCCGTATCGAGGCCACCTACGCCGGCCGCGCCTACGCTGCCTACGGTGGCATCTACATCATTGCCTCGATTGGCTGGCTGGCCGTGGTCGAGCGGATTCGTCCGCTGGGTTCGGACTGGCTCGGCGTGGCGCTGTGTGTGATGGGCGCGAGTATCATCCTGTTCGGTCCGCGATTCTCCGCGTCCTGACAGCTCGTCCCTACAATCACCCGGCTTGTCGGACTTTTCCGTCAGCGGGGTGGTTCAGGGGCTGTCAGTCCGGTCCGGTTTGCTGTCGGAGCATTGTAGGCGCACGGCGGGCCGGGCATCTTCAGGGGCCAATAACCCCTGAAGGACACTCCCTATGCTCGTACTCAGTCGCGTTGTGGGCGAAACCATTTCCATCGGTGACAACATTTGCGTGCGCGTTCTCGCGGTCAACGGAAACCACGTTCGCTTTGGCGTCGAGGCGCCCCAGGACGTCAATGTGCACCGCTCCGAAATCTATGAACGCATCCAGAACAAACTGGCGAAAACCAAGGAGCGCTGAAGCTTCAGTCAAACAGGTGCTTGGGCACGTCATGCTTGAGCATCAGTTGGCATTGCTCGCTTTCCGGGTCGAAGACAATCAGTGCCTGGCCCTTGGTCAGCGCCTGGCGCACGCGCAGTACGCGGGTTTCCAGCGGCGTGTCGTCACCATTGTCGGTGCCGTCGCGGGTCACGAAATCCTCGATCAGGCGGGTGAGGGTGTCGACTTCAAGTTGGTCGTGGGGGATCAGCATAGGCACCTCGGTTGGATCAATGGCGCGATGCTACGGCGATTGGGCTGTTGCGGCTAGCCTTGGGCTGATGTGTTGTCTGGTCCGGCGTCTTCGCGAGCAAGCCCGCTCCCACATTCGACCGCATTCTCCTGGAGTAACTCTGTCAACTGTGGGAGCGGGCTTGCTCGCGAAGGCGATCTGTCAGGCAATGAAGAGTCTGACTCAGTTCTCCGACCGCTGCCCCACCAGGCTGTCCACCGACGGCACCCGCGTATCGCTTTCCATCTGTGTGTCATGTTCGAGCTGATGGCTGAACCGGTCCAGTGAGCCCTTGGCCGGTTGCGCATCGCTGGCAAACACCGGCGGGCTGAGGATGTACGCACCGAGCAGGCGGCTCAGGGCGGCGAGGCTGTCGATGTGGGTGCGTTCGTAACCGTGGGTGGCGTCGCAGCCGAAGGCGAGCAGGGCCGTGCGAATGTCGTGGCCGGCGGTGACCGCCGAATGCGCGTCGCTGAAGTAGTAGCGGAACAGGTCGCGGCGTGCCGGCAGCTCGTTGTCGCTGGCCAGGCGCAAGAGGTGGCGCGAAAGGTGATAGTCATACGGCCCGCCGGAATCCTGCATCGCGATGCTTACCGCATGTTCGCTGGAGTGTTGGCCGGGCGCGACCGGTGCGATGTCGATGCCGACGAATTCACTGACGTCCCAGGGCAACGCCGCCGCGGCACCGCTGCCGGTTTCCTCGGTGATGGTGAACAGCGGATGGCAGTCGATCATCAGTTCTTCGCCACTGTCGACGATGGCTTTGAGGGCCGCCAGCAGCGCGGCCACTCCGGCCTTGTCATCGAGGTGGCGGGCGCTGATATGGCCGCTTTCGGTGAACTCCGGCAGCGGGTCGAAGGCGACGAAATCGCCGACGCTGATGCCCAGCGACTCGCAGTCGGCGCGGGTGGCGCAGTAGGCATCCAGGCGCAACTCGATGTGATCCCAACTGATCGGCATTTCATCCACGGCGGTATTGAACGCGTGCCCGGACGCCATCAACGGCAAGACGCTGCCACGGATCACGCCGTTGTCGGTAAACAGGCTGACCCGGCTGCCTTCGGCAAAGCGGCTGGACCAGCAGCCGACCGGCGCGAGGGTCAGGCGGCCGTTGTCTTTCACCGCACGCACTGCCGCGCCGATGGTGTCCAGGTGGGCGGAAACGGCACGGTCGGGGCTGTTCTTCTTGCCCTTGAGCGTGGCGCGGATGGTGCCGCGCCGGGTCAGCTCGAAGGGAATGCCCAGTTCTTCAAGGCGTTCGGCGACGTAACGCACGATGGTGTCGGTGAACCCGGTGGGGCTGGGAATGGCGAGCATTTCCAGCAGGACTTTTTGCAGGTAACCGAGGTCCGGTTCGGGGATTTTGCTGGTCATGGAAACTCCTGATGAGTTGAGCGCATCGATGGTTTCGATGAGGGGTTTGTGTTGTTTGCCAGTCCGTCTTCGCGAGCAAGCCCGTTCCCACAGTTGACCGAGTTACTCCATGCAAATGCGGTCGAATGTGGGAGCGGGCTTGCTCGCGAAGGGGCCGGTCCAGACAACGCATAGCTAAGAGACCGCCGGCTGGCTGTGCGGAAACAACAAATCGACAAACCGCTCCGCCGTCGGCTGCGGTTCGTGGTTGGCCAGCCCGGCCCGTTCGTTGGCTTCGATAAACACGTAGTCCGGCTGGTCAGCGGCGGACACCATCAGGTCGAGACCGACCACGGGAATGTCCAGCGCCCGAGCGGCCCGTACAGCCGCATCCTGCAGCGTCGGATGCAGGATTGCCGTGACGTCCTCGAGAATGCCGCCGGTATGCAGATTCGCCGTACGTCGTACGAACAGATGCTCGCCGGCCGGCAGAATGCTGCCGTAGTCGTACCCGGCCGCCTGCAAGGTGCGAAGGGTTTCCGCGTCCATCGGGATCTTGCTTTCGCCACCCGTGGCCGCTTGACGGCGCCGGCTCTGGGCTTCGATCAACGCGCCGATGGAGTGCTGACCATCACCGACCACTTCGGCCGGCCGGCGAATCGCGGCCGCGACCACTTCAAAACCGATCACCAGGATTCGCAGGTCGAGGCCTTGGTGGAAGCTTTCCAGCAGCACGCGACTATCAAACCGGCGGGCCGCCTCGATGGCGTGCTGTACCTCTTCGATGGTCTGCAGGTCGACCGCCACGCCTTGGCCCTGTTCGCCGTCTAGCGGTTTGACCACCACGCGCCGGTGCTCATCAAGGAACGCCAGATTGTCATCGGCGTTGCCGGCCAGTTGCTGCACGGGCAGGTTCAACCCGGCAGACTTGAGCACCTTGTGGGTCAGGCTCTTGTCCTGGCACAGGGTCATGCTGATGGCGCTGGTCAGGTCACTCAGGGATTCGCGGCAGCGTACCCGGCGCCCGCCATGGCTGAGGGTGAACATTCCGGCATCGGCGTCATCGACTTGTACATCGATGCCGCGACGGTGTGCTTCTTCGACGATGATCCGGGCGTACGGATTAAAGGCGGCTTCGGGGCCCGGCCCGAGAAACAGCGACTGGTTGATGCCGTTCTTGCACTTGATGGCGAAGGTCGACAGGTTGCGAAAACCGAGCTTGGCGTACAGGTTCTTCGCCTGGCGGTTATCGTGCAGCACGGACAGGTCGAGGTAAGCGAGACCGCGACTCATGAAGTGTTCGATCAAATGCCGCACCAGCACCTCGCCGACGCCCGGCCGCGCACAATGCGGGTCGACCGCCAGGCACCAGAGACTGCTGCCGTGTTCCGGATCGTTGAAGGCCTTTGCATGATTGAGGCCCATGACGCTGCCGATGACCGCGCCGCTGTCATCGTCTTCCGCCAGCCAGTACACCGGGCCGCCCAAGTGACGCGCAGTGAGCAGGGTGGCGTCGATCGGCAGCATGCCGCGCGCCTGATACAGCTGATTGATGGCGTGCCAGTCGGCGTCGCTTTGCGCGCGTCGAATGCGAAATCCACGAAACACCCGGGTCGCCTGGCGGTAGTCGCTGAACCACAGGCGCAAGGTATCGGACGGGTCGAGAAACAGCTGCGTCGGCTCCAGCCCCAGCACCTGCTGGGGCGCGGCGACGTACAGCGCGATGTCCCGTTCGCCGGGCTGCTCGTTGAGCAACTCCGCGGCCAGGCTCGCCGCATCGGCAAAGGTGTGGCCGATCAACAAGCGGCCCCAGCCGCAATGCACGGCAATCGGCGCGGCGCCGAGTTCACTGCCATCCTCGGCCAGACGTGCCTGCAAACGTTCGTAGGAAGGCGACTGGCCGCGCAACAGGCGTTGGCTGAAAGCCGTGGCGTGAGGTTTCATCGGTCAGATTCCTTGTTCACTGAGCCACAGGTTGAGGGCCGCCAGTTGCCACAGCTTGGAGCCGCGCAACGGCGTCAATTGTCCCTGCGGATCGGTCAGCAGACGGTCGAGCATTGCCGGGTTGAACAGGCCGCGATCCTGGCTCGGATCGAGCAGCAACTCACGCACCCACTCCAGCGTATCGCCCTGCAAATGCTTGAGGCCCGGCACCGGGAAGTAACCTTTCTTGCGGTCGATCACTTCACTGGGAATCACTAGGCGCGCGGCCTCTTTCAAGACTTGCTTGCCACCGTCCGGCAGTTTGAAACGCCCCGGAATCCGGGCCGACAGTTCCACCAGGCGGTAGTCGAGAAACGGCGTGCGCGCTTCCAGACCCCAGGCCATGGTCATGTTGTCGACGCGTTTGACCGGGTCGTCCACCAGCATCACCGTACTGTCCAGACGCAAGGCCTTGTCCACCGCCGCATCGGCACCGGGCTGGGCGAAATGGGCTTTGACGAAGTCACCGGCGGCGTCATTGGCGGTCAGCCATTTTGGCTGCACGGTCGCCGCGTAGTCGTCGTAACTGCGGTCGAAAAATGCGTCGCGGTACGCGGCATAGGGATCGCTCGCACCGTCCACTTGCGGATACCAGTGGTAGCCGGCGAACAGTTCGTCGGCACCCTGGCCGCTCTGGACGACCTTGCAGTGTTTGGCCACTTCGCGGGACAACAGGTAGAACGCGATGCAGTCATGACTGACCATCGGTTCGCTCATGGCGCGGAACGCGGCGGGCAGTTGTTCGATGATCTCTTTTTCATCGATGCGCAATTGGTGATGCTGCGTGCCGTAGTGCCGAGCGATCAGGTTGGAGTACTGGAACTCGTCACCGCGCTCGCCGCCGGCATCCTGGAAACCGATGGAGAAGGTCGACAGATTGTCCACGCCGACTTCCCGCAACAGGCCCACCAGCAGACTCGAGTCGACACCGCCGGACAGCAGCACGCCAACATCGACCGCCGCACGTTGACGAATCGCGACGGCTTCGCGGGTGCTGTCGAGCACCCGGTCGCGCCAGTCTTCGAGGGTCAGGTTTTTCTCGTCGTCGTGGGGGCCGTAGGCCAGGGTCCACCAGGTTTTCTGCTCGGTGCGACCATCGGCTTCGATGCGCATCCAGGTGGCAGGCGGCAGTTTTTCGATGCCCGCCAGCAACGTGCGCGGAGCCGGGACCACGGCGTGGAAATTCAGGTAGTGATTGAGCGCCACCGGATCGAGGACCGGACTGATGTCGCCGCCCTTGAGCAATGCCGGCAGTGCGGAGGCAAAGCGCAAACGCTGGCCGGTGCGCGACAGGTACAAGGGTTTTACGCCAAGACGGTCGCGGGCGATGAACAGGCGTTGGGCATCACGCTCCCAGATGGCAAAGGCAAACATGCCGTTGAGTTTCGGCAGCAAGGCTTCGCCCCAGGCGTGATAGCCCTTGAGCAAGACTTCAGTGTCGCCACCGGAATAGAAGGTGTAACCCAGGCTTTCAAGTTCGGCGCGCAGTTCCGGGAAATTGTAGATAGCGCCGTTGAAGGTCAGGGACAGGCCCAATTGCGGGTCGATCATCGGCTGCGCCGAGCCGTCCGACAGGTCCATGATTTTCAGGCGCCGATGGCCCAGGACAACCGGCCCCTGGCTATGAAACCCCCAGGCGTCGGGGCCGCGAGGGGCCAGGTGATGGGTGATTCGTTCAACGGCTGCAAGGTCTGCAGGTTGATGATCAAAACGTAACTCGCCAGCTAATCCGCACATAAATTCCTTACCGGTTTTTCCGTTGGGGAGGGTCAATCGATACCGCGCCAAAATGGCGGGTACTCAGAAACTGACCCGCCTCGGCAAGGGGAGTTTTATATCGATGAGTTATAAGTGGGCGAAGCCGGGGCCGAGAGCGGCTGTGCGGGCGCTCTCGACGGCGGTATCGGCTATTTGCCCCGGATTAGGCGCCGTAACGCAAACCGGTTGGGATGACAGGCTTCGGCCACGCTTCTGGGCAACGGCAGGGGTTCGTTGTCCAGCCAGGCTGCCAGCAGTTCTCCGGACATCGGCGCGGTGATCAGGCCGCGCGAGCCGTGGCCGCTGTTGACGTACAAACCGTCGAGCCACGGGCATTCAACGTCCGGCACCTGCCGGGCATCCTTGCCCAGCGCGGCATAGGCCTGAGCGAAGGCCTGGGTGTCGGCCAACGGGCCGACGATTGGCAGGTAGTCGGGGCTGGTACAGCGAAACGCGGCGCGCCCCTGAAGGCTCTCGGGGTCGAGGCGGTCGATCTCCAGGCGCTCGACCAGTTCGTGAGAAATCTCCTCGAGCATGGCCAGGTTGCCCAGGTGTTCAGCCGTGGTCGGCGTCAGGTCATCGCTGTTGAAATCGAAACTGGCCCCCAGGGTGTGTTCGCCCAAGCGTGCAGGCGCGACATAACCTTCGGCGCACACCACAGTGCTCAGGACCTGGCTTTGCGGCGTTTGCACCAGGCGAGTGATTTGCCCGCGAATGCGTTTGAGCGGTAACCCGGCACTCTCGGGGAAACGCTGGATTTCCGCAGCGCCGGCAAGTACCACCACGGGGGCGCTGGCAAGCAATTGCTCGCCGTTCCAGGCTTGCCACTGATCCTCGACCTTGCGCAGTTCCAGCGCATCGCAATGCGTGAGCAGTTGGACCTGCGAATGTCCGACCTGCCACTGGCACAGCGCCGGTGGATGGACCCAGCCGCCTTGCGGATAGAACAGGCCCCCGTGTTCCAGCCCGATCCCGGCCACGGCCTGGGCCCCGGATTGATCCAGCAGGTGCAACAGATCCGGCGCAAACGCCGCGGCCAATTGCGCCTGGCGTTCGGCTTCCTTGGCATTGAAGGCCAGTTGCAACACGCCGCAATCGTCCCAGTCGCGACCCCGTTGCAAGTGTTCAAGCAGTCGCCGGGTGTAGCCGAATCCGCTGACGATCATTTGCGACAGCGCCGTGCCATGCGCCGATAACTTCAGGTAGAGCACGCCCTGCGGATTGCCCGAAGCTTCCCGGGCGATGTCGTCGTGACGCTCCAGCAACGTCACGTGCCAGCCCCGTGCGGCCAGGCTGGCGGCGCTGGCACAACCGGCCAGCCCTGCGCCGATCACCAGTGCCCGGCGTTCGCCGCTCGGCGGTGCCGGTCGGGCAAACCAGGGTTTGTCGGGCGCCGGAGCGGGTACGTCGTGGGGCCAGCCGAGGAACTCGCCGCGCAGGATTTCCCATTTGTGGCCGATGCCCGGGGTGCGTTTCATCTTGAAACCGGCGGCGTTGAGCAGGCGCCGCACCCAACCGGTGCTGGTGAAGGTGCTGATGGAGGCACCGGGAGCGGCCAGGCGCGCCAGTTCGGCAAACAGTTCGGCGGTCCACATGTCAGGGTTTTTCGCCGGTGCGAAACCGTCGAGGAACCAGGCGTCGACCCGGGCGTCGAGTTGGGGCAGTTGCTCCAGCGCGTCGCCGATCAGCAGGGTCAGGGTGATGCGGCCGTGGTCCAGCGTCAGGCGCTGAAAGCCATGATGGATGGCTACGTATTGCTCAAGCAGTTGATCGGCAAACACCTTGAGTTCCGGCCACAGTGCCAGGGCACGTTGCAAGTCGGCCGGGCTCAACGGGTACTTTTCGACGCTGACAAAATGCAACCGCGCACCGGTCGCGGCGTGTTGCTCGAACACCTGCCAGGCGCACAGGAAATTCAGCCCGGTGCCAAACCCCGTTTCACCGATGACCAGCCGCCCGCCGTCGGGCAAGGCCGCAAAGCGCTCCGCCAAACGGTTCTGCTCGATGAACACGTAGCGGGTTTCGTCCAGCCCCGATTTGTCGGAGAAATACACATCGTCGAACACTCGCGAATACGGACGACCTTGGTCGTCCCAGTCGAGTTGGGCGTGGGGCAATACAGGTTTCATGGCAGGCTCGGCAACGGCAAGGTCGCCATTCTAGCCGATTGACCGCGTGGCCAAGCTCTTTGTGGCGAGGGGGCTTGCCCCCGTTGGGTCGCGAAGCGGCCCTGAAATCAGCCAACCGGGTCTGTCAGGTAAATCCGGTTGGCTGGTTTTACGACTGCTTCGCAGCCGAACGGGGGCAAGCCCCCTCGCCACAGGTGTTGGTGGCGTTAGGTAAAAACTCTGCTGGCCTTCAGTTCAATCCGCTAGTCTTGCTCACATCTGGAAGGGAGCCATCCATGTTCGAATCCGCCGAAATCGATCACGCCATCGACAAAGAAACCTATGACGCCGAAGAGCCGGCCCTGCGCGAGGCGTTGCTCGAAGCGCAGTTCGAATTGCAGCAGCAACGCCGCTTTCCGGTGATCATTTTGATCAATGGCATCGAAGGTGCCGGCAAGGGCGAGACGATCAAGTTGCTCAACGAGTGGATGGACCCGCGCCTGATCGAGGTCCGTACCTTCGATCAGCAAACCGACGAAGAACTGGCGCGGCCACCGGCCTGGCGCTACTGGCGGATGCTCCCGGCCAAGGGGCGCATGGGGATTTTCTTCGGCAACTGGTACAGCCAGATGCTGCAGGGGCGGGTCCATGGCGAGTTCAAGGATCCGCGCCTCGACCAGGCAATCAATAGCGCCGAGCGCCTGGAAAAGATGCTCTGCGATGAAGGTGCGCTGATCTTCAAGTTCTGGTTTCACCTTTCCAAGAAACAAATGAAGGCACGCCTCAAGGCGTTGGCCGACGACCCGCTGCACAGCTGGCGCATCAGCCCGCTGGACTGGCAGCAATCGGAAACCTACGACAGGTTCGTGAAGTATGGCGAGCGGGTGCTGCGCCGTACCAGCCGCGACTATGCACCCTGGCATGTGATCGCCGGGGCGGATGCCCATTATCGCAGTCTGGCCGTGGGGCGGATTCTGCTGGCGGGCCTGCAGGGCGCATTGCAACGGCCAACGATCCATCCGGAAAAGGTCAGTGCGGCGCCAGTGTTCCCCAGTGTTGATCAAGTGAACCTGCTCGACAGCCTGGACCTGAGCCTGCACCTGGAGAAGGAGGATTACGAAGAACAGCTGATCACCGAGCAGGCGCGCTTTTCCGGGTTGATGCGTGACAAACGCATGCGTCGCCATGCGCTGGTGGCGGTGTTCGAGGGCAACGACGCGGCAGGCAAGGGCGGGGCGATCCGCCGGGTGGCGGCGGCGCTTGATCCGCGCCAATACAGCATCGTGCCGATTGCCGCCCCCACTGAAGAGGAGCGGGCGCAACCCTATCTGTGGCGCTTCTGGCGGCACCTCCCGGCCCGGGGCAAGTTCACCGTGTTCGACCGCTCTTGGTATGGCCGAGTATTGGTGGAGCGCATCGAAGGGTTTTGCAGTCCGGCAGACTGGCTGCGTGCCTACGGTGAAATCAACGATTTCGAGGAACAACTCGTCGACGCCGGTGTGATCGTGGTCAAGTTCTGGCTGTCCATCGACAAACAGACGCAACTGGAGCGCTTTGAGGAGCGCGAAAAGATTTCCTTCAAGCGCTTCAAGATCACTGAAGATGACTGGCGCAACCGTGAAAAATGGGATGACTATCGCGCAGCGGTCGGCGACATGGTTGACCGTACCAGCACCGAGATTGCGCCATGGACCCTGGTGGAAGCCAACGACAAGCGCTGGGCGCGAGTCAAAGTCTTGCGCACCATCAATCGGGCACTGGAGGAGGCTTTTGAAAAATCCGACCGGCATGAGCGCAAGAAGCAGAAGGACAAGGATTGAGGCGATGGTTGCGCATACGCGGGGTGAATGATTGTCGCGGTCGGTGAAGGGCTGGACTTATGCTCGGTCCACTCTCAACCGACAACAACAATGAGGTATGCCATGCGTGAAGTGGTGATCGTCGACAGCGTGCGGACCGGCCTGGCCAAATCCTTTCGCGGCAAATTCAACATGACCCGCCCGGACGACATGGCGGCACACTGCGTCGATGCCCTGTTGGCGCGCACCGGTATCGATCCGGCCAGTGTCGAGGACTGCATCGTTGGCGCCGGTTCCAACGAAGGCGCCCAGGGTTTCAATATCGGGCGCAATGTCGCGGTGCTGTCGCGCCTGGGCATCGGTACGGCCGGCATGACCCTCAACCGCTTCTGTTCCTCGGGCTTGCAAGCGATCGCCATCGCCGCCAACCAGATCGCTTCGGGTTGCAGCGACATCATCGTTGCCGGTGGCGTCGAGTCCATCAGCCTGACCATGAAAAGCGTCAACACCGATAACCTGATCAACCCGTTGCTCAAGGAACAGGTGCCGGGCATCTACTTCCCGATGGGCCAGACGGCTGAAATCGTCGCGCGTCGGTACAAGGTCAGCCGCGAAGAGCAGGACCTGTACGCGCTGCAAAGCCAGCAGCGTACCGCCGAGGCTCAGGCTGCCGGGCTGTTCACTGATGAAATCGTGCCGATGGCGGTGAAGTACCGCGTCGAAGACAAGGCGACCGGCCAGACACAGATCCTCGACGACATCGTCGACCGCGACGACTGCAACCGCCCCGACACCACCCTGGAAAGCCTGGCCGGCTTGAAACCGGTGTTCGCCGAAGATGGCTCGGTCACGGCCGGCAACTCTTCGCAACTGTCGGATGGCGCGTCCATGACCCTGGTGATGAGCCTGGAAAAGGCACTGGAACTGGGGCTCAAGCCGAAAGCGTTCTTCCGCGGTTTTACCGTGGCCGGTTGCGCGCCGGACGAGATGGGCATCGGCCCGGTATTTTCGGTGCCGAAACTGCTCAAGGCCAAAGGCTTGCAAGTTGCCGACATCGATCTGTGGGAACTCAACGAGGCGTTCGCTTCGCAGTGCCTCTATAGCCGTAATCGCCTGGAAATCGACAACGCCCGGTACAACGTCAACGGCGGCTCGATTTCCATCGGCCACCCGTTCGGCATGACCGGTTCGCGTCAGGTCGGGCATCTTGTGCGTGAGTTGCAGCGGCGCAATTTGCGGTATGGCATCGTCACCATGTGTGTGGGTGGGGGGATGGGGGCTACGGGGTTGTTTGAAGCGGTGCGCTAGGCCTCGTATTTCTCGTTGTCAGTTAGATAGTCATCGCGAGCAAGCTCGCTCCCACAGGTTTTGTGGTGACCAAAGAACCTGTGGGAGCGAGCTTGCTCGCGATAGGCGCACCTCGGTCAAAAAACATCCCCCGAAGATTACGACCCGCACAGTTTCATTCGCGGCCAGACCGAAACTGTCCCTGTGTACGCCACGGCTCTGCGCCTAGAATGACGGCTTCTGTCAGTTGGCTTCGGGGTTCACATGCACATTTCATCGGGTCGCTGGGTTTACGGTCTGTTCCTGGCCTTGCTGACTGCGTTGTTGTGGGGAATCCTGCCGATCAAGCTCAAGCAAGTGTTGCTGGTGATGGACCCGGTGACGGTGACCTGGTTTCGCCTGCTGGTGTCTGGCGGTTGTCTGTTCATTTATTTGGCGGCCACCGGGCGCCTGCCCAGCCGCAAAGTGCTCGGTCCTCGCGGTGGCTGGCTGGTGCTGATGGCCGTTCTCGGCCTGGTGGGCAACTATGTCCTGTATTTGATGGGCCTGAACCTGCTCAGCCCCGGCACCGCGCAACTGGTGGTGCAGATGGGGCCGATCATGCTGCTGATCGCCAGTCTGTTTGTGTTCAAGGAACGCTTCAGCCTGGGGCAGGGGATTGGCTTGCTGGTGCTGCTGATCGGCTTTGCGCTGTTCTTCAACCAGCGCTTGAGTGAATTGCTCACGTCGCTGACCGACTACACCGCCGGCGTGCTGCTGGTGCTGCTGGCGTCCACGGTCTGGACCTTCTATGCCCTGGGGCAGAAGCAATTGCTGACGGTGTGGAACTCGCTGCAGGTGATGATGGTGATCTACCTGTTTTGCGCGGCGCTGCTGACGCCCTGGGTGCATCCGCTCGAAGCGCTGCAATTGAACCCCTTGCAGGGGTGGTTGCTGCTGGCGTGCTGCCTCAACACCCTGATTGCCTATGGCGCGTTTGCCGAGGCCCTGGCCCACTGGGAAGCTTCCCGGGTCAGCGCGACGCTGGCCATCACGCCGCTGGTGACTTTTGCGGCGGTTGCCATGGCGGCATGGCTGTGGCCCGAGTATGTGCATGCCGAGACGATCAATGGGTTGGGTTATGGCGGTGCGGTGCTGGTGGTGCTGGGGTCGGCATTGGTGGCGTTGGGGCCGTCGTTGATTGCGGGGCTCAGGGCGCGGCGGATGCGTATGGCCTGAAGAGCGAAAGATCGCAGCCTGCGGCAGCTCCTACATCGGGATCTCATTCCTCTGTAGGCGCTGCCGCAGGCTGCGATCTTTTCGCTTCACTGCAATTTCTAGCCCTTGGCCCCGGCCTCCAGCATATTCTCCGGCCTTACCCAGGCATCGAATTCCTCATCGGTCAGATACCCCAACTGCAACGCCGCCTCACGCAAGGTCAACCCTTCGCTGTAGGCCTTCTTGGCGATCTCCGCCGATTTGTCGTAACCAATGTGCGGGTTCAGCGCCGTCACCAGCATCAAGCCACGCTCCAGGTGTTCAGCCATTTTTTCCGCATCCGGCTCCAGGCCGGCCACGCAATGCTGCTGGAAGTTGCTGCAGCCATCACCGAGCAATCGGATCGATTGCAGCAGGTTATGGATGATCACCGGTTTGAACACGTTCAACTGCAAGTGGCCCTGACTGGCCGCAAAGCCGATGGCGACGTCGTTGCCCAGCACCTGGCAGGCCAGCATCGATAACGCTTCGCACTGGGTCGGGTTGACCTTGCCCGGCATGATCGAACTGCCCGGTTCATTGGCCGGCAGCCGGACTTCGGCGAAGCCGGCACGTGGACCGGAGCCCAGCAGGCGCAGGTCGTTGGCGATTTTCATCAGGGTCACGGCGAGGGTTTTCAGTGCGCCGGACAGCGTGGTCAGCGGCTCATGGCCGGCCAGTGCGGCGAATTTGTTTGGCGCGGTGATAAACGGCAAGCCGGAGAGGGCGGCCAGTTCGGCGGCGATGGCTTCACCGAAACCGTGGGGCGAATTCAGCCCGGTACCGACTGCAGTGCCGCCCTGGGCCAGCTCGCAGACCGCGGGCAGTGCGCTGCGGATCGCCCGTTCGGCGTAATCGAGTTGCGCGATGAAGGCCGAGATTTCCTGACCGAAGCTGATCGGTGTCGCATCCATCATGTGGGTGCGACCGGTCTTGACCAGCTTCATATGACGAGCAGCCAGCTCGGCTAGACCGCCGGACAGCTCGCTGATCGCTGGCAGCAAGTGCTGTTGCACCGCCTGGACGGCGGCGATGTGCATGGCGGTGGGGAAGCAGTCGTTGGAGCTCTGGGAGCGATTGACGTGATCGTTGGGGTGCACCGGGGACTTGCCGCCACGGGGGTTGCCAGCCAGCTCGTTGGCACGACCGGCGATCACTTCGTTGACGTTCATGTTGCTCTGGGTGCCGCTGCCGGTCTGCCAGACCACCAGCGGAAACTGCTCGTCGTGCTCGCCGGCGAGCACCTCGTCGGCGGCCTGTTCGATCAGACGGGCGATATCGGCGGGCAGGTCGCCGTTGCGATCATTGACCCGCGCCGCGGCTTTCTTGATCAGCGCCAGGGCATGCAACACCGCCAGCGGCATGCGTTCGTTGCCGATGGCGAAGTTGATCAGCGAGCGTTGCGTCTGAGCACCCCAATAGGCTTCATCCGGGACTTCAACCTGGCCGAGGCTGTCGGTTTCGATACGGCTCATCTTGCTCACTCCTGTAGGTCCGATTGCGCAGTTTAGGCCGTGATCGACGGCCGTGGTTCCATCAGTCTGAATTTGACCATTCAACCCCTCTAAATCAGGTGCGACAAGGCTTGGGGTTGAGCGACACACTTTTTTAGGCGCAGAATGGAGGCCCTTGGGGTCTTACCTCGCCAGCTAGAAAAGGAAACTCGATGACTCGTCTTCGTGCCATCTGTACCGCCGTTGCTTTGGTCTGCGCCAGCGGCCAGGTTCTCGCCGACACCGCCAGCCATAACGCCAGTGCCGAGGCTTTCCTGACCATGGCGCACGCTGACAAACTGGGCACCCCGGTGTACATGCAAGTACAGCAGATGTTTGCCCAGCGTTTCGAACAGACCAAAGCCCCTGAATCGAAAAAAGCCGTACTGGAAACCTACCAGGCCAAGGCTAACGCCGCTCTGGACCAGGCCATTGGCTGGAACAAGCTGAAGCCGGACATGGTCAAGCTGTACACCAGCAACTTCAGCGAATCCGAACTCAAGGACCTTGTTGCGTTCTACCAGTCGCCATTGGGCAAGAAAGTCATGGAAAAAATGCCCCAGCTGACCCAGCAATCGGCCCAGATGACCCAGTCCAAGCTGGAAAGCGCGGTGCCGGTGGTCAACAAGCTGCTGGCCGACATGACGGCCGAGCTGACCCCGAAAGACGCGGCTGCACCCGCCAAGAAAAAGCCTTAAGCGGAGTTCGGTATGACTATGCAACAACGCATCGAATCGACGCTGGCGCTGCTTCAGCCCGAGCATCTGCAAGTGCTGGATGAGAGCCACATGCACAGCCGTGGGCTGCAAACCCATTTCAAGGCCGTGGTGGTCAGCGCGCAGTTCGATGGCCTGAATCGGGTCAAGCGTCACCAGAAAGTCTACGGCACGCTCGGCGAGCTGATGGGCGAGTTCCATGCGTTGGCGCTGCATACCTACACGCCAGAGGAATGGGCACAGATCGACGCGGCTCCGGCCTCGCCGACCTGTGCCGGTGGCAGCAAACATTAAGATCATCAAGATCAAAAGATCGCAGCCTGCGGCAGCCCCTACAGGAAATTGTATTCCCATGTAGGAGCTGCCGCAGGCTGCGATCTTTTTTGTTAGAATGCCCAACGCGCCGCTCACCCGGCGCGTTTTTTTTCGCATCCGGTTCACCCCTTACGAGGGTAGCCACCTGGAGATTTACCCATGACACAACAGATTGTCGTGGCGGCACTGTATAAGTTCGTCACCCTGGAAGATTACGTCGCCCTGCGCGAGCCCCTGCTGCAAGCGATGATCGACAACGGCATCAAAGGCACCCTGCTGATTGCCGAAGAAGGCATCAACGGCACCGTGTCCGGCAGCCGTGAAGGCATCGACGGGCTGATGGCCTGGCTCAAGAACGATCCGCGCATGGACGACATCGACCATAAAGAGTCGTACTGCGACGAGCAGCCGTTCTACCGCACCAAAGTCAAACTCAAGAAAGAAATCGTCACCCTTGGCGTGGAAGGCGTGGACCCGAACAAAAAGGTCGGTACTTACGTCGACCCGCAAGACTGGAACGCGCTGATCAGCGACCCGGAAGTGCTGTTGATCGACACCCGTAACGATTACGAAGTCTCGATAGGCACCTTCGAAGGCGCCATCGACCCGAAAACCACCAGTTTTCGCGAATTTCCCGACTACATCAAAGCCAACTTCGATCCGGCCGTGCACAAGAAGGTCGCGATGTTCTGCACCGGCGGCATCCGTTGCGAGAAGGCGTCGAGCTACATGCTCAGCGAGGGCTTCGGTGAGGTCTACCACCTCAAGGGCGGTATCCTGAAGTACCTCGAAGAGGTGCCGCAGGAAGAAACCAAGTGGCAGGGCGACTGCTTCGTGTTCGACAACCGCGTGACCGTGCGTCACGACCTGAGCGAAGGTGACTACGATCAATGTCATGCCTGTCGCACACCGGTCAGCATCGAAGACCGCGCGTCCGAGCATTACGTGGCCGGCATCAGTTGCCCGCATTGCTGGGATAAGCTGAGTGAGAAGACCCGTCGCAGTGCCATCGACCGGCAGAAGCAGATCGAGCTGGCCAAGGCTCGTAACCAGCCTCACCCGATCGGCTACAACTACAAGCAAGCATCCACCGAGGCCTGAACCATGTCTGCGCGCCTGCTCTATGTGATGGATCCGATGTGTTCCTGGTGCTGGGGGTTCGCCCCGGTGGCCAACGCGCTGGTCGAGCAGGCGCAAGCCGCGGGTGTGGATGTGCATCTGATCGTGGGTGGTTTGCGCACCGGTAGCGGTGCGGCGCTGGAACCGACCACCCGACGCTATATTTTTGAGCATTGGCAGGCGGTCAACGAGGCCACTGGCCAGCCGTTCAAGCTCGACGGCGCGCTGCCCGACGGTTTTGTCTACGATACCGAGCCTGCCTGTCGGGCCTTGGTGACGGCGCGCAGCCTGGCGCCGGATTGCGCGTTGAAACTGCTCGGGCTGATTCAGCACGCATTTTATGCCGAAGGCCGTGATGTCACCCAGGCCGGTGTGTTGGTCGAGTTGGCAGAACAGGCCGGTTTGCCGCGCATCGAGTTTGCAGGTGCTTTCGATCGGGCTGATATGCACGCAGCCACCGCCGCTGACTTCACCTGGGTCCAGGACCTGGGCATCGCCGGATTTCCTACATTGCTCGCTGAGCGCAAGGGTCAATTGGCATTGCTGACCAACGGCTATCAGCCTCTGAGTGTGCTGTCCCCGCTGCTCGGCCGCTGGCTGGAGCGCGCTGCCTGTGCATGACCTGCCCGATGACGTCGCTACCGCTAAACGTGTCGACCGTCTGAGTTGGGCGGAAATCCGTCGTCTGGCCCTGCATCACAAGAAGTCCCTGTGGATCGCCAACGGCGTGGCCGTGCTGGCGACCTTGTGCAGCGTGCCGATTCCCTTGCTCCTGCCATTGCTGGTGGACGAGGTGTTGCTGGGGCACGGTGACGCCGCGCTGAAAATCATGAACCATGCGCTGCCCGAAGGCTGGCAAAAAGCGGCGGGCTACATCGGCCTGATGTTGCTGGTGACCTTGACCCTGCGCTGCACGGCGTTGCTGTTCAACGTGGTGCAGGCGAAATTGTTCGCCGGGTTGGCCAAGGACATCGTCTACCGCATTCGCATACGCCTGATCGAACGGCTCAAGCGTATCTCGCTGGGTGAATACGAAAGCCTGGGCAGCGGCACGGTGACCACGCATCTGGTCACCGATCTGGACACGCTGGACAAATTCGTTGGTGAAACCCTCAGCCGTTTCCTCGTGGCCATGCTGACCCTGGTCGGTACGGCGGGCATTCTGATGTGGATGCACTGGAAGCTGGCATTGCTGATCCTGCTGTTCAACCCGCTGGTGATCTACGCCACGGTGCAGTTGGGCAAACGGGTCAAGCACCTGAAGAAACTCGAGAACGACAGCACTTCGCGCTTTACCCAGGCGCTGACCGAAACCCTGGATGCCATCCAGGAAGTTCGCGCCGGTAACCGTCAGGGTTTTTTCCTCGGTCGCTTGGGGCAACGCGCCCGTGACGTGCGCGACTATGCGGTGAATTCGCAATGGAAAACCGATGCGTCGAACCGGGCCAGCGGTTTGTTGTTCCAGTTCGGCATCGATATTTTCCGCGCAGCGGCCATGCTCACGGTGTTGTTCTCCGACCTGTCCATCGGCCAGATGCTCGCGGTGTTCAGCTACCTGTGGTTCATGATCGGTCCGGTCGAACAGTTGCTGAACCTGCAATATGCCTACTACGCTGCCGGCGGTGCACTGTCGCGGATCAATGAGCTGCTGTCGCGTGATGATGAGCCTGAATACCCGGGCGGCGTCGACCCATTCATCGGGCGCGAGACGGTCGGGCTGGAAGTACAAGGGTTGAGCTTTGGTTATGGCGATGAACTGGTCCTGAACCAGATGAACCTGTCCATCGCCCCCGGCGAAAAGGTCGCGATCGTCGGCGCCAGTGGCGGGGGCAAGAGCACGCTGGTGCAACTGCTGTTGGGCTTGTACACGCCGTCGGCCGGAACCATTCGCTTTGGCGGTTCGACCCAGCAGGAGATCGGCCTGGAAACCGTGCGGGAAAATGTTGCCGTGGTCCTGCAACATCCGGCGCTGTTCAACGACACTATCCGGGCCAACCTGACCATGGGCCGTGAGCGCAGTGACGAGGCTTGCTGGCATGCACTGGAGATCGCCCAATTGCACGGCACGGTGCGGGATTTGCCCAATGGCCTGGACAGCGTCGTCGGGCGCTCCGGCGTGCGTTTGTCCGGCGGACAGCGTCAACGCCTGGCCATCGCCCGGATGGTGCTGGCCGAGCCCAAGGTGGTGATCCTCGACGAAGCCACCTCTGCGCTGGATGCCGCCACCGAATACAACCTGCACCAGGCCCTGGCGCGGTTTCTGAGCAACCGCACCACGTTGATCATTGCCCACCGCCTTTCGGCGGTGAAACAGGCTGATCGTGTGCTGGTGTTCGACGGCGGGCAGATCGCAGAAGATGGCGATCATCAGCAACTGATTGCCGACGGTGGTTTGTACGCCAAGCTATACGGTCACTTGCAGCGGTTGTAGCCGGATGTCATCAATATTATAAAAAAAACATCGTCGCGGCCGAATTCAGTGGCCGCGATACACCCTCCGGGCATAGCTTGTCGCTTGCCGGGATCGGAATCGCAACCTAGTCTAGCGTTAGCGATTTCGTCCGGAAGACGAGCAAGCAGTGCTAATGCAAGGGACCTCATGAATCAAACGCGGACTCTCGGAACGCCACGGTTGTTGGGCATTGTCTGGCCATTTATCGCCGTTGTGTTGTTTCAAGCCTTGCTGGGCGGCGTTAGCCTATATGTGCTGTCGGCTGTTCGCGGCTATGTTGCCGGCGAAAGCCTTTGGTCCAAGGGCCAGAAAGATGCCATCTATTACCTCAACCTTTACGCCGACAGCGGCGACGAAGGGACATTTCATAAGTACCAGAACGCCATTTCCGTGCCCCAAGGCGGGCATGAATTGCGTGTGGCGCTGGATCAGCATCCGCCGAACATCGAAGCGGCGCGCCTGGCGATTCTCAAGGGGGGCAACCACCCGGACGACGTTTCCAGCCTGATCTGGCTGTACCTCAACTTTCGTCACTTCAGTTACCTCGAAAAAGCCATCGACCTGTGGACCGTTGGGGATGCCTATCTGGCCAAGCTCGACGACGTTGCCAGGGACATGCATCAGCACATCAATGCCAGGCCTGCCTCTGTTGCGGATATCCAGCGCTGGAAGGAGCAGATTTTCGCGATCAATGATGAAGTGACTCCGGCTGCGAAAGCCTTCAGTGATGCGCTGGGGGAAGGGTCGCGGGTCATTCTTCGTCTGCTGCTGCTGACTAACCTCGCCACTGCGCTTGGATTGATTGCACTGGCGCTGATGCGCACCCACAAGCTGCTCAAGCAGCGCCATGCCTTCGCCGATGCGCTGCAGCTTGAGAAAGAACGGGCGCAGATCACCCTGCAATCGATTGGCGACGGCGTGATCACCACGGATGTTTCCGGTGCGATTGCCTACATGAATCCGGCGGCCGAGGCATTGACCCACTGGAAGGCCGAGCAGGCGACAGGCTTGCCGCTGGCGGCGCTGTTCAACCTGTTGGACGAAGAGGCCCAGACCGATGGCTTCACCCTTATCGAGCATATTCTCAGCGGCCAGCTCAGTGGCGGCAGCGAGCACTCCAGGCTGATTCAACGCCTGGACGGCAGCACGGTGTCGGTCACGCTGGTGGGCGCGCCCATCCGCAATGCCGGCAAAGTCAGCGGGACGGTGCTGGTGCTGCATGACATGACCCAGGAGCGGCAATACATCGCCAATCTGTCATGGCAGGCGACCCACGATGCCTTGACCGGGCTCGCCAACCGTCGTGAATTCGAATATCGCCTGGAACAGGCGCTGCACAACCTGACCCGCTACTCGGGACGCCATGCCCTGATGTTCCTCGATCTGGATCAGTTCAAACTGGTCAACGATACCTGCGGCCATGCGGCGGGCGACGAACTGTTGCGGCATATCTGCGCCTTGCTGCAATCGGGGCTGCGCGAAGGCGATACCCTGGCGCGCCTTGGCGGCGACGAGTTCGGCATCCTGCTGGAAAACTGCGCGCCGGAAGCGGCGGAGAAAATTGCCGAGAGCCTGCGCCAGACTGTGCAGAATCTGCATTTTGTCTGGAAGGGCCGACCCTTCGTCACCACTGTCAGTATCGGGCTGGTTCATGTCGCGCAGAATCCGACGACGCTCGAAGTCTCTCTGCGTGCTGCTGACATGGCGTGCTACATGGCCAAGGAAAAGGGCCGCAACCGGGTCCAGGTCTATCATCCGGATGACTCGGAGCTGTCCCTGCGTTTCGGCGAAATGGCCTGGGTACAACGTTTGCACATGGCGCTGGAGGAAGACCGCTTCTGCCTGTACGCCCAGGAAATCGTCCCCTTGGGTCATGTCGAGCGGGACGGAGGGCATATTGAAATTCTGCTGCGTTTGCATGATGAAGCCGGGCGGATGATCTTGCCCGATAGCTTCATTCCGGCTGCCGAGCGTTATGGCCTGATGAGCTCGCTTGATCGTTGGGTGGTGCAGAACGTGTTCAAGATCATTGCCCAATGTCGGGCCGAGCAAGGCCAAGGCCCGCTGGCCATGTGTGCGATCAATCTGTCAGGCACGACGATCGGGGATGAAGCGTTCCTGGATTTCCTGCGGGAACAGTTTGTGACGCATTCGATTCCGCCTGAAATGATTTGTTTTGAAATTACTGAAACCAGTGCTATTTCAAATCTTGGCAGTGCCATTAGATTCATTAATGAACTCAAAGGCTTAGGATGCCATTTTTCACTGGACGACTTTTGTGCCGGAATGTCCTCATTCGCGTACCTGAAACATTTGCCTGTAGACTTCTTGAAGATCGACGGGAGTTTCGTAAAGGATATGCTGGACGACCCGATTAACCGCGCCATGGTCGAGGTGATCAATCACATCGGCCATGTCATGGGTAAACGCACGATTGCCGAGTTTGTCGAAACGCCCCAGATCGAGCAGGCATTGCTGGAGATCGGGGTGGATTACGCTCAAGGGTATGTGATTGAGCGCCCGCATCTGTTTACCAGCGATAGCTTGTTGAGTCGTCCTGCCAGGCCCCAGCCGATGTTGTTCAAGGCCCCGGGCACGTTCCGTTGAAATTCCTGCCGGTCTTACAATCACAATCAAAAGGAGCTCGACAGTGATCGACACATTCAACCGAACCGGACCGCTCATGGAAGCTGCAAGTTACCCTGCCTGGGCCCAGCGCCTGATCCAGGATTGCAGCGAGAGCAAGCGCCGGGTTGTCGAACACGAACTGTACCAACGCATGCGAGACAACAAACTCAGTGCGAAGACCATGCGCCAATACCTGATCGGTGGCTGGCCGGTGGTCGAACAGTTCGCGTTGTATATGGCACAAAACCTGACCAAGACCCGCTTCGCCCGTCATCCCGGTGAAGACATGGCCCGTCGCTGGCTGATGCGCAACATTCGCGTCGAATTGAACCACGCCGATTACTGGGTGCACTGGAGTCGCGCGCACGGTGTCAGCCTGGAGGACCTGCAGGCACAGCAGGTTGCACCGGAGCTTCACGCGTTGAGCCATTGGTGCTGGCACACCAGTTCGGCCGACTCGCTGATCGTTGCGATTGCCGCCACCAACTACGCCATCGAAGGAGCCACCGGTGAATGGTCGGCGGTCGTTTGTTCCAACGGTATCTATGCCGCCTCGTTCCCCGAGGAGGATCGCAAGCGGGCGATGAAGTGGCTGAAGATGCATGCCCAGTACGACGATGCCCATCCGTGGGAAGCCCTGGAAATCATCTGTACATTGGCGGGCACCAACCCGAGCAAAGCACTGCAGGTGGAGTTGCGCCAGGCCGTTTGCAAGAGTTACGACTATATGTACCTGTTTCTCGAGCGTTGCATGCAATTGGAGCACGCAGAGCGGGCGCCGGTCGTGCGTGAGCGGATGGCATTGGCCGAAGGCTGATTCAGCTATAACGCAATAAAAACTGTGGGAGCGGGCTTGCTCGCGAAAGCGGAGTGTCAGGCGGCATGGATGTCGCTGATATTCCGCATTCGCGAGCAAGCCCGCACACATTGGTTTGTGTCGTGGCTGAATATCAGCCCGCCATCTCCAGCCGGTTACGCCCTTCGCGTTTGGCCACATATAGCGCGCTGTCTGCCCGTCGCAACAGGCTGTTGGCAGATTCGCCGGGCAACAGGGTCGAACAGCCGAGGCTGACTGTCAGCAAGATCGTCTGCCCTTCGGCTGGGTACTCTTCGGACTGCACCGCAAACCGCAGCCTTTCCCCTACCATGGCCGCGGCTTCGCGGCTGGTATTGGAGAGCAGTATCAGGAACTCTTCACCGCCATAGCGGAACACCATGTCGACGTTGCGCAGCTGGTTTTTGATCGAGGCGGCAACGGCCTTGAGCACGTGATCGCCAGTGCTGTGGCCATGGGTGTCATTGACCAGCTTGAAATGATCGATGTCCAGCATCAACACCGATAACGGTTGCAGATGGCGCCGGGACAGCTCGATTTCCCTCTGCAGCGTCTGGTCCATGGCGATGCGGTTACCGGTGCCCGTCAGCGGGTCGCGCAGTGCGCTCTGGGTGGCAGTACGGTAAAGCAGCGCGTTGCGCATCGGAAACAGCAGCGCGGCCAGCAGCGATTCGAGATTGCCCTGTTCCTGTTCGCTGAAACGTTGATTGCGGCGGAAAATCAGTTCACCCAGGTGTTCGCCATCGTGGCTGAGGTTGTAACTGATGGAATGGTGGCCACGCTGGCCGAATTCCAGGCGCAGATCACTGCTTTTGTGCAGGTAACACAAGGCGTCCAACGGCACCAATCGCTGAATCTCGCGATAGAAAGTCCCAAGAATGCGTTGCGGTTCCAGACTGGTTTGCAGTTGCAGGCCCAGTTGCTGGCGCATTTGCGCAAGGCTGACGGGCCGTTCCAGAAGAGGCGGCTGCTGACCAAAGCCCAGGCGCTGCAATTTGGCGCTATCGAAGTCAATTGCGTTGGTCTGGGAAGGTGGTTTCATTAGGCGTGCGCCCCTGAGCAGTAAGGCTGTCTTACAAGCAGGGTGAGAGCGGCTTAGGGCTGCGCGTCGTACTGGTCCATCAGTCCCGTAGGACATTTCGTACAAGTTTAATCTGCTTTCTGGAAGATGAGTAACGACTGCACTCACGCTTCACCCCGTCTGCTTTCACGTTGCGTGTCTGAGCAAACTTAGAGCGAAAGTCGTGCCATTCGGTTCATCAAAATAAAATTCGTATTAAATCAAATGGTTGTGCTTCGACTGCTACCGGCATGGCGCAGCGTGTGACGGTTGTTTGACAGGTGCCGGGGTGTCTTCGAGTGCCGCGGCGGGAAGCCGGCGCGGCACCGATAAGCGACGTATGGTAGTTATTGGGCGTTGAAGGCCTGACCATTGATACCGGTGCTGTCCGGGCCCATCAGGTACAGGTAGACCGGCATGATCTCCTCGGGCGTCGGGTTGTTCAGCGGGTTTTCCCCCGGGTAGGCCTGGGCGCGCATGCTGGTGCGGGTAGCGCCCGGGTTGATACTGTTGGAGCGTACCGGGGCCACGGTATCGACTTCGTCAGCCAGAGTTTGCATCAGGCCTTCGGTCGCGAATTTGGAGACGCCGTAAGCGCCCCAGTACGCACGCCCTTTGCGGCCGACGCTGCTGGAAGTGAACACCACCGAGGCGTCCTGTGACAGCTTGAGCAACGGCAGCAATGTGCTGGTGAGCATGAACATGGCATTGACGTTGACTTGCATGACCCGCATGAAGTTTTCGCCGGAAAGCTGCTCGATCGGCGTGCGCGGGCCGATGATCGAGGCATTGTGCAGCAGGCCGTCGAGATGCCCGAATTCGCTTTCGATCATCGCCGCCAGCTCATCGTACTGATGGGGCAGGGCGGTTTCGAGGTTGAACGGGATCACTGCCGGTTGTGGATGCCCGGCGGCTTCGATTTCGTCGTAGACCTGGGTCAGGTTGGCTTCGGTCTTGCCCAGCAGCAGCACGGTTGCGCCGTGGGCTGCGTAGGTCTTTGCCGCTGCGGCGCCGATGCCGCGTCCTGCGCCGGTGACCAGAATGACCCGATCCTTGAGCAGTTCGGGGCGGGCGGAATAATCAAACATAAAAAACCTCAACACAATTAATGCGGACACCGAAACCTGTGGCGAGGGAGCTTGCTCCCGCTCGGCTGCGAAGCAGTCGTAAAACCATTCGATGCGGTGTGTCTGACAAAAATGCGGTTGCAGATAAAGGGGCCGCTCCGCGACCCAGCGGGAGCAAGCTCCCTCGCCACAAAATCTGATTCGACTCAGCAGCCACAGAGGGCGCTATCCAAAACCTTGCGCAACTCCAGCGGATGATCGACCACCACGTCCGCACCCCAGTGACGCGGGTTATCGTCAGGGTGGATGTAGCCGAAGGTCACCGCGGCCGTCCTGGTGCCGGCATCACGGCCCGACTCGATGTCGCGCAGGTCATCGCCAACGAACAGCACGCTGGCCGGGTCCAGGTCGAGCATCTTGCAGGCCAGGATCAGCGGCTCCGGATCCGGCTTGCTGTTCTTCACGTGATCCGGGCAGATCAGTAGCGCCGAACGCTCGGACAGCCCCAGTTGTTGCATGATCGGCTCGGCGAAGCGCAATGGCTTGTTGGTGACCACGCCCCAGATCAGGTTGGCTTTCTCGATATCGGCGAGCAACTCGGCCATGCCGTCGAACAGCTTGCTGTGTACCGCACAACCGACGAGGTAGCGCTCCAGGAACTCCAGGCGCAAGGCTTCGAAACCCGGCGATTCCGGATCCATGGCGAAGGTCACGGCGACCATTGCCCTGGCGCCGCCGGAAATCTCGTCGCGGATGTGCTTGTCGTTCATCGGGGGCAAGCCGCGGTCGGCACGCATCGCCTGACAGATCGCAATGAAGTCTGGCGCGGTGTCGAGCAGAGTGCCGTCCATGTCGAAAAGAACTGCTCTGATTCGCATCGGCTTACTCCTCGCGCAGGGTCTGGATCATGTAGTTGACGTCCACATCGGCGGCCAGCTTGTAGTGCTTGGTCAGCGGGTTGTAGGTCAGGCCGATGATGTCCTTGACGGTCAGGCCGGCCATGCGGCTCCAGGCACCGAGTTCGGAAGGGCGGATGAACTTCTTGAAGTCGTGGGTGCCGCGCGGCAGCAGCTTCATGATGTATTCGGCACCGACGATGGCGAACAGGTACGCCTTCGGGTTGCGGTTGATGGTGGAGAAGAACACCTGGCCGCCGGGCTTGACCATTCGGAAGCAGGCGCGGATGACCGACGACGGGTCTGGCACGTGCTCAAGCATTTCCAGACAGGTGACCACGTCGAACTGCTCGGGCATTTCCTCGGCCAGGGCTTCGGCGGTGATCTGCCGGTATTCGACGTTGACGCCCGACTCCAGCTGATGCAACTGGGCAACCGCCAGCGGCGCTTCGCCCATGTCGATACCCATCACGGTTGCGCCGCGCTGGGCCATGGCTTCGCTGAGGATGCCGCCGCCGCAACCTACGTCGAGGACTTTCTTGCCGGCCAGATTGACCCGCTCGTCAATCCAGTTGACCCGCAGCGGGTTGATGTCGTGCAGCGGTTTGAATTCGCTTTCGCGGTCCCACCAGCGATGGGCCAGGGCCTCGAATTTGGCGATTTCGGCGTAGTCGACGTTGCTCATGGTTTAAGTCCTCTGAAACTTGAAAAATCCTGTTGCCCCGGATGTGTTCCGGGGTGCTTACGATTCGGTACGGCCGCTGATGCGCTGGCCCCAGGCCTTCGCGACAGCGCCAAGCTGTTGTTCATCCAGGCGTGTCAGGCGACGGTCGTCGAGCAGTTGCTTGCCGGCCACCCAAAGGTGTTTCACGCAGTCCCGGCCGGTGGCGTATATAAGCTGCGAAACCGGGTCGTAGACCGGTTGCTGGGCCAGGCCGGAGAGGTCGAAAGCCACCATGTCCGCGGCCTTGCCGATTTCCAGCGAGCCGGTTTCGGCTTCGATGCCCAGCGCACGGGCGCCATTGAGGGTGGCCATGCGCAAGGCGCGATGGGCATCCAGCGCGGTGGCCGAGCCGGCGACAGCCTTGGCCAGCAGGGCCGCGGTGCGGGTTTCGCCGAGCAGGTCCAGGTCATTGTTGCTTGCGGCGCCATCGGTGCCGACCGCGACATTGACCCCGGCCTCCCACAAACGCTCGACCGGGCAGAAGCCGCTGGCCAGCTTCAGGTTCGACTCGGGGCAATGAACCACGCTGCTGTTGCTTTCTACCAGCAGCGCCAGGTCTTCTTCGCTGATCTGGGTCATGTGGACTGCCTGGAAGCGCGGCCCGAGCAAGCCCAGGCGCGCCAGGCGGGCCAGCGGGCGCTCACCGCGCTGCTCGACCGATTGCTGCACTTCGAACGCGGTTTCATGCACGTGCATGTGGATCGAGGCGTCCAGTTCCTCGGCGATCACCCGGATTTTTTCCAGGTTTTCGTCGCCCACGGTGTAGGGGGCGTGGGGGCCGAAGGTGATTTTGATGCGCTCGTGGTGCTTGAGATCGCCAAACAGTTCAACGCCCTGACGAATGGCTTCGTCCGCCGTAGCGGCGCCCGGAATAGGGAAATCGAGGATCGGAATCGCGATCTGCGCGCGAATGCCGCTGTTGTGCACGCGCTCGCTGGCAACCTTCGGGAAGAAGTACATGTCAGAGAAGCAGGTGATGCCGCCTTTGATTTGCTCGGCGATGGCAAGGTCGGTGCCGTCGCGAACGAAGTCCTCGTCGACCCACTTGGCTTCGGCGGGCCAGATGTGGTTTTCCAGCCAGGTCATCAATGGCAGGTCATCGGCCAGGCCGCGGAACAGGGTCATCGCCGCGTGCCCGTGGGCATTGATCAGGCCGGGGCTGAGCAGCATGTCGGGCAATTCGCGGATTTCGGTTGCGTTAAGCTTCAGTGCGGCGGAACGTGGGCCGATAAACACGATGCGTCCATCACGGATGCCCACGCCATGTTCCTTGAGGACGACACCAGCGGGTTCGACGGGTACCAGCCAGGTCGGCAGCAATAACAGGTCGAGCGCAGCGGCAGTGTTCGGCATCGAGGGTCGGTTCCAGTGCTTTTGTAAAGGATGGCGAAGTATACCCGAGCGTCTTCGCGGGGGGATCGCTATAATCGGCGGCTTTTGTTCATGAGTGCGGGGTGAGGGATGCGCGATCGACTGTTGGCTGCGGAAAAGGTAAAGGCCATCGATTGGCGTGATGGCGCTCTTCATCTGCTGGATCAGCGTATTTTGCCGTTCGAGGAAAGCTGGATCGCCTACACCAGTGCAGCCGGTGTGGCCGAGGCCATTCGCTCGATGGTGGTGCGTGGCGCGCCGGCCATCGGCATTAGCGCCGCTTATGGCATCGTGCTCGCGGCCCGTGCCCGGATTGCCGAAGGTGGCGACTGGTATGCGGCGCTGGAAGAGGATTTCATGCTGCTGGCCGATTCCCGTCCTACGGCGGTCAACCTGTTCTGGGCGCTGGGCCGCATGCATGACCGGCTTGATCGCCTGAAAGACAATGCCGATCCACTGGAGGTGCTGGAGGCCGAGGCCATTGCCATTCATGAAAGTGATCGAGAAGCCAACTTGACCATGGCGCAACTGGGTGTCGACCTGATCCGCAAGCATCAGGGCAATGCCCAGGCGATCCTGACCCACTGCAACACTGGCGCACTGGCCACGGGCGGCTTTGGCACGGCGCTGGGGGTGATTCGCGCTGCATTCATCGAGGGGATGGTCGAGCAGGTCTATGTCGACGAAACCCGCCCATGGCTGCAGGGCTCGCGGCTGACTGCATGGGAACTGGCCAATGAAGGCATTCCCGTGACCCTCAATGTCGACTCCGCCGCCGCGCATATCATGAAGACCAAAGGCCCCACCTGGGTCATCGTCGGCGCTGACCGGATCACCGCCAATGGCGATGTGGCCAACAAGATCGGCACCTATCAGTTGGCCGTCAACGCCATGCACCACGGCGTGCGCTTCATGGTGGTGGCGCCGAGTTCGACCATCGACATGAACCTGGCCAGTGGCGACGACATTCCGATTGAGGAGCGTGATGGCCGCGAGTTGCTCGAGGTCGGTGGCAAGCGCGTCGGGGCCGATGTCCATGCCTTCAACCCGGTGTTCGACGTGACGCCGGCGGACTTGATCGATGCGATCGTCACCGAAAAAGGCATTGTCGAACGCCCGGATACGGCGAAGATGGCGCAGTTGATGTGCCGCAAGCGTCTGCATTGATTATCGTTGGCGTCTGCACAATCGCTTTCGCGGGCAAGCCCGCTCCCACAGTGTCTTAGGGTGTTCACAAAACCTGTGGGAGCGGGCTTGCCCGCGAAGAGGCCCTGAAAGCCAACAAATCAACCCGAATCGGCCATAAATTCTCCATTCAACACGGCTCTAAGCCCCTCTCGTCCCCTTCAAGCCTGTCACCGGTCAACTAACTACTCTCCATGCGCGTCTGGGGGATAGGTGCGTGGCGGCTCTTGTGATAACATCCGGCGGTTTCCAAGGTTGCCCTGCGGGGTGATCTTTACTGCGCAGATCCATGGCATAACTCGTTGATTTGTCGTAAGCCAATGCATGGCACCGAGCCTGCAGCGGCGAGCTTCGTTGGTCCTGACGAAGTTTCACCAGAAAAAGGAATCAGGCTTCTCATGGGCGAACTGGCCAAAGAAATCCTCCCGGTCAATATCGAAGACGAGCTGAAGCAGTCCTACCTCGACTACGCGATGAGCGTAATTGTCGGGCGGGCACTGCCGGATGCGCGCGATGGCTTGAAGCCCGTGCACCGGCGCGTGCTGTTCGCGATGAGCGAGCTGGGCAACGACTTCAACAAGCCGTACAAGAAATCTGCCCGTGTTGTCGGTGACGTGATCGGTAAGTATCACCCGCACGGTGATACCGCGGTGTACGACACCATCGTTCGGATGGCGCAGCCATTCTCCCTGCGCTACCTGCTGGTAGACGGCCAGGGCAACTTCGGTTCGGTGGACGGCGACAACGCCGCGGCCATGCGATACACCGAAGTGCGCATGACCAAGCTGGCGCACGAGCTGCTGGCCGACCTGCATAAGGAAACCGTGGACTGGGTGCCGAACTACGACGGCACCGAAATGATCCCGGCGGTCATGCCGACCCGTATTCCCAACCTGCTGGTCAACGGCTCCAGCGGTATCGCCGTGGGCATGGCGACCAACATTCCGCCTCACAACCTCGGTGAAGTCATCGACGGTTGCCTGGCGCTCATCGACAATCCCGAGCTGACTGTCGACGAGCTGATGCAGTACATCCCGGGTCCGGACTTCCCGACCGCTGCGATCATCAACGGCCGCGCCGGCATTATCGAAGCCTACCGCACTGGCCGTGGCCGCATTTACATGCGCGCCCGCTCGATGATCGAAGACATCGACAAGGTCGGTGGCCGCCAGCAGATCGTCATCACCGAACTCCCTTACCAGTTGAACAAGGCGCGTCTGATCGAGAAGATCGCCGAGCTGGTAAAAGAGAAGAAGCTCGAAGGCATCACCGAACTGCGCGACGAGTCCGACAAGGACGGTATGCGCGTCGTGATCGAGCTGCGCCGTGGCGAAGTGCCTGAGGTGATCCTCAACAACCTCTACGCCCAGACCCAGCTGCAAGCGGTGTTCGGCATCAACATCGTCGCGCTGATCGACGGCCGTCCGCGGATCCTGAACCTCAAGGACCTGCTGGAAGCCTTCGTTCGTCACCGTCGCGAAGTCGTCACTCGCCGTACCGTGTTCGAACTGCGCAAGGCGCGCGAGCGTGGTCACATCCTTGAAGGTCAAGCGGTTGCCCTGTCGAACATCGATCCGGTCATCGCCCTGATCAAGGCCTCGCCAACGCCGTCGGAAGCCAAGGAAGCGCTGGTCAGCACCCCTTGGGAATCCTCGGCCGTGGTGGCGATGGTCGAGCGTGCCGGTGCCGATTCCTGCCGTCCGGAAAACCTCGATCCGCAATACGGTCTGCGCGACGGCAAGTACTTCCTGTCGCCGGAACAGGCGCAAGCCATTCTGGAACTGCGTCTGCACCGCCTGACCGGTCTGGAACACGAAAAACTGCTGGCCGAGTATCAAGAGATCCTCAACCAGATCGGCGAGCTGATCCGCATCCTCAACAGCGCCACGCGCCTGATGGAAGTGATCCGCGAAGAGCTGGAAGTGATTCGCGCCGAGTACGGCGACGTGCGTCGCACCGAGATCCTTGATGCCCGTCTTGACCTGACCCTGGGCGACATGATCCCGGAAGAAGAGCGCGTCGTGACCATCTCCCACGGCGGCTATGCCAAGACCCAGCCATTGGCTGCGTATCAGGCCCAGCGTCGTGGCGGTAAAGGCAAGTCGGCGACCGGCGTCAAGGATGAGGACTACATCGCTCACCTGCTGGTTGCCAACAGCCACACCACGCTGCTGCTGTTCTCCAGCAAGGGCAAGGTGTACTGGCTAAAGACCTACGAAATCCCTGAAGCATCCCGCGCGGCCCGTGGTCGTCCGCTGGTCAACCTACTGCCGCTGGATGACGGTGAATACATCACCACCATGCTGCCGGTCGAGGAATACACCGAAGGTCACTATATCTTCATGGCCACCGCCAACGGCACCGTGAAGAAGACCCCGCTGGAATCCTTCAGCCGTCAGCGCAGCGTCGGCTTGATCGCACTGGAACTGGATGAAGGTGACGTGCTGATTTCTGCCGCCATTACCGATGGCGAGCGTGAAGTGATGCTGTTCTCCGACGGCGGCAAGGTCACTCGCTTCAAGGAATCCGACGTTCGCGCCATGGGCCGTACCGCCCGCGGTGTGCGCGGCATGCGTCTGCCGGAAGGCCAGAAGCTGATTTCCATGCTGATCCCGGAAGAAGGCAGCCAGATCCTCACCGCTTCCGAGCGTGGTTTCGGCAAGCGCACGGCGATCACCGAGTTCCCTGAGTACAAGCGTGGCGGTCAGGGCGTTATCGCCATGGTCAGCAACGAGCGTAACGGCCGCCTGGTTGGCGCCGTCCAGGTGCTCGACGGCGAGGAAATCATGCTGATTTCCGACCAGGGCACCCTGGTTCGTACCCGTGTCGACGAAGTGTCCAGCCTGGGTCGTAACACCCAGGGCGTGACCCTGATCAAGCTGGCCAAGGATGAAACCCTGGTCGGACTGGAGCGGGTTCAGGAACCTTCGGAAATCGAAGGTGAAGAACTGGAGGGTGAAGAGGGTGCGGTGTTCGATGGTGAAGTCGTGATCGACGATGCCGTTGAAGACCAGCAACTCGACGCCGCTGCTGACGAAGAGCCACAGGAATAAGCGGGTAAGCAGGGGGCGGATGAAAATTCGCCCCCTTGTTGTTTGAATTGTCGAATTGTTCTCATGTAGGAGCTGTCGAGCGAAGCGAGGCTGCGATCTTTTGATCTTGCCTTCAGGAATAAAGATCAAAAGATCGCAGCCTCGCTTCGCTCGACAGCTCCTACAGATCAAATAGATTGATTGAAATCAGAGCGAGATTGGATGTGAGCAAGAGAGCCTATAACTTCTGTGCCGGTCCTGCGGCGCTTCCCGAAGCTGTCCTGCAGCGCGCCCAGGGTGAACTCCTCGACTGGCACGGCAAGGGTCTGTCGGTCATGGAAATGAGCCATCGCAGTGATGAGTTCGTGTCCATCGCCACCAAGGCCGAGCAGGATCTGCGTGATCTGCTGAATATCCCCTCGAACTATAAAGTGCTGTTCCTGCAAGGTGGCGCGAGCCAGCAATTCGCGCAGATTCCTCTGAACCTGCTGCCGGAAAACGGCTCGGCCGACTATATCGACACCGGTATCTGGTCGCAGAAAGCCATCGAAGAAGCTTCGCGCTACGGCCACGTCAACGTTGCCGGCACCGCCAAGCCCTACGACTATTTCGCCATTCCCGGTCAGAACGAGTGGAAACTGTCGAAAGACGCGGCCTACGTTCACTACGCGCCGAACGAAACCATCGGTGGCCTGGAGTTTCAGTGGATTCCGGAAACCGGTGACGTTCCGCTGGTGGCCGACATGTCTTCGGACATCCTGTCGCGCCCGGTGGATGTGTCGCGTTTCGGCATGATCTACGCCGGTGCCCAGAAAAACATCGGCCCGAGCGGTATCGTCGTCAACATCGTTCGCGAAGACCTGCTCGGCAAGGCCCGCTCCCTGTGCCCGACCATGCTCAACTACAAGGTCGCGGCCGACAACGGCTCGATGTACAACACCCCGCCGACCCTGGCCTGGTACTTGTCCGGCCTGGTGTTCGAGTGGCTGAAAGAGCAGGGCGGCGTCGAGGCCATCGGCAAGCTGAACGAAGTCAAGCAGCGCACGCTGTACAGCTTCATCGATGCCAGCGGCCTGTACAGCAACCCGATCAACAAGTCGGATCGCTCGTGGATGAACGTGCCGTTCCGCCTGGCTGACGATCGTCTGGACAAACCGTTCCTGGCCGGTGCCGACGAGCGCGGCCTGTTGAACCTCAAGGGCCACCGTTCCGTGGGCGGCATGCGCGCCTCCATCTATAACGCCGTCGACATCAACGCCGTCAACGCGCTGGTTTCGTACATGGCAGAGTTCGAGAAGGAACACGGCTAATGTCTGAGCAAGAACTCAAGGCACTGCGCCTGCGCATTGATGCCCTGGACGAAAAGGTCCTGGAGCTGATCAGTGAACGTGCGCGCTGCGCCCAGGAAGTCGCGCGAGTAAAGATGGCCTCGCTGGCCGAAGGCGAAGTGCCGGTGTTCTATCGTCCTGAGCGTGAGGCTCAGGTGCTCAAGCGTGTCATGGAGCGTAACCAGGGGCCACTGGGCAACGAAGAGATGGCGCGGCTGTTCCGCGAAATCATGTCTTCCTGTCTGGCACTCGAGCAGCCGTTGAAGGTGGCTTATCTTGGCCCTGAGGGTACCTTCACCCAGGCGGCGGCCATGAAGCACTTCGGTCATGCGGTGATTAGCAAGCCGATGGCGGCGATCGACGAAGTCTTCCGTGAAGTGGCGGCCGGGGCGGTGAACTTTGGCGTGGTGCCAGTGGAAAACTCCACCGAAGGCGCGGTCAACCACACCCTCGACAGCTTCCTCGAACATGACATGGTGATCTGCGGCGAAGTCGAGCTGCGTATCCACCATCACTTGCTGGTTGGTGAAAACACCAAGACCGACAGCATCAGTCGCATCTACTCCCACGCCCAGTCCCTGGCCCAGTGCCGCAAGTGGCTGGACGCCCATTACCCGAATGTCGAGCGCGTGGCGGTGTCCAGCAACGCCGAAGCGGCCAAACGGGTCAAGGGCGAGTGGAACTCGGCGGCGATTGCCGGTGACATGGCGGCCGGCCTGTACGGCTTGACCCGTCTGGCCGAAAAAATCGAGGACCGCCCGGATAACTCCACGCGCTTCCTCATGATCGGTAACCAGGAAGTGCCGCCGACCGGTGACGACAAGACCTCGATCATCGTCTCGATGAGCAACAAGCCGGGTGCACTTCATGAGTTGCTGGTGCCGTTCCACGACAACGGCATCGACCTGACGCGTATCGAGACCCGTCCGTCGCGCAGCGGCAAATGGACCTACGTGTTCTTCATCGATTTTGTCGGCCACCACCGCGATCCGCTGGTAAAAGGTGTGCTGGAAAAAATCAGTCAGGAAGCAGTGGCACTCAAAGTGCTGGGTTCCTACCCGAAAGCAGTTCTCTAAAGGCGGTAGCAAATGAGTGGCAATTTCCTCGCTCTGGCACAGCCGGGCGTGCAACAACTTTCGCCTTACGTTCCGGGTAAGCCCGTGGACGAACTGGCTCGCGAGCTGGACCTCGATCCAGCCAGCATCATCAAACTGGCGAGCAACGAAAACCCGCTGGGCCCCGGCCCCAAGGCGCTGGCGGCCATCCGTGATGCGCTGGCCGAGCTGACCCGTTATCCGGACGGCAACGGCTTTGCCCTCAAGAGCCTGTTGGCCGAGCAGTGCCGAGTCGAGCTTGATCAGGTTACGCTGGGCAATGGATCCAACGACATTCTGGAACTGGTCGCGCGTGCCTATCTGGCACCGGGCCTGAATGCCGTGTTCAGTGAGCATGCGTTCGCTGTCTATCCGATTGCCACTCAGGCGGTCGGTGCGCAGGCCAAGGTGGTTCCGGCCAGGGATTGGGGGCATGACCTGCCTGCAATGCTGGCAGCCATCGATGCCAATACCCGTGTGGTCTTCATCGCCAACCCGAACAACCCGACCGGGACCTGGTTCGACGCCGAGGCGCTGGATGAATTCCTGCAGGATGTCCCGGAGCATGTGCTGGTCGTGCTGGACGAGGCCTATATCGAGTACGCCGAAGGCAGCGATCTGCCGGATGGCCTGGACTTCCTCGCGGCTTATCCGAACCTGCTGGTGTCCCGCACCTTCTCCAAGGCCTATGGCCTGGCAGCGCTGCGCGTGGGTTATGGCTTGTCCACGGCGGTAGTCGCAGACGTGTTGAACCGTGTGCGCCAGCCATTCAACGTCAACAGCCTGGCTCTGGCCGCGGCCTGTGCGGCGTTGAAGGACGACGAGTATCTGGCGCAAAGCCGTCAGTTGAACGAGTCCGGCATGCAGCAGCTGGAAGCCGGTTTCCGTGAATTGGGGCTGAGCTGGATTCCATCCAAGGGCAATTTCATCTGCGTCGATCTCGGTCAAGTCGCGGCTCCGGTGTTCCAGGGCTTGCTGCGTGAAGGTGTGATCGTGCGCCCGGTGGCCAACTACGGCATGCCGAATCACCTGCGCGTCACCATTGGTCTGCCGGCAGAGAACAGCCGCTTCCTGGATGCGCTGACCAAGGTTCTGGCTCGTGGTTGATGTCACTGCACTGCAATCTGCCGAACCTATGATCGGTCGCCTGGTGGTGGTTGGTCTGGGGTTGATCGGCGGTTCGTTTGCCAAGGGGTTGCGCGAAAGCGGGATGTGTCGCGAAGTGGTCGGGGTCGATCTCGATCCACAATCGCGCAAGCTCGCGGTCGAGTTGGGGGTGGTGGATCGCTGCGAAGAAGACCTGGGCGTTGCTTGTCAGGGCGCCGACGTCATTCAGCTGGCGGTGCCGATCCTGGCCATGGAGAAAGTGCTTGCGCGTCTGGCTGGCATGGACCTGGGGCAGGCGATCCTGACCGATGTCGGTAGTGCCAAGGGCAATGTGGTGCGCGCTGCCACTGAAGCATTCGGCACGATGCCGCCATGCTTCGTGCCGGGGCATCCGATTGCCGGTTCCGAGCAGAGTGGGGTCGAGGCCTCCAACGCCGAACTGTTCCGTCGGCACAAGGTGATCCTGACGCCGCTGGATCAGACCGATCCGGCTGCCTTGGCAGTGGTCGACCGTTTGTGGCGCGCGCTGGGTGCCGATGTCGAGCACATGCAGGTCGAGCGTCACGACGAAGTATTGGCCGCGACCAGTCATCTGCCGCACTTGCTGGCGTTCGGTCTGGTCGATTCGTTGGCCAAGCGCAATGAAAATCTTGAGATCTTCCGTTACGCTGCGGGCGGTTTCCGCGATTTCACAAGAATCGCCGGTAGCGACCCGGTCATGTGGCACGACATCTTCCTCGCCAACCGCGAAGCTGTCCTGCGCACACTCGATACATTTCGCAGCGATCTCGACGCCTTGCGCGACGCGGTCGATGCAGGGGATGGGCACCAATTGTTGGGCGTTTTCACTCGCGCCCGGGTTGCCCGCGAGCATTTCAGTAAAATCCTGGCCCGCAGGGCCTATGTGGACGCTATGAATTCCAACGATCTGATTTTCCTGGCTCAACCTGGTGGCCGCCTGTCCGGTCGGATTCGCGTACCAGGTGACAAATCGATTTCCCACCGTTCGATCATGCTCGGTTCCCTCGCTGAGGGCGTCACCGAAGTCGAAGGCTTCCTCGAGGGTGAAGATGCCCTGGCGACCTTGCAGGCGTTCCGTGACATGGGCGTGGTCATCGAAGGTCCGCACCACGGGCGCGTGACCATTCACGGCGTTGGCCTGCACGGCCTGAAGCCGGCGCCGGGCCCGATCTACCTGGGCAATTCCGGTACGTCGATGCGCCTGCTGTCCGGCCTGCTGGCCGCGCAGGACTTCGACAGCACCCTGACCGGCGACGCCTCGCTGTCCAAGCGCCCGATGAATCGCGTGGCCAACCCGCTGCGTGAAATGGGCGCGGTGATCGAGACCGCCGCCGAAGGTCGTCCACCGATGACCATCCGTGGTGGCAACAAGCTCAAGGGCCTGACCTACACCATGCCGATGGCCAGCGCCCAGGTTAAGTCCTGCCTGTTGCTGGCCGGTCTGTATGCCGAAGGCAAGACCACCGTGACCGAGCCGGCTCCGACCCGCGACCATACCGAGCGCATGCTGCGCGGTTTCGGCTACCCGGTGAGCGTTGACGGGGCCACGGCATCGGTTGAGTCCGGCGGCAAGCTGGCCGCGACCCACATCGAAGTGCCGGGCGACATTTCGTCGTCGGCGTTTTTCCTGGTGGCTGCATCGATCGCCGAAGGTTCGGACCTGGTGCTCGAGCATGTCGGCATCAATCCGACCCGTACCGGTGTGATCGACATCCTGCGCCTGATGGGCGCGGACATCACTCTGGAAAACCAGCGTGAAGTCGGCGGCGAACCTGTGGCTGACCTGCGTGTGCGGGCAGCTAAACTCAAAGGTATCGAGATTCCCGAAGAGTTGGTCCCGTTGGCCATCGACGAATTCCCGGTGCTGTTCGTGGCCGCTGCCTGTGCCGAAGGGCGCACGGTGCTGACCGGCGCCGAAGAGCTGCGGGTCAAGGAATCGGATCGCATCCAGGTCATGGCGGATGGTCTGCTGGCACTGGGCGTCAAATGCGAACCGACCCCGGACGGCATCATCATCGACGGCGGCCAGATCGGCGGCGGTGAAGTGCACGGTCATGGTGATCACCGTATCGCCATGGCGTTCAGCGTTGCTTCGCTGCGCGCCAGTGCACCGATCCGCATTCATGATTGCGCCAACGTCGCGACGTCGTTCCCGAACTTCCTGGCGCTGTGCGCGCAGGTCGGCATTCGTGTGGCACAAGAGGCGCAGTCGTGAACAACATTGCACCGGTCATCACCATCGACGGGCCAAGCGGTTCGGGCAAGGGCACGGTAGCCGGGATTCTGGCCAAGCGCCTGGGCTGGAACCTGCTGGACTCCGGTGCGCTGTACCGCCTGCTGGCTTTCGCCGCGCACAACCATGGTGTCGACCTGACCAACGAAGAGCTGCTGAAGAAACTTGCCGCTCATCTGGACGTGCAGTTCATCGCGGCGACGGACGGTCAGTTGCAACGCATCATTCTGGAAGGTGATGAAGTCAGCGATGTCATTCGCACCGAAAGCGTCGGTTCCGGCGCTTCCCAGGTCGCTGCGTTGCCCGCTGTACGCGAGGCGCTGCTGCAGCGCCAGCGTGCTTTTCAGGAAGCGCCGGGCTTGGTGGCGGATGGGCGCGACATGGGAACGGTGGTTTTTCCTGATGCGCCGCTGAAGATTTTTCTGACCGCCAGTGCCGAGGAGAGGGCGCGCCGCCGATATTTGCAGTTGAAGGGCAAAGTCGAGGGTGTTAGTCTGTCGAGTCTGCTAGATGAGATACGTGCGCGCGATGAGCGTGACACCCAGCGAGCGGTAGCCCCGCTCAAACCGGCGGCTGACGCCATACAGCTGGATTCCACGGAATTGTCCATCGATCAGGTGCTGGAACGCATCATGAGCGAGATCGCCATACGCGATATCGCCGGGTGACCAAGAGGGCCGCAGGGGACCAGTCATAGTCCTGCGGTGGCTTCTTTTAAATGAAACTAACCCACACCGTCTGGGGTGTGGAGATGGGCGTTTTCTTCGCCCTCATCAACAGGAATTAAAATGAGCGAAAGCTTTGCGGAACTCTTTGAAGAAAGCCTAAAAACCCTGAACCTTCAGGCAGGCTCCATCATCACCGGTGTTATCGTTGATATCGATTACCAGGCTCGCTGGGTAACCGTTCACGCTGGCCTGAAGTCTGAAGCACTCATCCCGCTTGAGCAGTTCTACAACGACGCTGGCGAATTGAACATCAACGTCGGTGACGAAGTTCACGTTGCTCTGGACTCGGTTGAAGACGGCTTTGGCGAAACCAAGCTGTCCCGTGAAAAAGCCAAGCGCGCTGAATGCTGGATTGTTCTGGAAGCAGCCTTCGCAGCCGAAGAAGTGGTCAAGGGCGTTATCAACGGTAAGGTTAAAGGCGGCTTCACTGTCGACGTTAACGGCATCCGTGCGTTCCTGCCAGGTTCTCTGGTTGACGTCCGTCCAGTGCGCGACACCACGCACCTGGAAGGCAAAGAGCTGGAATTCAAGGTCATCAAGCTGGACCAGAAGCGCAACAACGTTGTCGTTTCCCGTCGCAGCGTCCTGGAAGCCGAGAACTCCGCCGAGCGCGAAGCTCTGCTGGAATCCCTGCAGGAAGGCCAACAAGTCAAAGGTATCGTCAAGAACCTCACCGATTACGGCGCATTCGTCGATCTGGGTGGCGTCGATGGCCTGCTGCACATTACCGACATGGCTTGGAAGCGTATCAAGCATCCTTCCGAAATCGTCAACGTTGGCGACGAGATCGATGTCAAGGTTCTGAAGTACGATCGCGAGCGCAATCGTGTTTCCCTGGGCCTGAAGCAGCTGGGCGAAGATCCATGGGTTGCTATCAAAGCCCGTTACCCGGAAAGCACTCGCGTTACCGCGCGTGTAACCAACCTGACCGACTACGGCTGCTTCGCTGAGCTGGAAGAAGGCGTTGAAGGTCTGGTACACGTTTCCGAAATGGACTGGACCAACAAGAACATCCACCCTTCGAAAGTCGTACAAGTCGGCGACGAAGTGGAAGTCATGGTTCTGGACATCGACGAAGAGCGTCGTCGTATCTCCCTGGGCATCAAGCAGTGCAAATCTAACCCATGGGAAGATTTCTCTGGCCAGTTCAACAAGGGCGATAAAATCTCCGGCACCATCAAGTCGATCACCGATTTCGGTATCTTCATTGGTCTGGACGGCGGCATCGACGGTCTGGTTCACCTGTCCGACATCTCCTGGAACGAAGTGGGCGAAGAAGCCGTTCGCCGCTTCAAGAAGGGCGACGAGCTGGACACCGTTATCCTGTCGGTTGACCCAGAGCGCGAGCGCATCTCCCTGGGTATCAAGCAACTGGAAAGCGATCCGTTCTCCGAGTACGTTCAAGAGAACGACAAAGGCGCCATCGTTAAAGGCATCGTGAAGGAAGTTGACGCTAAAGGCGCCATCATCACTCTGGCCGACGATATCGAAGCGACTCTGAAAGCCTCCGAAATCAGCCGTGACCGCGTTGAAGACGCGCGCAACGTTCTGAAAGAAGGCGAAGAAGTAGAAGCCAAGATCATCAGCGTTGACCGCAAGAGCCGTGTAATCCAGCTCTCGATCAAGTCGAAAGACGTTGAAGACGAGAAAGAAGCAATCCAGAGCCTGCGCGACAAGCCAGTAGCTACTGATGCTCCTGTGGCCACCACTCTGGGTGACCTGCTGCGTGCACAAATGGAAAAACAGAACTAAGTTCTGATTTTCTGTAAAAAAGGGCGACTTCGGTCGCCCTTTTTTGTGCCTGGGATTTGGTGAGCTGCGGCCGGCTTTACCAGCTTGAGTCGTGAACCAAAAATGCTGAAAAATTGTCTGATTGTTTAGTCGGATCAAACGCTTATTAGCAGCTAGTCTTTAGCCTGACACAAATGATCGCCCGGTAGGCTGTCTGGCAAAAGGAAGTGAATGAACAAGCTCATTGTTGCAGTAGCAGTTCTGGCACTCGCGGGCTGTACTACCAGCGCCAAAACACACGTAGTGCATGGGGTTAGCGGCATTGAGGTCGATTGTTCGGGGCTCGGTTCGAAGTGGGACAAGTGTTACAAGCGCGCGGCTAAGGAGTGTAAGGGGGTGGGTTACAAAGTTTTGACGAGGTCTGATGATCTCAAGGAAGAGGAGGAGGGCTTCCCCTTTGGATTCAACCCGGCAGGCTTCCTGACGCGCACCATGTTGGTGATTTGCCGATGAGACCGTGATTGCTCAGAAGTCTTCGACTTTTCGGGAGTCGAGGATTTTGAGGTGGTGGGATAGATGGCAAAACTCGGGCTGTTCAAAATCGTGCGGGCGTGCTAAAACCTTTGAAGCGCTTACCTAGCTGCTTGAAAAAGAAGGGAAAAATATGACGAAGTCGGAGTTGATCGAACGAATTGTCACCCATCAAGGGCTGCTCTCATCCAAGGATGTGGAGCTGGCCATCAAGACCATGCTTGAGCAAATGTCCCAATGTCTCGCTACTGGGGATCGTATCGAGATCCGGGGGTTTGGCAGCTTCTCTCTGCACTACCGCGCGCCACGGGTCGGCCGTAACCCGAAAACCGGCCAGTCTGTCAGTCTCGACGGTAAGTTCGTTCCGCATTTCAAGCCAGGGAAGGAGCTGAGGGATCGGGTGAATGAAGACGAGGAGGAGCAATAGTGAGTGGCAAGATTCGTAGCGCCGCTCCGCTGCGTTACGTTAAGTTCATCCTGGGGGCTCTGGCGGTTTTTTTAATTGTGGGGTTTATTCTGGAAAACCAGCAAAGGGTTAGTGTGCAATTTCTGGGTTGGTCGATGCCTGAGCTTCCAATATCACTTTATATACTGTTGTCGTTGTTGATCGGTTTGGCTGTGGGGCCGTTATTCGGTTGGTATTCTAGTCTCCGAAGCTCTCGAGGTTAGAAAGGTTTTCACTTTGAGCTATTGGGTCAAGTGAGAGGTTTTTGCATTACTTGGCTCACGAAAATTTGTGGATTTGTATTTTTTGTAGGTAAGTTTATTTTTTAACGTTTAAGGATGCACATCTTCATGCTCAAGCCCTCGACCGCCTTAGCGAGCAGTGATGAGATAGATTTTTTTGTCTTGATCAAAGCACTTTGGGCGCAGAAGTTGGTTGTTATCAGTGTAACAATAGTCATGTTGATAGCTTCTGCTGTGTATGCATTTACAGCTAAGTCCTTGTACGAAGCCAGGATTTATGTATTGCCTCCCACTCAGAATGATATAGCGGACTTCAACTATGGCAGAACATTGAATTCTGACCTGCCACCTTTCTCTGTCAAAGATGTTTACGATGTATTTACTCGCAATCTCTTTAGTGAGTCCTTGCGACACTCTTTTTTCGAGGAGGTTTATTTGCCGTCGTTGACTGAGAATGCACGCAAGGGTTCGCGCGACCGTCTGTACCAAAATTTCTCAAAGCAGTTGGTCATTTCTGCGGGAGGCAAGGAAAGCCCTGACCGTTATTCTGTTGCTGTGCAGAGCTACAATCCTTCGGAAGCTGGTGAATGGGTGCGCACTTATGTGCAAAAAGCCGGGGTTGCAGCAAAAAGCGAAATGATCAAAAACGTAGTTAGAGAGGCTCAGGTTAGAGCGCGAAACTTGGAACAACAGATTAATGGTCTCCGCGAAAGCGCTCGCCGAGAGCGAGAGGATAAAATAAAGGTCCTAAGTGAAGCTTTGGTGATTGCTAAGGCCATTGGTTTGAACAAACCGGTCATTATCAGTGGAAAAACTCCTGGGGAATTATCTTTAGGCGTAGATAGCCAGGCTTTATATATGCGTGGAAGTGATACGCTCCAGGCCGAAATTGAAGGTTTGGAAAGTCGTGAGTCTGATGATCCGTTCATTCAGAGTCTGCGAGTTTTGCAAGTTAAGTACTCATTTCTTAAAAATTTGACGATCGATTCCTCCAGTGTTTCGGTATATCGGCAAGACGGAGCCGTTGGCGATCCCGATAGTCCGATCAAGCCGAATAAATTATTAATTCTGATACTGGGGACGTGCTTTGGGTTCTTCCTGGGGCTGTTGTTGGCGCTGTTCCGGCATTTCGCACCTTTGTTGCGCACTAAATTTTGATTTCCTCCTCGTACCCCTCAGTTAGGTAAACCGCCGCATTGGGGGCACGGGCGTCTGGGGGCGTTCCCTTGGATGCTTGCGTAGCCGGGAAGATAGCGCTCGCCACGCTGAATAATCGGTTTCAGATGCGTCAAAATCCCTCCCTTTTTTGCTTGGTCGGAGGGGGGAGACGGTGGATGCTCCTGGTGGTGCGCCAAGCGTTCACGGTTCGATGGCTGTATCAAGCCATAAAGCGCATACCGATGCGTAGAAATGTGTCTACCTATCAAAATCTGGTAACGCTATTGTGTCATCTAGGAGATAATGGCGGGCGGGGCAATTAGAAGACTTTTACCGAATGGCGGAAAGGTGTATACACTTTAAAGTTCCGTTAAAGGTTGTTGTATTTTGTGCTGGCATATGGTAGGCGGGCTGGTTATGGTTGTTGGACAGGGATGCGGGAAAGAATGATTAGGCCAATCATCAACATTGGTTGTCAGGCAGTTTTTAAACTAGTGTTCGCTGTCGCATCTCTGAAAGTAGTGGCGTTTTATGTTGGGCCGAGCGGTATGGCCGTAGTTGGGCAAATACAAGCCTTTCTTCAGATTTTAAGTGCTGGTGCATCCTCGGTAACAACTTCCGGTGTGGTAAAACTGATAGCTGAAGATAAATATCCAAAAGAGCGAGTTCTGCAGTCGTCATTGATGCTGCTATTGGCTTTTAGTTTTTCTTTTGTTTTGGTTTTGCTTTTTTCGAGTACGCTTATTTCCGATTTTTTCTTGCAGGGTGAGTGGGTAGAGGTGTTATTGCTTCTGCCTCTAGGTGCTTTTTTTATAGGTTTGAATAATTTATTTATTTCTTACTTTAATGGTGGTCAGAAGTACAGTGAGTATTTTTGGTATTCCGTGATAACGGCATTTTTTACAGCTTTATCTACGTGTGCTTTTTCCATTGTTTTTGGCAAGCCAGGAGCTGTTTATTCAATAGCACTGGCACCTGCTATTGCGGGTGTGTGTGTGTTGCTTCTGCCGGCGAGATTTCGACTTCCAAGACTGAGTATGGTTAGACTGGATGCTGAAGTCATAAAGATACTGTTGTCTTACTCGCTTATGGCCTTGGGGTCGGTAATCGTAGTCTACGGCGTGCAGATCGTCCTGCGAGACTATATATCTACTAACGGGTCAATGGCTGAGGCAGGCACGTGGTATGCAGTGACCCGTTTATCCGATATATACATGGGTATATGCAGTGTCCTCTTTTCTACTTTGTTGTTACCTAAGTACAGCTCACAAGAAGGCAGGGTCTTGGCGAGTTTTGTATGGCGAGTCGGGGTAATGGCACTCGGTTTTGTTGTTGTAATGGTGGTCTCTGTAAACGTATTGGCGAGCTTCGCTATTTGGTTGATTTATGGTGATGCTTTTGCCGCCGCCGCTGGGATCATGAAAATTTATGTGATTGGCGATGCTCTCAAGTGTCTGAGTTGGGTGTTTCTTTACGTAATGATAGCTAAGCAGCATGTTCGATTCTATCTCGCCTATGAGATGATTAGTGCGTTGTTGTATCTCCTTCTCTGTATCTTGTGTTATCAGCTTTATGGCTTCAATAATATGGCTTATGGATATCCGCTGCAGGGAGCTGTTTCTCTGGCAATGGTATTGCTATGGTTTTTGGTAACTCGCTACAATTCAATGCCCTTAGAACAGAATAATAAGTATGACGCAGTATAATATTGTATATGTTGTAGTTTGGTTGCTGGCTATTCTTTCATTGAGAAAAAATAATCATCCGTCGGCATGGTTGTTTTTTTTACAGGTGGCGTTGCTTGCCTTGTTCGTAGGTTTGAAGTTTCAAACCGGATATGATTGGCCAATCTATGAGGCGCATTACACAGCAGTACAAAGCGGGGAAGGCTTTTATCTTGATTTTGAATTTGGTTATGAGTGGCTTGTCCAGCTTTCAGTAAGTATGGGGTTGGCGTTCGAGCAGTTTTCTGCGGTAATAAGTATATTGGAAATTGCTTTTATAGCTTTCGCAGTGAGACGCTTTTTTCCGAGGTATTGCCTGGTTGTCATGGCGATAATGTATTCGGTTCCAGATTTTTATTTGATACCTGCGTTTTCTCTGCTTAGGCAAGGTCTTGCAGTTAGCATATTTTTGCTAGGTGTGTATAAGGTTTTTTCAAATAAAAAAATCTCGGGCTTCATCTTCTTTGCGATGGCTTGTTCGTTGCACTATTCGGTAGTTGGTGGAGTTTTGCTGCTTGCATTGGTCTATGTTTTTCCTTTGGGTCGAAGGACGTTTTCATTGATTTTTGCTGCTTCGGTAGCGCTGTATGTATCTTCTTTTGATATCATTCGAAGTGTTGTTGAGGTTTTGATTGTTTACGTCAATCCAAAATACATGGTTTATTTGGATCGTGATGTTTTTAACGCATCGTTTGCATATCGGGCTGCATTTGCAGTTGTTTCACTAGTGTTTTTCGTATGCATATACGGGGCTTGGGTAAGGCGTGAGTCTTCTAGTGTTGAGGTTCTTGGTGATAGGTGGGGATTACAAACCTATCGGCTGGCTTTGTTGGGGTTGCTCATTCCTTTGATAATATTTGGCTTCCCAACTCTATCTACCCGATATCAGTTTTTTTTCGCCATATTCCTTGTGGGGTGTACACTCGGGGCTTTACAGTATGTGACATACGCAAGCCGTATTATTGTTGTCTTTGTGATTGCGATAATTGCATACTTGCCATTCTTTAGGTTTATATCAAGCCCGCTTTCTATTGTTTATATACCCTATCAAAGTCAGCTTTTTTATGATCATAAAAACTCGACTGGGCAAGATCGAACCAATGATTTGCTCAACCAATTAGACGTGCTGTGGTCCAAATAATGAAATCAAGTAAACATATCGTTCTGCTTACTACCAAATATGCGGATGACAAAAAAGATGCCTGGTTGACTAATGAGTTGGCTTACTCATTGAATGAGGAAGGGCACGATGTCTCGGTGGTTGTTTTCTCTTGGCTTAAGAATGAGCCTGTGTCATTCACTAAGGTGATTGATGGAATTAAGGTTATCAGGGTCAAGCTTCCGGCTATATTCTATAACACAGGGGTCATCGGTACTTCCCTGAAGATATTCTTGTTTCCGTTCCTCGCTCGTCATGAAGTGCGAAAGCAAGTGAGCAAGTGTGACCTGTTAATTGCCAATACGCCTTGTGTGACCATTTTGGGGATGTCTCGCTATTTTAGAAAAAAATTTGACTCCAAGTCTTTTCTGGTGCTATGGGATTTCTTTCCATATTATTTGAAAGATCTCGGTGCTATCAGAAATAAGCTATTTTTTGGTTTTTTTCGTTATCTTGAACAAATAATGTACAAAAGTTTTGATCGCATCGGATGTATGACTGAGGGTAATGCCAGGTTCTTGTTTGATAATTTCCCGACGGTGGATAAGCAGCGTGTAGAAATTTTGCCTCTTTGGGCGAAGATCAAGCAGGTTGATCCGATAGACAAGTCTGAAATAAGGTTGAAGTACGATTTGCCATCTACAGGATTTATTGCTGTTTATGGTGGCGCAATGTCTATTGTCCAGGAATTGGACAATATTCTCGATTTGGCTGAGCTTTACACTGGTGATGATGTGACCTTCCTTTTCATTGGTAAGGGGACTGAGAAGGAACGGTTGGAGGAATCGGTATTTACTCGTGGTTTAAAGAACGTAAAGTTTATCAACTACGTGCCTCGTGATGAGTATCAGCATGTAGTTCAAGCCTGCGATGTGGGTCTGATTTCCCTGTCCAGGAAGTTAACTGTGCCGAGTTTTCCCTCTAAATCATTAGATTATTTTAAAGTTTCTCTTCCGGTGCTTGCATCTTTGGATTCAGTTACGGATTTTGGAGATATCCTTGAAAACAAAATATGTGCTGGTTTAGCCGTAGTGGCGGGGGATGTAACTAATCTAAAAAACAAATTGGATTTGTTGATTAAGGATGCTGAGCTCTGTAAAGCGCTAGGGGCCAATGGTCGGCGCTATTACGAAAAGTACTTGAGCGTCGAGAACGCAAGAAGTATTATCATTTCATCACTATAAGTGGGGTCTTCTCATGGCTATTTCTTTCAGTAACTCAACGCTTTTGATCACCGGTGGCACCGGGTCGTTTGGTAATGCTGTGCTGAAACGATTCCTCGATACTGATATCAAAGAAATTCGTGTGTTCAGCCGAGACGAGAAAAAACAAGATGACATGCGTAAAAAATACGCAAACACCAAGCTGAAGTTCTATATTGGCGACGTCAGAGATTTCCAGAGTGTACTCAATGCTACTCGTGGGGTAGATTATATTTTTCACGCCGCTGCCTTGAAGCAGGTTCCATCGTGCGAATTCCACCCAATGGAAGCTGTGAAAACAAACGTGCTTGGTACTGATAATGTACTGGAAGCGGCGATCCAAAATAACGTTAAGCGCGTAGTCTGCCTGAGTACTGATAAAGCTGTTTATCCAATCAATGCAATGGGTATATCCAAAGCAATGATGGAAAAAGTAATGGTTGCCAAATCCCGTAACGATAACAATACGGTTATCTGCGGTACCCGTTACGGTAACGTGATGGCGTCCCGTGGTTCCGTTATTCCTTTGTTTGTTGATCAGATCCGTTCGGGCATTCCGCTAAGCTTGACTGATCCAAACATGACGCGATTCATGATGACTTTGGCAGATGCGGTCGATCTGGTTTTGTATGCTTTTGAGCATGGCACAAATGGTGACATGTTTGTCCAGAAAGCTCCCGCAGCGACTGTGGAAGTTTTGGCAAAAGCGTTGATCAATATGCTTAATGTGCCAGATCATCCCGTTCAGGTCATTGGCACCCGTCACGGCGAAAAGCTTTTTGAAGCACTGCTTAGCCGTGAAGAAATGGCCTGCGCAGAAGATCGTGGTGACTACTTCCGCGTACCACCAGATCTGCGAGATCTGAATTACTCCAAGTTTGTGGAGCAGGGTGAGACCAAAATCTCTCGTACTGAAGACTACAACTCGCATAATACCGAGCGCCTTGATGTAGAAGGTATGCAGAAGCTGCTCCTCAAGTTGAACTTTATGCGCGCTATCCAGCGTGGTGAGCACGCTACACCTGAGGAATAAGCAATGAAGGTTCTGATTACAGGTGCCAATGGTTTTGTCGGCCAGAATCTTATTTCGCATCTGAGCGAGAAGTCCGATATCGAAGTGGTGCGTTTTACTCGCGAAGATTCGCTGGAAAACTTGCCGAGTCTGGTTGCCCAGGTTGACTTTATTTTCCATCTGGCCGGTGTCAATCGTCCGTTGGACCCGCAGGAGTTTCATATCGGCAATACCGATTTGACTCGTGCACTCTGTGATGCTATTCGTCTCAGTGGCCGGAAAGTTCCAGTGCTGTATACGTCGTCCAGTCAAGCGGAGTTGGATAATCCATACGGCAGTAGTAAACTCGGCGCCGAACAAGTATTACTTGATCTGAGCTCGGAGAATGGTTCGGAAGTGCACTTGTTTCGTTTGCCTAACGTATTTGGTAAGTGGGCTCGTCCTAACTATAATTCGGCGGTTGCGACTTTTTGTAATAATATCGCTCGCGGTCTACCAATCAATGTCAATGATCCGCATGCGCAAATTAATCTGGTTTATATAGATGACGTAGTTGCATGTTTCATTGCTGTAATGGATGGAAAGAAGTCAGGCTCGCCGTTTGTTAGTGTGGAACCACAATACAATATTACGGTGGGTGAACTTTCCGAGCAATTGGCGGCTTTCCGTGATAGTCGCAAGACGATGATTACCGAGTCGGTCGGAACGGGGCTTGTAAGGGCGCTTTATTCCACTTATTTGAGTTATCTACCGCCTGAGCGTTTTACTTACGAAGTTCCCAAGCACGGCGATCCGCGCGGGGTTTTTGTGGAAATGCTTAAAACCAAGGAGGCTGGACAGTTTTCATACTTTACTGCACATCCAGGGATAACACGCGGCGGGCATTACCACCACTCAAAGACCGAAAAGTTCCTTGTCATCAAAGGCACGGCATGTTTCCGCTTCCGTCACATTGTTTCGGGTGAGTTTTACGAATTGTTCACTTCCGGAGAAAAGCCGGAAATTGTCGAAACAGTTCCGGGCTGGAGTCACGACATTACCAATACAGGCAGTGAAGAAATGATCGTTATGCTTTGGGCTAACGAGATTTTTGATCGTGAAGCACCTGATACGTTTACCTTTCCTGTTGGTACTGAAGCTTAATTATCGTGCGCGCCGCTTTATTCCTTAGATAAGGAGTGGGCGGCGCTGTGCTTTTGTGGGGCTTGCGATCCCTTGAAGTGGTAGTCTTGTAAATCCGATTTTTGACAGTTTGTCACCCCCCATCACAGGCTCAAAAGCAGGCCGGAAAGTCTGTTGTATTAGCTTTTCCATTGGCGTTTTTCTTCGAATTGGGCACCACGGAGTGACCGTGTGTGGTCACCGAGATCGAACGCGGTGGAGGTAAGGTGTGATCGACGGCTGCCTTACCCGGGATGTTGAGGCTAGGTGGCGCAGCGTCCACTCGTCCATTGATGGCCCTCTTTGGGCTTCAAGCATGCTAATGGATAGCGTTAGTGGCAGTTGAAGATTAGAATTGTTAATCGTTTTTATCACTTATTAAAATGTGACGTTTAAAAATGAAAAAATTGAAAATCGTTACCGTAGTGGGTACTCGCCCGGAAATTATTCGTCTGTCGCGCGTCATGGCCGCCCTGGACAGGGACTGTGACCATGTTCTAGTGCACACCGGGCAGAATTATGACTATGAACTGAACGAGATTTTCTTTCAGGATCTCGGTATCCGTAAACCAGACCACTTTCTGAACGCCGCTGGCGCAACAGGCGCAGAGACCATCGGTAACGTCATTATTTCCGTTGATCGTGTGCTGGCTGAGGTTCAGCCTGAGGCTGTTCTCGTCCTCGGCGACACGAATAGCTGCATGGCGGTCATTCCCGCCAAACGTCGTAAAATTCCAGCTTTCCACATGGAAGCTGGTAACCGTTGCTTCGACATGCGTGTGCCTGAAGAAATCAACCGACGTATTGTAGATCACACCGCTGATATCAATTTAACTTACAGCACCATTGCGCGCGACTATCTGCTAAGTGAAGGCTTGCCACCAGACAGGGTTATCAAAACTGGTAGCCCGATGTTTGAGGTGCTTAATTATTATCGTGAAGGTATCGATTCTTCGGACGTGCTGGAGCGGCTTGGTCTTGAACAGGGCAAATTTTTTGTAGTAAGTGCACACCGTGAAGAAAATATTGATTCTGATACTAACTTCGGAAAGCTTGTTGAAGTACTCAACGCAGTCGCAGCGCACTATGACTATCCGGTAATCGTCTCCACCCACCCGCGGACGCAGAAGCGTGTCGATGCCATGGGGGTGAAGTTTCACGAGAATGTTCGTCTGCTAAAACCGCTCGGTTTCAAGGACTACAACAAGCTACAACTTGAGTCCAAAGCAGTACTTTCCGATAGTGGTACGATCAATGAAGAGTCCTCTATTCTCAACTTCCCAGCGTTGAATATCCGTGAGGCGCACGAGCGTCCAGAGGGTATGGAAGAAGCCGCTGTGATGATGGTTGGCCTTGAGTCCGAGCGAGTGATGCAGGCCTTGCAGGTGCTTGAGGGTCAAAGCCGAGGTGAGGTTCGCAGTCTGCGCCTGGTGGCAGACTACAGCATGCCGAACGTTTCAGAAAAAGTGGTCAGGATCATTCACAGCTACCGCGACTATGTTATGCGTGTCGTTTGGAAAAAGTACTGATCAGGACGAAAAGTATTAATGGCGAAGGTTTTTGTTGTTTCAGAGTATGTGAATGCGGAACAAAATTCGACCGGTTTTTTTTGGTCGAAAATCGTTAATAAGATTGGGGTAGAACGTGGGCGGGTAACAGTAATTTATCCAAGCGCAAGTAAATCCTCACGCTTATTTGAGAGTCACGATGTTAAAGAAGTGGCATTCACAACGCTGAAATTTAACAAAAACAAGCTGATTTTCAGGTTCTTCGGGCAGTTTTATCAGGTGGCTGGTTTCTGTTGGCACATTCTCCGGGATGTAAAAAAAAATGATGTTGTGCTGACTGGGACTAATCCGGCATTACTGTTGATGGTTATCCCTTTCTTGAAGCTGATCAAAAGTTTTAAGTGGGGGGTTCTGGTTCATGATGTTTTTCCGGAGAACTTAGTGCCTGCCGGCATAATAAAGTCTACCAGTCGTGTCTATCCGATAATCAACCGTTTATTCTCCAGTATTTATAATTCTGCAGAGTTACTGGTTGTTATCGGACGGGACATGCAGGAGCTAGTCAGTCTGAAGGTTACGAATACGGCTAAGGTCGTATTCGTGCCAAACTGGGCAGATGAGAAAGAGGTTTTTCCTTTACCTCGTCACACTGCGCCATTTTTAAATGAATTGGGGTGGCAGGAAAAAGTTGTGTTCCAGTTTTTTGGCAATATTGGGCGGGTACAGGGAATTGAGAATATTCTCGACGCTATTTCTCTTGTCGAAGATGATCGGGCTGCGTTCTTATTTATTGGAGATGGCGCGCTCGTCGCCAAGGTCAAGGAGTTCGTAAAAAGTAACCCTGCAAAAAATGTTGCCTATGCGGGCACTGTTCCATTGAGGGAAAAAAATCAGGGGCTTGCTGCTTGTGATGTGGCGTTAATTACCTTGGAGAAAGGAATGCTTGGACTGGGAGTTCCCAGCAAAGCATATTTTTCTCTTGCTGCAGATAAACCTCTTTTAGCAGTAATGGATGACAATGCCGAGATATCGCGAGTTATTCGCGAAAAAGGAGTCGGATGGCAGTGTAAGCCGTCTGATCCGCGTGCTTTGGCCGACGTAATAGCAACAATATGCAATTCTGATCTTGAAGCGCTAAACGGCTGCTCGCTCGCTGTTTTTCGCGAGAATTATGCTGAGCATCTCGCATTGGATAAGTTCTATGGACATGTTGCTAATCTCATTGGACCGAACAAAGTATGAAAGTTTTAATTACTGGCGCCAATGGGTTTGTCGGGCGAGGTTTGGTTAGCGTTCTTCACTCTGAATGCCATCAACTCGTTTGTTGCTCGCGAATCGCTGTGTCCGACCATGAATTTATTATTTCCCCTCCCTTAAGCGCCGATGCAGATTGGAGCCAGCTCTTAACGGGGGTTGATGTCGTAGTCCACTTGGCTGGCAAGGCTCATAATCTAGGTGAGCCAAGAGAAGTAGCTTTGCAGGGGTTCAAACAGGCGAATGTCGATGGCACGGTTCGTCTCGCAGAGCAGGCAATTTCGTCTAATGTCAAAAGGTTCATTTTTATCAGTTCCATAGGTGTGAACGGATCGTCAACGGAAGGTGCGTTTGACGAGTCTTCTCCGGCGGCACCTCACGCGGATTACGCTGAATCAAAATGGGCTGCTGAGCGGAAACTCGAGGAGTTAAGTCGGAGGTCTTCCATGGAGCTGGTTATTATAAGACCTCCTTTGGTATATGCGGCGCAAGCCCCCGGCAACTTTAAACGATTGCTTAAATTAGTTTCATTAGGGATACCTTTACCTTTTGCAACTATCAATAACCGACGCAGCATGATCGCGTTGGAAAACCTGGTGGACTTTATCCGTGTCTGTGTGACTCATCCAAAAGCTGCCAATAACTTGTTTCTTGTTTCTGATGGTGTGGATCTGTCCACCGCTGAGATAGTCAGGTTTCTGGCCAGTGGTATGAATAGAAAAGCTCGGCTTATTGCAGTCCCCCAGTTTCTCTTGTTGGCTGGGAGTACGCTATTGAGACGGCGTGCTATTTATACACAGCTTTGTTGTTCTTTGGTAATTGACTCTTCGAAAGCACGATCAAATTTGGGTTGGGTCCCTGTCGTCTCTCCTCAACAAGCGTTGACAGAGTCCGGTCGGGGTTTCAAAGCGCTCTAACATTTTTTGTGTGTGGTGTTTCTATAATGATAAATGCACATTTTTCAACCGAGTATTATTGGCTCGCCTTTCCTGCGGTAATTCTTTTGTCGCTCGGTTTGACTGGGGCACTGCGTATTTACGCGTTGAAGAACAGTCTCATTGATGTGCCAAATGTCCGGAGTTCACACTCGATCCCCACTCCTCGCGGTGGAGGGGTTGCCATTGTCGTTTGTTTTCTGTTGGTCATGCCATTACTCGCTACGACAGGACTTGTAACCTGGTCAAATGCAATGGCATTGATTGGTGCTGGAGCCTGGGTTGCTGTGATTGGATTTCTTGACGATCACGGTCATATTGCGGCTCGCTGGCGTCTATTGGCTCATTTCGCTGGCGCGATCTGGGCATTGTTTTGGCTTGGTGGTCTGGCTCCGATAGATGCTTTTGGCCTAACGATCGACCTCGGTTGGTTAGGTCATGTTGTTGCCGCTTTCTATCTGGTCTGGATGCTTAATCTTTACAACTTTATGGATGGAATTGATGGAATCGCCGGGGTTGAGGCCGTAACTGCGTGTATCGGTGCTTGTCTGATTTATTGGGTTACCGGTTTTGATGCTCTGGTTTGGGCACCTTTACTGCTCGCCGCTGCGGTACTGGGGTTTCTTTGCTGGAATTTTCCACCTGCGCGAATTTTCATGGGTGATGCGGGTAGTGGGTTTCTGGGCATCATACTGGGCATTTTTTCCCTTCAGGCATCCGCTAGCGCACCACAACTATTGTGGGTCTGGTTGATTCTACTTGGCGTATTCATTGTCGATGCCACGTTCACCTTGTTGCGGCGTTTAATGCGGGGCGATAAAGTTTATGAGGCGCATCGCAGTCATGCCTATCAGTTTGCCTCTAGAAGTGTCGGTCGTCATCTACCGGTAACGGTCGGTGTCTTGATGATTAACCTGTTTTGGCTGCTTCCGATAGCTCTGTGTGTTGGGGTAGGGGTCTTAAATGGCCTTCTCGGCCTGCTGATAGCATACGTTCCCTTGGTTTTACTCGCCGTCAGGTACCATGCGGGCGAGCTGGAAAAAGTGAATTGAGGTGAATTTCGCTCGATTGGTAAGGTTACAAAAAAGCTGTCATGTTAAATAATTGATCTCTGATTTTAAGTATCCAGCGCTTGAAGCTTTCAGGAGTGCGAAAGGGGTTTTATGGATAATCTTCGGGCATATTTGTTAAGGCTTCCACGTAGTCGCAAACGTATCTTGCAAGTCATCACTGACTGCTCGCTCGTCTGGGTAGCGTTGTGGATGTCATTCATCGTTCGCTTGGGTATTGACGAGATGATCAATCCGTTTACCCAGCATTTTTGGTTGTTCCTGGCTGCCCCGGTCATCGCGATTCCTCTTTTCATCCGCTTCGGAATGTACCGGGCGGTGATGCGTTACTTCGGTAACGATGCCCTGATTGCGATTATCAAGGCTGTCAGCCTTTCTGCCCTGATTCTCGGAGTGGTGGTGTTCTGGTACAGCAATCATCAGAACGTTGTCCCACGGTCAATTATTTTTAACTACTGGTGGCTTAGCCTGATCATGGTGGGAGGGCTTCGTCTCGCTATGCGCCAGTATTTTCTAGGTGACTGGTTTGCAGCGGTACAACATGTGCCGTTTACCAATCGTGACGATGGGCTGCCACGCGTAGCTATTTATGGAGCCGGCGCGGCTGGGAACCAATTGGTTGCAGCTCTTCGGATGGGGCGCGCGATGCGCCCGGTTGCATTCATTGATGATGATAAAAGCATCGCTGATCGCGTGATCTCTGGCTTGCAGGTGTATAAGCCCAAGCATATTCAACGCATGATTGATGTTACCGGGGCGCAGGAAATTCTACTTGCGGTTCCATCAGTGAATCGTGCTCGCCGCCGTGAGATTCTTGGCTTTCTGGAGCGATTCCCACTGCACGTAAGAAGTATACCGGGGTTCATGGACCTCGCCAGCGGGCGAGTCAAGGTCGACGATATCCAAGAGGTTGATATCGCGGACCTGCTCGGTCGGGATGCTGTGCCAGCACAGGGTGATTTACTGGAGCATTGCATCAAGGATCAATCGGTACTCGTCACGGGTGCCGGCGGCTCTATCGGCTCCGAGCTTTGTCGTCAGATCCTGCTCCTGCAACCGACGACGCTTTTGTTGTTCGAACACAGTGAGTTCAATCTTTACAGTATTCTCTCGGAGTTGGAACAGCGTATATCACGAGAGTCGCTGTCTGTACGTCTGTTACCAATACTTGGTTCTGTGCGTAATCAGGACAAACTTCTAGATGTAATGAAAACCTGGCATGTCGATACGGTGTATCACGCTGCCGCTTATAAACATGTCCCGATGGTTGAGCACAATATTGCCGAAGGGGTTTGGAATAATGTAGTTGGTACGTTGAATACCGCACAAGCGGCTCTTCAGGCCGGAGTTTCGAATTTCGTACTGATCTCTACGGATAAGGCCGTGCGACCTACGAACGTCATGGGCAGTACGAAGCGGTTGGCGGAGTTGACGCTGCAGGCATTGAGCCGCGAGGTGGCGCCGGTGATGTTTGGCGATAAGACCAACGTCTCTCGAGTCAATAAAACCAGGTTTACCATGGTGCGATTCGGCAATGTACTAGGGTCGTCCGGCTCGGTAATTCCGCTGTTTCACAAACAGATCATGTCCGGCGGTCCTTTAACGGTTACTCATCCGAAAATAACCCGTTACTTTATGACCATCCCGGAAGCGGCCCAACTTGTGATTCAAGCTGGCTCGATGGGGCAGGGGGGGGATGTTTTTGTTCTGGATATGGGTGAACCGGTAAAAATTGTCGAGCTTGCGGAGAAAATGATTCATCTCTCCGGCTTGAGCGTACGTTCGGAAAAAAATCAACATGGCGATATTTCCATTCTGTTCACCGGCCTGAGGCCTGGTGAGAAGCTTTATGAAGAATTGCTTATTGGGGATAACGTTGCGGCTACGTCGCACCCGATGATCATGACAGCCAGCGAAGACTATCTCACTTGGGATGTCCTTAAAGTCAGGCTGAGTGAGTTACTGTCTGCTGTTGAGCGCGATGATTACACTCAAGTGCGTCAAATCTTACGTGAAACGGTGAGTGGCTATACCCCCGACGGGGAAATCGTCGACTGGATTTTCCAGCAGCGCCGCCTCGAACCCTGATTGTTTCATATCCTGTAACGTACACATTTTTGACAGTTCCATGAGATCGCCTAAGTTTGGAGAGCAGCTTCGGAAAAGCTGCTTTCTCAAACGATGGCAGGAGCTTCACTAATGCGTACAAGCAGTTTCTACTCCCTGGTTTTCGCCCTTCTTGCAAGCGCCTCTCTTGCGGCAATCGCCGCGCCTGTCAACCCACCCGAGGTGAAGAGTGCTCCTCTGGTGCAGGATGTAGCCGCCAAGGCACAGTCCGGCAAAGTCGATCTCAATAGTGCTGATGCACCTACGCTGCAACGTGAGTTGGTTGGGGTGGGCGAGGCGAAAGCCAAGGCGATTGTTGCTTATCGTGAAAGTAATGGTGCGTTTGCTTCAGTTGACGAGTTACTGGAAGTGAAGGGGATCGGGAAAGCGATTCTGGATAGCAATCGCGAGAAGATCGAGGTGAACTAAGAGTGTGATTGAATGACAAAGGCCGATCGTTGATCGGCCTTTTTATTTGTGCGAGAGATTAGTCCCGAAAGTTTCTACTGCGGTGTGTTTGTTAATCGGGTTTTTTCGGTAGCAAGGTCGTCCGAGCGAAAGCAAGCAGGGTGCCGAGCAGCAATCCGAATATCAGCCCTGCGCCGACGATCAATGCTTTTTTCGGTTTGATAGGAAATGGTGGAGGCGAAGCAGTTCTGTCGATATTTACCAAGTTGAACTGGTCAGACTCGATATGTATGTTTTTCAAGTGAGCCAGTTCTTCGCGGATTTCACTCAAGCCTTTCAAGAAAAGCTCTTCGTTATTGCGTTGCCGCAGCAAAGCGACCTGGCGGTTGTTGGCAAGGAGGGTGAGTTCTTTTTGAATCTCATCAATACGAGGCTCGGTAAAATCATCAGAGTTTCGCGAGACCAATGTCGCACGCTCTGCTTCCAGCGCTGACTGACCCATAAAATATAGAGGGATTTGTTGGTTGCTTACTTCTGTTCGAATCATATTGCCCTGCCGTGTTTGCCCGGAGTCTCCAAGGGCAGATGGCGTAGTAGGGGCAACAATACCCAGCTTCTTGGCAATTGTTATTGCCTCATCCAGTTGTTTGATGCGATTTTGTCGGCGAGTTTGAAGCTGCTGACGCAAAGCCTTGAGTTCGTCTTGAAGTATCTCTTTTTTTAGCTGATCCTTTTCAAGGAGCTCGGCAATTTTTGAGTCCTTATCGGCTTCGTATGCTGCTTTCCTCGAGAGCAACTTTCTTTCGGTTTGTGCAATTCGGTTGTCAATAAGAGTTTTCAAGTCCGATTCGACTTTCTCTTTTTCGCGTTTGACGACAAAGTCGGTAAAGTTGTTAACAATAGCGACACCATCCATTCCCGATGGGTACTCAATACCAAACTGAATGGCTTCCGAAAGATTGGCGGTTTTTTTAGGGTCGATCTGATCGACTGTAAAGCCATTGGTGTTGAAACGCTCAAGCGTTTCTTCGAGTGATTTACCATTGACTTGAATTGGCGCGAGCAATTCCGGGTTGGCCTGAAAAAAACTCAAGCGTACGGAATACGACTCCATGGAAGAACCGATACGTCTTAATGACTCTTCTGGTTTGATTGTGTAAAGACCGGTTCCATTTAACATGTCCAGGTCAGTTGAGGCGACCGGCCTGATATAGTTTTGTACTTTATATTGGGGTTCTGCCGTTAATGCATAAGTAATTGCGAGCGCTGTGGAAAGACCGGTAAAAAGTAGAATTATCCCTCTTTGTTTCCATAGGTTGCGTATTAATTCTGCAACATCAATTTCATGATGCTCAATGTCGGGGCTTATTTTTGCAGGGAAGTTCATGAAACCCTCAAGTTATAAAAGTCAGCTGCCGTTGAGGAGTGCTCAATAGGTTTAGCTGACGAGTCTGAAAAAATGTTTAGAAATGTTTCGCATTCTCCCGTATCTAAATTCTCACGGCAAGCAGTTGATAATTGAAACTGTCAATTTTTATAGTCTGTTCTGGTTCGTTTTGCTGAATCGATAGCGCATGCGGAATGCAGCAGGTTGGTTGCCCAGGTTCTGTACGAAGTCAGTTGAAACCAATTTGAATTCCACAGGCGTCGAGATTCAGTAAAGCCCGCGTCCATCAAAGGCAGGAGCCCATGATGGCCAAAAGGTATGAACTCCCCCGACGCAGTCTGGGATTTGGTTGCGGATGTATTCGATGAGCCTCCTCGTAGCGGGCGCCACGAACAGATGACCGTTTGATGCTTAACGGCGTCCTTTTTGGGTGCTCTGTTCTGACGCTGGTTGGCGTGACATGCCTGAGCGTATCGGCCCTTGGTCAACGGTTTATCAACGTTTTCGTGACTGGCGCAATCGCGGAACGTTTGACCCGATGCTCAAGAGGCTTCACATCAAACTTAACGAGCAAGGGTTAATTGATCTGCAAACTTGGATGATTGACTCCACGGCAGTACGCGCAACCCGGGCCTCTTCTGGTGCTGGGGAAAAGGGGGCCTGAAGAACCGCAAGATCATGCGCTCGGCCGCAGCCGGGGCGGCCTGACCACCAAGATTTACATGCTGTGTGATGCCAGCGGTGTACCCCTGACATTTCTATTGTCGGGCGGACATCGCTTATGCCCAACCGTTGCTGGATTAGGCGTACATACCAAACTTGCGCGGCCGCCCTCGCAAACGCTGCCGATGCTTGTTGGCTGATAAAGGCTATGACGCCGAAGCTTTGCGTCGTTACTGCGACCGCTATCGGATGCAGCCGGTGACTCCTCTGCGCAGCATGAAGCGCAAACCCAAACCGGGTTTGCCGAGACTGTTTGATCGTCCCAATTACCGGCAGCGCAACATCATCGAGCGTATGTTCGTCTGGCTGAAAGAAAACCGCCGCATTGGTACGACCTTCGACAAACTCGCGAAAAGTTATGCGGCGATGGTCTCGCTGGCCTGCGCCATGCGGTATTTACGACATTACTTTTCGTACAGAGCCTAGTGTGCATCCGCAGCTAATCGATTATCGCTCGATTGTTGGTTAGGGATAGAAGCAGGCTGTATTGCAAGGCATCTGTCCGCTGGCCCGAGGCTGAAATTATGCGTGTCATATATTTCTTAAATTATGCCTATAATAAATCGTCGTCCCATTCCTCGCATTTCTTCAGGAGCACACTCATGAATTCAGTCCTGTCCCAAGGTACGGCCCTCGTCACCGGCGCTTCCTCCGGTATCGGGGCGGTTTACGCTGAGCGGTTGGCAGCCCGCGGTTTTGATTTGTTGTTGGTGGCTCGTGACGAGCAGCGACTGGAGATGGCGGCGAGCAAGCTACGCTCGGAGCACGGGATCAAGGTTGAAGTGCTGAAGGCGGATCTCACTCAAAAGGAAGGCGTGCTGCAAATCGAACAGCGGTTACGCAGCGATTCGAGTATCAGCCTGTTGCTCAATAACGCCGGTGTAGCGGCGGACGGGCTATTGGCTAATGCCGATACTGATCAACTGGAACGAATGATTCAGTTGAATATCACCGCTGTCACGCGATTGGCCGCAGCCGCGGCAGCCAGTTTTACCAAGGCCGGGCACGGCACGATTATCAATATTGCATCGGTGGTGGCCTTGTTTCCTGAGCGCTTCAACGCGACGTATAGTGCCAGCAAGGCTTACGTATTGAGTTTGACTCAATCGTTGAGCGCCGAACTGAATGGCACCGGAGTGAAGATCCAGGCAGTGCTGCCCGGCGTGACACGTACTGAAATCTGGGAGCGCTCCGGCATCGATGCGTCACAAATTCCTGCGGACATGGTGATGGAGGCGGGTGAGATGGTCGATGCTGCATTGTCGGGTCTGGATCAGGGTGAATTGATCACTATTCCTTCATTGCCCGATGCGGCGGATTGGAATGCGTTCGTGGCGGCGCGTCTTGTGATGGCGCCTAACCTGTCGAAAAGCAAGGCTGCTGCCCGTTATCGGTAAGTGGCATCAACCAGATCGAGGTGTGAGCGGTATGAGTGATCGTCGTGTGGTTGTAACAGGCATGGGCCTGGTGTCGCCGCTGGGGAGCGGTGTCGAAGTGGTCTGGGAGCGGCTGTTGGCCGGGCGTTCCGGGCTGCGCAATCTGCCGGATGAGGTGGTTGCCGATCTGCCGGCCAAGGTCGGCGGTGCGGTGCCGACGCTGGCTGATGATCCCCAGGCGGGTTTCGATCCGGACCGGGCGACCCCACCCAAGGAGCAGAAGAAAATGGACCGCTTCATTCTGTTCGCCATGGAAGCCGCGCGTCAGGCGCTGGAGCAAGCCGGGTGGCAAGCGCTGGATGCCAATGCCCAGGAGCGCACGGCCACCATCATCGGTTCCGGCGTGGGTGGTTTCGGCGCGATTGCCGACGCGGTGCGTACTACCGATAGCCGTGGTCCGAGGCGTTTGTCTCCATTCACCATTCCTTCATTTCTGGTCAACCTCGCGGCCGGTCATGTGTCGATCCAGCATGGCTTCAAGGGGCCATTGGGTGCGCCGGTCACGGCATGCGCCGCCGGGGTACAGGCGATTGGCGACGCGGCGCGAATAATTCGCGCGGGTGAGGCGGATATCGCGGTGTGCGGCGGTGCGGAGGCGGCGATCGATCGGGTCAGCCTTGCCGGGTTCGCGGCTGCTCGCGCCCTGTCCAGTGCGTACAACGACACGCCTGAGCGCGCTTCACGACCTTTCGACAGTGGTCGCGATGGCTTTGTCATGGGTGAAGGGGCCGGGCTGCTGGTCATCGAGTCTCTGGACCATGCGCTGGCCCGGGGCGCCAAGCCACTGGCGGAACTGGTCGGCTACGGCACCAGCGCCGATGCCTATCACCTGACCGCCGGTCCCGAGGACGGCAGCGGTGCGCGGCGAGCGATGTCGTTGGCATTGGTACAGGCTGGTGTTTCACCGGCTCAGGTCCAGCATCTGAATGCTCATGCAACCTCGACTCCGGTGGGGGATCTGGGTGAGCTGGCGGCGATCAAGGCATTGTTCGGTGCGCAAAACGGCATTGCCGTGACATCAACCAAGTCGGCGACCGGGCATTTGCTCGGTGCTGCGGGTGGACTCGAAGCGATCTTTACGCTGCTGGCGATCCGCGACCAGGTCGTGCCGGCGACCCTCAATTTCGAAAACCCGGACCCTGCCACTGAGGGCGTGGACATTGTTCATGGCAGCGCACGGCCGATGGCCATCGAATATGCGTTGTCCAACGGCTTCGGATTTGGCGGGGTCAATGCCAGCGTGTTGTTCAAGCGTTGGCAGGGTTAGTCCTGCGGGTGTTTGAGGTGTTCGCGTGCGACGTCGAGAATCCGTTGGGCAAACCCGGCGTCGGCCACGCTGCGCGATAACAGCAAGGCGCCGACCAGCGTAGACATGATGACGATGCTTCGCTCAGCGGTGTGCTCTCCGTCAAGGGTGTGCCGGATCTGGTCGAGTCGGGCCTGGAGCACGACGTCGCTGGTCGGGCTCGGTTGGCCACGCAGCCCCAGTTCCGAAGAAATGGTCAACAGCGGGCAGCCTTCGTGGGGTGAGGTTTGATGCCATTCGGATAGGTAAGCGTCAATGAAGGCTTCGAGTGGATGCTCCTCGGCGAAGATTTGCGCGCACAGTTCGTCGACTTGTGCACCAGCCTCTTGCAAGGCTTTTTCCACCAGTTCGTCTTTGGACTTGAAGTGCGAGTAAAAGCCGCCGTGAGTCAGGCCCAGTGCTTTCATCAGGGGTTGCAGCCCGGTCGCGCCGATACCGTCGCGTCGAAATCGTGCTGAAGCTTCCTTGATTATGCGTTGGTGGGTATGGGCTTTATGGTCCTGCGAGTAACGCATCTGATATCTCCGCATCAATGCGGCCCATATTAACCAATGAAAATTGCATGGTGACTGTACTTCTACGTCTAAAAAGCATGCAGATGCTTCGATATGGGTACAAAGCGGCATGATTTCAGGGCTAGCCACGCAAAAACAAACCCCGCCGTTCAAGGCGGGGTTTTCATTCAGCGGTCCTGCGCTTCCTTGGCGTCCATTTCCGCATTGCGTTCGGCGACGCGCTTACGTTGCTCTTCGGTCAGTTCGACTTTGTTGGCGGTGTCGCGCAGCATCATCAGACCACCAACGATCGAGCCGATGGCAACGACCAGAATCAACCAGGCATACCAGGGCATAGGACTCTCCTTGAAAGCAGGCGGGTCGACGAGGATTCGCCAACCAATCGCGTATAGCTCTTTGAGTGACGGGGTTTCATCGCAGTTCCATCGCTATCACCCCCATTCTATGCCTGTTGTTCAAGCTTCACCCGAACGCATTCAATGTCCGGTCAGCATCGCATCCGCCGGTGCGTCGGCGCGCAATTGCGCGGTGAGCGTGAAGTACACGAAACCTGCGGCCATGAAGCCCAGGAAGATCAGGCCGATCAAGGTGTTGAACCAGGCCATCGCCACCAGGCACACCACTGCCAGCATCAGCGCAATGAACGGCACCAGCGGGTAGCACGGGGCGCGGAAGGTACGTTCCAGGTTCGGCTCGGTTTTGCGCAGCTTGAACAGGCTGAGCATGCTCATGATGTACATGACGATGGCGCCGAACACCGCCATGGTGATCATCGCCGCCGTCAGCGTCATTCCGCCGAGGTTGATCAGACCGTCGCTGTAGATCGCCGCGATGCCGATCACGCCGCCGGCGATGATCGCCCGGTGCGGCGTCTGGAAGCGCGACAATCTGGCCAGGGACGCCGGCAGGTAGCCAGCGCGGGCGAGGGCGAAGAACTGGCGCGAGTAGCCAAGGATGATCCCGTGAAAACTCGCCACCAGGCCGAACAGGCCGATCCACACCAGCATGTGCAGCCAGCCCGAGCTTTCGCCGACCACGGTTTTCATCGCCTGGGGCAGCGGGTCGTTGATGTTTGAGAGGGTGCGCCAGTCGCCGACGCCACCGGCGAAGAACATCACGCCCATCGCCAGCAGCACCAGGGTCAAGATACCGCTGATGTAGGCTTTGGGAATGGTGCGTTTCGGGTCCTTGGCTTCTTCGGCGGCCATGGCGGCGCCTTCGATGGCCAGGAAGAACCAGATGGCAAAGGGGATCGCCGCGAACATCCCGGCAATCGCCGGAGCGCCGAACACGTCGGTGCCGGCCCAGCCATTGAGGGCGAAGTTGCTGAAACTGAACGCCGGCGCGACCACGCCCATGAACACCAGCAGTTCAGCGACCGCCAACACGCAGACCACCAGCTCGAAGGTCGCCGCCAGTTTCACGCCGAGAATGTTGAGACCCATGAACAGGATGTAGGCACCGACTGCCGCGTGTTTCGGGTCCAGGGCTGGAAACTGGACATTGAGATAGGCGCCGATGGCCAGCGCAATCGCCGGCGGGGCGAAGACGAATTCGATCAATGTCGCCAGGCCGGCGATCAATCCGCCTTTTTCCCCGAACGCGCGACGACTGTAGGCAAAGGGACCTCCTGCGTGAGGAATGGCGGTGGTCAGCTCGGTGAAACTGAAGATGAAACAGGTGTACAGGGTGGCGACCATGAACGAGGTCACCAGAAAGCCCAAGGTTCCGGCCACGCCCCAGCCATAACTCCAGCCGAAATACTCCCCGGAAATCACCAGCCCGACCGCGATGCCCCACAGATGCAACGTGCCCAGCGTGGGTTTGAGTTGTGTGTTCATGCACTTGCTCCCTGAGTGGTTTGGAACGCTCGGGGGGAGGCCAGTGCAGTGGGCGTGCCATTTCGCGAGTGTGCGTCGTAATGGGCTGAAAGGCGTCGTATCGGGGATGTTCGCGACTGGTTGTGCGAACTTTGTGCATCAGTCGGGGGCGTCGTTGCTGCAAATGCCGCTTTCGCGAGCAAGCCCGCCTGTCTGCTACACGACGCCGCTGCGATGCGGATACGTTGTGTTTCAAAGCAGGTGCGGGCTGCCGTTGATGTTCAGGTTTGTTCGGTAAGGCACTCGCGCAGCGCCGTCTGCCAGTCAGGTTGGCTGACGCCCCAATCCCGTTGCAAGCGACTGCAGTCCAGGCGCGAGTTGAGCGGCCGGGCGGCAGGCGTCGGATAGTCGCTGGACGGGATAGGTAACAGGGCGGCGCAGGGTTTGCCCTGCTGTCGCAATGCTTCACCGATTGCCTGGGCGAAGCCGAACCAGGAAGTCTCACCTTGTGCGCTCAGGTGATAAGTGCCCCAGTTGGCCACTTCGTTCGCCTGCCAGTGTTCAATCAGGGCAAGGGTGCTGTTGGCGATTGTGCCGGCCCAGGTAGGGGCTCCGATTTGATCGGCGACTACACGCAACTCCGGTTTCTCTTGCAGCAAGCGCTGCATCGTCAGCAGAAAGTTGCGGCCATGGGTTGAATAGACCCAACTGGTACGCAGGATCAGGTGTTTACCTTGCACGTCCTTGATGGCCTGTTCACCGGCCAGCTTGCTCTTGCCGTATACCCCGAGCGGATTGGGTGTGTCGTCCTCGTTGTAGGGGCCGGCTTTCAACCCGTCGAAAACATAGTCCGTGGAGTAATGTATCAACGGAATGTCCAGAGCCAGCGCCTCTTCGGCGAGGATGCCGGGAGCGATTGCGTTGATGGCAAAGGCTGCTTGCGGCTCGCTTTCTGCCAGGTCAACCGCGGTATGGGCCGCCGCGTTGATGATCAGGTCGGGCCTGACGTTTTGCACCTGGCGGCGAATCTGATCGGGTTGCGCGAGATCGAGCTGATCGCGACCCAATACGATCAGTTCGCCGACAGCCCCCAGCCGCCGTTGCAGCTCATGCGAGACCTGGCCGTTGCGGCCATTGATGAGTACTTTCATGGCTGCAGCCCAGTCTCCTCACGAGGCAAATCGGGCTCACACAGGTTCATTGCTCATCCCCTGCCAGTTTGGCCAGGTACTGGCCATAACCCGTCTTGCCGAAGTACCGGGCGCGCTCCAGCAGCTGTTCGCGGTCGATCCAGCCATTTTCATAGGCTATTTCTTCGAGACAGGCGACTTTGAGGCCTTGGCGGTGTTCGATGGTCTGCACGTATTGAGAGGCTTCGAGCAAGCTGTCGTGGGTGCCGGTGTCGAGCCAGGCGAAACCTCGGCCAAAACGCTCGACCTGCAGGTCGCCGCGTTGCAGATAGGCGTTGTTGACGTCGGTGATTTCCAGCTCGCCGCGAGGCGAAGGTTTCACCGCCTTGGCGATCTCGATCACGTCATTGTCGTAGAAATACAGGCCGGTAACGGCATAGCTGGATTTCGGCTTTTTCGGTTTTTCCTCGATCGACAGCGCACGGCCGTCGCTGTCGAAGTCGATGACACCGAAGCGCTCGGGGTCCTTGACCCAGTAACCGAACACGGTGGCGCCGGAGCAGCGTTGTGCCGCGTTCTGCAACTGTTCGCCAAAGTGCTGACCGTGGAAGATGTTGTCGCCCAGGATCAGGCACACAGGGTCATCGCCGATGAACTCCTCGCCAATCAGGAAAGCCTGGGCCAGACCGTCCGGTGAAGGCTGCTCGGCAAAGCTGAAGTTCACCCCGAACTGGCTGCCGTCACCCAGCAGATTGCGATACTGCGGCAGATCCTGCGGGGTGGAGATCAGCAGGATATCCTTGATGCCGGCCAGCATCAGCACCGAGATCGGATAGTAGATCATGGGCTTGTCGTAGACCGGCAACAGCTGCTTCGACACGCCGAGCGTAATCGGGTGCAGGCGCGTGCCCGAGCCACCCGCCAAAACGATGCCTTTCATCATGCGAGCAGCTCCTTGGGATTGATGGCGCCAAGGCGTTCACCTTGATAGCTGCCGTCCTGGACACGGCGGCACCACTCCAGGTTGTCCAGGTACCATTGAACGGTTTTGCGCAGGCCGGTTTCGAAGGTCTCTTCGGGCACCCAGCCCAGTTCGCGTTCAATCTTGCCGGCGTCGATTGCGTAACGTAAGTCATGACCAGGGCGGTCCTGGACGAACGTGATCAGGTCGGCGTAATGCTCAACGCCTTCCGGTTTATGCGGTGCCAGTTCTTCGAGCAGGGCGCAGATGCCGCGCACCACGTCGATGTTCTTTTGTTCGTTGTGCCCGCCGATGTTGTAGGTCTCGCCGACGGTGCCGGTGGTTACCACCTTGAGCAGTGCCCGGGCGTGATCTTCGACGAACAGCCAGTCGCGCACTTGCAGGCCATTGCCATACACCGGCAGCGGCTTGCCGGCCAGGGCATTGAGGATGACCAGCGGAATCAGTTTCTCGGGGAAGTGGAAAGGCCCGTAATTGTTCGAGCAATTGGTCAGCAGCACCGGCAAGCCATAGGTTCGCTGCCAGGCGCGGACCAGATGGTCGGACGCAGCCTTGCTGGCGGAGTAGGGCGAGCTGGGGGCGTAGGGCGTCGTTTCCGTAAACAGGTCGTCGACACCGTGCAGGTCGCCGTAAACCTCGTCAGTGGAGATGTGATGAAAGCGGAATGCGCTTTTCTCGGGCTCCGGGAGGGCTTGCCAATAGGCACGGGCAGCTTCGAGCAGGCTGTAGGTGCCGACGATGTTCGTCTGGATGAATTCCGATGGCCCGTCGATGGAACGATCGACGTGGGACTCCGCTGCCAGGTGCATGATCGCGTGAGGCTGGAAGCGGGCCAGCACAGCACTGACGGTGGCCTGGTCGACAATATCGGCCTGAACGAACTCGTAGCGCGTGTCGTTGGCGATGCTGGTCAGTGATTCGAGATTGCCGGCATACGTCAGTTTGTCCAGGTTGAGCACTTCATGCCCGGTGTGTTGGATCAGCTCGCGAACAAGGGCCGAGCCGATGAAGCCGGCTCCGCCGGTAATGAGGATACGCACGTTGGGCCAGCCTTTTTCAGTAATGCGAATGGCGGTAGCTTGCAGGCGCGAGCGGGGAGGTGCAAGAGCTCTTGACCCATTTGGTTGCGTCGCGCCGATCAGGTTCGATTATCCATGAGTTGCCGCCGTCACTCACTACTCTTGCGCACAATTTGGAGTTCCAGGTACGACCCTCGCGGTTTTTTGCGTACCGGAACGCCATCGCGCACCCCGTAACCCCAGCGTAAACCCACTCTTTACGCATTCTTTATGCCCGGCCCGCACCCTCGGTCTCGTTCCTTTACAGCCTCTTTTCCGACAATGACTCCACACGCGGCAATACGCCGTAACACGGAGAACTTCCATGAGCGTTCTGGACGGGGTGTCACTGCTGTTGGCAGTGGGGCTGTTCATTTATCTGTTGGTTGCGCTGTTGCGCGCGGACCGGAACTAGGAGCGGCTATGCACAGTTATGACTATTGGCTGATCCTCGGGTTTTTCGCCCTGGTATTGGTCCCGGCGCCGTTTCTCGGGCGCTTCTACTACAAGGTCATGGAGGGGCAGCGCACCTGGCTTTCGCCGGTCCTGGGCCCCGTCGAACGCGGTTGCTATCGCCTGGCCGGCGTCGATCCGCACGCCGAACAGAGCTGGCAGAAGTACGCGCTGGCCTTGCTCGCCTTCAACCTTGCGGGTTTCGTGCTGCTGTTCGCGATCCTGTTGTTCCAGGACCATTTGCCGCTGAACCCGCAAAACCTGCCGGGCCAGGAGTGGACGCTGGCGTTCAACACCGCCGTCAGTTTCATGACCAACACCAACTGGCAGGCTTACAGCGGCGAAGCGTCCCTGAGCTACCTGAGCCAGATGGCCGGCCTCACCGTGCAGAACTTCGTCAGCGCCGCCACCGGCCTGGCCGTACTGGTTGCGCTGTGCCGCGGCATCGGGCGCAAATCCACTGCATCGCTGGGCAACTTCTGGGTCGACATGACCCGCGCCACCCTCTACGGCCTGTTGCCGCTGTGCCTGTTGCTGGCGCTGTATCTGGTCTGGCAGGGCGTGCCGCAAACCTTCGCGCAGTACGTGAATGCGGTGACGGTGCAAGGCGTCGACCAGGTCATTCCACTGGGCCCGGCTGCCAGCCAGATTGCGATCAAGCAATTGGGTACCAACGGTGGCGGCTTCTTCGGCGTCAACTCGGCGCATCCGTTCGAGAACCCGACGGCCTGGAGCAACCTGTTCGAAGTGGCCTCGATCATCCTGATCCCGGTGGCACTGGTGTTCACCTTCGGCCACTACGTAAAGGACCTGCGTCAGAGTCGCGCAATCATTGCCTGCATGCTGGCGCTGTTCCTGATCGGCGGCGCGACCTCACTATGGGCTGAATACCAGCCGAACCCCATCCTGAACAACGTCGCCGTCGAGCAGACTGCGCCGCTGGAAGGCAAGGAAGCGCGTTTCGGCACTACCGCCACGGTGCTCTGGTCGGTGACCACCACGGCCGCGTCCAACGGTTCGGTCAACGGCATGCACGACAGCCTCAACCCGCTGAGCGGGATGGTCGCGCTGGTCAACATGATGGTCGGCGAGGTGATCTTCGGCGGCGTTGGTGCCGGGCTCTACGGCATGTTGCTCAACGTGCTGATCGCGGTGTTCCTCGCTGGCCTGATGATCGGTCGTACGCCGGAGTACCTCGGCAAGAAGCTGCAAGCCAGGGAAGTGCAATTGCTGGTGCTGACCCTGATGGTCATGCCGATTGGCGTATTGGTGCTCGGCGCGATTGCCGCCAGCCTGCCAGGCCCGGTGGCCTCGGTGAGCAATCCCGGCGCCCACGGTTTCAGTCAGTTGCTCTACGCCTACACCTCGGCCAGTGCCAACAACGGTTCGGCGTTCGGTGGCTTCGGTGCCAACACGCTGTTTCACAACCTGATGCTGGGCCTGGGTATGTTGATCGGTCGCTTCGGTTACATCCTCCCGGTTCTGGCCCTGGCCGGCAGCCTGGCGATGAAGAAAACCGCACCGATCGGCCAGAACAGCTTCCCGACCCATGGCCCGCTGTTCGTGACCTTGCTGACCGTGACCATTTTGCTGGTGGGCGGCCTGACATTCCTGCCGACCTTGGCGCTGGGCCCGATTGCTGAACATCTGAGCATGGCCTTCTGAGGAAGTTGAAGATGAATATGCCCGTATCCAAAACCGTCGCCGTCAAGGCGCCGGAACAACCGAAAACCGCGATCTCGGCCCTGTGGCGCCCGGCGCTGGTACAAGCCTTCGTCAAGCTCGACCCACGGCAATTGCAGCGTGCGCCGGTGATGCTGGTGGTCGAACTGACCGCGGTCCTGACCACCGTGCTGTGCTTCATTCCCGATACGGCCGTACCGACCTTCGTCGCCGCGCAAATTGCCGTGTGGCTGTGGTTCACCGTGTTGTTCGCCAACTTCGCCGAAGCCTTGGCCGAAGGTCGTGGCAAGGCCCGTGCCGACAGCCTCAAGGCCGGTAGCGAAGGCCTCAGCGCCCGGCGCAAAACCAGCAATGGCACCTTTCAGGTCGTGCCGGCCACCAGTCTGCGCAAGGGCGATGTGGTGCGTGTCGAAGCCGGGGAGATGATCCCCGGTGACGGCGAAGTGCTCGAAGGCATCGCAGCGGTCAACGAAGCGGCGATTACCGGTGAATCGGCCCCGGTGATTCGTGAGTCCGGCGGCGACCGCTCGGCCGTCACCGGCAATACACGGCTGGTGTCCGACTGGCTGTTGGTAAAGATCACCGCCAACCCTGGCGAATCGACCCTGGACCGCATGATCGCCCTGGTCGAAGGCGCCAAACGCCAGAAAACCCCGAACGAAGTGGCGCTCGACATCCTGCTGATCGGCCTGACCCTGATCTTCCTGCTGGTGGTCGTCACCCTGCAACCGTTCGCCCACTTCGCCAATGGCAGCCTACCGCTGGTGTTCCTGGTGGCGCTGTTGGTCACCTTGATTCCGACCACCATCGGTGGCCTGTTGTCGGCCATCGGTATCGCCGGCATGGATCGTCTGGTGCGGCTGAACGTGATCGCCAAGTCCGGGCGTGCGGTGGAAGCGGCGGGGGACGTGCACGTCCTACTGCTGGACAAGACCGGCACCATCACCTTCGGTAACCGTCGTTGCTCGGCGGTGTATGCCGCGCCTGGCGTAACAGCCAGGGAATTGGCCGAAGGCGCGTTGCTGGCGTCGCTGGCCGATGACACGGCTGAAGGCAAGTCGATCGTCGAGTACCTGCGTGGCACTCATCCGCAACCGGAACCGTCCGCCGACCTGCTGACAGCCGTGCCCTTCAGTGCCGAAACCCGCTTGTCCGGTGTCGACTATCAAGGGCGTGTGTACCGCAAGGGGGCGGTGGATTCATTGCTGGCCTTCGTCGGCCTGAAACGTGCTGACCTGGCACCGGCCTTGTCCCGCGAGATCGACAAGATCGCACAAAGTGGCGGCACCCCCTTGCTGGTCTGCGCCGACGGCAAGTTGCTCGGCGCGATCCACCTCAAGGACGTGGTCAAGCCCGGTATCCGCGAGCGTTTCGCCGAGTTGCGCAAGCTGGGCATTCGCACGGTCATGGTCACCGGCGACAACCCGTTGACTGCAGCCGCCATCGCCGCTGAGGCCGGTGTGGACGATGTGCTGGCGGAAGCCACGCCGGAGAAAAAACTGGCGCGCATTCGCCACGAGCAAAACGACGGGCGTCTGGTCGCCATGTGCGGCGACGGCGCCAACGATGCCCCGGCACTGGCCCAGGCGGACGTCGGTATGGCGATGAACGACGGCACGCAAGCGGCACGTGAAGCGGCCAACATGGTTGACCTCGACAGCGACCCGACCAAGTTGCTGGACGTGGTGCAGATCGGCAAGGAATTGCTGGTCACCCGCGGTGCGCTGACGACCTTTTCCATCGCCAACGACGTGGCCAAGTACTTCGCGATCCTGCCGGCGCTGTTCGCCGCGATCTACCCGCAACTGGGTGTGCTCAACGTGATGCACCTGAGCAGCCCGCAGAGCGCGATTCTGTCGGCGATCGTTTTCAACGCGTTGATCATCGTGGTGCTGATTCCCCTGGCATTGCGCGGCGTGCGCGTGCAGGCGGCGAGTGCGGCGGCGCTGTTGCGACGCAATCTGCTGATTTATGGCCTGGGCGGGATCCTGGTGCCGTTCGTGGGCATCAAGGCGATCGACATGCTGTTGACGGCGTTGCATCTGGTTTGATGGTCGGTGCTGGTTTTTGTGGCGAGGGAGCTTGCTCCCGCTGGGCTGCATGGCAGCCCCGTCCAGACCATAGGTATTTTTCGGGCGCATCGCATACCCGGCTGACGACTGCTTCGCAGCCGAACGGGAGCAAGCTCCCTCGCCACAGGTGATGGGTGTGCCCATGAGTGATGAGTATTCCGTGAATTCGAGGATTTTGAAATGTCCACATTGATACGCCCGGCCCTGAGCCTGTTGGTCCTGATGACGCTGATCACCGGCGTCGCCTATCCACTGGTGGTCACAGGCGTGGCCCAGGTCGCGTTCCCGGATCAGGCCAACGGCAGCCTGGTGCGCGATGCCGAAGGCAAGGTCCGCGGTTCCTCGCTGATCGCCCAGGATTTCGTCGGCGACGCCTGGTTCCACCCGCGTCCTTCGGCCGGTGCCTTTGCCACCGTATCGAGCAGCGCCAGCAACCTGTCGCCGAGCAACCCGGCCCTGGCCACGCGGGTGATCGACGAAGCCGGCAAGCTGCTGGTGCCCGGCCAGGGGCCGGTGCCGTTGGCGTTGGTCACGACCTCGGGCAGCGGTCTCGATCCGCACTTGCCACCGGCGGCGATTGCCTATCAACTGGCGCGTGTCGCGGCGGCGCGCAACCTGCCGGTCGCGTCACTGCAACAGCTGCTGGACGCGCACATCGAGCAGCCATTGGTAGGCCCGCCTGTGGTGAATGTGCTTGAGTTGAATCTGGCGCTGGAAAAGCTTTAGGTCCGTGGTGCTGCCATTCGCGAGCAAGCCCGCTCCCACAATTGGAATGCGTACTCCTGTGGGAGCGGGCTTGCTCGCGAAGACGGTTTGACAATCACTACATCAACATCTGAAAGACGAGAACTCCAAGCATGAGCAACTCCGGCCGCGCCGACGCGCTGTTAGCAGACCTGCCCCGCGATGGCCGTGGCCGGCTCAAGGTATTTCTCGGCGCCGCCCCCGGAGTCGGCAAGACCTACGCCATGCTCCAGGCGGCCCACACTCAGTTGCGCCAAGGGGTAAAGGTCATTGCCGGCGTCGTCGAAACCCACGGTCGCGCCGAAACCGAAGTACTGCTCAGCGGCTTGCCGCAGCAGCCGTTGGTGCGCTCGGAATACCGTGGTGTGTTGCTCGAAGAAATGGACCTGGACGGGCTGATCAAAGCCAAACCGAAACTGGTGCTGGTCGACGAGCTGGCGCACACCAACGCACCCGGCAGCCGTCACGAAAAACGCTGGCAGGACATTCAGGAACTGCTCGCCGCCGGCATCGATGTCTACACGACAGTCAACGTCCAGCACCTGGAAAGCCTCAACGATCAGGTGCGTGGCATCACCGGCGTGCAGGTCCGTGAGACCTTGCCGGACTGGGTGCTGCAAGAAGCCTACGAATTGCTGCTGATCGACTTGCCGCCACGGGAACTGCTCGAGCGCCTGCGCGATGGCAAAGTCTATGTGCCGGAGCAGGCGCGGGCGGCCATTGACGCGTTCTTTTCCCAGACCAACCTGACAGCCCTGCGCGAACTGGCGATGCAAACCGCAGCGGCTCAGGTCGATAACGATCTGGCTCTGGGCTATCGCCAACTCGGACAAGCGGCGCCAGCGGTGCGCGGGCGTTTGCTGGTAGGGGTGGACGGCGATGCCCAGGCCGAGCGTCTGGTACGGCATGCCAGTCGCGTGGCCCAACGGCGGCACCTGCCCTGGAGCCTGGTGCACGTGGACAACGGTCGAGTGCGTGACGAGCAGTCCCGCCTGCGCCTGCAGAGCGCCCAGCAACTGGCCGAACGTCTGGGCGGTGAAGTGGTGTTGCTGCGCGCCGGTGAAGTGGCGAAAACCCTGATCCAGCATGCTGCCGAGCGTCGTGCCAGCCTGGTGCTGGTCGGCCAGTCCCGACCGAGATTGCGCCGACGCCTGTTCGGTGGCGGGTTGGCGGCGCGACTGTTGCGCAATGCGCGCGGACTGGAAATCAACGTTCTCGACAGCGACCACGAACAGCATCAACCCCATCAGCGGTCGATGGGGGCACTGGTCTGGTTCGACTACGCGCTGGCCGTGGTCGCGACGGTTCTGGCCAGTGCCCTGGCCTGGGCGGTGGCGAGTGTCCTGCCACTGCCCAATATTTCACTGGTGTTCCTCGCCGCCGTGTTGCTGGTGGCGGTGCGCAGCAGTCTCGGGCCGGCGCTGGCCTGTGCGGCGCTGTCGTTCCTGACCTATGACTTCCTGTTTATTCCACCGACTTTTTCTTTCAGCATCCAGCGCGAAGAAGACGTGCTGACCTTGCTGTTTTTCCTGCTGATGGCAGCCCTCACCGGCAACCTCGCGGCGCGCCAGCGCAGGCAATTGCAGGCACTGCGCGATACCCAGGAAGAGACCACTGAATTGCTCGACCTGTCACGCAAACTGACGGCCGCCACCGACCGCCAGGCCGTGGTCAGTGCGGCCGCCCAGCACCTCAACGGTTGGAGCGACGTGCAACTGTGTCTGCTCAATCGCGACGGGCAGAGCGGCTGGAAAGTCGAAACCGGTGGCCCGCTGGAGTTTACCGAAGCTGAGCGCGCCGCCGCCGATTGGGCCTGGCAGCACGATCAACCGGCAGGTGCGGGCACCGGCACCTTGCCGTTCGGCCGCTGGTGGTGGTGGCCGTTATCGGTCGAGGACGGCCCGCTCGCGCTGCTTGGCGTGTGCGCCAAGGAAGGCCAGACCCTGAGCGGCCAGCGCCGTCGTTTGTTGACCGCGCTGAGCCAGCCGCTGGCCCAGGCGCTGGCCCGGGCGCAACTGGCCGATGATCTGGAAGCGGCGCGGCTGCACGGTGAAACCGAGCAGTTGCGCAGTGCCTTGCTGGCTTCGGTGTCCCACGATTTGCGCACACCCTTGACGTCCATGCGCGGCAGTATCGATAGCCTGCTGGCCCTGGGAGAAGCGATCCCGCTGGAGGACCGGCGTGAACTGCTCGAAGGCACCCGCGATGAAGCCGAGCGTCTTGATCGTTATATCCAGAATCTGCTCGACATGACCCGCCTCGGCCACGGCGCCTTGAAGCTGGCGCGGGACTGGGTGTCACCGGCCGATATCGTCGGCAGTGCGCTCAATCGCCTGCGCGCAGTCCTTGCGCCGCTGCAAGTCAGCACCGACGTGCCGGCCGAGTTACCGCTGCTGTATGTGCACGCCGCGCTGATCGAACAGGCATTGGTCAACGTGCTGGAAAACGCCGCGCGGTTTTCGCCGCCCCACGGGCGTTTGCAATTGCGCGCCGGGGCCGACGACGGTGAGCTGTTCTTTTCGGTCAGCGATGAAGGCCCGGGGATTCCGGAGGCGGATCGGGCGAAGATTTTCGACATGTTCTACACCGCGGCACGAGGTGATCGGGGTGGGCAGGGGACCGGGCTGGGGCTGGCGATCTGTCAGGGCATGGTTGGTGCCCATGGCGGGCGTATCAGCGTCGCCGACGGCATCGAGGGGCGCGGCACCTGCATCACGTTGCACCTGCCGCTACAGGCTCAGCCGGGATACGAGAGTGAAGCCTGATCCTGCTTGCGCTAATCTCTTGCCACTTCTTTGTGTTGATGTGAACTCATGAGCCAGACCGCGACCATCCTGGTCATCGACGACGAACCGCAGATCCGCAAATTCCTGCGCATCAGCCTTGCTTCACAGGGCTACAAAGTGCTGGAGGCCGGCACGGGCAGTGAAGGCCTGGCCCAGGCAGCATTGAACAAACCGGACTTGCTGGTGCTCGACCTCGGCTTGCCGGACATGGACGGCCAGCAGGTATTGCGCGATTTTCGCGAGTGGTCGACGGTGCCGGTGCTGGTGCTCTCCGTACGCGCCGGTGAAGGGCAGAAAGTCGAGGCCCTGGATGGCGGCGCCAATGACTACGTGACCAAGCCGTTCGGCATCCAGGAATTCCTGGCGCGGATTCGTGCGTTGCTGCGCCAGGCGCCCGTGGGCGAAGCCCAGCCAGCGGCGCTGAACTTCGGTCCATTGACGGTCGACCTGGCGTATCGCCGGGTGCTGCTCGACGGTAGCGAAGTCGCCTTGACTCGCAAGGAATACGCCGTGCTGGCGCAACTGGCGCGGCATCCAGGGCGGGTGATCACCCAGCAGCAATTGCTCAAGGACATTTGGGGGCCGACGCACACCGAAGACACTCACTACCTGCGCATCGTGGTCGGGCACTTGCGCCAGAAACTGGCGGACGACCCGACCCAACCCAGGTTTATCGTGACCGAGGCGGGGGTGGGGTATCGGTTGTTGAGTGAGTAGTTTTGAAATTTTGTGGTGACTGATCTGGCGCTTTCGCGAGCAAGCCCGCTCCCACAGTGAATCTTTGGTGTACACAAAATCCCATGTGGGAGCGGGCTTGCTCGCGAAGAGGGCATTACATTCAATCGAGAACTTTCAGGCTTTCAATTCTGTTCATTCTCATACCGATCCAGCGTATCCCGCGCAATCTCCCGTCCCAGCGCGATCAGCTCAGGCGCCTTGTAGAACTCGAAAAACCGGCACACGCGCTTGGGCACGTTGATCAGGATGTCCGGTGGATACCCAGCGATCTTGTACTGCGCCAGCGACGTCTGCATCACCTCGAAACTCTGGTTGATCAAGTCGAGCAAGGACGCCGGTCCGACGTTGTCGATGATGAACGAACCGGTGGCGGAGCGGGGCGCGCCACTGGCTTCCGGGGCGGCCGCGGGTTGCTGGGCTTCGGGTTCGGCGGACTCGATCCACGGGTTGAAATCCGCCCCTTCGGCTTTCAACGCTTCCTGCTCCAGGATCAACAATTGTTCCGCCTGTTTACGCCGGAACGGCAACTTCGAGCCGACTGAACTGATCAGGTTGTCGAAGCGGGTCTTGAACGCGGCGGGGCGCTGGATCACCGGCAATTGGTAGTGGCGCTGGTTGGTGGAGTTGAGGTTGACGGCGATGATCAGGTCGCAATGGCTCGACACCACGGGCACGATCGGCAGCGGGTTGAGAATGCCGCCATCGACCAGCATGCGGTTGCCCTGCATCACCGGGGTGAACAGACTGGGAATCGCTGCCGAGGCGCGCATCGCCTGGTGCAGGCAACCTTCCTGGAACCAAATTTCCTGCTGGTTGGTCAGGTCGGCGGCAACGGCGGTATAGGGGATGCGCAGGTCTTCGATGTTGATCTCGCCGACGATCTTGCGAATCTGCCCGAACACCTTCTCGCCACGAATCGCTCCCAGACGAAAGCTGACGTCCACCAGGCGCAACACGTCGAGATAATCCAGGCTCTCGATCCAGTCGCGGTAATCGTTGAGTTTGCCGGCGGCATAGATCCCGCCCACCACCGCGCCCATGGAGCAACCGGCGATACAGGCAATGTCATAGCCGCGCCGTTCGATCTCTTCAATGACCCCAATATGTGCGTAACCCCGGGCTCCACCCGAGCCCAATACCAGTGCGACACGCTTTTTCATGAATCGCCCTCGTTTGAATGCTTCAACAATGCACCCATCGAGGGGCATGCTTCAATCGTCATGGTCGTTCGAGGGGGCAAGAGCGTCGTATTTTCGACACTCCATGGCGGCACAGGGTTGTTCGCGTCAGCGCTATAGTTCGCACAGCGGACCAACGGCACTTTTCAGCTGCCACACCGTCTTATCTGCATGACTGTTAACCTATTTTTGAGGAGTAAGTGATGAAAGCCTGGATCTGCGTGCCATTGATTGCCCTGGCGCTCGCCGGTTGTGCCGGCAAAACCGCCTACCGCGACAGTTGCGGAAGTAACCTGGATGCGGCATGGCATGAACTGGACCTGGCCAAAGCCGAAGGTTTCGCCGGGACCGTCAGCTACTCCAAGGCCCTGTCGCTGTTAACCGCGGCCAAGACCCAGCAGCAATTCGAAGGGTTCGAAGGCTGCACCAGGAAAGCCGAGAAGGCCCGCTTCTATATTCGTGAGTCGCGCGCGGGGCGTTGAAAACTCTGCTAGTCCTGTAGGAGCCGGCTTGCCGGCGATAGGCCGTTGAACATTATGCGACCTGATGTCGCCATCGCTGGCAAGCCAGCTCCTACAGATGTATGGCGTTGTTTACGGAGTAAACCCCCATGATCGATCGGCTGGTGGCTCATGTCCTGAGCCTGGAAGTTCGTCTGCTGGCCTGTCAGGCCCGCTTGAAAGAGCGCACCGACCCTGAAGCTTTACACGATCTGCGCACCACCATGCGTCGGTTACGCAGCCTGTTGCGACCCTTGCAAGGTTTACCCGGTGTCGAACAACTGGAAGCGGCTGCCTCGCGGGTGGGTGATCTGACCACGCCGTTGCGTGATCGCGAAGTGCTGGCGGCTTACCTGCTTCAGTACGGTCAACCCCAAGCTGCACAGTGGCGCATGGCGCAAATGGCCGAAGCCTATCCGGCCGTGGCGGCCAGTCCCCAGCTCGCGCAATTGCTGATCGTCCTCGATGCGTTTCCGCGTTTTCTGCGCGCTGCCCAGCGCCAGGGATTGCTCAAGGGCCTGCGCAAGCGCATCGAAAAACGCCTGGGCAAACAGTGGAAAAAACTCGACGAAGCACTGCACGACCCGGCCCACGACCGTCATCGGCTACGCCTGCTTATCAAGCGCGTACGCTATGGCATCGACGCTTACCCCGAGCTGGACCGTTTGCCGAAAGCGGCCATGCCCCGATTGAAATCGGCCCAGGGCGCGCTGGGTGACTGGCACGATTGCGTGCAATGGCTGGCCATGGCTGAGCAGGAAACGGATCTGCAGCCCTGTGTCGCGGTCTGGACAGCCACCATGGCGGAAGCTGAACAGCGTGCGGACCGGGTGCTGGAAAAGCTCAGTCGCGATTGCTTCAAATCCTGAGATCACCACCGAACAAATGTGAGAGCGGGCTTGCTCGCGAAAAGGCCATCAGCCCGGACATTGTTGGTGACTGACAAACCGTCTTCGCGAGCAAGCCCGCTCCCACAGGGTTTTATGTTCGACGTGAAGCCTGCGCGACTTATCTGTCAGTCAATTTGTCCGGAATAGGCGATGTATCCCTCTCGCCAGATGGTTAAGATCCCCCTCATCTTTTTCCGATCCCTGAGGTTTTCATGCGTTTTTCCGAACTGCTTGACGCTGTCCGTAGCCAGCCGCTGGAGCTGTCCATTCCGGCCTCCTGGGCCCAGGGGCGCGCCAGTTTCGGTGGCTTGGTGGCGGCGCTGCAGTACGAAGCCATGCGTGCGCGGGTGCCAGCGGATCGCCCGGTGCGCTCATTGGCGATCACCTTTGTCGGCCCGGTTGAGCCTGAGGTTCCAGTCAGCTTTGAAGTCGACGTATTGCGCGAAGGCAAGGCGGTCAGCCAGGTGTTGGGTCGGGTGGTGCAGAAGGGCCAGGTGGTGACGTTGATCCAGGGGAGTTTCGGCGCTTCACGCCCTTCGGTAGTGGCCGTGGCCGCTGAGCCGGCACCTGAAATGAAGCACTGGGACGAGTGCCAGGAATTGCCTTTTGTCGAAGGCGTCATTCCGGAGTTCATGCGGCACCTGGCGATGCGCTGGAGTGTTGGCGGGCTGCCGTTCAGTGGTAGCACATCGCGGCAAATGGGTGGTTGGGTGCGCTTGCGCGGCGATGTCAAGGAAGAGGCCATCAGCGAGGCGCATATCCTCGCACTGGTGGACGCCTGGCCGCCGGCCCTGATGCCGTTTTTGAAGAAGCCGGCGATGGGCAGCACGCTGACCTGGACCATCGAGTTCGTGCAACCACTGCTGGAGTTGACCACCCTGGACTGGTGCAAATACCTCGTCGAGACCGAGCACGCCGCGGATGGTTACGGGCACGCCGCCGCGAAAATGTGGAGCGCCGATGGCCGGTTGATCGCCATGAGCCGGCAGACGGTGACGGTGTTCGCCTGATCAGTGACGACGGTGGCGCTCACGCCAGGCGCGCCACCAGCCACCGCTGAGGAAGAACCGCGGAAAGGTCAGAAACTGCTCGACCAACAGGCGCGATATTGCATCCTTGCGGTCACTGAACGGCTCGGCGGCTTGCGTCTCCATGCTGTGGCCGTGGCGTTGCAGGGCCAGCGCCGCAATCACGCCGATCACGCCAATGGCGATGTTGGCCAGGCTCAGGCTGAAGACCCCGGATACGATCAGCAGAAATGCCACGATGAACAGCGGCACCGCGATCAGGTGCAACACCAGATTGGTCGGGTGCTGATGATTGTTCGGGTACGCTCGCCATTGCCAGGCGGGAAGGTTGGGGTGACGTTTGCCCATGATGCTGATCCTCGATCCATGTTGAACACATGTGATGAAGAATAGGCTCGGTCAATGCCGGCGGCGAATCAAGGCTGGCTATTGGCTTGATAGGAGCCATGACTGGAAAAGAGGGTGCCAGTTCTGACGCCTTCGCGAGCGAGCCCGCTCCCACATTTTGAGCGTATTCCTATGAAAGAATGCGGTCACCTGTGGGAGCGGGCTTGCTCGCGAAAGGGCCCTCAGAGTTTGAGCTGACCTATCGCCTTGCTCAACTCTCCGGCCAGCGCCGCCAGTTCATTGCTGGTCGTCGCCGAAGACACCGTCTGCTGCACCGTGTTTTCAGTCACGTCACGGATGCTCACCACCGCCCGGTTCATCTCTTCCGCCACCTGGCTCTGTTGCTCGGCCGCCACGGCGATCTGTGTGTTGCTTTCACGCATCTGTGCCACTGCGCCAGTGATTTCGGCCAGTGCCGCGCCGGCTTCTTGCGCTTGTCGTACGCAGTCGTCGGCCTTGAACGAGCTCTCTTGCATGAAATCCACGGCGTCCCGCGTCCCGGCCTGCAACGCCGAGACCATGATCGTGATTTCATCCGTGGAGGTTTGCACGCGTTTGGCCAGGTTACGTACTTCATCGGCGACTACCGCAAAGCCGCGTCCCATCTCGCCAGCCCGGGCCGCTTCGATGGCGGCGTTGAGCGCCAGCAGGTTGGTCTGTTCGGCGATGCTGTGAATCACGTTGACCACGCCGTTGATCTTCTGGCTGTCCTCGGCCAGGCGTTGAATCATCTCGGCGGTCTGCTGCACGCCTGTGGACAGCCCGGCAATCGAGCGCTGCACCCGCGTCACCACTTCCTGCCCGCTACCGGCCAGGGTATCGGCCGATTGCGAAAGGTCACGGGTGGCACCCGCATGCTGGGCGATGTGATAGACCGTGGCAGTCATTTCATTGATCGCCGTGGCGGCCTGGTCGGTTTCGCTTTGCTGACCGAGCATGCCGTGGCGCACTTCATTCATGCTCGCCGCCAGCCGTGCAGCGCCGGTGTCCAGTTGCCGGGCGGTGCTGGCGACGGTGTTGACCACCCGTTGATAACCGGCCTGCATGGCGTTGAAGGCGTTGGCCATCTGCCCGACTTCGTCACTGCAAGCCAATGGCACGCGGGTCGACAGGTCGCCGGTTTTCTCCACGTGCAACATGACGTCTTTCAAGGTGTTGAGCTGGCTGAGCAGGAAACGGATCAACAACTGCGATGCGCCGAGCATGGCCAGCATCAGGACGAACACTGCCACCGCGTAGTGGGCGAAGCGCTCGCTGAATACCTGGCTCAGGCTTGGACCATGGGCGATCACGGCGACCCGCTGCCCGTCGGCGCGCGCGAACACTTCGGCGCCCATCAACGGGTTGTCACCGAACAATGGCATCGGGTTGATCTCGACCCAGCCATTGGCGTCGGCCAGTTCTTGCACGGGGCGCTCATTGAGCATGGGGACTTGCCCGCGGCTGAACGCCAGCAGGTTGGCGGTATGGGGCAGCGGTTGCCCGGCGGGCCAGGCTTCGAGCAATCGCGCCTGGGCCTGGGTCGAAGCCTGGGACGCGTGACTGCGGGCCTGCTGTTCAAGCTGCACCGCGTACAGCACCAGCAACAGGGTGGTGACGAACGCGACGGCATTGACCGCCCAGAACTTGTATTTCAGCGAGATATTGCTAAGCCAGGCACCCATGGAGGTCTTCTCTGATAGCGGAAACAGTTTTGGCAAGGTGCCAGCATTGTGCCGCTACTCAGATGGCTGATTCTTGATGCAGATCAACGGGCCAGTGTGGGAGCGAGCCTGCTCGCGATAGCGGCCTGTCATTCAACCCGATGCTCGCAGACACGACGCCTTTCGCGAGCAAGCCCGCTCCCACAGGGGATTTGTGGTTACTGGGGGATTGATGGCAAGCCGTAGAACGCGCGTGCACAGGCTGTGGTGTGCGCCGCCAGATCCTCCTGGCTTTCCCCCCGATGCAGTGCCACTTCGCGCAATACTTCGGTCAGGTACGCTGGCTCGTTTCGCCCGTTTTTCGGCTTGGGGCGCAGGCTGCGCGGCAGCAGGTACGGCGCATCGCTTTCGAGCATCAGGCGTCCGCGCTTGATCTCCTTGACCAGCGGATGCAAATGCGTGCCCCGGCGTTCGTCGCAGATCCAGCCGGTAATGCCAATGTGCAGGTCCAGGTCGAGGTAGCTGAACAGTGCCTTCTGCTCCCCGGTGAAGCAGTGCACCACCGCGGCCGGCAATTGGTCGCGGAAGTCGCGCAGGATCTCCAGCAAACGCTGGCTGGCGTCACGTTCGTGCAGAAAAACCGGCAGCTGCAATTCGACGGCCAAGGCAAGATGTTCTTCGAGGACCTTTTCCTGCTGCGGGCGCGGCGAGAAATCACGGTTGAAATCCAGCCCGCATTCGCCCACGGCCACCACATTCGGCTCGTTGAGCAAGCTGCGCAGACGGCGGGCGCTGTCGGTGTTCCAGTCGCTGGCGCAGTGAGGGTGAATACCGGCGGTGGCAAACAGGCGCTGATTGCTTGCGTCCAGTTGCCGGCACAACTCAAGGGCCTGTTCACTGCCCTCGACGCTGGTGCCCGTCAGCACCAGTTGGCACACGCCGGCCGCGTAAGCGCGATCGAGAACGGCCTGGTGTTTGTCGGCAAAACTGGCGTTGGTCAGGTTGACGCCGATATCGATGAGTTGCATGGTGCTACCTCGGCTCAAAGGCCGGAAAGCATATCAGAGCCGTGGATTTATAAGAAAAGCCAAGAACTACAACGGGTTAACGCTGTCTCTTGAGCCTCGGACCTGGCTGGGTTGGTAGTTTTGCCATCATTGTGCCAGTCTTTCGCGCGTTGTCAGCGCCCTGGGCGCCCTGTTTTTGTCGCCGCGCTACATTGAAGCGGCCTCATATTCTTTCCGGAGAGTGGATGATTCGTCCCTCGGTTTTGCTACTGCTGTGTTGTTCGCTGCTACTGCCGATGACGGCGGTCGCGCGTCTGCCCGGGCCGCTGCAAGCCGTACCGACCAGCGAGGTGCGCGACCTTGCGCAGATCCGCAGCAGTCGTGTGTTGCGGGTGCTGGTCAACCAGAGCCGCAACAGTTCCGGCGAAGTCCAGGGGCAGGCGATCGGGGTTGAATACCATCGCCTGAGAGCGTTCGAGCAATACCTCAACGGCCACGCCCGTGACGGTCAGGAAATCACCCTCAAGATCATTCCCAAGGCCAAGGATCAACTGCTCGGCGCCTTGCAGCGCGGGGAGGGTGATCTGGTGGCGCCAGGCGAGTTGCTCGACCTGCAACCGGGCTTCGCCGTCAGCACCAGTGAGCCGATTGCCAGCAACATCCCGTTGGTCCTGGTGGGCATCAAGGGCGAACGCCGCTACACCCGGCTTGAACAGCTCTCCGGCAAGACCCTGGCGCTACCCGCCGGCAGCGCCGCCGGGGATGCCATCAGCCAGATCAATCAAAAGCTCGCCCTGCACAAGCTGCCGCCGGTCAACATCGAGTGGGTCGATCCGAGCCTTGCCGTCGAGGACGTACTGGAGATGGTCCAGGGCGGAATCTTTCACCTGACCATCGTCGAGCAGCCGATTGCCGAACGCTGGGGCAAGATCCTGCCCAAGCTGCGTTTCGACAAGCAGGTCGTCATCAGTGAGCCGGGCGAAGAGTTCTGGTTCGTGCGCCGCGATGCGTCGATGCTGCGGGCCAGCATTGATCGCTTCCTCACCGTCTACAAAAAACCGTCGGATCAGGACGCTGCATTCCTGCGCATCTATCGTCGTCTCTATCAAGTGCACTATCCACTGGCCAAGGCGGACCGGCAGCGCCTGGAAAAACTGCGTCCGGTGCTGCAGAAACACGCCGATGCCCAGGGCATGGACTGGCTGAACCTGGCGGCACTGGCCTTCAAGGAGTCAGCGTTGCAGCCCACTGCCCGCAGTGGCGGCAGCCCGACCGGCCTGATGCAGATCACCCCTTCTGCGGCGCAGCGGGTGGGGGTCAGCAATATTCAGGACGTAGACGGCAATGTGCAGGCCGGGGCCAAGTACCTTGCGATGATCCGGCGCAAGTTCTTTGCCAGCCCGAAACTCAACGAGCGCGAACGCATGGCCTTCGTGCTGGCGGCCTACAACATCGGGCCGGAGCGGGTTCAGGGCATGCGCACCGAAGCCCGGCGGCGAGGACTGAATCCCAACCAGTGGTTCTTCCAGGTCGAACGCGTCGCCATGGAGCAGGTGGGTATGGGGCCTGTCAGCTATGTTAATAGCGTGAACAAGTATTACCTGGCGTTCGACCGGGAGCGGGAATCGTTGGAGCCTCAGGGACAAAAGGTTGTTTCTCGCAAATGATCAACTAATCTGATTGTAATGGTGGGTTTTTTCTGCTTTTAACATGTGATTTATTGATTAATATGGCGCCCAACCCACACACACTGACAAGGATAGAAACAGCATGAGCACTCTGATCAACAAGGTATTGTTTACCCGCGCCGGTTACGGCCTGACCGTTCTGCGCATCGTGGTCGGCATAATTTTCGCCGCTCACGGCTCGCAAAAACTCTTCGGGGCATTCGGTGGTTATGGTCTGGCCGGAACCGCGCAGTACATGGAAAGCCTCGGGCTGACGCCGGGTTACCTGATGGCGGCACTGGCGGGCGGCACCGAATTCTTCGCCGGCCTGGCATTGATCATCGGCTTGCTGGTTCGCCCGGCTGCATTGGGCTTGATCTTCCTGTCGCTGGTCGCGATTTTCTCGGTGCACATCAGCAACGGACTGTTCATGGCCAACAATGGTTATGAATTCGCCCTGGCCCTGCTCGGTGGCAGTATCGCGGTATTGATCGAAGGTGCGGGCAAACTCTCGGCGGACCGTGTCATCGCCGGTTGACCGCTCTGGCTCAACAAAAAAGGCCCGCATCGTGCGGACCTTTTTTGTTGAGCGTCATTCTTGACACTGTCCAGTCAGCTTCTCTAGGATGTTGCTCATGCGCCGATTTAAACAGCTACTTGCGGGGCGCCAGGTGACTCATCCAGTTGCCGATAGAAGCCGGAACAGGCTTCGAAATACCGCTAAAGCGCTGGTTCGGTGTTGCCTCTCACCTGCCATGCAGACTTTTGAGGCAGAGACACGACACAATGAATGCACTAAACCCGGTTGTACGTCCCGCGCCGATCACGGCACATCTCACCCAGCGCAATCCAAAAATCCTGCTTGGCGGCAAACATCAGCCGACGCTCTTGCGTTATCTCGATGGCTGGCCACGTCGTACCGGCGGTCCCGCTGCCTTTCTGATCCAGTTTGTCGAAGACGGTGAGTCGCTCGCGCGTTTCGCCGACGACAGTTTTGATCTGGCAGTGATTCAATCTCCCAGCCTCGAAGACGCTCCCGAGGTGATCAGGCAACTGACCCGCGTTGCCCGGCAAGGGCTGATCACCCGCCCTTGAGTTTTACGGGTAGTCGATCGCCACGATATAAACACACTGCTCACCGGTCGGTGTCTGGACCCGGACCTCGGCGTCCAGTGCCTTGCCGATCAGGGCTCGGGCCAATGGCGAGTCAATGCTGATCAGGCCTTGTTTGAGGTCCAGTTCATCCGGTCCGACAATGCGGTAGCGCGACTCCTTGCCATCCTCGTCCTCGATCGTGACCCAGGCGCCGAAATACACCTTGTTCGGATCGCTGGGTTTTTCGCTGACAACCTTGAGCGCTTCCAGGCGTTTGGTGAGAAAACGCACGCGGCTGTCGATCTCTCGCAGCATCTTTTTGCCGTAGGTGTATTCGGCGTTCTCCGAGCGATCACCCTGTGCCGCGGCTTCGCTGACAGCCTGGGTCACCTGGGGCCGACGCACATGCCACAGCTCATGGAATTCGGCGCGCATCCGCGCTTCACCCTCGGGGGTGATCAGCGCGGTGCCGGCGGTGCGGGGAGGGCGGTAACGGCTCATGGCAACTTCTTGTGGTGGAGACGGCTGGAGTTTATCAACCCTCGCGCAAGACTGTCAGCGGGCTGGCGTTCAATGCCCGACGAGTGCCGAACACCCCGGCACCGCCGATCAGCACCGCGCCCAGCAGGGGCAGCAGCAACAGCCATGGATGCGGATGCCACGGCAGGTCAAAGGCATAGCGGTAGAGCACCAGGCTCACCAGTTCCGACCCCAATGCCGCCAGCAAACCGCTGACCGCCCCCAGCAAACCGAACTCGATGCGTCGGGCCTTGACCAGCAGTTGCCGTTCGGCCCCCAGCGCCCGCAGCAGCGCACCCTGGCGAATGCGTTCGTCCAGCGTCGCCTGCAGGCCGGAAAACAGCACCGCCATCCCCGCGGCCAACACAAACAACAATACGTACTCCACCGCCAGGGTGACCTGGGCGAGAATGCTGCGCAATTGTTCCAGCAAGGCTTCGACCTGCAGGATCGTCACCGCCGGGAAGGCTCTGGACAGGTCGACGATCTGTTGGTCATGTCCCGATGCCAGATAGAAACTGGTCAGGTAAGTCGCCGGCAGATCCTTGAGGGTGCCGGGCTGGAAGATCATGAAAAAGTTCGGCTGGAAGTTGTCCCAGTTGATCTCCCGCAGGCTGGTGACCTTCGCCTCGCGATTGACCCCGCCCACGCTGAAAACCAGATGATCGCCGAGCTTGAGTTTCAGGCTCTCAGCGACCTTGCCTTCCACCGACACGCCGGGAACATCGTCGGGCGTTTGTTCATTCCACCAATTGCCCGCCGTGAGCTTGTTGCCCGCCGGCAGGTCCGCCGCCCAGGTCAGACTCAGGTCGCGCTGGATTGCCCGGTCGCCGGCCGATTCCTTGGTGACGATCTGCTGTACCGGTTCGCCGTTGATGCTGATCAAGCGCCCCGGCACCACCGGGTACAAGGGTGCCGATTTTGCCGACACGGCGATCAGGTGATCGGTGAAGGCCTGTTTATCCGCAGGCAGGATGTTCAGGGCGAAGTAATTGGGGGCGTTTTTCGGCAACTGGTTCTGCCAGGTATCCAGCAATTCACCGCGCAGCAGCGCAATCAGCGCCATCGACAGCAGGATCAGGCCGAACGCCAGGGATTGGCCTGCGGCAGCGAGCGGATGACGCAGCAATTGCCCGAGTCCCAGGCGCCAGGGCAAGGACGCACGCGCGAGCAAGCGCCGCAGACTCTTCAACAGCAGCAGCAACAAACCGCCCAGCACCAGCGCTGCAATCACGCCGCCGCCGAGCAGGGCAAAGGTCAGCACCAGGTCCAGGCTCAGGCGCCACATGATCAGGGCGAGGGCGCCCAGCGCTGCACCATAGACCATCCAGGTGCTGGAAGGGATCGGCAGCATGTCCCGGCGCAGCACGCGCAATGGCGGAACCCGGCCCAGAGCCGCCAGTGGCGGCAAGGCGAAACCGGCCAGGGCCACCAGTCCGGTGCCGATCCCGGCGACGGCCGGAAACAGTCCGCCCGGAGGTACGTCGGTCGGCAGCAAGTCGTGCAGCAGGGCAAACAACCCCAGTTGTGCGAACCAGCCGAGGAGAGCGCCGCTGATGCTGGCCAGCAGCCCGAGCACGGTCAGTTGCAGGCTGAACAACACCAGGGTTTCCCGGCGTGACAGACCGAGGCAGCGCAGCAAGGCACTGGCATCGAAGCGGCGGGTGGCGAAGCGGGTCGCCGACAACGCCACCGCCACGCCGGACAGCAACACCGCCACCAGACTGGCCATGTTCAGGTAGCGTTCGGCCTTGCCCAGGGCGCCGCCGATCTGCCGGTTGCCATCCCGGGCGTCCTGCAAGCGTTGGTTGGCGGCGAGCCCCGGTTTGATCAGTTGTCGGTACGACTCGAGTGCCTGGGCGTTGCCTCGCCATAATTCGCGATAGCTGACCCGGCTGCCGGGTTGCACCACGCCGGTTGCCGCAAGATCGTCGAGATTGATCAGCACCCGCGGCGTCAGGCTGTAGAAATTGCCGGCGCGGTCGGGTTCGTAGGTCAGCACCCGCGCCAGTTTCAGGGTTTTCATGCCGACATCGATGCTGTCGCCGATCTTCAGGTCCAGGGCGGTCAGCAGGCGTGCCTCGACCCAGGCTTCACCGGGTTGCGGTCCACCACCGGCGCTTTGCGTGGCGAACGGGGCGGGCGCGCTCTTCAGCTCGCCGCGTAGCGGGTAGGTGTCATCGGCCGCCTTGATGCTGGACAACTGGATGCCGCTGTCTGTGGCGATAACGCTGGAAAACTCCACCACCTGCGCATGTTGCAGTCCCAGCTCCGTGCCGCTTCTTATCTGTTCGGGGCGCGCGGGCGAACTGCCTTCGAGGAGCAGGTCGGCACCGAGAAACTCAGTGGCGCGCAGCATCATGGCGCCATTCAGGCGGGCGCCGAAATAGCCAATGGCAGTGCTCGCGGCCACGGCCACCAGCAAGGCAAAAAACAAGACACGCAATTCACCGGCGCGGGCGTCGCGCAGCAATTGGCGGATGGCGAGACTGAACAGGCGCAACAGCGGCAGGCGTGCCATCAAGGCTCCACGGGGGCGACCAGCAGGCCGGCTTCAAGACGGATCAGGCGCCGGCACCGATGGGCCAGGCGTTCATCGTGGGTCACCAGCACCAGGGTCGTGCCGCGCTCCTTGTTGAGTTCGAACAGCAGGTCGCTGATGCGCTCGCCGGTGTGGCTGTCGAGGTTGCCGGTCGGTTCGTCGGCGAACAGCACATCGGGTTCGGCGGCAAACGCACGGGCAATCGCCACGCGTTGTTGCTCGCCCCCGGATAGCTGGCGCGGTGAATGCGTCAGGCGCTGGCCGAGTCCTACACGCTGGAGTAACTCGGTGGCGCGTTCGCGGGCGTCTTTGCGGCCATCGAGCTCCAGCGGCAGCATGACGTTTTCCAGGGCATTGAGGCTGTCGAGCAGTTGAAACGATTGAAAGACAAAACCCACGTGCTCGGCGCGGATGCGCGCACGCTGGTCTTCATCGAGGTTGCTCAGACCCTGCCCCGCGAGGGTGACTTCGCCACTGCTCGGCAGGTCGAGACCGGCGAGCAGGCCCAGCAGGGTGGATTTGCCGGAACCGGAAGCGCCGACGATGGCCAGGCTGTCGCCCTTGTTCAGTTCCAGGCTGAGTTCGTGCAGGATGGTCAGTTCACCTTCCGCGCTGGGAACCACTTTGCTAAGGTCCTTCGCGATGAGAATGCTTGCGCCCATGGAGAGTCCGATGCGTGTCTGGTTTTTGAGTGCTGGCCTGGCCTTGATGTGCATGGCCCAAAACGCAGCGGCGGGTACAGTCCTGATCGTTGGCGATAGTATCAGCGCCGGTTTCGGACTGGATACCCGGCTGGGGTGGGTGTCGCTGCTTGAACAGCGGCTCAGGCGCGAAGGTTTCGACGACAAAGTGATCAATGCGTCTATCAGTGGCGACACCAGTGCCGGAGGCCAGGCGCGCCTGCCCGCGCTGCTTGCAGAGCATAAACCGGAACTGGTGATCCTCGAGTTGGGGGGCAATGACGGTCTGCGCGGCTTGCTGCCAACTCAATTGCAACAAAATCTTGCCTCGATGATCGACAGCTCCCGGGCCAGCGGCGCCAAGGTGCTGTTGCTCGGCATGCAATTGCCACCCAATTACGGTGCGCGATACACCAAGGCGTTCGCCGAGGTCTACAGCAACCTGGCCGATGAGAAAAAGATCCCGCTGGTGCCGTTTTTCCTCGACGGCGTGGGCGGTCATCCGGAGTTGATGCAGGCCGACGGCATACACCCGGCCGCCGGGGCCCAGGACAAGTTGCTGGAAAATGTCTGGCCTACTCTAAAACCGCTGTTATGACACTTTTCTAGACGCAGGCTTTCGGCTAAGGTGGCGCCCCCGATTTGGAGCCCCCGATGCCGCGTCCCGCCTGGTCACTATTTGCCTATCAACTGATCGAGCCTGACGAACAGCTGGATCTGTTCGCCTGCCAGGAAGTGCGGGTGCATCTGGTGACCCGTCAGCTGGAGTTGGGCGGCTCGGCGGACCGGACTCTTTGCGGCAGCCTGTTGCCGGCGCAACCGCGCTGGTCGAGTGTTGATCGCCGGGTGTTTCAGGATCAGCGGCTGTGTTCGTTGTGCAGGGCCATTCTTGAGTCGCAGAAGCGGGGGACGTCGCCGATCTGGCCTGAATTGCGGTTTGAGCTTTAGTCTGTCGTCGTGCACTAGCCCCGTTATTTTGTGTACATATCCGTTGTTGAGGTAACGGCGGATTATGGTTTCACCCTTGCCGCGGGTCACTTTTGGCAAGCACCGACCCACTGTAGGAGCTGCCGAAGGCTGCGATCTTTTGATCTTGATCTTGTGCCTCTCCGACACGCAAAAAATCAAAATCAAAAGATCGCAGCCTTCGGCAGCTCCTACAGGGAAACGCGCATGCATCAGGACCAGGGCTCCCTTGTGAGGTGGCGTTCCGAGTGGCCATTACCGCCTTGCACTGCCTGCAATCGGGCCATCTCCCCGAAATAACGGGCGGCAGTGTACAATCGCGTCCTTATACCCTCAGTTGATCATGCGAAGGATTTTCCGGATGTTGCCGCGCTTTCCTGCCGTCACCCGCTGCCTGACTCTTGCCGCCCTTTTTGTGGCCGGTCCTGTTGCAGCATTGGAGTTTCCCCTGCCACCGCCCGGTGAGGACATCATCGGCCAGGTGCAGGTGATCAAGGCCAAGTACGAAGACACCTTCGCCGACCTTGGTACTGCCTATGACCTGGGCTACACGGAAATGGTCGCGGCCAACCCGGGTGTCGATGCATGGTTGCCGGGCGCCGGCACGGAAATCATTCTGCCGACTCGCTTCATCCTGCCACCAGGCCCGCGTGAAGGCATCGTGATCAACCTGGCCGAGTACCGCCTCTACTACTACCCGAAAGGCAAGAACGTGGTGTACACGTTCCCGCTGGGTATCGGTCGTGAAGGCTGGGGCTCGCCGATTGCCCACACCAGCATCACCGCCAAGACGCCTAACCCGACCTGGACGCCTCCGGCGTCGATCAAGGCCGAGCACGCGGCAGATGGTGATCCGCTGCCCAACGTCGTGCCGGCAGGCCCTGACAACCCTCTGGGCCCGTTCAAGTTCACCCTGGGCACTCCGGGCTACCTGATCCACGGTTCGAACAAGAAGTTCGGTATCGGCATGCGCACCAGCCACGGTTGCTTCCGCATGTTCAACAACAACGTGCTGGAAATGGCAGGCATGGTGCCGGTCGGTACCTCGGTACGGATCATCAACGACCCGTACAAGTTCGGCATGAGTGGCGGCAAGGTCTATCTGGAGGCGCACACGCCGCTGGACGACAAGGGCAACCCGTCGGTGGTCGACAAGCACACAGCGGTCATCAATGCGATGCTCAAGCGTGAAGACATCACCAACAACCTGCGCATGAACTGGGATGTGGTGCGGGACGTGGTGGCCGCTGAGGACGGCCTGCCGGTAGAGATCGCAGTGCCGGGCAACGGCGTCGCGCCGATGGTGTCGAGCACGCCGATCGATCCGCTGCAGTAACGCTTGCTATGAGCCCGTCGACGCAGACCGCGTCGACGGGTTTTTTATTGCCTGGAGAAACGCCGGGCAATAAAAAAGCCGACCCAAAAAATGGGTCGGCTTGATAACAATCCCGAGGGATTATTACTTGCGGCTAGCTTTGTCCAGCATGCGCAGAGCACGCTCGTTAGCTTCGTCAGCAGTCTGTTGTGCTTTTTGAGCAGCAGCCAGAGCTTCATCAGCTTTACGGTAAGCTTCGTCTGCACGAGCCTGGGAGCGAGCAGCTGCGTCTTCAGTAGCGGTCAGACGTGCTTCGGTTTCTTTCGATGCGCTGCTGCAACCGGTAGCCAGAACTGCGGCCAGAGCCAGAGCAGAGAATTTCAGAACGTTGTTCATCGTGTTCCCCTTCAAGGACTTTCTATTAAGTAGCTATCTCCTCCGATTGAGGAAATAGCCGGCGTACATACTACCCATTACTTGTAGTAAGTAAAACTGACGTGAAGCAAGAAGCCAAAAAAATTGTAGGCGTTGATTCTTTTTCGAGCAACTTTTAACTGAATTGTTTAAAAAATATCCAGCTGCAAGGCCCGTGGCTGAGCGAACTGCCGAGAAAAAGTTCCTTCGGCACAGCGCTCTTTTTCCCCGGCTGGCTAAAGTCCGCCTATATGGATTCGTCTACACTTTTGTTCGGCTTTTGCGTGGCGCCTCTCACTATCTTTCTCGATGTTCAGGTGACTTTAACAACGGGCGTTCGTCTTAAGTCTCAACATCCGGCAATGTTCAGGCTATCGACCCGGAGTGACCTTCGGTCGAGCCATTCCTGCGTGATTACGGAGCAGCACCCGCCAACGGGCATGATGACGAGCGTACCTTGAGCATTTCTGTCAATGGTGCCTACTATTTGTACGTGCTCGGTAGCGCGAGATCGGTGCAGCTCTTCTCGGTGTCCATTCAGGCACGGGGTGGCGTAGATGTTCCTTCGCCGGAAAAACATCGGTAAGGTAGGGGTCGGAATTCCAGACCCGCGAGGAGTAGTGATGAGCGAGGCGTTGTCCATCCACCATGACCAGGCTGGTCATCAGTTCGAGACCAATGTGGACGGTCATCGTGCCTATCTGACCTATATGGATCTGGGGAAACAGACCCTGGATATCTATCGCACCTTCGTGCCCAACGCATTGCGTGGTCGCGGTATTGCGGCAGCCTTGACCGAGAGGGCGCTGGAGTACGCTGACGAAATGGGCTACACCGTCATTCCATCGTGCTCCTACGTCGAACGCTATATGGAGCGTCACCAGCGGCATGCGGCCAAGCTGAGTCAGTGACTTTCAGTCAAACGAATGCATAAAAAAAACGCCGGGTTCTACCCGGCGTTTTTTTGTGCGCTTTTTGAACAGGCCGTGAGGCGATCAGCTGCGATCGCGTTTAGGCAACACATCCTTGAGCTTGGCATGCATGCTGCGCAAGGTGTTTTCGGTCGCGGTCCAGTCGATGCAGGCATCGGTGATCGACACGCCGTACTGCAGGTCGGCGAGGTCTTTCGGGATTGCCTGGGCGCCCCAGTTCAGGTGGCTTTCAACCATCAGGCCGATGATCGACTTGTTGCCTTCGAGGATCTGGTTGGCGACGTTTTCCATCACCAGCGGTTGCAGGGCCGGATCCTTGTTGGAGTTGGCGTGGCTGCAATCGACCATGATGTTCGGCTTGATCTTCGCCTTGTTCAGCGCCTGCTCGCAAAGCGCAACGCTGACCGAATCGTAGTTCGGCTTGCCGTTGCCGCCGCGCAGCACTACGTGACCGTAGGCATTGCCCTTGGTTGTCACGATGGAGACGCCACCTTCCTGGTTGATACCCAGGAAGCGGTGCGGGCTGGAAACCGACTGCAGGGCGTTGATCGCCACGGTCAGGCCGCCGTCGGTACCGTTCTTGAAGCCGACGGCCGAGGACAGGCCGGACGCCATTTCACGGTGAGTCTGGGATTCGGTGGTGCGCGCGCCGATGGCCGACCAGCTGATCAGGTCCTGCAGGTACTGCGGGGAGATCGGGTCGAGGGCTTCGGTGGCGGTCGGCAGGCCTTTTTCGGCCAGGTCCAGCAGCAACTGGCGACCGATGTGCAAGCCATCCTGGATCTTGAACGAGTCATCCAGGTACGGGTCGTTGATCAAGCCTTTCCAGCCGACGGTGGTACGCGGCTTCTCGAAATACACGCGCATGACCAGATACAGGGTATCGGACACTTCGGCAGCGAGAACCTTCAGGCGCTCGGCATATTCGTGGGCGGCCTTGATGTCGTGGATCGAGCAAGGCCCGATGACGACGAACAGGCGGTGGTCGGTGCCATCCAGAATGTTACGAATGACTTCGCGGCCCTTGGTGACGGTGCGCAGTGCGGCATCGCTCAGGGGAATATCGCGCTTGAGCTGATCGGGAGTGATCAGCGTCTCGTTGGAGGCGACGTTTAGGTCGTTGATCGGTAAATCAGCCATCGTTTACTCGTCAGGTCACGGGTGCCGGCCGCCAGCGAACCCGCGCGGCGGAGCACAGCAAATTAAGCGCGTCGGGGACCCGAACCTTAGCGCGTTACACCGTGGCTCGACAATGGGCAGACGCCGGTTTGGTGGGCTTTCGCAGTCAGTTTCCCTGTCGTGAGGGGCAAACTGATCAAGTACGCCCCTATTCCGGCACAGGTTGCGCAAAAGCCTTGCGCACCGAATCGTGAGAGAACTCGTCGGCATGCTCCTGGACCCATTCGAGGGCCAGGGCCTGAACATCCTGCAAGTCTTCGTGGGTCTCATGCAGGCGGCAGTAGCGTTCGATCTGGCACACCTGCTCACCCATTCGGGCGCTGAACAGCGTTTGTTCGTCAACGAAGGCGATGCCCACCAGATAACCGCGTTTGCGCCGCAGGCACCAGGCGACATAACCCAGGTAGCGCATGTCCGGGTTCACGGTCGGCATGCGTACTTCCAGCGCCGTGCCGTGGCGCCACGCGCGGTGATAATTGCAAGCCATGCCCCCGAGGCTGATAGTGTGCAGCTGCCGTCGCGAAATACACTCAGGTTTCAGCAACGTTAATTCGACGGGCACATCGTCAGGGTGAGGAATGAATCGTCCCATGAACACAGACTCCATGTGTCGGCCATCTGACATTGTTCTCCCCAGTATAGTGGTCGAATTGGAACTGACCGATTTTGACGCCGACCAACGGCTGCTGGCGATGAGCGGTGTTTCGCTGGTCATTTTCACCAGTGTCGGCTGCGCCAGCTGCCGTTTTGCCCGCGAACAATTACCGACACTCGATCTGGCCGTCGATCGACTGTGCTGGATCGATGCCGGCAATAACGGCGGGCTGGTCGAGCGTTATCAGGTCTTTCATTTGCCGGCGCTGTTTGTCGTTCGCGACGGCGAGTTTTTCGGAGCACTGAAATCGCGCCTTACCGACACAGAGCTCAATCGAGCCGTGCGCCAGGCGTTGAGTCGAACAGCAGAGGAGTTGCCATGATGGGGACAGTTGCCAGGCCGACAATCGGCATTATCGGGACCGGTGCAATCGGCGGGTTCTACGGGGTGATGCTGGCGCGTGCCGGTTTTGATGTGCATTTTCTGCTGCGCAGCGAGTTTTCCGCGGTGGCCGAGCACGGGTTGCAAGTCGATAGCGCGCCCCACGGTGCGCTGAAACTGAACCCGGTACAGGCTTACTCAAAGGCTGAAGACATGCCGCCCTGCGATTGGCTGCTGGTGGGCGCGAAAACCACCAGCAACGCAGATCTGGCACCGGCCATCCTGCAGGCGGCGGCACCGGATGCCAAAGTGCTGCTGTTGCAAAATGGCCTGGACGTGGAAGACAGCCTGCGCGAGTTGCTCCCCGATTCGCTGCATGTGCTCGGCGGACTCTGCTACATCTGCGTCCATCGCGAGGCGCCGGGGGTCATCACCCATCAGGCGCTGGGCGCGGTGCACGTGGGTTATCACAGCGGTCCCGCCGATGGGCCGACACGCACTGCGATAGTCGAGGAGGGCGTCGGCCTGTTCCGCAGCGCCGGCCTCGATTCCCAGGCCATGGCGAATCTGCATCAGGCGCGCTGGCAAAAACTGGTCTGGAATATCCCTTACAACGGTCTCTCGGTTTTGCTCGGGGCGAGTACTACACCGTTGATGGCCGATGCCGACAGTCGCGAACTGATCAAGGCGCTGATGGCTGAAGTGGTGCAAGGCGCAATTGCCTGCGGGCACGACGTACCGGCAGGGTATGCCGAGCACCTGTTCATGGTGACCGAGAAAATGCCCGACTACTGGCCGAGCATGTACCACGATTTCCTGCACAAGCGGCCGCTGGAGCTGGCGGCGATCTACGCTCGACCACTGGCGGCCGCCCGGGCCGCGGGATGTGAAATGCCGCGCATTGAGGCTTTGTATCGCAGCTTGAGTTTCATTGACCGACGCAACACCTGAGTCGACCGACCTGAGGGGGAAGGGCATGCCAAAGGCAATTGACGACAAGCTGGTGCTGGCGATTTCTTCGCGGGCGCTGTTTGATTTGAGCGAAAGCCACAAGGTCTATCTGTCGAGCGGCGTCGAAGCCTACCGGCAGTATCAGATCGAACACGAAGACGAAATCCTTCACCCCGGCGATGCTTTTCCGTTGGTGCAGAAACTCCTGAACCTCAACAATAGCCTGGGCCGCGCCCGGGTCGAGGTGATTCTGGTGTCGCGCAATAGCGCCGACACCGGGCTGCGGGTATTCAATTCGATCGACCATTACGGACTGGCGATTTCCCGTGCGGCATTCGTCGGCGGGCGTAGTCCGTATCCCTACCTCAAGGCCTTTGGCTGCGATCTGTTTCTCTCGACCCACGCCGAAGACGTACGCAATGCCCTGGACGCCGGATTCGCCGCAGCGACCATTCTGTCTGGCGGTGCCAGCCGTGCGGCCAGCGACGAGTTGCGCATCGCCTTCGACGGAGACGCGGTGCTGTTTTCCGATGAGTCGGAGCGCATTTATCAGGCCGGTGGTCTGGAGGCGTTCCAGGTCAGCGAGCGTGAGGCCGCTCGCGAGCCGTTGCGCGGAGGGCCGTTCAAGGGCTTTCTCGCGGCCCTGAACCTGTTGCAGCGTGAGTTCCCGGAGGACGCCTGTCCGATTCGTACTGCGCTGGTCACGGCGCGCTCGGCGCCCGCCCATGAGCGGGTGATTCGCACGTTGCGCGAGTGGGATATTCGTCTCGACGAATCGCTGTTCCTCGGTGGCCTGACCAAGTCCGCCTTTCTCGAAGCCTTCGCCGCCGATGTGTTTTTCGACGATCAGGCCGGGCACTGCGAATTGGCCCGTGAAGTCGTCGCCACCGGTCATGTGCCCCACGGCATAAGCAACGAGCAAAAGGTTTAAGCCCGCCGTTCAATGTGTTGCGCCGGACGTCGTAGTCGCCAAGGCACTGCTAAGCTGAATCAAATCTCCGCCATGTTGGCAGTCGAGGAGGTCATATGATTCGTTCGATGCTGTACGCCACTGACCTTGGCCTGTACGCGCCCGTGGTGATGCAGCATGCCCTGGAGCTGGCCCGCACCTTCAATGCCAATTTGTACGTCGTGCATGCGGTGGAGCCCATGGGGTTGTTTGCCGAATCGGTGCTGCAAAGTTATCTCGATGAACAGGCGCTGAACGAATTTCACAGCCAGGGCCTGAATACTGTGATTGCCAGTATCGAGCAGCGGGTGCTCGACAGTTTTCGTGAGGAACTGGGGGACGAAGGGGAGCACGACCTGGAGCGGATTCAGGCAGTCAGGGTGCTGCAGGGCGACCCATCGCAGGTGATTCTGGACCAGGCGCAGAAACTCTCCGTGGATTTGTTGATCGTAGGAAGTCACAGCCACGGTGCGGGTGCGGAAACGCCTTTGGGCCGGACCGCCGCCCGTGTTTTGCAACTGTCCAAGGTGCCGGTCTATCTGGTGCCGCTGGTGCAACGTCGTCGTCAAGGGGACCTCTAGGACCCGAATAATGGCAATCTGATAAAAAAGTTCTAGATTTATTCTTCGAGCCATTAATATAGTTATATATCGTCGCTGATGCCCGTGGCGTCTACCTGCTTTGAGGGATTCATATGAAGCTTCAACAATTGCGCTACATCTGGGAAGTGGCGCACCACGACCTCAACGTTTCCGCTACAGCCCAAAGCCTTTACACCTCTCAACCGGGCATCAGCAAACAGATCCGCCTGCTGGAAGATGAACTGGGCGTCGAAGTCTTTGCCCGCAGCGGCAAGCACTTGACCCGGGTCACCCCGGCCGGTGAGCGCATCATCACCACCGCTGGCGAAATTCTGCGCAAGGTTGAAAGCATCAAGCAGATCGCCCAGGAATTCTCCAACGAGAAGAAAGGCACCCTGTCGATTGCCACCACTCACACCCAGGCACGTTATGCGTTGCCGCCGGTGATCAGCAATTTCATCAAGCAATACCCGGACGTTGCCCTGCATATGCACCAGGGATCGCCGATGCAAATCGCCGAAATGGCCGCTGACGGTACCGTGGATTTCGCCATTGCCACCGAAGCGCTCGAACTGTTCGGTGATCTGGTGATGATGCCGTGCTACCGCTGGAACCGCTGCGTGGTCGTGCCTCAGGGGCACCCGCTGACCAAACTGTCGAAACTGACCCTCGAAGCGCTGGCCGAATACCCGATCGTCACTTACGTGTTCGGTTTTACCGGCCGTTCGAAACTCGACGAAGCGTTCAGCCATCGAGGCCTGACGCCGAAAGTGGTGTTCACCGCCGCCGACGCCGACGTGATCAAAACCTATGTTCGTTTGGGCCTGGGCGTGGGCATCGTGGCGAAAATGGCCGTCGACACCAAACTCGACAGCGACCTGGTCGTACTTGATGCCAGCGAACTGTTCGAGTCCAGCGTGACCAAGATCGGCTTCCGACGCGGCACTTTCCTGCGCGGTTTCATGTGCGACTTCATCGAGAAGTTCGCACCGCACCTGACCCGCGAAGTCATGGCCAAGGCCATTCAATGCCACAACAAGCAGGAACTGGAAGAGCTGTTCGAAGGTGTCGAACTGCCAGTCCATTAAGCCCGTTTAAACGACCTCGGTGACAGCGAACTGTTGCCGAGCGCCCGCCACCGTAATTTCCACCTCGTCGCCCTCGAACTTGCCCAGCAGGCTTTTGCCCAGCGGTGAGCGCGGGGTGATAACGGTGATCAGTTGCCCCACCAGGTCGACTTTCAACCCGGCTGCATCAGGGGCGAGGAACAGCCATTGTTCGCGCCCCTTTTCGTCTTCGAGCCCGAGCAGCGAGCCGACTTCGATGCCCCGCTGTTCGTCATACGGGCGCAGGGCCAGGTTCTGGCAGAGGCTCAGTGACTGGCGGATTTCCTCGACCCTCCTGGCTTGCCCGGCCGCGAGATAGGACGCCTCGAGCCCCAGGGTGTCGTATTTGTTCTCGGCGATGTTTTCTTCGTGGGTCGCCGTTTCGTAGGCGGTTTGCGCAGCCCGTTCGGCGATGTCGAGATCGATCTGCAGCTTGTCGAGAATCAGTTGGTGGACGGTGTGCTTATTCATGATCAATCGCAGAATTGCAGAACGTTGGCGCGACTTTTTTCGCTGGGTGCAGTCCGGTCCTGTTGCAGCCAGAACTGACAGTTCGGGTTGGCCAGGTTGCGAGTGCTGCCGCGTGCCTGATCGAGCCGTTGTGCCTGCTCGCTCTTGCGCAGGTTTTCTTCATATTGCTCGAACAGCGGACTCTGTGGCGGGATGTCCGGCACCGGTTGAGTCACCACCGGTGGCTTGGCCAATTGCTCCACAGCTGCCGCCACGGGTGCCAATTGTTCGCTGAAAAGCAGGCGTGAAGCGAGCCAGCAGGTCAGCACAATGGCAATGAATCCCAGCCACATGCCGAGGGCGATGCTGCCGGTCAGTTGCAGGGCATTGAGGCTGATCGGGAAGGATCGGCGCGGAGCGGGGCGGTGGGGCATGGTTGCCTCCTGGCGAAAGGTCACTGGCGAGTGGCGATTGTCGCATGAAGAATAATCGTCGTCGGCTCTTCTGCACGGGGTAATTTATGCGGACAATCGGCGCCTTTGCCAACGGGAGCCTGGAATGCCTGAACTGAAAACCCGCTGGGATATTTTTTGCACCGTGGTCGACAATTTCGGCGACATCGGCGTGACCTGGCGACTGGCCCGGCAACTGGTGGCCGAACATGGACTGGCAGTGCGTCTATGGGTCGATGATCTGCGAGCGTTCGAGCGCCTGTGTCCGCCAATCGACATCCACGCTGCGCAGCAATGGCAGCAAGGCGTCGAAGTGCGCCAATGGCCAGCCGAGTGGCAACGGACTGAAGCTGCCGATGTGGTGATTGCTGCATTCGCCTGCCAATTGCCGAGCGCCTATATGGATGCCATGGTCGAACGGGAAAAAACTCCGCTGTGGATGAACCTCGACTACCTGAGTGCCGAGGACTGGGTGATCGGCTGTCACGGATTGCCCTCGGTGAAGTACAAAAATGTACAGAAGTTCTTTTTCTTCCCGGGTTTCCAGAAGGGCACTGGCGGATTGTTGCGTGAGCGCGGACTGCTTGAGCGCCGTCGGCAATTTCAGCAGGACCCGCAAGCTCAAAGAGAATTCCTGCACGGTTTAGGGATTGATCCTGCGCCCGGCGCTCAGTTGATCTCATTGTTTGCCTACGAAAACACCGGGCTGGCCAGTTGGCTCGATGCGATGGCTGGAGATTCGACGGCCACTCATCTGCTGGTGCCGGAAGGGCGGATTCTCGGCGACGTCGAGCGTTGGCTCGGTGTGCAGGGTTTGGCGGCCGGTGCCGTGCATGTGCGTGACGCCTTGACCGTGCAAGTGCTGCCATTCGTCCGCCAGGACCAATACGACGGGTTGCTGTGGTGCTGCGATTTCAATGCCGTGCGTGGCGAAGATTCCTTTGTGCGCGCTCAATGGGCGGGCCGGCCATTTCTCTGGCACATCTACCGGCAGGAAGAAGATATCCATCTGGACAAGCTCGAAGCCTTCCTCGAGCTCTATGTGAATGGGTTATCGGACCCTGCGCGGGAGGCGATCAGCGGTCTCTGGCGGGCCTGGAACGCCGGTGAAAAAATGCCCGACCACTGGCAATCCACCCGTAAACACTGGCCAGAGCTGGAAAAACACGCCGAGGCGTGGTGTCTGGAACAGGCCTTGCAGGCCGATCTTGCCACGGCGCTGGTACAGTTTTATGGAAATTGGATATGATACGCGGCCTAGATTTTTGTAAATCCCATCCAAATTCGGATATTCGCAATGAAAACTGGTAAAGAACTCAAACCCGGTACCGTGATCCGTATCGACAACGATCCTTGGCTGGTTCAGAAAGCTGAATTCACCAAGTCCGGTCGTAACAGCGCGATCATGAAGACCAAGCTGAAGAACCTGCTGACCGGCTACAAGACCGAAACCGTATACGGTGCGGACGACAAGCTGGACGACGTGATCCTCGACCGTAAGGAAGCGACCCTGTCCTTCATCAGCGGCGACTCCTACACGTTCATGGACACCACCGACTACACCATGTACGAGCTGAACGCCGAAGACATCGAAAGCGTTCTGCCATTCGTGGAAGAAGGCATGACCGACGTTTGCGAAGCCGTGTTCTTCGAAGGCCGTCTGGTTTCCGTAGAGCTGCCGACCACCATCGTGCGTCAGGTTGACTACACCGAAGGTTCCGCTCGCGGCGACACTTCCGGCAAGGTGATGAAGCCTGCCAAACTGAAGAACGGTACCGAGCTGTCGGTTGCTGACTTCATCGAAATCGGCGACATGATCGAGATCGATACCCGCGAAGGCGGTTCCTACAAAGGCCGTGCCAAATAAGCACTGCTTGAGGAATGAAAAAGCCCGACCATTGAGTCGGGCTTTTTTGTGCCTGGAACATTCCATCCTATGTAGGAGCGAGCTTGCTCGCGATGGAGGTCAACGATAACGCGTATTTCCCGGTGAAACGCGTCGCCTGCAAGTCCATCGCGAGCAAGCTCGCTCCTACAGTTTCTATTTCAGGTGTTGCTTGAGCTCTTCAGACGCCTGCAACATCGCCGAACGCACCGCTGGCACCTGGCTCACCACGTTGAGCAGACCGTAGTCGTGGATCATGCCGTTGTAGCGCACTGAGGTGACCGGCACGCCGGCTTCATCGAGTTTGCGGGCGTAGGCTTCGCCTTCGTCGCGCAACACGTCGGCACTGGCGGTCTGTACCAGCGCTGGCGGCAACCCTTTCAACTGGGCGGTGGTTGCGCGCAGAGGTGAGGCATAGATCTCGTTACGCTGGTTGGCGTCGGTGGTGTAGTTGTCCCAGAACCACTTCATCGCATTTTTGCTGAGGAAGTACCCTTCGGCAAACTGGTTGTAGGACGCGGTTTCGAAGTTGGCATCCGTCACCGGCCACAGCAATACCTGGAACTTGATCTCCGGGGTTCCCTTGTCCTTGGCCATCAGCGAAACCACGGCCGCCATGTTGCCGCCGACACTGTTGCCGGCTACCGCCAGGCGCTTGCCATCGACGTTGATCTCCTTACCGTGCTCGGCCACCCATTTTGTCGCGGCGTAAGCCTGGTTGATCGCCACTGGGTAATGGGCTTCCGGCGACGGCGTGTAGTTCACGAACACGGCCGCTGCCCCCGAACCCGTCACCAGGTCACGCACCAGCCGCTCGTGGGTCGGGAAGTCCCCCAGTACCCAGCCGCCGCCGTGGAAGAACATGAACACGGGCAGCTCACCCTTGACCCCGGCTGGCCGGACGATGGTCAGGTTCAGCGGTTGGCCGTCGACTTGAATGGTCTTCTGGCTGACATCTGCTTTTGGCAGTGTCAGTTTCACCCCGGCCTGCGCGCCCGTCAGCACGGCGCGGGCGTCTTTTGGGCTGAGTTGTTCAAGCGGCTTGCCGGTACCGGCATTCAGCACATCGAGGAACGCCTGGGTGTTGTGTTCAACCCCGTCACTTGCGAACGCACCGTTGATCGACAGAGCGAGAAGGGTACCGGTCAAGACTTTGCTGAGAGTGTTCATGTTCGTTTCCTGTTCGGGCCTGGGAAGTCGGCGCTTAGACGGTTACGTGCAGGCGGACATCGACGTTGCCACGGGTGGCATTGGAGTACGGGCAGACCTGGTGGGCGGCGTCGACCAGTGCCTGGGCATCGGCTTGTTCAAGACCCGGCAGGCTGATGTGCAGGTCGATGTCCAGGCCGAAACCGCCAGGGATCTGGCCGATGCCGACATGGGCGGTGATCGAAGCGTCGCTCGGGATGCTGCGCTTGGTCTGGCTGGCGACGAATTTCAGGGCGCCGATGAAGCAGGCGGAATAGCCGGCGGCGAACAGTTGCTCAGGGTTGGTGGCTGCGCCGCCGGCACCGCCGAGTTCTTTCGGCGTGGCGAGTTTGACGTCGAGGATGCTGTCGCTGGAGATCGCACGACCGTCACGGCCACCGGTGGAAGTTGCGATTGCGGTGTAGAGAGTTTGCATGGTGAAAGCCTCGTTCGGGGTTTGATGTGTTTGCGCTAAATGTTTGCGCGCTAAGTAAGTGCGAAATTAATGTATCGCGCTAATGTTTAGTGCGCAAGATAAATTTTCAAAGAAATTTGAGAAAAGACGAAGGGCTGTGAGGCGGTTTGGATTGGAAGTATTGAGTTAGAGCTGTCGGGGGCAGGAGAAGGTGGCTAACCCGGTTTTTCGGTACTGTGCAAAATCAGTGTGGGAGCGAGCCTGCTCGCGATTGCGGCGTGTCAGTCAACATCTATGTTGAATGTGACATTGCATTCGCGAGCAGGCTCGCTCCCACAGAGAGGGGCTTGAAATTACAGGCTGTCTTGCAGGTGACGACGCAGCGCTTGCAGCTCCGCTTGCAGGTTTTGCAGGCGCTCCAGCGTCATCCCGCTGGCGCCGAGGATGCATTGGGGAATATCACGCGCCTTGGCGCGCAACGCCCGGCCCTGTTCGGTGAGCTCGACGATCACCACGCGTTCATCTTCGCGGCTGCGGGTTCGGCTGAGCAGGCCTTCGGCTTCCAGGCGCTTGAGCAGCGGTGTCAAGGATCCCGGGTCGGTCAGCAATCGAGTGCTGATTTCGCCTACCGTCAAACCGTCCCTTTCCCACAACACCATCATCGCCAGGTATTGCGGGTAGGTCAGGCCCAGCGCTTGCAGCAGGGGCTTGTAGACCTTGGTCATCATCAGCGAAGTGGAGTGCAGGGCGAAGCAGGCCTGATTATCCAGCAGCAGGTTGTCGCAGTTGTCCGGGGTGTTGCGCTCGGTGCTCATGTCGAAGCCTTGATCTGTGATCTTTGGAATCTAGCGGGCGAATCTTTAATGCGCCAGATAATTTTGATCAGTGCCGTTGCAAATGGGTTTGCAACAGCAGATCCCAGGGCGGCACCGGGCTGAAGCGGGTTTTCAGGTACTCCAGCAACAAGCGGCTTCGGGAGTTGGGTTGTTGCTCCAGGCGCAAGGCATAGATGCCGGCGTTTTCCGGTTTTGGCAGGCCGCTGTCGCAGAACAGCGGCAGCAACTCACCGCGCAACAGGTACTCGCTGGCCAGCCAGGTCGGCAGGTGCGCGATACCCAATCCGGCCAATGCGCCGCATACCAGCGCCTCGGCATTGTTGGCGCTCATGCGCACCCGCGCCGGCCGATGCAACTGCATTTGCCCGTCCCGTTCGAAACGCCAGGCGAAGGGCGGGGCCAGGCCATCCCAATCGAGTCCGTCGTGTTCAATTAGCTGCGACGGATCGGTCGGCACGCCACGTCGCCGCAAATAGTCAGGACTGGCGCAGGCAATACGCAACATGCTCGCCAGTGGCGTGGCCACCAGCCGGGTGTCGGCCAATTGCCCGGCGCGCAGCACCAGATCGACCTTGCCGAGGTTCTGGCCTTGCATGTCGACAAAACTGTCGATCAGGTGCAGTTGCACATCGAGTCCCGGATAGAGCATGAGGAAATCGGCAATCACCGGTGCCAGGTGCCGGCGCCCAAAGGCTGCTGGCGCATCGATACGAATCAGGCCTTCCGGCGCGCTGCTCAAGGATACGGCCTCGGCCCGGGCCAGACGCAATTCGGCGACGATCCGCCGTGCTCGCTCGGCGAAGGCCAATCCTGCCGGGGTAGCACGCACCGCATGCGTGCTGCGGATGAACAGCTGACTGCCGACCGCGTTTTCCAGGCTGTCGATACGCCGTGCCACCGCCGAAGGGGTCATCGGATGACGGCGCGAGGCGGCGGAAAAACTGCCGGTTTCCAGTACATCGAGGAATAAAGCCAGTTGGTCGGTCAGTTGGTTGGGGTTCATGGCAAGTCTGCGCTTGTGCGAATTTGGCACAGCCATTGTGCGTCGCTGTGCGTTTCCGTGCCATAAGCAACTGCGTAGGATCAATGGCGTGATGTGAGGAGAAATCGGCCGTGATTGAGTTTCTGATGTACCTGATGTTCGGTGCCGCCCTGGGCACGCTCGGCGGTTTGTTCGGCATCGGCGGTGGCCTGATTGCCATTCCGCTGTTGGGCGTGCTGTTCGGGCTCGATCAGCAGATTGCCCAAGGCACGGCATTGGTGATGGTCGTGCCGAACGTGATGCTGGCGCTGTGGCGCTACCATCAGCGCAACCGGATCGAGCGGCAACACGCGCTACCGTTGGCCATCATGGGGTTCTGCTTCGCCTGGCTCGGGTCGATCTGGGCGGTGGGCATCGATGCGCGAACCATGCGCATAGGTTTTGTGGCGTTTCTGATCGCACTGTCGGCGTACAACCTCGTACGCATGTTCGCCGCCAACGCCTCGGCGGCGTCACGGATGAACTACTCATGGCCCTGGCTGGGCGTGCTGGGCGCTGCATCCGGCACGATGGGCGGATTGTTCGGCGTGGGAGGCGCAGTGGTGGCGACACCGGTGCTGACCAGCCTGTTCGGCACCAGCCAGGTGGTTGCACAGGGGTTGTCCTTGGCGCTGGCCTTGCCGAGCACGGGGGTGACGCTGGTGACTTATGCCGTGCACCATCAGGTCAACTGGGGAATCGGCTTACCCTTGGCGGTCGGGGGGCTGATGAGCATCAGTTGGGGCGTGAAGGTTGCCCACGCTTTGCCGGAGCGGCTGCTGCGCGGGCTGTTTTGCGGGTTCCTGGTGTTCTGTGCGGTGATGCTCGTCTTCAAAGTTTGAAGCCATCAATGATGTGGTCGGCCAGGCACTCGGTGATCGGTGACGGGTTATGCAGGTTGCGCACGAGCATGATGCTGGCCTCGGGCAACAACGGCAGATCCTCGGCTTCACCCAGAATGCGCATGTCCGCGGTGATCAGGCTTTCAAGCTGTGCGGTCACTGCCAGGCCGGCGCTGACCACGGCCATGATCGCTGACAGGCTGTCGCTGTTGTACGCCACCCGGTAATCGCGCCCCCGGGCATCCAGGGCATTGCAGGCCCACTGGCGGCAGAAGCAATCGCTGTTGAACATCGCCAGCGGCAGCGGCGTCTGTTCGTGGGCGCTGTAGCATTGCGCCTCGGCCCAGACAAAACGTTCCTTGCGCAACAACTGGCCGATTTCGCTGCCCGGCTCGCGGGTCACGATGGAAAGGTCCAGGTCCTGGCGCATCAACAGCTGTTTCGATGATTCGCAGTGCACTTCGATCTGGATCAACGGATATGACTGGGCAAACCGGCGCAGAATCCCCGGGAGAAATCGCATCACATAATCGTCCGGCGTACCGATGCGCACCATGCCGACCATGTCGGGTTCACGCAGGGTATTGAAGACCTCGCTGTGCAGCTTGAGGATCCGCCGCGCATAGCCCAGCAGCACCTGACCTTCGGCCGTCAGCCGCACCTGCCGTCCGTCGCGCTGGAACAGCTGGCGCTGCAGCACATCCTCTTCCAGTCGTTTCATCTGCATGCTGACGGCTGACTGGGTGCGGTTGACCATTTCGCCGGCGCGGGTAAAGCCGCCCTGGTCGGCGATGGCGACGAAGGTGCGCAGTACTTCGGTATCGATACTCGGGTAGGCCGACATTCATCAATCTCCGAGATATGTGACATCAGAAACATTCGTTGGATTGATCTTAGACCCGGCGCGAGACTGGAGCCATCCAAACGGAGGGCAACAAGATGAAAGGTCAACATGAGTTCCACGGTGCGGAAAAACACTCCATTCACCTGATATCCGATCTGCTGCACAAGGTCGGCCGCTGGTACGAACTGCATCGCGAGCGCGAACTGCTGGCGAGCTTGAGCGACGAAGCACTCAAGGACATCGGCATGAGTCGTGCGGATGTGGAGAACGAGTCGGTCAAGCCGTTCTGGAGCGACCCGATGCATAAATGATCCGATCAATAAATGATGAATCCCACGCTACACAAACCCCTTACCGGTGAGGTAGGTTGCGAGCAGACAAGGAGATGCCCATGCCCGCAACATTGTCCTTTACCCTCAAACAGGCTCGGCGTCTGGCGCTGGCCGCCCAAGGGTTCAACGGGCGGCAGTCGCCAGCGGCGATCAAGGCTGTTGCGCTCAACCGACTGATCGAACGGCTGGGCATTTTGCAGATCGATTCGGTCAATGCAGTGGTGCGTTCGCACTACCTTCCGCTGTTTTCCCGCCTCGGCCATTACTCCTCCGACTTGCTCGACCAGGCTGCCTGGAGCCAGGGCCGGCGTCGGACACTCTTTGAGTATTGGGGCCATGAAGCCTCGTTGTTACCGCTTTCCCTGTACCCGCTGATGCGTTGGCGCATGCAGCGAGCGAGCCGTGGCGAATACATCTATCAGCAACTGGCGCGTTTTGGGCGAGAACAGCAAGACACGATTCGTCGCGTGCTGGCTTCGGTCGAGCAGCAGGGCGCGCTGGGTGCCGGGAGTCTGTCGACCCGTCAGGAGCGTGCCGGGCCCTGGTGGGACTGGAGTGCGGAAAAGCATGCGCTGGAATGGTTGTTCGCTGCCGGTGAAGTGACCGTCGCCGGACGGCGCGGGTTCGAAAGGCTCTACGATTTGCCGGAGCGGGTGATTCCCTCGGCGGTGCTTGCGCAGCCCGTCCTCGATGAAACTGACGCCCAGCGCGGCCTGTTACGGCATGCGGTAACGGCCTTGGGTGTCGGTACGGAGAAGGACTTGCGTGACTATTTCCGCCTGAACCCTGCGGACAGTCGTCCACGTTTGGCGGAGTTGGTCGAGGCCGGTGAATTGCTGACCTGCGAAGTCCAGGGCTGGCGACAAGCGGCCTATTGTCTGCCCGAGCCGAAGGTACCGCGCAAAGTCGCGGCCAGTGCCTTGCTCTCGCCGTTCGATTCGCTGATCTGGGAGCGCAGCCGTACGGAGCGGCTGTTTGATTTCCGTTATCGGCTGGAAATCTACACGCCGCAGGACAAGCGCATTTACGGCTATTACGTGCTGCCGTTTCTGCACAACGAAAGGATTGCCGCACGGGTCGATTTGCGTGCCGAGCGGGCGGCGGGTCGTTTGGCTGTGCATGCGGTGCATGAAGAAGAAACGGGGCTGGATGACGAGGGAATGTTGGCGTTGGCGATCAATCTGCGGCAGATGGCGGATTGGCTGGGGCTGGCGCAGGTTCAGTTGAACTGCCCGCGGGCGAGTGCGGCAAGGTTGCGCGTGGCATTGGCACAATTTGAGGCTGACTGAACCACTGCTTTTGTAGGAGCTGCCGCAGGCTGCGATCTTTTGATCTTGAAAAAACAAAAGATCGCAGCCTGCGGCAGCTCCTACAGTTATCGTTTATCGACGGACCTGCTTCAGTGTTTCAGCAATCAAAAACGCCAGTTCCAGCGACTGATCGGCATTCATCCGCGGGTCGCAATGGGTGTGGTAGCGATCCGACAAACCGTCTTCGGTAATCGGCCGCGCACCACCGATGCACTCGGTAACGTTCTGCCCGGTCATTTCGATATGGATACCACCGGCATAACTGCCTTCGGCTTCGTGCACCTGGAAGAACTGCTTCACCTCGCCAAGGATCTGCGCGAAGTCGCGGGTCTTGTAGCCGCTGCTGGCCTTGATGGTGTTGCCATGCATCGGGTCGGAACTCCACAGCACCTGCTTGCCTTCACGCTGGACGGCGCGGATCAGTTGCGGCAAGTGATCGCCGACCTTGTTCGCGCCCATCCTCGCGATCAGGTTCAGGCGGCCCGGATCGTTGTCCGGGTTGAGCACATCGATCAGGCGAATCAGGTCGTCGGGGTTCATGCTCGGGCCGACCTTGACCCCGATCGGGTTGTTCACCCCGCGCAGGAATTCGACGTGGGCGCCGTCGAGCTGGCGGGTGCGGTCGCCGATCCACAGCATGTGCGCCGAGCAATCGTAGTAATCGTTGGTCAGGCTGTCGCGACGCACGAAAGCTTCTTCGTAGTTCAGCAGCAGCGCTTCGTGGGCGGTGAAGAAACTGGTTTCGCGCAGCTGCGGCGAACTGTCCATGCCGCAGGCGCGCATGAATGCCAGGGTTTCATCGATGCGATCGGCCAGGTGGCTGTATTTTTCCGCCAGCGCCGAGTTGGCGATGAAGTCCAGGTTCCACTTGTGCACCTGATGCAGATCGGCAAAACCGCCCTGGGCGAACGCGCGCAGCAGGTTAAGGGTGGCGGTGGACTGGTGATAGGACTGCAACAGGCGCTCGGGGTCCGGCACGCGGCTTTTTTCGTCGAAACCGATGCCATTGACGATGTCGCCACGGTAGGCGGGCAGCGTCACGCCATCGATGGTTTCGTCGTTGGCCGAACGCGGCTTGGCGAACTGCCCGGCCATGCGCCCGACCTTGACCACCGGGCAGCCGGCGGCAAAAGTCATCACGATGGCCATCTGCAGCAACACCTTGAAGGTGTCGCGGATTTTCGCCGCGGAGAACTCGGCGAAGCTTTCGGCGCAGTCGCCACCCTGCAACAGAAACGCGCGGCCCTGGGTCACCTCGGCAAACTGACGGCGCAACTCACGGGCTTCACCGGCAAACACCAGTGGCGGATAGCTGGCCAGGGTCTGCTCGACCTGCTGCAAATGCGCGGCGTCGGGGTATCGGGGTTGTTGCTGGATCGGCAGGGCGCGCCAGCTGTCAGGGCTCCAGGGTTGGCTCATCACGGTCTCTAGTGTTTTCGCTCGGACGTCCATGTTATCAGCAAATTAGTGCGTGACCTGTTCCCGTCGCATCGCTGACAATCTCGCCTTTGCCGCTCTCTACGCGCGGTGTTATTGCGTTGCCGGCCCCGGTGACGGTCAGGAGATGAAATGACTGAGGAACGCGTCGAGCATCTGCTCGCCGAGGTACAGGACGAGTTCGGTGTGATTCGTGTGCTGGAAGTGGCCGATTACCGTTTTCTCGAGTTCGGTGATGCCATCGAGCAAAGCTGCGTGTTCACCGCCGATCCGAGCTGGCTCGAGTACGACTATACCCGGGCGATGCTGATCGGCGCGCTGTGCCACGAGCAACCGGAAAGTGCGCTGTTTCTCGGTCTCGGCGCCGGTACGCTGACCCAGGCCTGCCTCAAGTTCCTGCCGCTGGAAGATGTCGAAGCCATCGAGCTGCGCCCGGACGTGCCGCGCCTGGCCATTGAATATCTGGGACTGGATGATGATCCGCGCCTGTACATCCGCGTTGGCGATGCGCTGGAGTTGCTGGATAGCGCAGAATCGGCGGACCTGATTTTCGTCGACCTTTATACCGATGTCGGCCCCGGTGTCGGCCACCTGGCCTGGAGCTTTCTGGAAAACTGCCAGAAGCGATTGAATCCGGGTGGCTGGCTGGTCATCAATCAGTGGGCGACCGACGATGGCAAACCCCTGGGCGCTGCCTTGTTGCGCGGTTTGTATCACCGCCACTATTGGGAACTGCCGGTGAAGGAGGGCAACGTGATCCTGATCGTGCCTTCGGAGCTGGATCAGGAGCTGGACATGGACGGCCTGATCAACCGCGCCGAAGCGCTGGCGCCGCGGCTGGGATATTCGTTGCAGTCGTTGATCAAGGCGATTCGCCCGGCGACCTGAGGCCCCTGTAGGAGCTGCCGAAGGCTGCGATCTTTTGATCTTGAAAAACAAAATCAAAAGATCGCAGCCTTCGGCAGCTCCTACACGGATTTTCAGCAGCCTTTGAAAATACCGGGCCGCCGCTCCACCATCGACCGCACACCTTCCTTGACGTCCTCGCTAGCCATCAACTTCTTCACCAGCAGTGGTAATGCCTTTGCTGCCGCGGTTTCCCCTTCATAGCGGGCCTGTCGCGCGGACATCAGTGTCGCTTGAACGCCGAGCGGCGCCTGACGAGCGATCCGCTCGGCCAGTTCAATCGCCCGGGGCAGCAAGTCCTCGCTGGCCATGACCTCCTGCACCAGACCCAGGTGCAAGGCGTCACGGGCGTCGAACTCATCCCCGGTCAACAGCCAGCGCATGGCATTGCCCCAGCCGGCCACTTGATGCAGGCGCAGGGTGGCACCGCCGAACGGAAAGATCCCGCGTTGGACTTCCATCTGTGCGAACCGGGTGTTGCTGGCGCACAGGTTGATGTCGGCGGCCAGCATCAACTCGATGCCGATGGTCAGGCAATAACCCTGGGCGGCGACAATCACCGGTTTGCTGACCCTGGGACCTGCGAACACCGCCCACGGATCACAGCCGCCGGGTGGAACCTGCCAGCCATCTGCCAGTGCCACGCTGGCATTGACCAGATCGAGCCCGGCGGTAAAGTGCTCACCATGAGCGAACACCACCGCCACCCGCGCCTCGCTATCGGCCTCGAACTCGCCATAGGCCAGGCTCAGCGCGTTGAGCAGATCGAGATCGAAGGCGTTGCGCTTGGCCACCCGATCCAGGCCGATCAGGAACACATGGCCGCGCCGTTCGCGGCTGACTCGACTGGAGCTGGACTGATTCATGGAGCGGTCCTCGGGGGTGGGAAAGGCGTGCGGGGACCTGCGGTCTGCACGGTAAAGGGTGAACCGTTTTAGCGCCATCACCCGCAAGGCCGGGCCTTTGAAAAATAGACGGCTGACCGATTATTCGCAAAGCCTGTGACACAACGGTGTATCCGGCGGATTTCCGATAAAAAAAGCTCCCTTTTTTGACGAATTCCGGTATAGTGCGCGCCGGCCTTTAACCGGGCCGCGTTTAGGTAGCGCAATTCCCCGAAGCCAGCTTCGGCTGCACGTCCGCCCAGCGGACTCTTCCTTGACGATTCTTTTCATTCATTCGTTTTCGCAAATCCCCGCCGACAAAGCTGCCAGGGCGACTCTTGAGTCTCAACACGGCATGTGCAGCTTTGGAGCATGGGTCTTTGCGGATGCACTTAGAGGCAGACCCATGACCCAGGAAATCGGCGGCTTCGCCGCTCTTGAACTTCATCCAAATATTGTCGCTGCAGTAGTCGCTACCGGCTATGAAGAGCCTTCGGCCATTCAGCAGCAGTCGATCCCGATCATTCTCGCCGGTCACGATATGATTGGTCAGGCGCAAACCGGTACCGGTAAAACCGCTGCCTTTGCCCTGCCAATTCTGCACCGCATTGATCCGTCCAAGCGCGAGCCGCAAGCTCTGATCCTGGCCCCAACTCGTGAGTTGGCGCTACAAGTTGCAACCGCTTTCGAAACCTACGCCAAGCAAATGCCGGGCGTGACTGTTGTGGCTGTCTACGGCGGCGCGCCGATGGGCCCACAACTGAAAGCAATCCGTAATGGCGCACAAATCGTTGTCGCCACTCCGGGCCGTCTGTGCGACCACCTGCGTCGCGACGAAAAAGTACTGGCGACCGTGAACCACCTGGTTCTCGACGAAGCCGACGAAATGCTCAAGCTGGGCTTCATGGACGACCTGGAAGTCATCTTCAAGGCCATGCCGGAAACCCGTCAGACCGTACTGTTCTCGGCAACCCTGCCTCAGTCGATCCGTGCCATCGCCGAACGCCACCTGCGCGATCCGAAGCACGTCAAGATTCAGAGCAAGACCCAGACCGTTACCGCGATCGAGCAGGCTCACCTGCTGGTTCACGCTGACCAGAAGACTTCGGCCGTTCTCAGCTTGCTGGAAGTGGAAGATTTCGACGCCCTGATCATGTTCGTGCGCACCAAACAAGCGACCCTGGACCTGGCCAGTGCCCTGGAAGCCAAAGGCTACAAAGCCGCTGCGCTGAACGGTGACATCGCCCAGAACCAGCGTGAGCGCGTGATCGACTCCCTCAAGGATGGCCGTCTGGACATCGTTGTGGCGACCGACGTTGCCGCTCGTGGCCTGGACGTTCCGCGCATCACTCACGTGTTCAACGTTGACATGCCGTACGATCCGGAATCCTACGTTCACCGTATCGGCCGTACCGGCCGTGCCGGTCGCGAAGGTCGTGCACTGCTGCTGGTGACTCCGCGTGAGCGCCGCATGCTGCAAGTGATCGAGCGTGTAACCGGTCAGAAGGTTGCTGAAGTTCGCCTGCCGGACGCTCAAGCCGTTCTGGATGCGCGCATCAAGAAACTGACCAACAGCCTGTCGCCGCTGGTGGCCGAGGCCGAATCGACCCACGGTGATCTGCTCGATCGCCTGACCGCCGACATCGGTTGCAGCCCGCGTGCCCTGGCCGCAGCCCTGCTGCGCAAGGCAACCAACGGTCAAGCGCTGAACCTGGCCGCTATCGAGAAAGAGCGTCCACTGGTGCCGAACAATGCACCGCGTGGCGATCGTCCAGAGCGTTCCGGTGATCGTCCTGAGCGTGGCGACCGCGAGCGTCGTGCTCCGATGCCGCTGGGCGAAGGCCGTGCACGTTGCCGTACCGCGCTGGGCGCGCGTGACGGTATTGCCGCCAAGAACCTGCTGGGTGCCATCCTCAACGAAGGTGGCCTGGCGCGTGAAGCGATCGGTCGCATCCAGGTGCGTGACAGCTTCAGCCTCGTCGAGCTGCCGGAAGATGGTCTCGAGAAGTTGCTGACCAAGCTGAAGGACACTCGCGTTGCCGGCAAGCAGTTGAAGCTGCGTCGCTACCGCGAAGATTGATCCGCTCTCGGGCTGATTGATCGAACATGAAAAATCCCCGACTGGTTCGGGGATTTTTTTGCCTGTAAAAAAGATCGCAGCCTGCGGCAGCTCCTACAGGGGATCGCATTCCTTCTGTAGGAGCTGCCGAAGGCTGCGATCTTTGATTTTTGGGTTAGCCGAAACGATAGATGTCCATGCCCAGTGCGCCCATGGTGAACCCCTGATGGGCAATGCTGAACGGCCCGCCGGCGGCGCGGGCGAAGTACAGCGGCAACAGGTGTTCGTCGCTGGGGTGGTTGCGCACGGCATGCGGTGCCTGCGCGCGGTAGTCATGCAGTGCGGCTTCGTCGTTCACTGCGAGTTTCTCGATCATCCAGTCGCGAAACGCCAGCGCCCAAGGCTCAACGCTCTCGGGGCCGGCGTGCCAGTCCAGCTCCCGCAGGTTGTGAGTGATGCTGCCGGAGCCGATCAGCAGGACGCCGTGCTCGCGCAGGCTGGCGAGCGCGTGGCCAACGCGGGTCTGTAGAGCGGGGCCGGCCCGGGTGGGCAGCGAAACCTGGACAATCGGGATGTCTGCTTGCGGGTACATCAGCGATAAAGGCACCCAGACGCCATGGTCGAAAGGCCGATTGCTGTCGATGCGCGCAGGAAAGCCAGCGGTTTTCAGTAGCTCGGCAACCTCTGCGGCGAGTCGTGGGTCGCCGGGTGCCGGGTACTGGACCTCGAACAGGGCTTTGGGGAATCCACCGAAGTCATGCCAGGTTTCAGGCTGCGGATTGCCGCTGACCAGCAGCTCATTGCTTTCCCAATGTGCAGACACAATCACGATGGCTGTGGGCTTGGGGATCTCGGCGGCCAGGCGGGCGAGTGCCGGTCCGCTGGCGCCGGGTTCCAGTGCGAGCATGGGGGAGCCGTGGGATATGTATAGGCTGGGGAACATGAATGAGCTCCTGAGAGTTAAGATGCAACATCTTCAGTCAGATCATTAATCTAAATCTAATATAAGTTTTAGGGTGTTTTGATCGAATTTTCGGGGTTATTTATGCAGCCGGAGTTTTGGCACAAGAAATGGGCGGCGAATCAGATCGGCTTTCACCTGCCGCAGGTGAACCCTCATCTGAAGCGGTTCTGGCCAGCGTTAAGCCTTGAAGAGGGGGCGCGCGTGTTGGTGCCGTTATGTGGCAAAAGCCTGGATTTGCTTTGGCTCGCCCATCAAGGCCATGAGGTCCTGGGAGTCGAACTGTCGGAAAAAGCCATCGAAGAGTTTTTCAGTGAGCATGGCTTTGATCCGGCCGTCAGTGAGCAGGGGCCGTTCAAGGTCTATCGGGCAGGCTCCATTGAGCTTTGGTGTGGCAATTTCTTTGAGCTGACGGCCGGTGACACGGCTGATTGCTCCGCGCTCTATGATCGCGCCGCGTTGATTGCGTTGCCGGCGGAAATGCGCGAGCGCTATGCCGCTCACTTGAAGCGGATACTGCCGAAGGAGTCCCATGGTCTGGTGATAACCCTGGACTATGACCAGGCGCAAATGCCCGGTCCGCCGTTTGCTGTGCTCGATGATGAGGTGCGGCGGTTGTTCGGGGACTCATGGGCGCTGAAGATCCTGGAAGATCAGGATGTGTTGAGCGAAAGCGGGAAGTTTCTGGAGGCAGGTGTCACGCGGCTGGAGGAGCGGGTGTATCGGGTTACCAGTCGGTAATAGTGACTGTCTGCACCCTGAAACACACCGAAGTATTCAAGCAGACAAAAAAAGGCCCGCATCGCTGCGGGCCTTTTCATTTGCGGTGGAGCCTCTTAGCCGCGACGACGAGCCAGGGCGTCGATACGCTCTTCCAGTGGCGGGTGGCTCATGAACATGCGAGCGAACCCTTGCTTGATGCCACCATTGATGCCGAAGGCGTTCAGGGTGTCGGGCATGTGCACCGGCAGGCCTTGTTCCGCTCGCAGGCGCTGCAGGGCGCCAATCATTGCGGCAGTGCCGGCCAGGTTTGCACCGGCTTCGTCGGCACGGAATTCGCGCTTGCGCGAGAACCACATGACGATGGCGCTGGCCAGGATGCCCAGAACCAGTTCGGCGAAGATGGTCGCCACGTAGTAGGCAATGCCCTGGCCTTCTTCGTTCTTGAAGATCACCTTGTCGACGAAATTGCCGATGATCCGGGCGAAGAACATCACGAAGGTGTTCACCACGCCCTGGATCAGTGCCAGGGTAACCATGTCGCCATTGGCCACGTGGCCGATTTCGTGGGCCAGGACGGCTTTCACTTCATCGGGTGAAAAGCGCTCGAGCAAGCCCTGGCTTACGGCGACCAGTGCGTCGTTCTTGTTCCAGCCGGTGGCGAAGGCGTTCGCCTCGTAGGCGGGGAAAATACCGACTTCGGGCATCTTGATCCCGGCTTCGCGGGACAGTTGCTCGACGGTTTGCAGCAGCCATTGCTCGTGACGGGTGCGTGGCTGGGTGATGATCTGGGTGCTGGTGCTCATCTTCGCCATCCACTTGGAGATGAACAGCGAGAACAGTGAACCGGCGAAACCAAAGACCGCACAGAAAATCAGCAGCTGATTGAGGTTGAGATCAACCCCATTGGCCGCCATGAACCCGTTGAAGCCGAAAAGGCTCAGGGTGATGCTGGCAATCAGCACGACCGCCAGGTTAGTGGCCAAGAACAGCAGGATGCGCATCATGGTTGTAGAAATCTCCTCATGCTAAAGATGTAGCGTACTGCGGGGTATATAAGGTGCTGCACCGGGGTATTCAACCGGGTGACTATTTCAAACTGTGTCCTACGGCAATAGTTTAGCTGCTTGCAGGGTATTTCCGACGCGAGTGCGGGAAGTGTTTGTCAGTCAATTCCTGTCGAAGGCCCTGCCTTTGTTGGGCGCGAGCAGGCACGGCGTTGTCCGGCAGCGGGCAAGACAACTGCCAGTGACGCAATGCAAACAAATGTTGCCGGATGAAAATCACCGTGCGACGGTCAGGCGTGTCGCACGGTGGCGGGCGCTTACTGGCGGTAGGATTTGAGGAAGCCGCCGATGCGTCCGATGGCCATCTCCAGGTCGTCGACACGTGGCAGGGTCACGACGCGGAAGTGGTCTGGCCATGGCCAGTTGAATGCGGTGCCTTGAACCACCAGCAGCTTTTCGGAGAGCAGCAGGTCGAGGACGAATTTCTCGTCGTTGTGGATCGGGCAGACTTTCGGGTCGATGCGCGGGAAAGCGTATAGGGCGCCCATCGGCTTGACGCAGCTCACGCCCGGAATGTCGTTGAGCAATTCCCAGGTTCGGTTGCGCTGTTCGAGCAGGCGACCTTGCGGCAGCACCAGGTCATTGATGCTCTGGTAGCCACCCAGGGCGGTCTGGATCGCATGCTGGCTGGGCACATTGGCGCACAGGCGCATGTTCGCCAGCATGTCGATGCCTTCGATGTAGCTCTGGGCGTGGTGTTTCGGACCGGAGATGGCGATCCAGCCGGAACGGAAACCGGCCACGCGATAGGACTTGGACAGACCATTGAAGGTCAGGCAAAGCAGGTCCGGCGCCAGGGAGGCGGTGCAGATGTGCACGGCATCGTCGTAGAGGATCTTGTCGTAGATCTCGTCGGAGAACACCACCAGGTTGTGCTGGCGGGCCAGTTCCAGCATGCCCAGCAGCACTTCCTTCGAATACACGGCGCCAGTCGGATTGTTCGGGTTGATGATCACCAGGGCCTTGGTGTTCGGGGTGATCTTGGCCTTGATATCGGCCAGGTCTGGCCACCAGTTGGCTTGCTCGTCGCACAGGTAATGCACCGGATTACCGCCGGACAGGCTCACGGCGGCGGTCCAAAGCGGGTAGTCAGGCGCAGGTACCAGCACTTCGTCGCCATTGTTGAGCAGGGCCTGCATCGACATCACGATCAGTTCGGAAACACCATTGCCCAGGTAGATGTCTTCAATGCCGACGCCTTCTACCTGCTTTTGCTGGTAATACTGCATCACGGCCTTGCGCGCACTGAACAGGCCCTTGGAGTCGCTATAGCCCTGGGCGGTCGGCAGGTTGCGGATCACGTCCTGGAGGATTTCATCCGGCGCTTCGAAACCAAAAGGCGCCGGGTTGCCGATGTTCAGCTTGAGGATGCGATGGCCTTCCTCTTCCAGGCGCTTGGCGTGCTTGAGCACCGGGCCGCGAATGTCGTAGCAGACGTTGGCGAGCTTGTTCGATTTGCTGACCTGCATGGCGATGTGTTCCCGAAAATGAACGATCCAGACGGCGTTTGGGCAGCCGTGCTGGGAATCCTGCGTATTCACACAGGCCCGGCGCCTTGAGATGCAGCACCCATATTTCCGTTTGAATGCGCGTGGTCTGGCTGCCAGACTGGCGTTTGACGAGGCGCAATCATACGTGCCGCCCGATCCGTGGAAAAGGTACAGATCGGGCTTTTTCAGCCGCTGAGGTGTGATGATGGAAAAGTTGGAAAAAACCCTGGAAGAATGGAAGGCGATGCTCGATCCGGAGCAGTACAACGTGTGCCGCCTCAAAGGCACCGAACGTCCGTTTTCCGGTAAATACAACGCCACCAAAACCGACGGTGTCTACCACTGCATCTGCTGTAGCGAACCGCTGTTCGACTCCAGGACCAAATTCGATTCCGGCTGCGGCTGGCCGAGTTTCTACGCGCCGATCGGCGACAGCGCCATGACCGAGATCCGTGATGTCAGCCACGGCATGATTCGCACCGAAGTGGTCTGCGCCAAATGCGACGCGCACCTGGGGCATGTTTTCCCTGATGGTCCGCCGCCGACTGGCCTGCGTTATTGCATCAACTCCGTGTGCCTGGACCTCGTTCCTCGCGACTGATCCGAAGCGAGCGGACCATGCGCTGAACCTGTAGGAGCTGCCGCAGGCTGCGATTTTTTGATTTTGTTTTTTCTGGATCGCAGAAGATCAAGATCAAAAGATCGCAGCCTGCGGCAGCTCCTACAGGGTTGCGTGCCGGATAGCTGGCCTGACTTGAGCAATTAGATTGCACACAATTCAATTGCTCGCTATTTTAGCGTCTCTGGCATTCACTCGGAACCTCAAACATGAGCGACAACCTGCTGAGCATCCCTTGCACCACAATCAAGGGAGAGCAAAAGACCCTGGCGGACTTCGCCGGCAAGGCCGTGCTGGTGGTCAACACGGCCAGTAAGTGCGGTTTCACTCCGCAGTACAAAGGCCTGGAGGAGTTGTGGCAGACCTACAAGGACCAGGGCCTGGTGGTGCTCGGTTTTCCCTGCAACCAGTTCGGCAAGCAAGAGCCGGGCAATGAAGGCGCGATCTCCGAATTCTGCGAGCTGAACTTCGGTGTCAGTTTCCCGCTGTTCAAAAAGATCGAAGTCAACGGCGCCGGCGCCCATCCCTTGTTCGTGCAGTTGAAAAAGCGCGCTCCGGGTGTACTGGGTTCCCAGGGCATCAAGTGGAACTTCACCAAGTTCCTGATCGGCAAGGACGGGCAATTGGTCAAGCGCTTCGCCCCGGCGACCAAGCCGCAGGACCTGACCCGCGAGATCGAAGCCCTGCTCAAATGAACACCTTGTCCGTCGATTCCCTGAAGCTCGACAGCCAGCTGTGTTTCAAGCTGTACGCAGCTTCCCGTGCGGTCATTCGCGCCTACAAGCCAATGCTCGATCAGTTGGGCCTGACTTACCCTCAGTACCTGGCGATGCTGGTGCTGTGGGAGTGGCAGGAAGCAGCCCCCGAACAACCGACCGTGAAGGCATTGGGTGAGCGTCTGGCCCTGGATTCCGGCACGTTGACCCCCTTGCTCAAGCGCCTCGAACAACTGCAACTGGTGCAGCGTCAGCGTTCGGCGCGCGATGAGCGTGAGGTGCACCTGAGCCTGTCGCCCGCCGGAACGGCCTTGCGCGATCAGGTCGGGCCACTCAAGGCGCGGTTGTTGTGCGACAGCGGGGTCGACCTGAATCGTCTCAACGACTTGCGCGATGGTCTCGACCACCTGTTGGGACAGATCAGGGCGCTGTCGTAGCGGGGATCCACAAGTCCAGCAGGGCGGCCAGTTCTTCGCGCCGGAAGGGTTTGGCCAGGTAGTCGCTCATGCCCGCGGCACGACAGCGTTCGCGCTCCTCCGACATGGCGTTGGCCGTCAGGGCGACGATGGGCAGCTGGGGCCAGCGTCCGCTACGGCGGATCTGCCGGCTGGCTTCATAGCCGTCCATCACCGGCATGTTGCAGTCCATCAGCACCAGGTCGAACTCCCGTTGTTCGAGTTGATCCAGGGCCTCGGCACCATGGGCCGCGGTGGTGACCTCGCAGCCGAGTTTGCCGAGCATGCCCTTGGCCACCAGCTGGTTCACCGGATTATCTTCCACCAGCAGTACGCGCCCGCGGCGTAGCGGGCATTGCGTTTCGAGCCGGACATCGTTGACCGGGTGGATTTCCGGTTGCAGGATCCGTCGCAAGCTCCGATACAGCGTATTGCGGGCCAGGGGACGTGCCTGTTGTTGCAAGGGGGCGAGGGCGTTTACCTCTTCGCTGGGCATGAAATTGCCATAAGCGGTGATCAACAGGATCGGCGCGCTGAGGGCGGGGCGCAAATTGAACAGACATTCAGGGCAGTCGGTGATGAGCACGTCGGCTGCCAGGCCAAGCAGTGAGTCATCCATGGAGCGCCGTTCATAATCCAGCCCCCAGCCAGGCAGCAGGCTGTTCAGCAGTTCGCCCAGCCCGCTGCTGGCGGCCGTGATGGCGACGACTTTGCCATTGAGCGCAACAGCAGGCATTGCGCGGGTATGGCTGGGTAACGGCAGATCGGCGCAGAACTGACTGCCAAAACCCGCTTCGGAGCTGATCGTCAGGCGCCCCTGCATGGCTTCGCAAAGGTTGCAGGTCAGCGCCAGGCCCAGCCCGGTGCCGCCAAATTGGCGGGTAATACCGGCACCGGCCTGGGTGAAAGGCTGGAAGATCCTGGCCTGGGCTTCCTGGGGGATGCCGATGCCGGTGTCGCACACTTCGATTCTGACGCCGTCCCCGAACGTTGACAGGCGCACGTCGACACGCCCGAATCGGGTGAACTTGAGGGCGTTGGACAGCAGGTTACTGACGATCTGCCGCACCCGGGTCGGATCGCCGAGCACCAGTGCCGGGAAATGCGGATCGATCAGGCAGGTCAGTTCGACGCTGGGGGCGGCGTTCTGCGACAGCAGGTTGGCGGTGTCCTCGATCAGCGCTCCGAGATCGAAGGGGATGTGTTCGAGTTCGAGTTGACCGGCATCGAACTTCGACAAATCGAGGATATCGTTGAGCAGTTCCACCAGTACCTTGCCCGAGTCGTGGGCAATCGACAGCTGTTGCTGTTGTTCGGCATTCAGCGGTCCGTCGAGGGACAGCGCGATCATCCCGAGCAAGCCATTGAGGGGCGTACGTATTTCATGGCTCATGTTGGCCAGGAACACCGAGCGGGCTTCGGCCATGTCGAGGGCGGTACTGCGCGCGGCTTCCAGTTCCTCGTTGGATTGACTCAGCCGGGCGTTGATTGCCTTGAGTTCGGCGGTGCGGGCCGAGACGATGTTTTCCAGTTGGCCAAGATATTCGGTCAGGCGGTTTTCCGCGTTGCGCCGCTGCCGGATTTCGGTGGCGATGTTTTTGAATTGCTGGTTGGCAACCTTGACCAGTACACCGATCTCATCGTTGGCGTGCCCGACGGGACACTCCAGCGACGTCGGTTCGGTGTTGCCCGGGTCGCGACCGCTGAGCTCACGGATCACCCGCACCAGGGGTTTGGTCAGCATCACATAGAACAACGCCAGCAGGATGCCGGACAGCAGCAGGCTGCGGGCGAAGCCATTGATCAGGGTCACTTCGGCCCGGCGCAGGAACCGGTTGCCGAAGGCGTAGGTATCGACCTTCAGCCGCAGTGTACCCAGGGATTCGCTGGGTAAATGATCCAGGTAAAGCCGGTCTTCGAACTGTCGGCTGGCACCGAACAGGAAGTCACTGAGCATGCGGTAGCCGTTTTGCACCTCGGGTCGCTTGGCGTTGGCCAGCACGGTGCCGTTGTTGTCGGTCAGTTTCGCGCCGATGATCGCCGGCGAGCGCAGCAGGCCCTGGGTCAGTTCCTTGGCAAGTTCGGCGTCGATGTTGTAGGCGATTCGCGAGGCCGGGTTGTGGCTGATTTCCAGTAATGAAAGGATTTCACGATTGATGGAGGCGTCTTCACTGGCATAATCGATGCCTATTTGCAGCAGGCTGAGCAGCGTGCCCAGAATGAAACCGACCAGCACGGTAAGCCGGGCTTGCTTGAATGACAGCCGGTTGGTGAATTTGATGTCCATGGGGGGGTGAACCACTTCCGTTTCCTTTCGCTGCTCAAGCATAGTCGATCATGCCTGCCTGTTGATGTTCTCGCGAGGCCTGTACCGCGGGGGCAGCCGCTTGTGTGACGCTGTGTTTCGTCGCTATATCACCATCATTACTGTGAACGTGCCCGAGGAGAAGTCGTGGATTCCCGATTGAATGCTTTTCTTGAACGCGCCGATGCCGTTCTGGCCCGTATCGAGCCGTTGCTGCCGGCACCCCGGCCAGCCATCGACTGGACGCAATGCCTGGCGGCGCGCTGGCAGCGTGAGTCTCGCGGCGGTTATCTGATGCCGCTGCAGGTCAGCCTCGACATGCGCCTGTCGGACCTGATCGGCGTCGACCGGCAAGTTGAGCAGCTTGGGCGCAACACCCAACAGTTCCTCGATGGCATGCCCGCCAACCACGCCTTGCTGTGGGGCTCGCGCGGCACCGGCAAGTCGTCGCTGGTGCGCGCCTTGTTGGCCGAGCACGCTCAAGCCGGTTTGCGTCTGATCGAGATTGAACGCGATCACCTGGCAGACCTGCCGCGCGTGGTAGAACAGATCGGCAAACTGCCCCAGCGTTTCGTGCTGTTTTGCGATGACCTCTCGTTCGAGTCGGGCGAGGGCGATTACCGAGTGCTCAAAAGCGTACTCGATGGCTCGCTGGAACAGGCGCCGGACAACGTCTTGCTGTACGCCACGTCGAACCGTCGCCACCTGGTGCCGGAAAAGGAAAGTGACAACGAGAACTGGAAGCGGGTCGACGGCGAGCTGCATCCGAGCGAGGCGGTGGAAGACAAGATCGCGCTGTCGGACCGCTTCGGCCTCTGGCTATCGTTCTATCCGTTTACCCAGGAACACTTCCTCGACGTCGTCGAGCACTGGATCGGCCAGTTGGCCGGCAAGGCCGGACTTGCATGGCAGCGCAGCGAAGAACTGGACATCCTGGCGGTACGCTGGGCCACCGGCAGAGGCAATCGCAATGGACGTTGCGCTTATCAATTTGCCCGTTACTGGGTCGGGCTGAAACTGTTGGAGCACAAGGCATGATCGATTTACAAAAGAGCGGCCAGGGACTCGAAGGCTACGGCATGCTGCACGCGCAGCTTGAGTCCTTGCTGGCGGACGAGCGGGACTTCATCGCCAATGCCGCGCAGTTCTCGGCGTTTCTGTTCAATCAGCTCGATGACCTGAACTGGGCCGGTTTCTACCTCAACCGCAATGAGGAGCTGGTGCTGGGCCCGTTTCAGGGGCAGATCGCTTGCGTGCGAATTCCGTTCGGGCGTGGCGTCTGCGGAACGGCAGCCGCTACCTTGCAGACCCAGTTGGTCGAAGATGTGCACGCATTCCCCGGTCACATTGCCTGTGACAGCGCCTCGAACAGCGAACTGGTGGTGCCGTTGGTCAAGGACGGCCGATTGATCGGCGTGCTCGACCTCGACAGCCCGAAACTGGCGCGGTTCACCCCGCAGGACCAGGCCGGTATCGAGCAACTGGCGGCGATTTTCCTGCGCCTGACCGACTGCTGATCAAGACGCCAGGCCTGCCTTGACCAGCAGACCCGATGCGTCCACCGCATCAATCTGCGCAGGGTCGAGGAAGCGCCTGGCGTACTGCAAATAGATCTGTGCCCTGATGAACAGCCCGAACAGTTCCGGGTCGATGTGGGCATCACGGCACATGAACGCCATGATGCCCAGCGCCTCGCTCAAGGTCTTGGCTTTTTTGTAAGGGCGGTCGGCGGCCGTCAGCGCTTCGAAAATATCGGCAATCGCCATCATTCGCGCCGGCAGGCTCATGTCTTCTCGCTTCAAGCGTTTTGGATAACCACTGCCGTCCATTTTTTCGTGATGCCCGCCGGCTATTTCCGCAACGCTGCGCAGGTGTCCGGGGAACGGCAGATGGTTGAGCATCAGAATCGTCTGGACGATGTGGTTATTGATGACATAACGCTCCTCGCTCGTCAGGGTGCCCCGGACAATGCTCAGGTTGTACAGCTCGCCCCGATTGTATTTGTGGGGCGGAACGTCGAGTTTGAAACCCAGGGGGTTGTTGTGCGGTATCACTTCGTTTTCGCTGCGTTCGAACAGGTGCTCGGGTTTGTCCGCCAGTAAGGGTTCGCTGACGGGCAGGGTGGGGGCGGGTGTTCGGGCCTGACGCCGGTTCTCTTCCCAGGACACGCCCAGCCGGTCATCCAGGGTCCGGGTCCAGGTGCGTTCAGCCACGCTGCGCAGCCGGTGCAGATCAGCGTCGGCCATGGCTTCGCCCCCCAGATTGCAACGGGCAATGAAGGCGAAATCATCATCCAGTCCGGCCAGGCAGGCATCACGCAGGTCTGCCAGCGTTTGTTCGTCACCGCCCAGGGCAATGGCCTGCCAGTAGCTGATCCAGGCATCGCGCTTGAGTACCTCGAAGCGGGTGCGGATTTCGTGGATGCGATCGGTGAGGGTTTCCAGCTTCGTGGCTTTGTCGACGACGTATTCCGGTGTGGTGATCTTGCCGCAATCGTGCAACCAGGCAGCGATGTGCAGTGCCTCCCATTCATCGTCGGTCGGCCGATAGGCGCTGAAGGCGGGGTCCTGGCTGGCTGCCGCCGCGCGAGCAAGCATCAGGGTCAGTTCCGGCACGCGCTGGCAATGGCCGCCGGTATAGGGACTTTTGGCGTCGATGGCACCGGCCAGCAGTTGAATGAAGGCGTCCAGCAGCTGTTTTTGTCGGGCTTGCAGACGCTGGCTTTCAATGCACACGGCCGCCGCGCCGGACACCGCCTGGAGAAACGCAATTCGGTCCGGCCGCAGTTTTTCCAGATCGCTTTGCTCGCCGCTGTCGGCCAATAGCAACACCAGCAAGCCCACGGTTTCGTTGTGACGATTATGCAGGCGGATTCCGATCAGATGGACCCGGGGACTTTCCAGCGCGAGCAAGACTTTCTGCAGATCGCCCGCTTGCTCGAACCCCAGGTTACTGACGACGTTGTCGACGTTTGCCAGCTGCTGCAACCATGGGGGGCTTTGCGGGTTTTCCAGTGAATGTCCGCGGATGTCGAAGGATTGCAGGTTTTCGGCGGCGTCATTGATGACCAGTCCGTGGGGTTCCATGTGCCCGCCATCACCTTCGCGCAGATAGATCAGGCCGGCCTGGGCCTGACCGATTTTCACGGTTTCAAACAACACGCGTTCCAGCAGGGGGGCGAAACGGGTTTCGGCGCTGAGGCTGTCAGTGATCTGGAAGAAGCTCGCCAGCGTGTCTTTCATCCGTGCCATCGACACGCTCAGTTGGTCGACTTCGAGCACCGGCGAGCGACGGGAAAGCGGAAAATTGAAATCGAAACTGCGAATCGCATCGGCCTCCTGCACCAGGGCGCGCAAGGGTTTGACCAGGACTCTGGAGGTCAGCCAACCCAGCGGCACGCATAACAGAAGCGTTGCCAGGGTAATGAGCGCACCTTGCCAGCGCATCCGGTAAGCATCGACGAGCAGCTCGTCTTCCGGAACCAGCAGCGCCAGTTGCAGGCCTTGGGGGCCGCCTTCCTGCATGCTGCTGCGGGCCACGATCCACTGCCGGCCGTTGGCATCCAGGCGATTGCCTTCAGAGGAGTTGTTGAGCAACGCACCCAGACTGGGGCTCAGGTCCGCGGCCTTGATCAGCCGGGATGTCTGATCATCGATGATCAGTCTGCGGCTGTCGGGGTAGGCAATGGCATTGCCTTCGGCATCGAACAGCACGATTTCGGTATGAGGGGTCACGACGTGCTTGGCCAGGGTCGCGCTGAGTTCGGCCAGGGTCAGGTCGGCGGCCAGGATTGCCTTGTCGCCACTGCGTCGTGCCAGCGTCGTGCCAATGTCATGGGTGGAAAAAAAGATGTAGGGTTCGGTCGTAATCTGTTCATTGTCGCTACGGGCGCTGGTAAACCAGGCACGGCTGCGAGGGTCGTAGGTGTCGTTCAGGTTGTCCTGGCGACTGACGAGGGCCAGGTTACGGTCGAAAAACAAAGACTGGGAACGAGCCTGGCCGCTGCTGTCGTGCTCAATGCTCCAGACCTGGAAAGCCGCCATTTTCGGAGCCTTGACCAGGGCTTTGACCTCTGGGGTATGCAGCGGGCGGACCATGAAAAAGTCGCCGTTGTCGTAGCCCAGGTACAGCGACGCCAGATTGGGGTTGTCCTCGAGTGACTGGCTGAACGGTTCGAGCAGTGCCAGGCGGTGTTCCAGATCAGCGGACTGGCCCGCCGGATTGAGTGCCAGCAGGCTCAACAGGTGGCGAATGGGTTGATAGGTGGCGTGCAGGTCCAGCCGGACATCCTGCTCGATACGGTTGAAGAGTTTTTCACTGCTGGACAGTATGATCTGGGTCGTTTGCCGGTAGTTGAAAAGACCCAGCAGCACTCCGGTGAGCAACAACAGAAAGGTGAACATCACACTGATATGGACATGCAGTGGAAACCGGCGTGGATCCTTGCGCAGTGGGTCAGGCATTGCGGGTTTCTCCATGAGAGTCAACACCCTGCTGAGGGTCCAAGCATAGTTAAGGCTCTGCCATTTTTCCTTCGTCGTAATGCTTGATCTGACGTAGTAACGCGTCCTCCAGCTCAAGTATGGTGCGCTCCATGGATTGGCAGCATCTGGCCACTTTTTCGCGATCGAAATCCTCATGGCAGGCGACTTCAAGCGCCTCGCAGTGGTCGATCAGGGGGGAGGCTTGCACTATCCGGGCTGCGCCTTTTATTTTGTGGGCAATGTCCTGCAGCGCCTGCGGATCCCCGGAGCTGGATAGCGACAGCAGCGTTTGCAGATCCTGGCGGTTGCTGTTGACCAACTCGTTGAGCAATCTGCGGTTCAACATGGGGTTGCCCCCGGTCAGCAGTTTCAACCCGTGCAGGCTGAACGCCGGGGCAATATGGGTGGGTTCAATGTTTTCCATCCACTGGCTCAAGGCTCCAAGGCTAAGGGGTTTGAACAGGCAGTCATCCATTCCGGCCTGTTTGCAGCGCTGTATTTCTTCCGGTTGCGCGTTGGCGGTAAAGCCGAGCACGGTGCAGGGAGGGCGATGGTTTTGGCTTTCATGCTGGCGAATGGCACGGGCCAGCTCGTAACCGTTCATGACCGGCATGTTGCAATCGGCGATCACCAGATCAAACGGTTGGTCTTTCCATGCCTCCAATCCCTCCTGGCCATCGGCCGCGACGGTAAATCGATGGCCTAGAAACTCCAATTGCTGGCAGGTGAGCAAACGATTGGCCGAATGATCGTCGACGACCAGAACATTCAATGGGGTTGTGGCGACGACAATTTGCGTTTCGGCCACCTGGGCAAATTGCTGCAGCGGCAACGTTTCCAGGTGCAGCAATACCTCCACTTGAGTGCCGACACCCGGCTCGCTGCGCAATTGCAGACTGCCGCCCATCATCTCGCAGAGATTGCGGCTGATGACCAGCCCCAGCCCTGCGCCCCCCCTGGCCGATTGAATGGCGTTGTCGGCCTGGGCGAAGGGTTCGAACAACCGGTATTGATCCTGTTCGCTGATCCCGATGCCACTGTCGTGAACCTGTACCCGCATTTGCACACGATCAGGCTGCATTGCTGGCTGCAGGTCGACAATGACCCGGACCTGGCCTTGCTCGGTAAACTTGATGGAATTGCTGATCAGGTTGGACAGCACTTGCTTGAAGCGCAAAGGGTCCAGCAACACATCGAAGGTCGGGTTGGGCGAAGAAAATTCCAGCTTCAGTTCGAGTTCCTTCTGTCGGGCAAGGCCATCGAAAATCCGTACGACCGAGGCCACGAGTTCAGCCGGATTAACGCGCTCCGGGCTAAGGCTCAAGCGCCCGGATTCGATTCTGGCAATGTCGAGGATGTCGCCAATCAGTTCCAGCAACCCTTTCGCCGAGTTGTACGCGACATCGATGGCCGGACGCTCCGGGTGCCGATGATCAAGACGCTTGAGTGTCAGTTCAAGCATGCCGATGATTGCATTCATCGGCGTGCGGATCTCATGGCTCATCGTGGCCAGAAACGTGCTTTTGGCCCGGTTGGCGTTATCGGCGTGTTCTTTCGCGCAACGCAGATCATCGAGCAGTTGCCGGCGTTCGCTGATGTCGATCCAGCCACCGATAATGCCTTGCACTTTCGCGCTGGAATCTCGGTAGGGGAGAATCCAGTGATAGATCGTCAGCCGCCGGCCACCAATGTGCAGTTCGCGATCGACGATCAACGGTCTGCCCTCGGCCACCACGCGCTGGTAGTCAGCCTGGTACTCCCGGGCCTCGAACACATTGCTCATCGCCCCCTGCATGACGCTTTTGCCGATGACATCTTCGCGCCTGGCGCAGAACGCTTGCAGGTAACTGTCGTTGCAACTTTGCAGCAACCCCTGGCGATCACGTACGTAGATCGGATGGGGCGTGCCATTGACCAGCGATCGCATGAATTCGAACTGATCGTTCAATGCACGCTCGGCGGCTTTGCGCTGCTTGATCTGGCGTCGCATGTAGTCGTTCCACGCTATGGAAATCAGCAATAGCGCTCCGGCACCGATGGCGATCTGGTAGAACAATCTTTGATAGTTGCGCCAGGTGCTTTGCGAGGACGCCGAATAGCCGCGCCAGCGACTGTTGATGATGCCCAGCTCCTCCGGCGAGATGCTCAGCAGCGCCTTGTTCAGAATGGCGTTCAGTTCCTTGGCGTCCCGTGCAGTGGCCAGCGAGAACGCTGCCTGCTCGGTGCCGATGGTGGTGCTGATTTGCAAGGTGTGTTCGAACAACCGCGACGAAATGAAGTAGTTGGCAATGACCAGTGAGTTCACCACGCCTTCGGCCTGACCTTCGGCGAGCATCTCTACGGCGCTGAAAGTGTCCGGGGTTTCGATCAGCTTGATCCGGGGAAACTCTCTGCGCAGGTAATCCTTGAGTGGATTGCCGCGGGCAATGGCCAGGCGCTTGTCCTGTAACTGCTCGAGGTTGGTTGGGCTGTCGGCGGCTTTACGGGTCAGCAGGACGTAGGAATTTTCCAGAAATGGGCGGGTAAAGTTCAGCTGGGACTGACGTTTGGCGCTGGGGAGCAACGCGGCGATCACATCGGCCTGATTGTTTTTGATCTGTTTGATCATCTCGTCATCGTTTCGACTGCGCTGGATGTCAAAGCGCAAGCCGGTGCGCAGCCTGATCAGCTCAAGCAAATCCGCGCTGACCCCGCGAAAGTTGCCATTGCTATCGAAAAACGTCAGTGGCGCAAAGGCTTCGTTGACGACGACCCGCACTATCGGGTGATGTGCCAGCCAGCGTTCTTCCCGGTCAGTGAGTTGCAGCTTTTGATCGGTCAGCAGAATGTCGCTGCCGGCACTCCAGCGTTTGGCGATGTTTTCTCGCTCACTGGAGGGGATGGCCTTGATCATCGTGTTGATGATGCCGAGCAGCTCGGGGGTGTTCCTGTTGACGGCAAAGCTGAAACCATGGGCTTCATGTTTGCCGAAGTTGGCCATCCGGATGTTGTTCAGGTACCCCTTGTTGATCATGTAGTGAGTTGAAATCGTGTCACCGAGAAACACATCCGCCTGATCGAAGGCAACGGCATTGATCGCATTCTGGTAGGACGGATAGGACGTGATGATCGCCTTTGGGTACAACGCCTTGACTTCCGCCAGCGGCAAATAGTGATACACCATGCTCAGGCGCAATCCGGCCAGGCCATCGGTGAGAGATCGGGGTTCCCCTTCGCGGGTCACCAATACGGGTTGATCGACGGCATAGGGTATGGACAGCGCAATCCCGGCAATGCCAGCCTCGAATCCATTGGCAGTGCCAAGCAGATCGACATTGCCGTTCTGCAGCGCAGCGATCGCAGCCCCTCGGGATTCGAAACGCTGAACCTTGACGGGCAAACCGGTGGCTTTTTCCAGAAGGCCAGCGTAATCGGCGGTAAAACCTTCATAGTCCTGCCCACTGGTGGTCAGGTCGAAAGGGGGGTAGTCCGGAGCCGACGTGCCGAGCGTCAGTTGATTTTTGCTTTTTATCCATTGTTGCTGGGATTCATCCAGTCGAATCTCCAGCGCGCCGACCTTCGAGCGACTGAGCAGCGTGTAGAGTTCATTGCCCGGTGCTCCGAACAACGAGGTGCTCACGCATAGACCTGCGGTCACTTGAATCAGATAGACCTTCAAACGGCTGGGCATCCAGGTTCTCACACGAGTGCGTTACGTTTTGCCATCTCGATCAGTTCAACCAGGGATTTGGCTTTGAGTTTCTGCATGAGGCGCTTTTTGTAGGTACTCACGGTCTTGTTGCTCAGAAACATGCCCTTGGCGATTTCCTTGTTTGTGCGACCTTGGGCAAAAAGTTGCAGGACCATCAGTTCCCGGTCGTTTACGGACTTGAACAGTTCCAATTCGATGCAGCGTGTTTCATCTCCGTGGATGGGGTTCAATGCTTCACTCGGGAAATAGTTGTAACCTGAAAATACCGCTTTTATGGAACTCACCAGTTCGCTGATGTCCTCTTGTTTGCAGACATAACCCGAGGCTCCGGATTGCATGCAACGTATACCGAAGAGTGTCGGGCATTGTGCGGTCAGTACCAGTGTTTTAGGAGGATTACTCATTGCGTTGAACCGGGACAGCACTTCCAGGCCATCCAGTTTTGGAATACTGATATCGAGAATGACCAGGTCCGGCATGCATTCGCGAACCATTTGCATGGCGTCGACCCCATTGTCAGTTTCGCCGACGACTTTGTAACCTTCGTGTTCCAGCAACATTCGAACGGCAAGGCGGATAACCGGGTGATCGTCGACAATAAAAACGGAGTTCATAATCAAGTCCCATGCGAGCTCAAATAAAGCGCGCACCTTAGCTCAGTTACTTGAAGGGACGCATGAACGGACCGGGCTGTAGCAGCAATATAGGAGAAATCCTACAAATTAAGAGGAATGGGACTACGTATTAACTAGGTTTCTTGTTAGGAAGTCCGGGGAAGTCTGGCAGTTTTTTGCACTTTTTAAGGAAGTTGTTTGTAGGTTTTACGTTGTGCATTTGTCGGTTCTTATATGTGCTTTTTGTCTATGTTGGTGCCAGGCTCAACAGGTCTCTAAATTCAGATTGTTTCAATGGTTTTATCAAGTAACCCAATAATGGCAGCCCGTATTCGTTGGCCGTTTTTACAAGTTCATCCAGTTCAGACGTCGTCAGGCTGCTCAGTATGATCGCCTGCCTGATCAGCCCTCGGTGACTGGCGAACCGGACCAGATCGAGTCCTGTCAGATCGGGCAGGCATTGATCGCATAAAAGGATGTCGAATGGCTGTTCGACCCCGAGCATCTGCTGCATGGCGCTTCTGGCGCTGTCGGCAGTAGTCAGTCGGGCGAAGCCATAACTCTCCAGCAGGCATTGAGTGGCTATCAGTTGGAAGGGGTGGTCCTCCACCACGAGGATGCGTAGATCGTCTTCGGCCATGCTGCACACTTCATCTGTCGAACAGAGGGAGGGCGATTGTTTCGCGAGAGGGTCGGACAGGCGATCAGTTCGCTCGCCATGTGTTGTAGGGCGATTCGACGAGACTTGAGTGCTGTTGGAGGTTAAAGGGGGATCAGCCAAAACGAAGGCCGTAATGGCTGATCAAACGAAGCACCTCAGTGGCTGGCACGGCCCGTCATTTCCAGGGCCATGTCACTGGCATAGCTGTCGGTCATGCCGGCGATGAAATCAATCATGCGCAAAAACGACGTGTGTAACGGGCCGTGAGGATCGGGTGCATTGTTACCCAGCAGATCAAGGATTCGGCGGCTTTTGAATGACGGGGTCCGACCGTTGTGCTGCTCCAGTGCTGCGCCGCAAAAGGCGTTGAGGAGGATTTCCAGCGTGGTGTAGGCGCCGATCTCGTGCAGGGTCTTGCGCTTGTCCTGGAAGATTTTCTTGCGGGCCATGTCCTTGGCGTTCAGCACGCAACGCTTGGCGGGCCCGTGCATGTGCTCCACCAGGTCGCCGGGCAATGTGCCGGCCAGCAGCGCGTGCTGTTGCTCGACGAAAGCGCGGGCCGCGGCATTGGTCAGGTGTTCGATGGCCTTGCCGCGCAGGATCGCCAGTTTGCGTCGGCGCGAATCGCCGGGACCGAGCTGGCGGTAGGTTTCCGGCAGGTCGTCGCCCACCAGGTCCAGCAGCAGGGACTCGACTTCGGCATATTCCAGCAACTCCATTTCCAGGCCGTCTTCCAGGTCGATCAGCGCATAGCAGATGTCGTCGGCGGCCTCCATCAGGTACACCAGCGGATGCCGCGCCCAGCGTTGCTCTTCAAGTTGCGGCAGGCCGAGTTTATGGGCGATCTGCTCCAACAGTGGCAGCTCGCTCTGATAACAGCCGAACTTGTGTTTCTTGTAGCCCAGCGAATCGGCGTGCCTGGCCGTCCATGGATACTTCAGGTAGGTGCCCAGGGTTGCATAGGTCAGTCGGGTGCCGCCGTCGAACTGGTGATACTCCAGTTGAGTGAGGACCCGAAAGCCCTGGGCGTTGCCTTCGAAATTCAGGAAGTCATTGCGCTCTGCTTCACTCATCGCATCCAGCCAACCACGGCCGGCGGCTTGCTGGAACCAGTGACGGATCGCATCTTCACCGGAATGGCCGAAAGGCGGGTTGCCGATGTCGTGTGCCAGGCAGGCCGATTGCACCACCATTCCCAGGTCGCTGGGTTCGCACCAGTCGGGCAGGGCATTGCGGATGGTTTCGCCGACCCGCATGCCCAGCGAGCGCCCCACGCAACTGACTTCCAGCGAGTGGGTCAGGCGCGTATGAATGTGATCATTGCTGGACACCGGATGGACCTGGGTCTTGCGCCCGAGGCGGCGGAAAGCCCCCGAGAAAATAATGCGGTCGTGGTCTTTGTGAAAAGGGCTGCGGCCGAGTTCTTCTGGGCTGTGCAGAGGCTTTCCGAGGCGTTCGCGGGTAAGCAGGGTGTGCCAATCCAAGGCGGGACTCTCCGTCAGGTGACTGATGGTCTAGCTTCCCGTTTCGCGTCATGACCTGCAAGCGGAACTACAACCCGGCGGCGTCGATATCGAGGTCACCTTGCAAGAACTTTTTTCGCAGGGGGCAATTGACCGGACTGGCGCACAGGATCGCGCCCCCCTCGATAGAGAGGGGGCATCCCGTCGACACTGCAGAGCGTAGCCAGAAGGAAACTGATCAGTCTTTGCGCGAAGAGCCCTGCATGATCAGTTTGATCAGCGGCCCCAGTGTGGTGCCGAGACGGATCAGCCGGGTCAGGCTGCTGAGGCCGCCACCGTTCTTTGCGCCCTTGCCGGTCAGAAAGCCCAGCAAGGTGACGGCGGCCACGCCCCAGAGTGGCGCGTGTTTGATGCCGAAACCGTCCTGCAGGTTCTGCGTCATCCCGCGCACGCGTTTCAACGGTTGCAGCAGCTGCGCGGATTCGTGGCGGATTTCCTGGCGGTGCATTTCCATGCGCAGGCGAATCAGGGCCTTGCGCATTTCCGTGCGTGAGCTGTTGTGTGGCAATTCAGGCAGGTTCATGGCAGCAGGCGCTCCCGATCGTTGGCCAGCTCTTCTAGCGTACCGTGGAAGGGCGAGGACTCATCGAAAATCGCTGCCCTCAAACGCATGGCGCAGAATATGGCGGCGAGGCTGTAGAACACGCAGAGCCCGATGATGGCGGTCAGGCGATAGGTGTCCCAGAACACGATCAGCACCAGCGTCGACAGCCCTACCAACAGCAGCAACGCAAACACCAGCGCCAGACCGGCAAACAGCAACAGGCTGACGGTGCGGGCTTTCTGTTCCTGCAACTCGATGCCGAACAGTTCGACATGGCTGTGCAGCAACCCCAGGAAGGCAGCACCCAGGCGCCGCGATGAGGAGCTTGTTCCCGTCGCAGACGGGTCGGATTCACCGATCGACATATCAGCGCCGGCTGGCCAGCAGGCCGATCAGGAAGCCTACGCCGGCCGCGATCCCGACCGATTGCCAAGGGTTGGCCTGGACATAGTCTTCGGTGGCGGTGACAGCCGCCTTGCCGCGTTCGCGCAGGGAGTCTTCGGTCAACTTCAGGGTTTCACGGGCACGCAAGAGACTGTCGTGAATCTGCTCGCGCAACTCGTCGGCCTGGTCGCCGGCCAGGGTCGCGGTGTGCTCCAGCAACCGTTCGGTGTCACTGACCAGTGTCTGAAAGTCGTTCATCAGGATTTCTTGAGCAGTCTTTGCCTGGATGCGGGCCATGGTGGATCTCCATAAGTGGCTTTCTGATGCGTTCGAGTATGAGCCTTCGGCGAAGGTTCAGTACAAATGACTGGTACAACTTTTGCTGTGTCGTGGTGCGCCGGTCCGCACCATTGCGCTATAGCCGGGCATGATTTCAGTAAAACCGTAGGACCAACAATCAAAAACTCGCGCAAACGTCCGGGTCACGTTTTTCCCGGACGGTGTCCGTGCACCAAGGCGGTTCAACGAGATCAGTCCTCTGATGCTTCGAAGCTGCAACTTGGTGCATGGGTAGTCATCGCGAACTGCTTTGGTGCTTTTTTCTGCCATAAGGTCTGCCCATCCCATGGAAAATCTGCAAAGCGCCGTGGACACCCTGGTCCATAGCTCCAATACGCTGTTCATTCTGATCGGTGCGGTCATGGTTCTGGCCATGCACGCCGGTTTTGCCTTTCTCGAAGTCGGAACCGTGCGACAGAAAAACCAGGTCAATGCCTTGTCGAAAATCCTCAGCGACTTCGCCGTATCGACACTGGCCTACTTCTTTATAGGCTATTGGATTTCTTATGGCGTGACGTTCATGCAACCGGCGGCCGTGCTCAATGCCGACCATGGTTATGGGCTGGTGAAGTTTTTCTTCCTGCTGACCTTTGCCGCGGCGATTCCCGCGATCATTTCCGGAGGAATCGCCGAGCGCGCCCGGTTTGTCCCGCAGCTGTGTGCAACCGCGTTGATTGTCGCGTTCATCTATCCGTTCTTCGAAGGCATGGTCTGGAATGGCAACCTGGGTTTGCAAGCCTGGCTGCTGGAGCGCTTTGGCGCCGGTTTCCATGATTTCGCAGGTTCGGTGGTGGTGCATGCCATGGGCGGTTGGCTGGCACTGGCGGCGGTGCTGTTGCTCGGGCCGCGTAATGGCCGCTATCGCGAAGGTCGACTGGTTGCGTTCGCGCCTTCGAGCATCCCGTTTCTGGCGTTGGGCTCGTGGATCCTGATTGTTGGCTGGTTCGGCTTCAACGTCATGAGCGCGCAAACCCTGCAAGGTGTCAGTGGACTGGTGGCGGTGAACTCATTGATGGCCATGGTGGGCGGTACGGTGGCAGCGTTGATCGTCGGGCGCAACGACCCCGGCTTTCTGCACAACGGACCGTTGGCTGGACTGGTGGCGATCTGCGCCGGTTCCGACCTGATGCATCCTGTGGGGGCGCTGGTGACCGGCGCCGTCGCGGGGGCGTTGTTTGTCTGGTGCTTTACCGCCGCTCAGGTCAAATGGCGAATCGACGATGTATTGGGTGTCTGGCCGCTGCACGGCTTGTGCGGCGTGTGGGGCGGTATTGCCTGCGGCATTTTCGGCCAGAGCGCTTTGGGCGGGCTGGGTGGGGTCAGCCTGATCAGCCAGTTGATCGGCACGGCACTGGGCGTCACCGTGGCACTGGCCGGCGGGTTTGCCGTGTATGGCGTGATCAAGGCTCTGCATGGATTGCGCCTGAGTCAGGAGCAGGAGTATTACGGCGCGGACCTGTCGATCCACAAGATCGGCGCCGTGAGCCAGGACTGACACAGGTCTCACCATCGTCGGTGGCATCAGGCAGGAGACTCAATGGCTCGACGGTTTTTCGGAGCAGGCCTAGAATGGTCACTTCATTTTCTGGTTGAGCGCTCATGCTTCCCGAATGTCAGCTGTTCGGCACCCTTGGATGCCATCTCTGTGAAGTAGCCGAAGCCATGTTGATGGAGTTTGTCGAGCGCGGTCTGCTGGTGGAACTGGTGGATATCGCCGACGATGAAACCTGGTTCGCCGCCTACAGCCTGCGTATTCCGGTGTTGCGGCGGGTCGACACCGGCGCTGAACTGGGCTGGCCGTTCAGTGCCGATGAGGTGGTGGCGTTCTTGCGTTAAGTGGCTTTTGCGCCGATGTTACTTCCCGCCTGTCGAACTTTACGATTGATCCCCTTGGCTTATCCGGTACTGATCGGATACTGTATGCGTATACAGTTATTCGTGGTGCCTGCATTGCCGCTGCTGATTTTCGGCAGCGAGTAGACAAGCCCGGGCGTGAGAGGGATGAATCGTGGTCAATGTCGAACAGTTGAAGAACAGCGTGAACCGGATGTCTGCAGACGTCGTGAGTGAAGCCGTTCTTGAGTTGCGTCTGGATGGACTGGTGACCGAGGGCAAGACACCCTTCAACAAAACGCATTTCAATACCTGTTTCGCAGAAATCGAAGCCTTGTTTCAACGCGCGGGGTATCACCGGCAACTCGATGTCGTGGGTTATCAGGGGTTGTTGTACGCCCTCTATGACCCCGCTCGCTGGGAGGCGGTCGATGTATTGCGCTGGCTCAAGGAATACACCGAAGCGGCGGCGCGCACGCAGATCCCGGCTTGAGGATCTCAGCGGGCGTTCTCAATTGGTTTTCACGCCGGGAAAACTAATTGGGAGCGCCCCCTAGGTTCAATCCCCGTGCTGTTGGATAATGCCGCCCTGCACTGAGGTTAGAGCTTTCGTATGTCCACTTCTTCTTTTTCCGCGGCACACAGTCAGGCCAGTACGCTGTACTTGCCACCTGGCCCGTGGCAGACCGTTGTCGATTGCCTGTGCGAGCATTTCAGTGCCATCGGTCGTGAACAATGGCTGGACAGAATCGCCCGTGGCCGGGTCCTCGATGGGCAGGGCATGCCGATAGCCCTCGATCTGGCCTACAGGGAAGGTTTGCGGATACATTATTTTCGCGAAGTGCCGGATGAAAAGCCGATCCCGGTGATCGAGTCGATTCTGTACGCGGACGAGCATCTGGTGGTGGCCGACAAACCGCACTTTCTGCCGGTGACGCCGGCTGGCGAATACGTCGAACAGACGCTGCTCAGGCGCTTGATCCGTCGCCTGGACAATCCGCATCTGGTGCCATTGCATCGCATCGACCGGCATACCGCAGGGCTGGTACTGTTTTCCGCCAATCCGCAGAGTCGTTCGGCTTATCAGTCGTTGTTTCCAACCCGGCAGATCGAAAAGCGCTACGAGGCCATCGCAGCGGCGTTGCCTGAACTTGCTTTCCCGCGGGTTCATAAAAGCCGGCTGGTCGATGGCGAGCCGTTCTTCCGCATGCAGGAAGGGCCTGGGGCCTGCAACACCGAGACGGCGATCGAAGTCAGGGAGAAGCAGGAGAAACTCTGGCGGTATGCTCTTTACCCGGTGACAGGCAAGAAACATCAGCTGCGGGTACACATGGCGGCGTTGGGCGCCGCTATCTGCAACGACCCGTTTTACCCCGAGGTGCTCAAGGATGCGCAGGATGACTACGCCAATCCTTTGAAACTGCTGGCTCAGGGGTTGAGGTTCATCGACCCGGTCACGGGCCAGGCGCGTGAGTTCGAGAGTGAAATCACCCTGCAATGGTGATCCTGAACGGCGCCCCTGAAGTGCTGTTTTTCAGGCATGAAAAAGCCCGCATCAAGCGGGCTTTTCTGTATCCGGCGGCACCCGATTACAGCTCCTTGACGGTACGCACCTGATCTTTGTTGATGCGGGTCTGTTTGCCATCGAGCTGTTCGAATTCGTAGAAGCCGGAATCCTTGTCGAACTCTGGCGTGTCGACGGCCTGGATTTCGCGACCGTCATTCAAGGTGATCACCGTAGGCGACGCGCAACCGGCGAGGGTGGCGAGGCCCAGTGCGAGCATGAAAGTGGCGAGGGTCCGTTGCATCATGAGTGTGTCTCCGAATAAGAATTCTTTGGTTAGTGAACTTGAGACGTGAACCGTCCGCGCAAGTTCCTGATCAATGTCAGTCTGACACAGTGTCATGACCGCTTACATGACCGCTTAATAGTTCCGGCGTATTGAGGTTGGCCAGCCGAGGGTCCTTGTCAGGGCATTGCAGCGCGGTCGCGCCGAGCTTGCGCATCAGCCGGCCAGGGCTGCGCTCACCCTCTTTCCAGGCCTTTTCAAAGGCTGCCCGGTGCAGCACTGGAATTACACACAACAACGGCTCCCAGTGGTCATCGTGCCGCACCATCAGCGGCTTGTCCGGATTCAGGTTGGCGGTCTCGCGCATGGTGCCGATCAGCGCCGCATCGATGCCCGGAACGTCACAGGGCAGGACCAGCATATGAGTATGGCGAGCAGCTTCCAGGCCCGCCCGAATTCCCGCCAGGGGGCCGGGGAAGTCACCTTCATCGTCGTGGACCAACTGGTCGGCGTAGGGCGCATACTTCTCAAGGTTGCGGTTGCAGGAGATGATCAGGTCATCGGTCAGCGGGCGGGTCTTGCGATGCAAGTGAGCAATCAGCGGTTCGCCGCGCCAGTCCAGCAACCCTTTGTCCCGCCCCCCCATGCGTTGGCCGCGACCGCCCGCCAGGAGCAGAATGGAGCAGGGTGGTAATTGTGAATTCATGGTCATGGCAGGTCTCCATGGGAGCGGCGAAAAAACGGAGCGCTGTGATATAACACCGGGCTGTTTCTCCTACAACTGGACGAGCCTATGAAAGCCAAGGCTGATGTACCTTTCGCACCGCTGAACATTGCAGTGCTGACTGTCAGCGATACCCGCACACTGGAAACCGACACTTCGGGCCAGCTCTTTGTCGACCGCCTGAGCGCCGCCGGTCATTACCTGGCAGCCCGGGTGTTGCTCAAAGATGACCTCTACAAAATTCGTGCGCAAGTCGCCAACTGGATTGCCGACGATGTCGTGCAGGTGGTGCTGATCACCGGCGGAACCGGCTTTACCGGGCGTGACAGCACACCGGAAGCCGTCAGCTGCCTGCTGGACAAGCAGGTCGATGGATTCGGTGAGCTGTTCCGCCAGATCTCGGTTGCCGATATCGGCACCTCGACCGTTCAGTCCCGGACGTTGGCCGGTCTGGCCAATGGCACGCTGGTTTGCTGCTTGCCGGGTTCGACCAATGCCGTGCGCACAGGTTGGGACGGCATTCTGGCCGAACAGCTGGATTCGCGGCATCGCCCGTGCAATTTCGTGCCTCACCTGAAACAGGCCGCGCCTTGTGAATCCCGTGGGTAAGCCGGGCAAGACCGGCAGCCTGATGCCCGTCGAGGAGGCGTTGGCACGCTTGCTGGAAATGGCCGAGGCCACGCAGATTGTCGAGCGTGAACGCTTGCCGTTGGCGCAGGTGCAGGGGCGTGTACTGGCTGAAGATCTGCTGTCGACCCTTGATCTGCCGCCCTGGCCCAACAGTGCCATGGACGGGTATGCCTTGCGCCTGGCTGACTGGACGGGAGAGCCGTTGGTGGTCAGCCAGAAGGTGTTTGCCGGCCAGGCCCCCGATCCGTTGCAACCTGGAACCTGTGCGCGCATTTTTACCGGCGCGCCTGTACCCGCCGGAGCCAATAGCGTCGAAATGCAGGAAAACGCCGAGGTCCAGGCGGATGGGCGAGTGCGTTTCACGCAAGCCTTGAGCCAGGGCCAGAACATCCGCCCGCAAGGCCAGGAAACAACCGTCGGCGAGTTGATTCTGCCCGCAGGCACGCGGCTGGGGCCGATCGAGCAAGGATTGGCTGCCTCATTGGGCTGCGCCGAGCTGGAGGTGGTTCGCAAGGTACGTGTGGCGGTGCTGTCGACCGGCGACGAATTGATTGAGCCGGGCCAGGCGCTGGGGCCGGGACAAATCTACAACAGCAACCGGGTGTTGTTGTGTAGCTGGTTGCAGCGTTTGGGCTGTGAGGTCGTCGACGCGGGCATTCTTCCGGACGATCTGCAAACCACTCGTTCCCGATTGGGTGAGTTGAAAGATGTCGACCTGATCCTCTCGACCGGTGGCGTATCGGTGGGAGAAGCCGATTTTCTGGGTGTCGCCTTGCGCGAAGAGGGCGAACTGACGCTGTGGAAGCTCGCCATCAAGCCCGGTAAACCACTGACGTTCGGGCATTTCCGCGGTGTACCCGTGATCGGCTTGCCGGGCAATCCGGCATCGACCCTCGTGACCTTTGCCTTGTTGACCAGGCCCTATCTCCTGCGTCGTCAGGGTGTAAAGGACGTCGAGCCGCTGAAGGTGCGGGTGCCGGCAGGGTTCGACTGGCCCCAACCTGGCAATCGACGGGAGTATTTGCGTGGACGGCTGGAGAACGGCAAGGCGATGATCTACAAAAACCAGAGTTCCGGCGTACTGCGCAGCGCTGCTTGGGCTGATGGGTTGGTAGAAGTCCTGGAAGGTCGCACGCTGGTTCAGGGCGAAAGCGTTTTCTTCATTCCGTTGAGCGAAGTCCTGGGCTGACCGCTTCAGCGGATTGGCCAAGCAAAAACCCGGTTGATTGAACCGGGTTTTTACTTGATGGCCATTCAATGTGCCAGGAACAATGAAATGACCTGCTCGAAACGGCTATTGGCGATCCAGCCAAGGAGACCGAGGATCACGACCGTTCCGCAGGCGGAGTAGGCGAGCCTGTGCTTGATGGATTTGACGTCACCGCGGATGTCGTCCAGGTCCCTGCGTATGTGCTTGAGGTGTGTTTCCAGCTCGGTGACGCGAGGTTCCATATCATTTTCTCCCGTGGCTTTTGTGCTGGCCGGTATCCAGGGTTTTGGCCTTGCATGGCACGTCCCAGTGGTGTCCTGCGCAAGCCCCAAGGTCTACCAATTCGGATTTCCGGTCAATTGAGCAGATTCCTCATGTTTTGTAAGAAAAATCCTGCCTTGGGGAGTCAAGTTGCCTGACTGGAAATAATTGGTTTTCCGGCGACCTTTAACGGCGCCTGCGCGGTCAACATCTCCCAGATGCCATCCAAACCGGGGAGTGAAGCAATGAGCGATCGCAAGGCACTGTTGATACTGCATGGCAAACAGGCACTCAACGAGGCGGTTCGCGCCGCCGTCGAAAGCCGGCGTGAGCAAGGCTGGGAGCTGGCTGTTCGATTGACCTGGGAAGCCGGCGATGCGCAGAGACTGGTGGGCGAAGCGTTGGCGGCCGGTTATCGACAGATCATTGCCGGTGGCGGTGATGGCACCTTGCGGGATATCGCCGAGGCAATGGCGGAGCACTCGAAAAAGGCCAGCCTGGTACTGATGCCGCTGGGAACCGCCAACGATTTTGCGCGTGCGGCGGGCGTGCCCCTGCAGCCTGATCAGGCGTTGGCGTTGCTGGATGCCGCGCCGACCGCCATTGATCTGGGGGAGGTCGACGGGCAGATATTCCTGAACATGGCGACCGGTGGGTTTGGCAGTCATGTCACGGCGAACACCCCGGAGGAGTTGAAAAAAATCCTCGGCGGTGCGGCGTACCTGTTCACCGGCCTGTCACGTTTCAATGAGCTGCATACCGCCTACGGTGAATTGCAGGGTCCGGATTTCCACTGGAGCGGCGATCTGCTGGCGCTGGGTATCGGCAACGGCCGACAGGCCGGTGGTGGGCGGGAATTGTGCCCACAGGCCCTGGTCGATGATGGTTTGCTCGACATCAGTATCCTGCCGGCACCGCAGGAGGTGGTCGGTACATTGAAAAACCTGCTGACCGAAGGTTTCGGCATCGACAGCATGTTTGTCCGGGTGCGCTTGCCCTGGATCGAGATCAAGGTCTCGGAAGGGTTGTACATCAACCTGGATGGTGAACCGCTGGAAGGGGACAACCTGCGTTTCTCGGTCCGCCCGGCGGCGTTGCTCGTGCATTTGCCTGAAGATTCGCCGTTGCTACGGGCCAGTGAAGTGCCTAGTCATCAAGGCTGATGATTTGTTCACGCACGGCGAACAGCACCAGACCGGCCACATCGTAGATCTGCAAACGCTTCATGATCTGCGAACGGTGGGTTTCGACGGTCTTGACGCTCAACCCCAGGCCGTTGGCGATCTCTCGGGTGGACTTGCCGCGAACGATCAACCGCAGGATTTCCAGCTGGCGTGCCGTCAGGTTGTGCGAGTCGGCAGGTTCGGGCTGGTGCTTCTGATTTCGGGTCAGGGCCTGAGTGATCACCGTGTGGGCAATGGCCGGGCTCAGATAGCGCTCGTTATTGCGCAAGGCGTCCAGCGCGTGCTCGAGTTCGGTCGCCGTGGTGTCCTTGAGCAGGTAGCCGTGGGCGCCGGACTCCAGGGCCTGCATGATGAGGGCCGGGTCGGTGTGCATCGACAGGATCAGGACCTTGCTCTGCGGGCGCACCCGCTTGAGCTGTTGCAAGGCTTCGAGGCCGCCGGTCTGGCGCATCGAAATATCCAGCAGGACAATATCCGGGGACAGATGCCCGACCATTTCGAGCAACTGCGAGCCGTCATTGGCCTCACCGATGACGGCGTAGCCGGGCAGGTCCATTACCAGGGCGCGCACGCCAGCCCTGATCAGCGAGTGGTCATCCACCAGTAGTAAATTACAAGTCAATGCATAACCTTATTCGAACTGGCCCGTTCGAGCGCACGGGGCGCCCAGGGAAATAGAGCTTCGATTTGAGTGCCTTTGCCCGGCTCGCTGATAACGGTCAACGTGCCGCCCAGTTGATCGATCCGTTCCGACATCCCGGCCATACCGCGTTGCCCTTCGCGACCTGGGTCTGTTGCGGGGGCGAAGCCCTGACCATCATCGCTGATCTGCAACCTCATGCCTTGGGGCAGGCGCTGCAGGCATACAAGCAGGTTCTTGGCCTGGGCATGTCGCAGGATGTTGGTGACCGCTTCCTGGGTAATGCGAAAAGCCGCCACGGCCATTTCCTCCGGTATGCCGGTCAGGCGCTGCTGGCATTCCAGGCTCCAGTGCACCGGGGTGTTGGCCAGGGTCTTGAGCAGGTGTGCCCGCAGACTGGCTTCCAGCCCGAGGCTGGTCAACTGCCGGGGATTGAGAATGGCGGATACGTCACGAACTTTGGCCAGGGTTTCTTCCAGCGTGTCGCAAAGGACCGTGCATTGTCCCTGGAGCTCTTCGGGCATCCGGCGTTTGAGCCAGTCACTTTGCAATTTTGCGGCGGTCAGCAATTGACCGATGTCGTCATGCAGTTCGCGGCTCAGTCGGTGACGCTCGTTTTCCTGGACCTGCAACAGCCGGTCGGCCAGCTCCTGAGGCTGGAATTTGATCGATTTACGCGAGAGGCAGTACTGCACGGCAACACTGCTCAGCGCCGCAATGTTGAGCAACAGCAATGACAGGGGCAGCGGAATGGACAAGCGATGGACCAGCAAACTGCCGAGGGTCGAGCAGGCGCATAGCAACAGCGTGAATCTGCGAGCATTTTCCCGGGAGGGTGGCCACTTGGCGATTGACTTGAGGCTGGCGTACATAGCGGATGGAGCCAATGGATGTTCGCTGCGGGCTGACCGGTCATGCTGGCTGACAGGCCCCTGTTTTTATGTGGAGCGCCGACGAGCTCAGCTGCGAACTGCAGCGAGCTGTGTCCGGCTGCGATCACACAGCCATTAATTGGCGTCAACTAACAGGCGGCATAGTAGCACTTAAGATACCGTTGGTCGCGTCCGTATGCATGTCCGAAAAGTCAGGAATCCAGTCGTTTAGAAGATGCTTCCATAATGGAGCAAGTTGGTTGTTGCTATCGCAAAATGCCGATAGCTCCCGGGGTTTTGCAATTGATACCAGGCAATACCTGATCAAGCCGGGCGCGCAATTGTCGATGGGCAAAAGTGGTTGTTTTAAGAATGTCGCTTATAGCTATGAAATATTCATTTGCGACATATAAGCACTCAAGTAACAGCGCGGTACTGATAACCAAACCACGCCATACGGCATAGTTGGATCAGTTCAGGCCCGTCGTTCCGAATAGGGCACGAGGGTGAGCGGCCTGGAATTGACCGGCGGCTGAAACCGGCTTTGCCCGACCTGGAAGGCAAAGGCTTCGATAAGGGTGACCTGCTCGCTGTCGTCGAGGCTGAGCTGCCCGGTGGTCTGGTCGATGAGTTCGAGTTGCCAGGCAATCAGGGTCAGACAGTCTTTCAGGGCGCTCAGTGCCTCGTCGTGCAGGCTCATGGTGTTCTGTGCGTGGTTCAGCAATCCATGAATATGCAGCGAAAACTCAGACACAGCCGCCAACGCCAGGGCATCGGCCTTGTTGGCCAGCTTGAGCAGCGTGCTGAGCATGCAGTCGATGGCGTCCTTGTCATTGCTGATCAACTGCAGATGGCTCAGGCATTCCTCGGTCTTGGCCAGGAGTGTTTCAGCCTCGACGAGAAACTCCGGGAGCCGCTGGGCCCACTCTTTACGGTCGTTCGGCATACTTATCTCCACAACGTCATGTCAAATGAGGGGATATCGTGTGTGTCGACGAGGGCGCTCGGAACCCCGGCATTGCCGAGTCGTCGGGTGAGCGAACGGCGGCTGGCCCGGAGGCAGGCTGGGGAACACGAGAGGGTGGTTGGCCACTGGCTTGCGATCGCACACAAAAGCCTGACTCCGTTCATGCAATGAGAATGGCGTCACATTAATGGCTATTGGATATTGCGAATATCAGGTTGCACCTGATTGTTGATAGGGGAAACCCTTACGCAAGGGAACCTTTCGCGAGAACCAGGGTCGCGCGGCGCAGAAGTGCAGCAGATGTAATTACGGCGCCAGTAAAGCATGATGTTAATGTGACATCAATGCCTATGCGTGGCATTTTAGAGAGAGTCAAGCTTCGGCAAAAACAGCCGATAACCTTCTCTAAGTGAATTCATCCGAACAAGACCAGGAGTCATTGATGGCCGGCATTCTCGACACGGTAGACCAACGCACGCAACTGGTGGGTGAGAATCGCCTGGAAATTCTCATGTTCCGGCTCGCCGGACGGCAATTGTTCGCGATCAACGTCTTCAAAGTACAGGAAGTCCTGCAGTTGCCAAAGTTGACGCTGATGCCGCAGCGCCATCCTTTTGTCTGCGGCGTGGTCAATCTGCGCGGCCAGACCCTGCCGGTGATCGACCTGTCCCAGGCCATCGGCATGCGTCCGTTGGTGCCGGGGCCCGGCAGCACGATTATCGTCACCGAATACAACCGTTCGGTTCAGGCCTTCCTGGTTGGTGGCGTGGACCGGATCGTCAACATGAACTGGGAAGCCATCCTGCCGCCACCGAGCAGTGCCGGTCGCCAGCATTACCTGACCGCCATCAGCAAGGTCGATGATCAACTGGTGGAAATCATTGACGTCGAAAAGGTCCTGGCCGAAATCGTCCCGTACAACGCCAAGGTTTCCCGTGACAAGCTCGAAGATCCGGTACTGGAGCGCGCCCGTGGCCGTGAGGTGCTGCTGGTGGATGACTCGAACGTGGCCCTGGCGCAATTGCGCGATACCCTGGGACAGTTGGGCGTGAAGATGCACATCGCCAGCGACGGATTGAAGGCCTTGAACATGCTCAAGGCCTGGGCCGACACCGGCGTGGACATGACCGAAAAACTGCTGATGGTCTTCACCGATGCGGAAATGCCGGAAATGGATGGCTATCGCCTGACCACCGAAATTCGCAACGATCCGCGTCTGCGTGGCTTGTACGTGGTGCTGCACACATCTTTGTCCGGCAGCTTCAACGATTCGATGGTGAAAAAGGTCGGCTGCGACAATTTCCTCTCCAAATTCCAGCCGGACAAACTCGTTGACGTGGTACGCCAGCGCCTGATGCTTGACGAAGTACCGGCCTGAATAAAACTGCGGACAATCTGTGGGAGCGAGCCTGCTCGCGAAGGCGGTGTGACAGTTGGCATAGTTATCGACTGACACTCCCACTTCGGGGGCAGGCTCGCTCCCACAAGGGGTGTAGTGTTTGATCGTCACTCTTTGATTCGGCGTTCAAGCTCGTATAGGGTGGCGTTTTGCCTGACAGGGAGCTGGCCATGTTGCGTCTGAGCGCGCTGTATCGTTATCCGTTGAAGTCCGCCAAGGGCGAGACGCTGCAACAGACCGGTCTCGATAAACTGGGTCTGGACGGCGATCGCCGCTGGATGCTGGTGGATGAAGCCAGCGGTCGTTTCCTGACCCAGCGTGCGGTGGCGCAGATGAGCCAGTTGTCGGCGTTGTGGAATGCCGAAGGCGGCTTGACCCTCAGTGCGCCTGGTCATTCGCCGATCGACATAGCCTTGCCCGGTCTTGATGCAGAACTGCGTGGCGTGACGATCTGGCGCGATACCTTGCGGGTCCCCGATGCAGGCGATGCAGCCGCAGCCTGGGTCAGCGAATTTATTGGTAAACCGACACGCCTGGTGCAAGTGCCGCTTGAACGGGCGCGGATGACAGAGGCGGGCTACGGCAAGGATGACGACCAGGTGGCGTTCGCCGATGGCTATCCGCTGTTGCTGATTGGGCAGGCCTCCCTCGAGGACTTGTCGAAACGGGTCGGGCGTCCGTTGGAGATGCTGCGTTTTCGGCCAAACCTGGTGATCGAAGGCAGTGAAGCCTTCGCCGAGGACGGCTGGAAGCGTATCCGCATCGGCGATGTCGAGTTCCGCGTGGTCAAGTCCTGCTCACGCTGCATCCTGACCACCATCGACCCGCAAACCGGCGAGCGCAGCGACGACCGCGAACCCCTGGCAACCCTGCAGAAATACCGTTCGCAGGCGGACGGCGCGATGTTTGGCCAGAACCTGGTGAACGACGGCAACGGTCGACTCGAGGTCGGCATGCCGGTGGAGATCCTCGAATAATTTTGCGCAGAGCAAAAAAATGCCCGTGTCGAAAAACACGGGCATTTTTATTGCGCTGACCTTTATTTCGGCAAAGCCTGCGGGTTTAGCCGCGGTATTCACACAGGTAAGCGGTGTCGACGGCCACTTTCAACTGGAACTTGCTGTTGGCCGGCACGTTGAACTGGCTGCCGGCGGCGAAGGTTTCCCAGTCGCTGCTGTCTGGCAGTTTGACGGTCAATGCGCCGCTGACCACGTGCATGATTTCACGCTGGCTGGTGCCGAATTCGTATTCGCCCGGAGCCATGACGCCGATGGTCGCTGGACCTTCTGCGGTGCCAAAGGCGATCGACTTGACGGTGCCGTCGAAGTACTCGTTGACTTTAAACATGGGCGATTCCTCGAAAAGGGCTAAAAAGGGCCGGCCAGTATGCACAAGGCCCTGAGTGTCGTCACCTGTCTAAAGCGGAAGAACCAGTGGCAGCAGGCGTGCGGTATTGCGCGCATCTTCCAGCGCCCGGTGTTGCTGGCCGGTGAACTGCAGGCCGGCCAGTTGCAGGGCGCCGTTGAGCCCCAGCGGGCGTTCCAGGCGTCTGGCCTTGGCAAAGCGCTGTTTGAGGTTCATGTGGGGCAAGTTGGCCAGCACACTGGCGAGCCCCAGTCGCTGCCATTCCTGAAACAACTGTTTGCGATCGTAATCGCCCCAGCTGACCCAGCCTTCAAGTCGCGTTTGGTGATGGCCGAGCCAGCGTTCAAACGCCGGCCAGACTTCGCCCAGCGGTTGCGCCGCATCGATGTTGGCTTGGGTGATATGCGTCAGCTCGCGGCAAAACGGCGTCAGCAACGGCCGCCGCAAGGGGCGGACGAAGCGCTGGAATTGGTCCAGTTCGCGTCCCTTGCGGTCCACCAGGGTGGCGCCGATTTCAATGATTTCCATATCCGTTACGGGCCATCCACCCTCATCGGTGGTGGCCTCCAGATCAATGACCAGCCAATGAGGCATTGCAGGGTTCCTGGTATCCGCGTCCTGTAGGGTTTGAGCGTAGCCAAACCCGGCGGTTCCGCCTAGCGCCTTATTCGACTTCCAACAGTATCTGCCGGTTTTTCACCTGATCCCCGACTTTGACCTGCAAGCGTTTCAGGACACCGTCGATGCCTGATTTCAAGGGGTGCTCCATTTTCATCGCTTCCAGCACCACCAGCAGCTGGCCCTTGGTGACCGGGCTGCCTTCATTGACCAGGACGTCGACAATCGCACCGTCCATCGGGGCCTTGAGGGTGCCGCAACTGACACTGGCCCGGCTGGAAACCTGCGCCTGAGTGCGATCGGCAAACTGCAAGCTGCCCGGCCGGCTGAACAGCCAGAGTTGCCCTGCCTCCAGGCGATAGGCGTGGCGCTGGCGGATGCCATCGATTTCGAGGGTGGCCCAGCGTCCGTCGCAGTGGAGGACCTTCAGCTCGAGGCAACGTTCGGCGACCTGAATGCGCAATGGTTCACCCGGGATTGCCTGCAACGTCACCACCCAGTCTTGATCCTCAAGGCCGATGCGATAGTGCAGGGGCACGCTGGCATTGTTGCGCCAACCGCCCAGCGGGGCGGGATGAGCCTGTGCCGAATCTTGATAGAAGAGGGCGGTTGCGATGGCCAGGTGTTGCGCGTCCGGGGCATGAGACTGCAGACAGGCAGGGTCGGCAAAGTGCTGGGCGATGAACCCGGTACTGAAGTCACCGCTGGCGAACTGCGGGTGCTCCAGCAGGCTTTCGAGCAAACGCTGATTGCTTTGCACGCCCAGCAGCACGCTGTCTTGTACCGCTCGCAGCAATTTGCGCCGGGCCTCCTCGCGGGTGGCGCCGTGGGCGATGAGCTTGCCGAGCATCGGGTCGTAGAAGGGACTGATGAGCTGACCTTCGATCAGGCCGTGGTCGATCCGCACGCCCTCCTGCATTCCCGGTTCCCAGGCAACGACGCGACCGATTTGCGGCAGGAAACCCTGGGTCGGGTCTTCGGCATACAGGCGCACTTCCATGGCGTGGCCCGTGAGTTGCACCTGTTCCTGGCGCAAGGGCAGGGGTTGCCCTTCGGCGATGTTCAGTTGCCAGGCCACCAGGTCCAGCCCGGTGATCAATTCGGTCACCGGGTGCTCGACTTGCAGTCGGGTGTTCATCTCCAGGAAATAGAACTGCCCGCGGGCATCCAGCAGAAACTCCACGGTGCCCGCGCCGACGTAATGTACTGCCCGGCCGGCCTTGAGCGCTGCTTCGCCCATGGCCTGCCGCAGTTCAGTCGTCATTACCGGGCAGGGGGCTTCCTCGATGACTTTCTGGTGCCGGCGCTGCACCGAACAATCGCGCTCGCCGAGGTAAATCAGGTTGCCATGCCGGTCACCGAACAGCTGAATCTCGACATGACGGGGTTCGATCAATGCCTGTTCGAGAATCAGTTCGTCGCTGCCAAATCCGTTCAGGGCCTCGGAGCGCGCCGTGCGAATCTGTTCCAGCAGGTTGCCGGCTTCGTGCACCAGGCGCATGCCGCGTCCACCGCCACCCGCGCTGGCCTTGATCATCAACGGATAGCCGATGCGCGCGGCTTCGCGGCTCAGGGTGGCGTCGTCCTGTTCGGCGCCTTGATAGCCTTTAATGCAGGGCACACCGGCTTCGATCATGGCGATCTTCGACAGGCGCTTGCTGCCCATCAGTTCGATGGCCTCGGGGCTGGGGCCGATGAAGGTGATGCCGGCATCCTGGCAGGCGCGGGCAAACCCGGCGTTTTCCGAGAGGAAACCGTAGCCCGGATGGACCGCATCCGCGCCCGTGCGCCGGGCGGCGTCGAGGATGGCCGGGATGTTCAAATAAGACTGTTGCACCGCGGCCGGACCGATGTTGATCGCCTCGTCGGCCATCTGCACGTGCAAGGCATCGGCGTCGGCATCGCTGAACACGGCGACCGTGCGATAGCCCAGCGCCTGGGCCGTGCGCTGGATGCGGCAGGCGATTTCACCGCGGTTGGCGATGAGGATTTTTTTAAGTCCGGGCATGGGATGTTTCTCTCAAATTGTGCGGAGATAGTGCTGGCCTCTTCGCGAGCAGGCTCGCTCCCACAGGGGAATGCATTTCAAATATGGGAGCGAGCCTGCTCCGGGCGGCGTTCCGACGAAGCTTTCAAATGGCCCAGCCCGGTTTGCGCTTTTGCACGAAAGCCATCGTTCCCTCGACGCCTTCTGCTCCGGTCACCACTTCGCTGAACCATTCGGCAGCCTGATCCAGCAGGGCATCCGACGGTTGTCCGGCACTCGCCAGCAAGAGTTTCTTGGTTGCCGCATTCGCCCCTGGCGCACAACACAAGACATGGGCCAACACCTCATCGAGACGCTCGGCCAGGGCTTGCGGATCATGCTCGACAAAATGCACCAGCCCCATGCGCCGTGCCTGGTGGCCATCAAACCGGGCCGCGGTCAGGGCCAGTCGCCGGGTCTCGGTCAGGCCGATGCGCTGGACCACGAATGGCGCGATCTGCGCTGGCAGAAGACCCAGGCTGGTTTCCGGCAGGCCGAATTGCGCCTGGTGATCAGCCAGGGCGATATCGCTGACGCAGGCCAGGCCGAGACCACCGCCGAGTACCGCGCCTTGCAGCACCGTGATCACCACTTGCGGTGCGTGTTGCACCTCTTGCAGCAACGCGCCGAACACCCGGTTCAGGTCCCGGTGCGCAGTGGGGCCCTGAGCGCGGGCGTTGGCCATGTCCTTGATGTCGCCGCCAGCACAGAAGTGCCCGCCGACGCCACCGATCACCAGTGCACGAACCCCCGGTTTATCGCGTACCGCCGCCAGCACCGCGCGCAACTCGGCGACCATCTGCAAGCTCATCGCATTGCGGCATTCCGGGCGATTGAGGGTGACGTGCAACACGCCGTTGTGCAGTTCCAGCAGCAAGGTCTGGCAAACCGGCAGGTTGTTCATTTCTTTTTCCCCGGCAGGATGCCCATCAACTTGCAGATGATCCCCAGCATGATTTCGTCGGCGCCGCCGCCAATCGACACCAGCCGCACATCGCGGTAGGCGCGGGCCACCGGGTTGTCCCACATGAAGCCCATGCCACCCCAATATTGCAGGCAGCTGTCGCTGACTTCGCGGCCCAGCCGCCCGGCCTTGAGCTTGGCCATCGAGGCCAGGCGCGTGACGTCCTGGCCTTTGACGTATTGCTCGGTGGCCTGATAGACCAGCGCCCGCAGGCATTCGATTTCGGTTTGCAGTTCTGCGAGACGGAAGTGGATGACCTGATTGTCGATCAGCGCATTGCCGAAGGTTTTACGTTCCTTGCAGTATTCGATGGTGCTGTCGACGCAATATTCCAGGCCCTTGATCATGTTGGCTGCGCCGAACAGGCGCTCCTCCTGGAACTGCAGCATCTGCATCATGAACCCCGCGCCTTCATGACCGATGCGGTTGCGCTGCGGTACGCGCACGTTGTCGAAAAACACCTGGGCGGTTTCCGAACTGCGCATGCCGAGCTTGTCCAGGTGCGAGCTCAAGCTGATGCCCGGCGTCTTCATCGGCACCATGATCAGCGACTTGTTGATGTGCGGCTTGTCGTCCGACGTATTGGCCAGCAGGCAGATGAAGTCGGCGCTCGGCGAGTTGGTGATCCACATCTTGCTGCCGTTGATCACATAGTCGTCGCCGTCCTTGCGCGCAGTGGTTTTCAGCCCGGCGACGTCGGAGCCGGCACCGACTTCGGAAACACCGATGCAGCCGACCTGCTCGCCGCTGATGGCCGGGCGCAGGAATTCCTCGCGCAATTCATCGGAGCCGAACCGGGCCAGTGCCGGGGTGCACATGTCGGTCTGCACGCCGATGGACATCGGGATGCCGCCGCAATGAATGGTGCCGAATTCTTCGGCGGCGACGATCGAATAGCTGTAGTCGAGCCCCATGCCGCCGAATTTTTCCGGTTTGGAGATGCCCAGCAAGCCGAGATCGCCGGCCTTGCGGAAGATGTCGTGGATGGGGAAGCGCCCGGCCTTTTCCCATTCCTCGACGTGCGGGTTGATCTCGTGCTCGACGAATTGGCGTACGGTGCGGCGCAGTGCTTCGTGTTCCTGGGTGAAGATCATTTTTATTGTTCTCCTTGAGCCGGCCTAGAGCCGGGCTACGCCAAAACTGTTGGCTTGCAATGGCCGCACCTCGGCCTCGTGACAGATATCCAGCAAGTAACCGAGCAAGGTCCGGGTATCGCGCGGGTCGATCAAACCGTCGTCCCACAGATTGGCGCTGCCGTAGAGCGCCGTGGACTGGCTGTCGAGTTTCTGCGCGGTGACCTGTTCGAGCATGTCGAGCATTTTCGGATCGGGCACCAGGCCGTCCTTGGCCTGTTTGGCCTCGGTGACGATGCGCAGGACCTTGCCCGCTTGCGCGCCGCCCATCACGGCGGTGCGGCTGTTGGGCCAGGCGAAGATGAAACGCGGGTCGAGACCGCGCCCGCACATTGCATAGTTGCCGGCACCGTAGGAGCCGCCGACGACTATGGTCAGCTTCGGCACCCGGGCGTTGGCCACCGCTTGAATCATCTTCGCGCCGTGTTTGATCACGCCCTGCTGTTCGGATTCGGTGCCGACCATGAACCCGGTGGTGTTGTGGAAAAACAGCAACGGCGTCTGGCTCTGGTCGCACAGCTGGATGAACTGCGCGGCCTTGCTCGCACCCTTGGGCGTGATCGGTCCGTTGTTGCCGATGAAGCCACAGGCGCGTCCCTGAACTTTCAGGTGACCGCAGACGGTCTGCTGATCGAACTCGCCCTTGAACTCGAGAAAGTTCGAGGCGTCGGCAAGCCTGGCGATGATTTCGCGCACGTCGTAGGGTTTTTTTGGGTCATCCGGGATCAGGCCGAGCAGTTCGTCGATGGGGTACAGCGGCTCCTCCCAGCGTCGATCGGGGAGTGGGGGCAACTGCTCGTTCCACGGCAGCAGGCTGATGATCTCGCGTACCTGGCGCACACCGTCGGCGTCGTTTTCAGCCAGGTATTCGGCGGTGCCGGCGATTTGTGCGTGCATCTCGGCGCCGCCCAGTTCTTCATCGGTCGCGACTTCGCCGGTGGCGGCCTTGAGCAGGGGCGGCCCGGCGAGAAACAGCTTGGCCTTGCCGCGCACCACCACCACGTAATCCGACAAACCCGGCTGATAGGCACCGCCCGCCGTGGCCGAGCCGTGCACCACCGTCACCTGGGGCAAACCCATGGCCGACATTCGCGCCTGATTGGCAAAGCTGCGCGCGCCTTCGACGAAAATCTCTGCCGCGTAATTGAGATTGGCGCCGCCGCTTTCGGCGAGGGTGATTACCGGCAGTTTGTTTTCCATGGCGATCTGTTGCAGGCGCAGGGATTTCTTCAAGCCGCTGGGGGAGATGGTCCCGCCCCTGATCGCGCTGTTGTTCGCCACCACCAGCACGCGCACGCCAGACACATAGCCAATGCCGGCAATCAGGCCGCCACCGGCGGAGCTGCCGTCCTTGTCGTCGTGCAGCTTGTAGCCGGCCAGGCTCGCCAGTTCGAGAAACGGCGCGCCGGGGTCGAGCAGCAGATTGAGGCGCTCGCGGGGCAATAACTGACCGCGTTTTTCAAACCTGGGTTTGGCTTCGGCGGCCTTGTCCAGCAGGTTCTGTTCGAGCACGCGGACTTGTTCGATGGCGCTCAGCATCGCCGTACGGTTCTGGGCGAACGGCTCGCTGTGGGGATCGAGTTGCGACTGAATCACCGGCATGGGTTATTCCTTGTCCTTCAACACGTCGGGTATGTAGGCGCGGTGGAAACCGTTGTACGACTCGCTGTTTGTCGCCTTGTGGATCGGCCAGGCGCGCCCGCCGAGGCTGGCGGCGCCGTCGATGCGCAGGGTGCTGCCGCTGACGAACGCCGCTGCCGGGCTGAGCAGGAAAACGATCGCCGCGCTGACTTCCGATTCGGTGCCGATGCGCTTGAGGGGCACGTGTTCGCGCAACGTCGGGATCACGGCCTTGAAGGCGCCTTCGTAGGTGTCCATGCCGCTGGAGGCAACCCAGCCCGGCGCCACGGCGTTGACCCGCACCCCGGCATGACCCCATTCGTACGCGGCGGTCTTGGTCAGGTTGTCCATGCCCGAACGTGCCGCGCCGGAGTGGCCCATGCCGGGCATGCCGCCCCACATGTCGGCGAGCATGTTGACGATGGCGCCACCGTGCTGGCTCATGGACTGGTTGAACACTTCCCGGGCCATCAGGAAGCCGCCCACCAGATTGGTGCGCATCACAGTTTCGAAACCTTTCTGATTGATCGAGGCCAAGGGCGACGGGTACTGCCCGCCGGCATTGTTGACCAAGCCATGGATCGGACCATGCTTGCGAATGAGCTCGCTGACCAGATGCGTCACCGCTTCTTCCTCGCGGATATCGCAAACGGCCCAGTCGGCCTTGCCGCCGTCTTCGGCGATTTCCGCTGCAACGGTTTTGAGCTTGTCGGCCTTGCGCCCGACCAGCAGCACATGGGCGCCGAGGGCCGCCAGTTCGTGGGCGGTGCAGCGGCCGATGCCGCTGCCGCCACCAGTGACGATGATGTTTTGGCCGGCAAACAAATCGGCTTTGAAAATCGAATCGTAGGCCATGGCGGCATTCCTCTAGTTGAACTGGTCGGCGATGCGCTGCGGCACCGGGATCTGGATTTCCAGCAGTTGCTGGGCGAAGGCCTTGCCTTGCGGGTCGATGCGCAGGCTGGCGACACCGCCGCCGCCGAGGGCGTTTTCCAGCAGGAAATTCAGGCTGTGGCTGGCGGGCAAGTACCAGCGCTCGACCCGCCCGTGGATGGGATCGAGGACGTGGCCCATCCAGTCGACGATCACCTCCGGGGTCAGGGCTTCGGCGATCCATGGCAGGAATTCGGGATCGCGGGCCATGACGCCGATGTTGCTGTGGTTGCCCTTGTCGCCAGAGCGGGCGACCGCCAGCTTGACCAAGGCCACGCTGGCGTCGGCCTGGCCAGTCGGCTCCGGCGCGGCGAACGGGGCTGGCAGGTCCAGCGGGTCGAGCGTATCGAGGGCGGGCAGGGCACAGGGGTGGCGCCGGCCCATGAATTCAATGTCCAGCGTGCAGGCGGTTTTGTCGATGAGGAACGAGAACAGTCGGATCAGCGGATACACCGTAGGCCGGCCACCGACAATGCCGGTCAGCCCCGGCGCCATGCCGGTGGCCGCCTGGGCAATCTCCCGGGAAAACACGATCAAGGCCTGCTTGTCCGGATGGCGCACGGCGAGTTTGATTACCACTTCGCGGCTGTCCTGCCGCTGGCCGTGGGGGCCGTAGGTGGCCTCGCTGCCCAGCAACTCGATATTCACCTCGCTGTACGGCGCCCAGCCGCGCTGGCTGAACATTTCCGAGGTCTTGTTGATGATTGCCGCGCTGACTCGCCGCGCCTTGTCGACGGCATCGATGCCGGCAATCAGGCAACTGGCAGTACAGCGAAAACCATCGGGGTACGTGGCGCTGACCTTGTATTGAGCCGTCGGCGGCAGGCCTTTGGCGCCGCGCACCTGCACCGCGTTCTTGCCTTGTTGCAGCAGTTTGACCTGTGTGAAATCGCACACCACGTCGGGCAGCAGATACGCACGCGGGTCACCGATTTCATACAGCATCTGTTCACCCACCGTCAGCGGCGTGACCAGCCCGCCGGTACCTTGCGGTTTGCTGACGATGAACTGGCTGTCGGCGCTGACTTCGACGATGGGAAAACCGATGTGTTCGTAGTCGGGCACGTCGCGCCAATCGGTGAAGTTACCGCCCGTGCACTGGGCGCCGCATTCGATAATGTGCCCGGCCAATGCCGCCTGGGCGAGTTTGTCGTAGTCGTGCCACGACCAGCCGAACTCATGCACCAGCGCGGCGCTGACCACCGCACTGTCGACCACGCGCCCGGTGATCACGATGTCCGCGCCCAGACGCAGGGCTTCGACGATGCCGGGGGCGCCGAGGTAGGCATTGGTTGAGACGCACCTCGATGGCAGGGGCGCACCGCTGAACATTTCATGAATGCCTTGGCTGCCCAGCTGTTTGAACTGCGGTTGCAGGTCGTCACCCAGCAGCACGGCGATTTTCAACGCCACCCCGGCCTTGTCGCAGGCCGCTTGCAGGGCGGCGGCGCAGGCTTGGGGATTGACCCCGCCGGCATTGCTGATGACCCGGATGTTGTGCTGCGCGAGCTGCGGCAGCAAGGGTGCGAGTACTTCGATGTAGTCGCCCGCATACCCGGCCTGGGGATCTTTCATCCGTGCGCCGGCCATGATCGACAGGGTGATCTCGGCCAGGTAGTCGAAGACCAGATAGTCCAGATGCCCGTGTTCCACGAGTTGCGCGGCAGCGGTCGAGGTATCGCCCCAGAAGGCGCTGGCGCAACCGATGCGAATTGATTTTGGCGCAGTCCGTTCCATAGCCACCTCCAACTCAAGTGCGTCGACATTACCAAGCAAGCGCTTGGTTTGTAAATGACTGGGTTATCTTCTGCCAAGCGCTTGCTTGGTTGCATCCATGAGCTTAAATTGCCCGCGCAACCCCGTTGTTTTCGGGGTGATCGGCGTTATTGATTGATCGACTGTAGGAGAGAACGGGTGGACGAGCAAAAAGCCCTGAGGGTCATGCGTGAATTGGTAGACGACGGCCAATTGACCGACCCGGACAGCGCCCGTGGCAAGCTGCTGCAAGTGGCGGCCCACCTGTTCCGCAATAAAGGCTATGAGCGCACCACCGTGCGTGATCTGGCCGGCGCCGTGGGCATTCAGTCCGGGAGTATTTTCCACCACTTCAAAAGCAAGGACGAAATCCTGCGCGCCGTGATGGAGGAAACCATCCGCTACAACACCGCGTTGATGCGTGCGGCCATCGCCGAGGCCGGCAATGTGCGCGAACGGGTGCTGGCGCTGATCCGCTGTGAATTGCAGTCGATCATGGGTGGCAGCGGCGAGGCCATGGCCGTGCTGGTCTACGAATGGCGCTCGCTGTCCGAAGAGGGCCAGGCCAAGGTCCTGGCGCTGCGCGAAATCTACGAAGACATCTGGCTGCAGGTACTGGGCGAAGCCAAGAGCGCCGGGTTTATCCGCGGCGATGTGTTCATTACCCGCCGCTTCCTGACCGGCGCATTGTCCTGGACCACCACCTGGTTTCGCGCCGGCGGTAGCATGAGCCTTGATCAATTGGCCGATGAAGCGTTGATTCTGGTGCTGGATGACCGGCAATAAACTTGTGTTGGCCAGCATTAAACTGGCTAACTTGAAGAAAACGCCTAGCTTGAAGTCATTGATGCCGTTTTATTGGGGAGTGAGCTTGTTTTGAGGGGGTCGCCAATTCGGACAGCTTCGCGGCTTTTGCTCGCGACGCTTGCGGTGTCAACGATGCTGCCATCCCAGGCTGCGCAACTGGTGCGCATTGGTGCTGCGCATTTTCCGCCCTACACCGTGCGCCCGGAATCCGGGGCCGATACCGGGTTGCTGCCGCAACTGGTCGAGGCCCTGAACGCAGCGCAAAGTGACTATCAGTTTGTCCTGGTGCCCACGTCCATTCCACGGCGTTTCGGTGACTTGAAGCAGGGCCGGGTCGACATGGCCATCTTCGAAAATCCGGCCTGGGGTTGGGAAGACATTCCCCATACGGCCGTCGACATGGGACTGGAAGACGCCGAGATTTTTGTCGCGCAACGCCTGCCCGATCGGCAGCAAATCTATTTTTCCGACCTGAGCGGCAAGCGCCTGGCACTCTTCAGTGGTTATCACTACGAGTTTGCCAACTTCAATGCCGAGCCCCAGTACCTGGCGAAAAACTACAACGCCACGCTGACCTATTCCCATGACAGCAATCTGCTGATGGTGTTACGCGGTCGCGCCGACATCGCCCTGGTCACGCGCTCTTACCTGAACGACTACTTTTTGCGCAATCCGAATGTCGCCAAGGAGTTGTTGGCGTCCGATCGCATCGATCAGGTCTATCACCATTACGCCATCCTGCGCCCGGCGGCCCCCATCAGCGGCGAAGCCTTCGGCAAGTTGTTGCAGGGCTTGCGCGACAGTGGCCAGATGCTGAGGATTTTCGATCCGTACAAGATTGCGGTGGTGCCGGTCCCGCACAACGAACCCCTACCTCACGTCGTCAATTGACCTTCTTGTCCTAAATTTCCCGCCGTGGCTGACGTCACCTCGTTGAACTGTCGACGATTATCGTGAGCCCGCCCCCATGTCCAATCTGAATGACCTGTGCCTGCCGACCGGCAGTCGTCTTGGCGCTGATGAAACGCAAGGCCGCCTGAGCCTCAGCCTGGAAGGCCAGCCCTTGCTCACCCTGCGGCTCAATCGTGGCCCCGAGTTGCACGTGCAATTGCTGGAGTGCTTCAGTCATCCCGAAGGGCAAGCGATATGGGCGGCCTGTTACTGGCTGTTCGCCCGCGACCCCGACTGTCAGCGTCTGGTCTGGCAACTGCAAGAGGTGCCGCACGAAGCTGTGCTCAGTGGTTTGCTGATTCCAACTCCCTTCAATGGCCAGTATTGCTGCGAGCGCACCTTGTTCTGGCAGTTGCCGCAGCCATGGCTGGGGCACTCCCTGACCGGCAGCTACCCACAGCAAATGGTCATCACCGGCGGCAAGCGTCATCCGCTGCGAGCAGTGAAACCCCGGGGTGAGGTGTATCGACGATTCGATGCGCGGCTGGGCGCCTGGATTTCCCTGCGTACCCTGGAAATCGAGCAGGACCTGGCGCGTTTCAATCGTTGGCAGAACAGTCCGCGTGTCGCCAGCTTCTGGCAGGAGCAGGGCAGCCTCGAACAGCATCGCCAATACCTGAGCAAACTCGAGGCCGATCCGCACACCCTGACGCTTATCGGGTGTTTCGACGAACAGCCGTTCGCCTACTTCGAAGCCTACTGGGCCAAGGAGGATCGCATCGCACCCTTCTATGATGCCGGCGATTACGACCGTGGCATTCACATGCTGGTGGGTGAGGAAAACCATCGCGGTCCGCACAAGGTGGCGAGCTGGTTATCGGCGCTGGTGCATTACCTGTTTCTCGATGATCCGCGCACGCAGCGCGTAGTGGCGGAGCCGCGTGCCGATAACGCGAAGATGATCGGGTACATGCACAACCAGTGCTTTCACTGCGAGAAAGAGTTCGACTTCCCGCACAAGCGCGCGGCTTTGATGGTGTTGGGGCGGGAGCGGTTTTTCGATCGCTGCGCACTGGCTTGATAGGTACGGCTCAAGCTCTGTATAGACCTTGAGTCCGCTATCGCGAGCAAGCTCGCTCCTACAGGATGTGTGCTGAACCTGTGGGAGCGGGCTTGCTCGCGAAGGGAGCGAAGCAGATTTCAGATCTTAGTGGCGAGCGGCTATATCGCCACGATTCCCCGACACCTTGCGGCAGTGCACCAGCGCATCGCGAATCATGAAGTTCACCAGGGTCGGCGAGACGCCGAGTTCCTTGGCGATGTCTTTTTGCGGTACGCCGTGCAGGCGATACATCTCGAAGGCGTAGCGGGTGCGACTCGGCAATTCGGTCAACGCATCGGCAATGTGCTCCAGCGTCGAGAAATTGATGTGCGAGGTTTCCGGTGACGCACCCTGGATCGCCACATTCAGCCCTTCCTCTTCAGGGCCGGAATACTTCTGCTCCAGCGCCTGCTTGCGGTAGTGGTCGATCGCCAGGTTGCGCACGATCTGGAACAGGTAGCTGAGCTGGGCCTTGATCGAACTGGTGATGGGTGGGGCCGATTGCAGCCGGAAGAACGCGTCCTGCACAACATCTTCGGCACGTGAGCGGCAACCGGTAATACGGGCTGCGATCTTCACCAGAATCAGTCGATTATCGACGAATGCCTGAAGTAGCGGTGTATCGCACCTGCTTGTGGATACTGGTTCCATCATGGAAATCACCTTGCTGCAAAAGGTTAGTGGGACGGGGATAAACCGGGGGGCCGTCCTGCACAATCGAGCGACAAATTAGGCTTAATGATAATGATTGTCAAATGAGAAAAAGAATTGATGCGCGACAAGTGGGCAGAGTGCGAACTGCGACACATTGACGCCCCTTCAGCCCGCCTGGCGTTGCAACCTGGCGACTAATTATTTCAAGACGTCATCCGTTCTCATTGGTGAATGGCACCGGGCAGCAGCCCCGGTCACAACCGCATTGCCAATGCCTTGCGCGGTCGGCGAAGACCGCGTCCCGCGCGCCCTCGATCAGGGTGCGACGCCAGAAAACCGATTCCATTTGCAAGCCGAAATCAGGCAGGAAACCTCATGACCGACGCATTCGAACTCCCCAGCACAATGGTCCAAGCCCTTCAGCGCCGCGCGGCCCTGACGCCGGATCGGGTGGCCCTGCGTTTTCTTGCCGAGACCCCGGAACAGGCTGTGGTGCTCAGTTATCGCGAGCTGGATCAGCGGGCGCGGACGATTGCCGGTGCCTTGCAGGCTCAAGCGGATGTTGGCGACCGCGCCGTGCTGTTGTTCCCCAGCGGCCCGGATTACGTCGCGGCGTTCTTCGGTTGCCTGTATGCCGGGGTGATCGCGGTACCGGCCTACCCGCCGGAGTCGACGCGCCGTCATCACCAGGAGCGCCTGCTGTCGATCATCAGCGATGCCCAGCCGCGCCTGCTGCTGACCAGCGCCGGGCTGCGCGATGCATTGCAGTCAATCGAAGGGGCGCCGCCGTTGCTGTGTGTCGACACCCTCGACGGCGCACTGGCCGAACGCTGGGTCGCGGCGGATTTGCAGGACGATCACATCGCCTTCCTGCAATACACCTCCGGCTCCACCGCACTGCCCAAGGGCGTGCAGGTCAGCCACGGCAATCTGGTCGCCAACGAATTGCTGATTCGTCACGGCTTCGGCATCGACCTCAACCCCGACGATGTAATCGTCAGCTGGCTGCCGCTGTACCACGACATGGGCTTGATCGGCGGCTTGCTGCAGCCGATTTTCAGCGGCGTGCCTTGCGTGTTGATGTCACCGGCGTACTTCCTCGGCCGGCCGTTGCGCTGGCTGGAAGCGATCAGCGAATACGGCGGCACCATCAGCGGCGGGCCGGATTTTGCTTATCGCCTGTGCAGCGAGCGGGTCAGCGAATCGGCCCTGGAACGGCTGGACCTGAGTGGCTGGCGCGTGGCGTATTCCGGTTCCGAGCCGATTCGCCTCGACACCCTGGAACGCTTCGCCGAGAAGTTCGCGACCTGCGGTTTCACCGCGGACAGCTTCATGGCCTCTTACGGTCTGGCCGAAGCCACCTTGTTCGTGGCCGGCACAGCGCGCGGCGAAGGCATTGGCAACCTGCGGGTAGACGATCAGGCCCTGGCGCAGAACCGAGTGGAAGCGGGCGAGGGCAGCCCGATCATGAGTTGTGGCATCAGCCAGCCGGCTCACGCGGTGCTGATCGTCGACCCGGTCTCGCTCAGCGAACAGGCCGACAACACCGTCGGCGAAGTCTGGGCCAGCGGGCCGAGCATCGCCCTCGGTTATTGGCGCAACCCTGAGGCGTCCGCCAGGACGTTCGTCCGGCACGCCGGCCAGACCTGGCTGCGAACCGGTGACCTGGGTTTCATGCGCAACGGCGAGCTGTTCATCACCGGCCGCCTGAAGGACATGCTGATCGTGCGCGGGTACAACCTGTACCCGCAGGACATCGAACAGACCGTCGAGCGCGAAGTGGAAGTGGTACGCAAGGGCCGCGTTGCCGCCTTTGCCGTCACGGTCGGTGGTCAGGAGGGAATCGGCATCGCCGCCGAAATCAGCCGCAGCGTGCAGAAAATCCTGCCGCCCGAGGCCCTGATCAAAGCCATTCGCCAGGCCGTTGCCGAGGCGTATCAGGAAGCACCGAGCGTGGTGGTGCTGCTCAATCCGGGTGCGCTGCCCAAGACGTCCAGCGGCAAATTGCAACGCTCGGCGTGCCGCAGTCGACTGGCGGACGGCAGCCTGGACAGCTACGCGGTGTTCCCGTCGGCCAGCACCGAAAATGCAAGCCAGGTCGAGTCGGGCTCTGAGCTGCAAAGCCTGATCGGCCGGATCTGGTGCGAGCAATTGCAGGTCGGGCAGGTGGGCGCCGACGATCATTTCTTCCTGCTCGGCGGCAACTCCATTGCAGCGACGCAAGTGGTGGCGCGTCTGCGTGAAGCGCTGGGACTGGATTTGAACCTGCGCCTGCTGTTCGAAGCTCCGACCCTCGGCTCCTTCGCCGATGTCGTGGCCCGTCAGCAACAGGACGGTTGCGTGGCCCAGAGCGCGATCACGGCGCTGTCGCGCCAGCAACCGATGCCGCAATCGCTGGCACAAAACCGTTTGTGGATCACCTGGCAACTCGACCCCCACAGCAGCGCCTACAACATTCCGGGTGCCTTGCGCTTGCGTGGTGAGCTGGATGAGGACGCATTGCGCGCCAGTTTCCAGCAGTTGATCGAGCGCCACGAATCCTTGCGCACGCGCTTCTTCGAGCGTGATGGCGTGGCTCTGCAGCAGGTCACTGCGGGTGCTGAGTTCAACCTGCAAATGATCGACATCAGCGACTTGCCGGCCGCCGAACGTGAAGCCCGCGCGCTGCAGATCCGCGAGGATGAAGCGCGGACCCGGTTCGACCTGGAGAAAGGCCCGCTGCTGTGGGTGACGCTGGTGCGCCTCGACGACGAAGACCATCAGTTGTTGGTGACGATGCACCACATCATCGCTGATGGCTGGTCGCTGAATGTGCTGATCGACGAGTTCTCGCGCCTGTATGCGGCGGCCTCCCAAGGCCAGCAAGCGCTGCTGGCGCCATTGCCGACGCAGTACGCCGATTACGCCAGCTGGCAGCGCCAATGGCTGGCGCAAGGGGAGGGCGAGCGGCAACTGGCCTACTGGAAAGCCCGTTTGGGCGATGAGCATCCGACCCTGAGCCTGGCCACCGATCATCCCCGCTCCGCCCAACAACTGCACAGCGCCGCCCGCCATACCCTGCGTCTGGGTGCGACCCTCAGTGATGCGATTCGCCAGACCGCCCAGGCCCACGAATCGACCTCCTTCATGCTGCTGCTCGCCGCGTTCCAGGCCTTGCTGCATCGCTACAGCGGTCAGCGTGACATCCGCATCGGCGTACCGAACGCCAACCGTCCGCGCCTGGAAATCCAGGGCCTGATCGGCTTTTTCATCAACACCCAGGTGCTGCGCGCCGAGGTGGATTCACGGCTGCCGTTCACTGAGCTGCTTGGGCAAACCCGTCAGGCAGCGCTGGGTGCGCAAGCGCATCAGGACTTGCCGTTCGAGCAGTTGCTTGAAGCTTTTCCGCAGGCCCGTGAACAGGGTATGTTCCAGGTCATGTTCAACCACCAGCAGCGCGACCTCAGTGCCTTGAAACGCCTGCCGGGGTTGCTGGCCGAAGAGCTGCCGTGGCACAGCCGGCAAGCCAAGTTCGACCTGCAATTGAACAGTGAGGAAGATCGCAACGGTCGCCTGAGCCTGTCCTTCGACTATGCCAGCGAGTTGTTCGATGCGGCGACCATCGAGCGTCTGTCCGGGCATTACGCCAACCTGTTGCGTGAAGTCTGCGAGCGTCCGCAAACGGCCCTCGGCGATCTGCAACTGCTTACTGAGCCTGAGCACAACCAACAAGCGAACTGGTCCGTTGCACCCTGCACACCGGCCAGTCAATGGCTGCCGGAACGGCTTGACGAACAAGCCCGGCGGACCCCGCAGCGCACGGCGTTGCTGTGGGACGGCGGTCAGTTGGACTTCGCTGGACTGCACGCTCAGGCCAACCGTCTGGCCCACTACCTGCGCGACAAGGGCGTCGGCCCGGACGTCTGCGTGGCCATTGCCTGCGAGCGTTCGCCGCAACTGCTGATTGGCCTGCTGGCGATCATCAAGGCCGGTGGTGCCTATGTACCGCTGGATCCGGACTACCCGGCCGAACGCCTGTCCTACATGCTCAGCGACAGCGGTGTCCAATTGCTGCTGACGCAAACCTGCTTGCTCGATCGCTTGCCGGCCAGCCAGGGCGTCAGCGTGATCGCCATGGACACCTTGCACCTGGACAACTGGCCAAGCCAGGCGCCGGGCCTGCATCTGCAGGGCGACAACCTCGCTTATGTGATTTACACCTCGGGATCCACCGGCCAACCCAAGGGCGTCGGCAACACCCACGCGGCGCTGGCCGAGCGCCTGCGATGGATGCAGCAAACCTATCAGTTGAACGAAACCGATGTGCTGATGCAAAAGGCGCCGATCAGTTTCGACGTGTCGGTGTGGGAGTGCTTCTGGCCGCTGATCACCGGCAGTCGCCTGTTGCTTGCCGGCCCCGGCGAACACCGCGATCCGCATCGCATCGCGCAGCTTGTGCAAGCGTACGGGGTGACCACGCTGCACTTCGTGCCGCCGCTGCTTTCGTTGTTCATCGACGAACCGCTCAGCGCGCAATGCTCCAGCCTGCGCCGCGTATTCTCCGGCGGCGAAGCCTTGCCTGCTGAGCTGCGCAACCGCGTGCTGGCGCAACTGCCGGCCGTACAGTTGCACAACCGCTACGGCCCGACCGAAACCGCGATCAACGTCACCCATTGGCAGTGCTCCAGCGCCGACGGCGAACGCTCGCCGATTGGCCGGCCACTGGGCAATGTGATCTGCCGCGTGCTCGACAGCGAGCTCAATCCGGTTCCGGCCGGTGTGCCGGGTGAGTTGTGCATCAGTGGCAGCGGTCTGGCGCGCGGCTATCTGGGCCGTCCGGGCCTGACGGCCGAACGCTTTGTCGCCGATCCATTGGGCGAGCACGGCGCGCGTCTGTACCGTACCGGAGATCGTGCACGCTGGACTGGCGATGGCGTGATCGAGTATCTCGGTCGCCTCGATCAGCAGGTCAAGCTGCGCGGTTTCCGTGTCGAGCCGCAGGAAATCGAAGCCCGTCTGCTGGCGCAGGAGGGGGTCGCCCAAGCGGTGGTGCTGGTGCGCGAAACGGCGGCGGGTGGACAACTGGTCGGTTACTTCACCACCACCGACACTGCTGAGTCCGTCGATGCGCAAACGACTCGCCTGAAAGCGGCGCTGACGGCGCAGCTGCCGGAATACATGGTCCCGGCCCAGCTGATGCGGCTGGACCAAATGCCCCTCGGCCCGAGCGGCAAACTCGACCGTCGCGCCTTGCCGGAGCCGCAGTGGCAGGTTCGCGAACACGTTGAGCCAGTCACCGAACTGGAGCAACAGATCGCCGGCATCTGGCGCGAAGTGCTGGGCCTGACGCCAGTCGGCCTGCGCGATGATTTCTTTGCCCTTGGCGGCCACTCGCTGCTGGCCACGCAAATCATCTCCCGCACCCGTCAGGCCTGTGACGTCGAGTTGCCGCTGCGGGCGCTGTTCGAACACAGCGAACTGGGTGCATTTGCCGAACAGGTCCGCCTGATCCAGGCCAGCGGCAGCACCAACAAACAGCCGCCGATTGAAACAATCGACCGCAGTCAGGCGGTGCCGCTGTCCTATTCTCAGCAGCGCATGTGGTTCCTCTGGCAGATGGAGCCGGACAGCCCGGCCTACAACGTCGGCGGCATGGCGCGGCTGCGCGGCGTGCTGGATGTCGCGCGTTTCGAAGCGGCGCTGCAAGCCTTGATCATGCGCCATGAAACCCTGCGCACGACGTTCCCGAGCGTTGACGGCGTCGCTCGCCAACAGGTGCGCATGCAGACCGGCGTGCGCATGGCGTGGAAGGATTTCACCGCGCTGGATGCCGAAGGCCGCGAGTGGCAGGTCCAGCAACTGGCCGACGACGAAGCGCACCAGCCGTTTGATCTGGAAACTGGACCGCTGTTGCGTGCGTGCCTGGTCAAGACCGCGGAGCAGGAACACTACTTCGTTCTGACCTTGCACCACATCGTCACCGAAGGCTGGGCGATGGACATCTTTGCCCGGGAACTCAGCGCGCTGTACGAAGCCTTTGTCGACGACCGTGAGTCGCCGCTGGCGCCGTTGCCGGTGCAATACCTGGATTACAGCGTGTGGCAGCGTCAGTGGCTGGAGTCGGGCGAGCGTCAGCGTCAGCTTGATTACTGGACCACGCAACTGGGCCATGAGCATCCGCTGCTGGAGTTGCCGGCTGACCGTCCGCGTCCGCCGGTACAAAGCCATCAGGGTGAGCTGTATCGCTTTGACCTGAGCGACGAGCTCGCGGCACGGGTCCGTGCCTTCAATGCCCGGCACGGCCTGACCCTGTTCATGACCATGACCGCCGCACTGGCGACCCTGCTGTACCGCTATAGCGGCCAGACTGATCTGCGCATCGGCGCGCCTGTGGCCAACCGCATTCGTCCGGAAAGCGAAGGGCTGATCGGCGCATTCCTCAACACCCAGGTGCTGCGCTGCCAGCTCGACGGCCAGATGTCTGTCGGCGAGCTGTTCGAGCAGGTGCGCCACACGGTAATCGAAGGCCAGTCCCATCAGGACCTGCCGTTCGATCATCTGGTGGAAGCCCTGCAACCGCCACGCAGCGCGGCCTACAACCCGTTGTTTCAGGTGATGTGCAACGTGCAGCGCTGGGAGTTCCAGCAAAGCCGCACCCTGGCCGGCATGACGGTCGAGTACCTGGCCAACGATGCCCGCGCGACCAAGTTCGACCTCAACCTGGAAGTCACCGACCTCGACCATCGCCTGGGCTGCTGCCTGACCTACAGCACCGATCTGTTCGACGAACCGCGCATCGCCCGCATGGCCGGGCATTGGCGCAACCTGCTGGAGGCGCTGATTGCCGATCCGCAACAACGCTTGAGTGAACTGCCGCTGCTGGCGTCCGGCGAGCAACAGCTTCTGCTCGACAGCCTCGGCGTCGAGGCGGGCGAACATCGGCTGGATCAGTGCATCCATCACCTGTTCGCCGAGCAGGCCCTGGTGCGCCAGGACGCACCGGCACTGACCTTCGCCGGGCAGACCCTGAGCTACGCCGAACTCGATAGCCGCGCCAACCGCCTGGCCTGGATGCTGCGCGAGCGAGGTGTCGGACCGCAGGTTCGTGTGGGCCTGGCACTCGAGCGTTCGCTGGAAATGGTGGTCGGCCTGTTGGCGATCCTCAAGGCAGGCGGTGCCTATGTGCCGCTGGATCCGGAGTACCCGCTGGACCGCTTGCACTACATGATCGAAGACAGCGGCATCGGTTTGCTGCTCAGCGATGCGGCGATGTTCAAGGCCCTGGGCGAGTTGCCGGCGACCGTCGGCCGCTGGTGTCTTGAAGAAGATGCCGCTGCGCTGGCCAATTTCCCGGCCAGCGAATTGCCGTCGATCAGTCTGGCGCAGCATCAGGCCTACCTGATCTATACCTCGGGCTCGACCGGAAAACCGAAAGGCGTGGTGGTGTCCCACGGTGAAATCGCCATGCATTGCCGCGCGGTGATCGAGCGTTTCGGCATGCGCCCCGACGACTGCGAGCTGCACTTCTATTCGATCAACTTCGACGCCGCCACCGAGCGTTTGCTGGTGCCGCTGCTCAGTGGCGCGCACGTGGTATTGCGAGCGCAAGGGCAGTGGGACGCGGAAGAAATCTGCGGCCTGATCCGTCGTCATCAAATCAACGTACTCGGTTTCACGCCGAGCTACGGCAGCCAGTTGGCGCAATGGCTGGCGACCCAGGACCAGACCCTGCCGGTGCGCATGATCATCACCGGCGGCGAAGCGCTGACTGGTGAGCACCTGGCGCGTATTCGTGCAGCGTTCAAACCGAGCCGGTTCTTCAACGCCTACGGCCCCACCGAGACCGTGGTCATGCCGCTGGCCAGCCTTGCGCCTGAAGTGCTGGAAGAGGGCGCCGGCAGCGTACCGATCGGCAGTGTGATCGGCGACCGCGTGGCCTACATTCTCGACGCCGACCTGGCGTTAGTGCCGCAAGGCGCGACGGGCGAGTTGTATGTCGGTGGCGCGGGTCTGGCCCAGGGTTATCACCAGCGTCCGGGCATGACGGCGGAGCGCTTTGTGGCCGACCCGTTTGCCGCCGATGGCGGGCGTATCTATCGCACCGGTGACCTGGTTTGCCAGGGTGCCGATGGCCTGGTGGAGTACCTTGGACGCATCGACCATCAAGTGAAGATTCGCGGATTCCGCATCGAGCTCGGTGAAATCGAAACCCGCCTGCTGGACCATGATTCAGTCCGCGAGGCGGTCGTGCTGGCGCTTGACGCACCGAGCGGCAAACAACTGGTCGGCTATCTGGTGACGGATGTCGCCGAACAGGACGAAGCGCAGCAATCGATGTTGCGCGAATCCCTCAAGGCGCATCTGAAATCGCAACTGCCGGATTACATGGTGCCCACGCACCTGATCCTGCTGGCGAGCATGCCGTTGACCGGCAACGGTAAACTCGACCGCCGTGCGCTCCCGGCACCGGACGCGGAGCTGAATCGCCAAGACTACGTGGCGCCGACCAACGAACTCGAAGTCACGCTGGCGCAGATCTGGTGCGAAGTGCTGAACGTCGAGCAGGTCGGTCTCAACGACAACTTCTTCGAACTGGGCGGCGACTCGATCCTCTCGATCCAGGTGGTCAGCCGGGCGCGGCAGCAGGGCATTCACTTCAGCCCTCGCGACCTGTTCCAGCACCAGACCGTGCAGTCCCTCGCCGCCGTGGCCACCCGCAGCGAGCAGGTCAATGCCGAGCAGGGCTTGATCATGGGCGAGTCGCGCCTGACACCGATCCAGCACTGGTTCTTCGACACCGATATCGTGCAACGCCAACACTGGAACCAGGCGTTGTTGTTGCAACCGACGGTGGTGCTGGAATCTCATCGCCTGGAGCAAGCGTTGCTGGCGGTGATCGAACAGCACGACGCCTTGCGCCTGCGCTTTGGCAAGGTTGCCGGCCAGTGGCAGGCCTTGCATCAGCCGATCTCCGATGCGCCGGTGTTGTGGCAAGTGCGTGTTTCGTCGATGGATAAATGCGCGGCCTTGTTCGCCGATGCCCAGCGCAGCCTCGACCTTGAACAGGGGCCCTTGCTGCGCGTGTTGCTGGTCGATGGACCTGAGGGCCAGCAACGCTTGTTTATCGCCATTCACCACTTGGTGGTGGATGGTGTGTCGTGGCGGGTGCTGCTCGATGACCTGCAAACCCTGTATCGCCAACTGGAGGCGCGGCAGTCGGTGAAGCTGCCGGCGAAAACCAGTGCCTTCAAGGACTGGGCCGCACGCTTGCAGGCCTACGCCGGCAGCGAGTCCCTGCGCGAAGAGCTGGGCTGGTGGCAGGCGCAACTGGCCGGGCCAAATGCCGATCTGCCCTGCGATCACCCTGAAGGCGGGCGACAGAACCGTCATGCGCAAACCGTCAGCGTGCGTCTCGACAGCGAGCGTACGCGGCAGTTGCTGCAACAGGCGCCAAGTACCTATCGCACCCAGGTCAACGACTTGCTGTTGACCGCCTTGGCCCGCGTGCTGTGCCGCTGGAGCGGTCAGCCATCGGCGCTGATCCAGCTGGAAGGCCACGGCCGCGAAGCGCTGTTCGACGACATCGACCTGACCCGCACGGTGGGCTGGTTCACCAGTGCCTATCCGTTGCGCCTGACGCCGTCGAACATCGAAGAAGCCGCCGGGCAGGGGGCCTCGATCAAGGCGATCAAGGAACAGTTGCGTGCCGTGCCGCACAAAGGCCTGGGACATGGCGTGCTGCGTTACCTCGCCGATGAGCCGAGTCGCCGCAGCATGGCGGCGTTGCCGCAGGCACCGATTACCTTCAACTACCTTGGCCAGTTCGACCAGAGCTTCGGTGCGGACGCGCTGTTCCATCCGCTGGATGAAGGCGTCGGCGCGGCCCACGATGCCAATGCACCGTTGCCCAACGAGCTGAGCGTCGACAGTCAGGTGTATGGCGGTGAACTGCTATTGCGCTGGACGTTCAGTGCCGAACGCTTCGATCCGTCAACCATCGGCGAGTTGGCCGATGCCTACCTCAGTGAGTTGAGCAGTCTGATCGAGCATTGCCTGCGCGACGACGTCGGTGGCCTGACGCCGTCGGACTTCCCGCTGGCGCAGCTCAATCAGACGCAACTGGATGCGTTGCCGGTGCCGGCCGCTGTTATCGAAGACGTCTACCCACTGACCCCTATGCAGGAAGGCATGCTGTTGCACACCTTGCTGGAGCCGGGCACCGGCCTGTACTACATGCAGGACCGCTACCGCATCAACAGCGAGCTGGATCCGCAGCGTTTCGCCCAGGCCTGGCAAGCCGTCGTCGCCCGCCACGAAGCGTTGCGCGCGTCGTTCTGCTGGAACGTCGGCACAGACATGCTGCAGGTGATCCACAAACCGGGCAGCACACCGATCGAGTACCTCGACTGGCGTGATATCGCCGAAGCCGAGCAAGAGCCGAAGCTGCAAACCTTGCTCAGGACCGAACGCGAGGCCGGGTTCGATCTGCTCAACCAGGCGCCGTTCCACTTGCGTCTGATCAGGGTCGGCGCGGCGCGTTACTGGTTCATGATGAGCAACCACCACATCCTCATCGATGCCTGGTGCCGTTCGCTGCTGATGAACGATTTCTTCGAGATCTACAGCGCCCTCGGCGAAGGCCGGGAAGCGCAGCTTGGGCCTGTGTCGCGTTATCGCGACTACATTGGCTGGCTGCAACGCCAGAGCCTGGACGAAGCGCGGCAATGGTGGAAAACCAACCTGCAGGGGTTTGAACGGACCACGCCGATCCCGAGCGACCGGCCGTTCCTGCGTGAACATGCCGGCAACAGTGGCGGCATGATCGTCGGCGACCGCTACACCCGGCTCGATGCCTGTGACGGTGCGCAATTGCGCGAACTGGCCCAGGCCCATCAGTTGACCATCAACACCTTCGCCCAGGCGGCGTGGGCGCTGGTGCTGCGACGCTTGAGCGGTGATCGCGACGTGCTGTTCGGCGTCACCGTGGCCGGGCGTCCGGTGGAGATGCCGCAGATGCAGCGCACCGTCGGCCTGTTCATCAACAGCATCGCGCTGCGGGTGAAGATGCCCGAGGACGGTCAGCGATGCAGCGTGCGCCAGTGGCTCAGCGGTCTGCTCGACAGCAACATGCAACTGCGTGAATACGAATACCTGCCGCTGGTGAACATCCAGGAGCAAAGCGAGCTGCCCAAGGGCCAGCCGCTGTTCGACAGCCTGTTCGTGTTCGAAAACGCCCCGGTGGAAGTCTCGGTGCTGGACCGTGCGCAGAGCCTCAACGCGACCTCGGATTCGGGCCGGACCCACACCAACTTCCCGCTGACGGCCGTGTGCTATCCGGGGGATGACCTGGGCTTGCACCTGTCCTACGACCAGCGCTACTTCGATGAAGCCACGGTCGAGCGCATGCTCGGCGAGTTCAAGCGTTTGCTGCTGGCGTTGGTGGAAGGTTTCCATGGCGACATGGCCGACCTGCCGTTGCTGGGGGCCGAGGAGCAGGACTTCCTCCTCCATGGCTGCAACCAGAGCGAACACGAATATCCGCTGGAGCAGAGCTACGTTTCATTGTTTGAGACGCAGGTCGCCCGACACCCGCAGCGGATTGCCGCCAGTTGTCTTGACCGCCAGTACAGTTATTCGGAGCTGAACCAGTGCAGTAACCGTCTCGGTCTTGCATTGATCGCCGCCGGCGTCGGGCGCGATCAACCGGTGGCATTGCTGGCCGAACGCAGCCTCGATCTGCTGGGCATGATCATCGGCAGCTTCAAGGCCGGCGCGGGTTACCTGCCGCTGGACCCGGGCCTGCCCAGCCAGCGTCTGAGCCGGATCATCGAACTGAGCCGCACGCCACTGCTGGTGTGCACGCAAGCGTGCCGTGAACAGGCGCAGGCCTTGCTTGACGAGTTCGGCTGCGCCAGCCGGCCACGGCTGCTGGTCTGGGAGGAGGTCCAGGCCCTTGCGCTGTCGGCGGACAACCCAGGCATCTACAGCGGCCCGGACAACCTCGCTTATGTGATCTACACCTCCGGTTCCACCGGTTTGCCCAAAGGCGTGATGGTCGAGCAGCGCGGCATGCTCAATAACCAATTGAGCAAAGTGCCGTACCTGAACTTGAGCGACGCCGACGTGATCGCCCAGACCGCCTCGCAAAGCTTCGACATTTCCGTGTGGCAGTTCCTCGCCGCGCCGCTGTTCGGCGCACGGGTGGACATCGTGCCGAACACCATCGCCCACGATCCGCAGGGTTTGCTGGCGCATGTTGCCGCCCAGGGCATCACCGTGCTGGAAAGCGTGCCGTCGCTGATCCAGGGCATGCTCGCCCAGGAGCGCATGAGCCTCGACGGCCTGCGCTGGATGCTGCCGACCGGTGAGGCAATGCCGCCGGAGCTGGCGCATCAATGGTTGCTGCGCTATCCGCAGATCGGCCTGGTGAATGCCTACGGTCCGGCGGAGTGCTCGGACGACGTGGCGTTCTTCCGTGTCGACCTGGCCTCGACCCGCGGCAGCTATTTGCCGATCGGTACGCCGACCGACAATAACCTGTTGTATGTGCTCGATGGCGCACTGGAACTGGTGCCGCTGGGTGCCGTGGGTGAACTGTGCGTCGCCGGCACCGGGGTCGGGCGCGGTTATGTCAGCGATCCGCTGCGCACGGCTCCGGTGTTTGTGCCGAACCCATTCAGCACACCGGGTGAACGTCTGTATCGCACCGGCGACCTGGCTCGCCGTCGCAGCGACGGCGTGTTGGAGTACGTGGGGCGCATCGACCAACAGGTGAAGATTCGCGGTTACCGTATCGAGCTGGGTGAAATCGAGGCTCGCCTGCATGAACAACCGGAAGTCCGCGATGCGGCGGTGGGTGTGCAGGAAGGGGCGAACGGCAAGCATCTGGTGGGCTATCTGGTCGCGGCGGATGTGGCGTTGAGTCCGGCCGAGGGATTGGAGCGGATCAAGCAACGCCTGCGCGCCGACTTGCCGGAATACATGGTGCCGCTGCACTGGCTGTGGCTGGACAAGATGCCGCTCAATGCCAACGGCAAACTGGATCGTAAGGCCCTGCCGGCGCTGGAGATCGGCCAGATGCAGAGCCAGGATTACCAGGCACCGCGCAATGACCTGGAGCAGACCCTGGCGGACATTTGGGCTGAGGTACTGAAGGTCGAGAAGGTGGGTGTTCGCGACAACTTCTTCGAACTCGGCGGGCATTCACTGCTGGCCACGCAGATCGCCTCACGAGTGCAGAAAACCCTGCAACGGGACGTGCCGTTGCGGGCGATGTTCGAGTGCAGCACGGTGGAGGCGTTGGCCGGGTACATCGACGGATTGTCGGCCAGCGAGATCACTGAGGAGAAGGTGGATCGCCTGAATGACCTGATGGCGGAGCTGGAGGGGTTTTAATCTCCAGCGGCTGTACCGGCCTCATCGCGGGCAAGCCCGCTCCCACAGGTTCGGTGGTGTACTCATGATGCATGAACACCTGAAACCCTGTGGGAGCGGGCTTGCCCGCGAAGGCGGCGGTACAAACGCATACACTCTCGTGATTGACTGTGATCCGTGAGCCGCTCAGTCTTCCGGCTCCTTTTTGCTCGCGGAGACAGTCGATGCCCTTCGTAACGATAGACGGACAAGCCCTTCACTACATCGATCAAGGCACCGGCCCCGCTGTACTGCTTGCCGGCAGTTACCTGTGGGATCAGGGCATGTGGGCGCCGCAGATTGCCGCGCTGGCACAACAGTATCGTGTGTTAGCCCTGGACCTGTGGGGGCATGGTCAATCCGGGCCGTTGCCTGTCGGCACTGTATCGCTGGATGACCTGGCGCGTCAGGCATTGGTCTTGCTCGATCATCTGGACATCGAGCGGGTCACGCTGGTCGGTTTGTCGGTCGGTGGCATGTGGGGAACGCGCCTGGCCTTATCGGCTGCACACCGGATCAACGGGTTGGTGCTGATGGACACCTACGTCGGCGCTGAACCTGAGCCGACCCGCCAGTATTACTTTTCACTGTTGAAGCAGATCGAAGAGGCGGGTGTCATCACTCCTGCGCTGCTGGACATCGTGGTGCCGATCTTCTTTCGTCCCGGTATCGACCCGCAATCGGCGCTGTATCGAAACTTCCGTGCTGCGTTGGCTGCCTTGCCCGCCGATCGCCTGCGTGAAAGCATCGTGCCGATGGGGCGCATTACCTTTGGCCGTGATGACTGTATGAACCGGCTGGGCGAGCTGGACGGTGCCAGCACACTGGTGATGTGCGGTGATCAGGACATTCCGCGTCCGCCGGAGGAAACCCGTGAAATGGCTGAGCTGATTGGCTGCCCGTGGGTGCTGGTGCCGGAGGCGGGGCATATTTCCAGTCTGGAGAATCCGCAGTTTGTCACCCAGGCGCTGCTGGAGTTTTTGGCTGGGCGCAATCCGGCGTAGGTTTAACGAAAAAGATCGCAGCCCTGTAGGCGCTGCCGAAGGCTGCGATCTTTTGATCTTGCTTACTTCGGCCCGAGAATCTTCACCAGCTTGTCCGGTGACGGCGCGCCTTGCTGTTGTTGCAGGTTACCCTTGTCGTCCATGTAGAAAATCGCCGGGGTCGCCTGCAACTCCAGCTCTTCCATCAATTGCATGTTGGCCGCGAACTTTGCCTGAATCGCTGGCGGCACTTCCTTCAAGGCCTTGAGCGAGCTGCCCTTGCCGGCGGCCTCGTGGTCCTGCAGGGCTTTTTCCGGGTCTTTGGCGGCGAGCAGTGCGGCGGATTTCCCCGGGCTGTCTTCGCGGATGATGCCCACCATGATGTGGCGCAACTGCACCTTGCCGGCTTTGACCCACGGCCGGGCCTGTTCCCAGAACATATTGCAGTACGGGCAGTTCGGGTCACTGAACAGGTACACCACGCGCGGCGCATCCTTCTTGCCGTCACCGATCCAGTTACTGGTTTCGAACTTGGCCCAGACTTCCTTGGCCATCGGCGCGTACACCAGTTTCTGCAGTGGCGCGCTGCTCAGGTCATTACCCTCGGCGTCATACAGGTTGCCCAGCAAAACGTGTTTGCCATCCGGGGTCAGGTACAGCGCCATGCCGCGGCCCTGGTATTGCGCGGCATACCCGCGCAAGCCGTCGGGGGCGTCGAACTGGCCGACGATTTTCGCGCCCTTGGCCTCGATTTTCCTGATCGCATCGGGCAACTCTTCGGCCTGCACCGATGGCAGGTGCAGCAGGGCAGCACCGAGGCTCAGGGTCAACAGGTGGCGGAGGCGGGGCATGGCAGTTTCCTTGAAGAGGTGACGGGAACGGTGTCGAAGTTTTCCAGCGCGCGAGCCAGGCTGGCGTTTGACAGCTCACCCAGATGGCTGCCCAGCAGGCGACCTTCGGGGCTGTAGAACAGCGTAGTCGGCAATGCCATGGAACCGACGGCCTGGCTCAGTCGCCCGCCGCCGTCGAACAGCACGTTGGACAGGCTCAGGCCCTGGGTTTCCAGAAAGGTCGCGACGCTTTGCATGCTTTCCGCCTGATTGACGAACAGGAACGTCAGGTCCGGACGTTGTTGCTGGGCGCTTTCCAGCACCGGCATTTCCCGGCGGCACGGCGGGCACCAGGTTGCCCAGAGATTGATGACCAACGGGCCACCCTTGTAGTCGGCCAGTTGCACGGTTTCGCCGGCGGCGTTGCGCAAAGTGATTTCCGGCAGGCGTGTGCCTTGTTCATAAATCGACAGGGAGAACGTTGCCAACAACCAGAACGCCAGGCCGCTGGCCGCGCCAAAACCCAGTGGGCGGCGCAAACCCGGGCGACGCCAGCCGCGATACAGCGTGGCGATCAGCACGACAATCACCCCCGGCCAGGCGAGAAAACCGCCATCGCGCAGGTCGATGATCTGCCATGGATCATTGCGGTAGTGCGCCCAATAGACCGCCACGAAACCGATCCGGGCCGCCAGCATGCCCAGCAGGAACAGGCTGAACAGCGCGGACTCGGGGTTATCACCGCCACGCTTGGCCACCCGCCAGCCGACAAAAGTGGCCAGCGCCAGCGCACTGATCAGCAGCAGGTGATTGAGCGCGATGGCAAAGGTGCCGAGGGTGAAGGTCAGCATTAACGGGCGTCTCGGGTGGTAATCCAGCGTTGCAGGAAAGTGTCGGCATTGACCTCGCCGGTGATGCGCTGGCTGCGCCTTTCTTCACCGTCAGCGCCAATCCACAGCAGGCTCGGTGGCCCTGGCACTTTGTAACGGCCGAGCAACTCGCGACTGGCGGCATTGTCGGCGGTGACGTCCAGGCGGAGCAAGCGCACATCGCTCAAGGCTTCAAGCACTTGGGGTTTGCCAAACACTTGTTTTTCCATGACCTTGCACGACACGCACCAGTCGGCATAGTAATCCAGCAGCACCCACTGGCCCTGAGCCTGCGCCACATCGAGCTCCCTTTGCAGTGCAGCCGGGTCTTTGATCGTAGTGAAGGCGTCGTGGCCGGTCGGCATGGCAGCGACGGCGGAGTTGGACGCGCGGAAGACTTGTAACGGTTTGAGCAGATCATCACTGCCGCCGGCCGCACCGATCATCAACAGACTGCCCCACAAGCCGAGCAGCAACGAGATGGCACCGAACAGGTGAGCAATGCGACCGAAGCCATCCGACTGTTTCCAGGCACTGTACGCCGCAATCAACAACAACGCCCCGCACAGGCCGACCCACAGCGACTCATCCAGCACCGGGCGCAACATCAGCAGCGCCGTGGCGAGGAACAGGAAGCCGAAAATGCCTTTGACCAGGTTCATCCACGCACCCGGCTTGGGCATGAAGCGATTGCCAACGGTCACCAGCAACAGCAGCGGCACACCAATGCCGATGCCCAGGGCGAACAGAATCAATCCGCCATGCAACGCGTTACCGCTTTGCGCGATGTACAGCAGCGCGCCGGCCAGTGGTGCGGTCATGCACGGGCCGACCAACAACCCCGACAATGCACCCAGCACACCCGCGCCGACCAGGCTTCCGCCGCGCTGATTACGCGAAACGTTTTCCAGTCGATCCCGCACAGCCACCGGCAGTTGCAGCTCGAAGTAGCCGAACATCGGTAGCGCCAGCAACACGAAAATCGCCGCGAAACTGCCCAGCAGCCAAGGGTTCTGCAACCAGGCTTGCAGGTTCGCCCCCAGCGAGGCGGCCAGGACACCCATCGCCGCATACACCAGCGCCATGCTGACCACGTAACTGCCGGCCAGGGCGAAACCACGCTTGGGCGAGGCGCCGCTGCCGACGATCAGCCCGGCCAGAATCGGCAGCATCGGCAGTGAGCAAGGGGTGAAGGCCAGCAGCAGGCCCAGACCGAAGAACACCAGCAGGCTCCAGCCCAGCGCCCGTTGTTGCAGGTCGCTGGCCAAGGCCAGGTCTGGCGCTTCGTTGGCTGAATTGACTGTGGCACTGTCGCCCAGGTTTACGACCTGGGTTTGCGGTGGATAGCACAAACCGGCATCCGCACAGCCCTGGAAGCCCACCTTGATCTGCCCACTGGCCCCGGCAGGGATTTTCAGTTCCAGGCCTTGTCGATAAACCTGCTGCTCACCGAAAAACTCGTCGCTGTGGGCCTCGCCCTCCGGTAGCACGGGTTTGTGCTGTTCCGGCAGGCCATCGAATTTCAGGCGCTTCTGATACAGGTAATAGCCGTCGGCAATCTGCCAGAACAGCTGGGTTTCACCAGATTCCAGGCGTTCGGAAGTAAAAATGAAGGCTTTGCCGACCGGAAGAAAGTCAGGTTGGGTTTCGAACGGATTGGTTCCCGCCTGGGCCAGACCCGAGATCAAGAGAACAAAAAACAAAAACAGTCGACGCATGGAAAAACCTTGGCTCAGTGCAGGTGAGGTGCACAATGTGCGGCGGCGATTAACCGATGATTAACCGCCGCTCGCTTGCCATGGTCTGACCAGGCTCAGTCGCGAAGCAGACCCGGCCAGCTGTTTTCATCGACCTTCTCGGGGCCGTGCACGAGTTCGCCATTGGGAATGGTATAGGTCATGAATTCATTATCGGTCAGGAAGATATGGAAAAGACTTTCCGCCAGCGTTCGGTCATTTTGCACGCCGGTGAGGATCCGATCCTTGTACGGTGCCAAGCCAGGCCAGGTGCGCTCATCGATGGGCTCAAGGCGCACATTTTTCTCGTACATATCAAACATGAAAGTGTGCCCGTCGTTCATAAGGAATCGAACGGGTGACGTTTTTCCTATCCAGTTTACACCGAAGCTTTCCCACCATGTGGCCGCCACAATTCTGTCAAAGTACGGAAGAATAGGGCGATAGTGAGTATCTGCCACAGGTCGACGGCGAGTGACCTTGTCATCATCCTGATCGTACCAGCAGCACATGGGGGTTTCGCCCTTGTAATAGAAAAGCATAAGATAATCCCGGTCAAAAGCTTCTTGCCCATCGAAGCTGTAAATATTGGTGGTTGAGAACCCGAATCTCAGATTTTTGACGTCTGAGTGAAAACTGTCCCAATTACCTGAGTTGACTGATGCGGGGTATCCGTCTGGAAGGTTGCGGTATTCAGCATCGATTCGAGTGTAGGTTTCGGTATCTTTGAAAAAGAAGTAATAACGGTCTTTTCCGGATCGCCAATCTACGGCGACCACGTTTTTTAATGTACGCATAGTCTGATTCCTTTCAGTTTTATTGATGTTGTTCAGTGGTGCGTTTAAATCCATTTGCAGTCTGACAACAGTGATCCGCCAGATGCATGATTCTATGCAGTTGTTAAAGGTTTGTTTATTGAGCATTGTTTCGTTATTTAAATGGTCGGGGTAAATGTTAGTTGTTCATACGGCAAGTAATAGCCAATACAACGGCTATGCGCGGTCTTTGCGCTTCTCCTCATTCACATGGCTTGTCATAATTGGGCCTTAATCCTCACCTGCTTGACTCATGTTTTTACCCATGGAGCTGTCATGCACGTACTGGTTTGCGAAGACGATGAGCTGATCGCCAGCGGCATCGTTGCCGGCCTGACTGCCCAAGGCCTGACCGTGGAGCACGTGGCCACGGCGTCCGCTGCCCGGGCCATGCTCAGGGTCGCGGAGTTCGATGTCATGGTGCTCGATCTTGGGCTGCCGGACGAAGACGGCCTCAAGCTGCTGCAGCAGTTGCGCCATCAAGGCCTGGAGTTGCCGGTTTTGATCCTCACCGCGCGTGATTCGGTCACCGACCGCGTCGATGGCCTGCAAGCCGGTGCCGATGATTACCTGCTCAAACCCTTCGACCTGCGCGAACTCGCCGCACGACTGCACACGCTGTTGCGACGGGTGGCGGGGCGCAGCGTCAACCTGATCGAACACGGCGCCCTGACCTACGATCCGAGCAGCCGCGAAACCACACTCGCCGGCCAGCCGGTGGACCTCTCGCGCCGCGAGCAGTCGCTGCTGCAAGCTTTGTTGCATAACCGTGGCCGGGTGCTGTCCACCGAGCAACTGAAGGACAGCGTCTACGGTTTCAACGACGAGCTGGAAAGCAACGCCCTCAACGTCCATATCCATCACCTGCGGCGCAAGCTCGGCAATGGCATTGTCGAGACCGTGCGCGGCCTGGGCTATCGCCTGGGGCCGGCTGATGGCGGAGAAGAATCGAAGTGATGAGTCTGCGTTTGCGCCTGAGCCTGACGCTCGGCGCCGCGTTTGCGCTGATCTGGGCCCTGGCCGCGGCCTGGATGCTCAGCGATTTGCGCAATCAAATGATGTTTTCCCTCGACCAGCGCCTGGTGGCGTCGGCACGCATGGTCGCCGGCCTGATGGAGCAACTGCCGCCCGTGCCGAGCAAGGGCGAGGGCACCCACTTCAGCGCCGAACAATTGAACATACCGGGTGGCATGGCGTGCCAGGTCAGCTCGTTGCGCGGTGAAATCCTGGCCCGCAGCCACACCGATCCGCAGCAGACGCTGGAGGCCGAGAAGCTGGGCTTTCACGATCAGATGATCGACGGCGCGCCGTGGCGCAGTTTCACACTGGCCCGTGGCGATCTGCGCATCACCACCGCCGACCGGCAGATCGAGCGTGAGGCGTTGAACATGTCGATCCTGCTGGCCGCTTCGGTACCGGTGGGCGTGGCGCTGCTCGGTTGCTTGTGCCTGCTCTGGCTGGGCATCGGACAGGGGCTGGCGCCGCTCAACCGCATGCGCGACGCCTTGATGCGCCGCAGCGCCGACTCCCTGGAACCCTTGCAGATCCAGCCATTGCCCAGCGAGCTGCAACCCTTGCTGGAAACCCAGAACCAGTTGCTCCAGCGCATCGGCAAGACCATCGAGCGCGAACGTCGCCTGACCGGTGACGCGGCCCACGAGTTGCGCAGCCCGCTGACCGCCATCAAGACCCACCTGCAAGTGGCACGCATGACCGACGGTAGTGCCCGGGACCAATCCCTGGCACGCGCCGAAGAAGGGGCGGATCGCATGCACCGCACCCTCGAGCAATTGCTGTTGCTGGCGCGAGTCGAGGGCAGCCTGTCGTTTGACGACGGTGTGCAGTGCAACGCCGAGCAAGTGGCAAAACTGGCGATCCAGGATGCGGCGAGCGGCGATCGCCAGCGCATCAGGTTTCAGGCACCGGGCAAGGTCTCCGCTGCGCCAGTACAAATGCCCGCCGTGCTGTCGATCGCCGCGTTGCGCAATTTGCTCGACAACGCACTGCGCCATACTCCCGCCGACAAAGCGGTGGAGTTGAGCCTGGAAACCACCGGCAATCGTGTGCAGTTTGTGGTGCGCGACCATGGGCCGGGGATTGCCGAAGAGGATTTGCAGCACTTGACCCAACGCTTCTGGCGCAACGGCCAGAGCACGGGTTGTGGCCTGGGGCTGGCGATTGTCCAGGCGATCGTTCAGCGTTGCGGTTGTACGCTGCAATTCGATAGCCGACCGGACGGCTTGCGGGTCGAACTGACGATGCCGCTGCAACCAGCCTGAAAATCACCACAACCCCCTGTAGGAGCGAGCTTGCTCGCGATGGTCGATAACGATAACGCGTGCTTTCTGAATGCACGCGGTGTTCTTGAGTCCATCGCGAGCAGAGCTCGCTCCTACAAAGGTTTCCGTGTTACCACCTAAATCCCTCAAGCGCTGATGCGTTTCCAGAACAGGAAAACCGTATTGAGGGGTCGAGAGATGTCAGTCGCTACCAGCCTTATCGAAGATCAGCCGGCGACGTCCGCCGAGACGCTTTATCAATTCAACGAATCACCGCTGCTGGCCCGCCAGAGCCAGCAGGAATCAAACGCCCGCAGCTATCCGCGACGCATTCCCCTGGCGCTCAAGCGCGCCAAGGGTATTTACGTCGAAGACGTCGAAGGCCGCAGGTTCATCGACTGCCTGGCCGGTGCCGGGACCCTGGCCCTGGGGCACAACCACCCGGTGGTGATCCAGGCCATCCAGCAAGTGCTGACCGATGAACTGCCGCTGCACACCCTGGACCTGACCACCCCGGTCAAGGATCAGTTCGTCCAGGACCTGTTCGGCCTGCTGCCGCCTGCCCTGGCCGCTGAAGCGAAGATCCAGTTCTGCGGTCCCACGGGCACCGACGCCGTGGAAGCCGCCCTGAAGCTGGTGCGTACCGCCACTGGCCGCAGCACCGTGATCTCGTTCCAGGGCGGGTATCACGGCATGAGCCAGGGCGCGCTGAGCCTGATGGGCAGCCTCGGGCCGAAAAAGCCGCTGGGCGCCTTGCTCGGCAGCGGCGTGCAGTTCATGCCGTACCCTTACGATTACCGCTGCCCGTTCGGGCTGGGCGGTGCGCAAGGGGTGAAAGCCAACCTGAGTTATCTGGAAAACCTGCTCAACGACCCCGAGGCCGGGGTGCAATTGCCGGCGGCGGTGATCGTGGAAGTGGTGCAGGGCGAGGGTGGAGTGATCCCGGCCGACCTGGACTGGTTGCGCGGTGTGCGGCGGATCACCGAAAAGGCGGGCGTCGCCCTGATCGTCGATGAAATCCAGAGCGGATTCGCCCGTACCGGCAAGATGTTTGCCTTCGAACACGCCGGGATCATTCCCGATGTCGTGGTGATGTCCAAGGCCATCGGCGGCAGCCTGCCGCTGGCGGTGGTGGTCTATCGCGACTGGCTCGACACCTGGCTGCCGGGCGCTCACGCCGGGACCTTCCGTGGCAACCAGATGGCCATGGCCGCCGGTTCCGCGGTGATGCGTTATCTGGTCGAACACAAGGTCTGCGAGCATGCCGCCGCCATGGGCGAGCGCCTGGCCGAGCACCTGCGCATCCTGCAACGAGACTTCCCGCAATTGGGAGATATTCGTGGGCGTGGCTTGATGCTCGGTGTCGAACTGGTTGATCCGACGGGCGCACTGGATGCCCAGGGCCACCCGCCGGTCTTCGCCCGCCTGGCACCCCTGGTACAGCGCGAATGCCTCAAGCGAGGCTTGATCCTGGAACTCGGTGGCCGCCATGGCGCGGTGGTGCGCTTCTTGCCGCCACTGGTGATCAGCGCTGCGGAAATCGATCAGGTGGCCGGGATTTTCGGCCGGGCCCTGGCCGCTGCCACCCGCGATCAGTAAATATTTCGCGCCGCGCAACGTTCCTTCTACATAAAGGCTGCGCACAGGGCGCAGCCCGCCCAACACCGATGGAGAGACAGCATGACTTCAGTATTCGACCGCGAGGACATCCTCTTTCAGGTCGTGGTCAACCATGAAGAGCAATACTCGATCTGGCCCGATTACAAAGCCGTGCCGCAGGGCTGGCGCACCGTGGGCAAAAGCGGGCTGAAAAAGGAATGCCTGGCCTATATCGAAGAGACCTGGACCGACATGCGTCCGTTGAGCCTGCGCCAGAAGATGGATGAGCAGGCGGCTGAGAAGACCGCTTGAATCAGCGGGCTTCCTGGTAAAAGATCGCAGCCTTCGGCAGCTCCTACAGGATGCGCAATACCTGTAGGAGCTGCCGAAGGCTGCGATCTTTTGATCTTAGGCCGAAGGCCCGATGCTCAACCCCTCGATCACCCTGTCCACATTCCCCTCCAGTTCACTCACCGGGTCTTCAGCATCGGTGCTCAATACCACCAACCGACTCCCGGCCTCAGCAATCGCGGCTTTCACCGTCTCCGAAGGCTGCCGGTGATGCAACACCACCGCCACATCATTGTCCTTGAGCATCGCGCTCAACGCCTCGAGCTCTTCCGGTGTCCATTGCGCATCCGGTCGCGCATCCAGCCCCACCAGCTCCAGATTGAGCCCACCGATCAGGTAGCCGAAATGATCGCTGAGGCTCATCACACTGAGGTTATCGGCCGTCGCCAGCCGCGCTTCGCTGTCAGCACTGAGCTTGAGCAAGCGTTGCTTGAGAGCCGCCAGGTTGGCATCGATTTTTGGCTTGGCCTCGGGGGCCAGGCGTACCAGATCCGCCGCCATCACGTCGGCCATACGGCCCATGTTGTTGCTGGAAAACCACGGCTGGCTGTTGAGGCCGTCTACCCTGTTGCCCGGCTGCACGGCGATGCCCGGCAGGGCGCCGTCCACCGGGCGGGCGGCATCGACTTCGACGATACGGATATTGCTGCGCCGGGAGATCGGGTACAGCGGGTCATCCGGCCAGAGTGAGCGCAGGCCGATCACCGCATCGGCATCCTTCGCCAGCAGGGCCAGCGCCGGGGCACCTCGGCCGGTGAAGTAGGCGGTCTGGCGGCTGCCGGGCAGATTGGCCGGCGCGGCGCGTTCGAGGCTGACATCGGTGCCTTTGAGCAGCACTTCACCGAGACCATAAGTGATCGGCAAAGAGGCCAGCACGCGCAGCGGTTTGCCGTTGTTTGCGGCGAAAGTCGTGGCGGTCAGCCCGCACAGGGCCACCGCGAGGGTCAGTTGGCGCAGAGAAAAAATCATTTATCCAAGGTTCCCTTTCAGGCTGGGGACGATGCCGCGTGCAATGGCGGCCAGGGCGAAGGCGATACCGGCCACGAGGATGATCGCGGCACCGGACGGAATCGGCAGGTCGAAGACGATCGGCGCGAGAATCCCGCACAGCGTGCTGACGGTGGCGATCAGCACTGAACACCAGAAAAAGCCCTTCAGCGATTGGCTGAGCAAACGCGCCGCCGCTGCCGGAATCACCAGCAGCGCGCCGACCAGAATCGCACCGATGACCTTCACCGCGGCGACGGTGATCAGCGTCACCAGAATCACGAACAGATAATCCAGGGCCTTCACCGCCACCCCGCGCACCGCCGCCAGTTGCGGATTGAAGCTGGCGAGCATGATGCGGTTGTACAAAGGCAAAGCCAGGGCCATCACCAGCGAACCGACAATGGCCAGCACCAGCAAGTCATTGCCGTTGACCGTCAGCACCGAACCGAACAGCACGTTTTCCAGGATGTGCACGTTGATCTTGCCCGCCAGAATCAACAGCAGGCTGGCGCCCAAGGCGAGCGATACCGAGAGGAACACGCCGATCAAGGTGTCCGGCGCCAGGCCGGTGCGGTTGCGCAGGTAGTTGAGCAGAATGCCGAACAGCAGGCAGTAGCCGAACAGGCTGCCGTAGGGGCCGGTGTAGGGTTCGCCGAGCAAAATGCCGATGGCCACGCCGGTCAACGCGGCATGGCCGACGGCTTCGGAGAAAAACGCGAAGCGCTTGACCACCACCAGCGTACCCAGGCCGCCCAGCACCGGGCCGATCAGCAGGCCGGCGAGCAGCGCATTGACCACAAACCCATAGGCCAGCGCCTCGGGCAGATAACCCGACGATGCCCAACCCTGGACCATCAGGCGAAAAGCTTCGTAACTCATCAGGCAAGGCTCCGTGGGTGAGTCGAGAACAGCGTCAGCAGGCGCTCCGGCGTCAGTGCCTGTTGCGGCGTGGCGTCGAACAGCACCCGGCGATTGAGGCCGGTGACGTGATCGGCCAGGCGCCCGACCGCTTCCAGGTCGTGCTCGATCCACAGCACGGTGATGCCCGCCGCTCGCCAGTCGCCGAGCAGGCGTTCGAACACCCGGATCCCGGCTTCATCGAGGGCCGACATCGGCTCGTCGAGCACCAGCAGTTGCGGAGGCGGAATCAGTCCCTGGGCCAGCAACACCCGCTGGCGTTCGCCGCCGGACAATGCGCCCATGCGGCGCTTGCGCTTGTCCTGCATGCCGACCCGTTCAAGGGCCTCGCCAATCGCCGCCGTGTAATGTTTGCTCAAACCGAGAAAGGCCGGGCGACGCTGGCACATGGCGGCCATGAAATCGTCGACGGTCATCGGCAAGCCCCGGTCGAACTCCAGCGCCTGTGGCACATAGCCAATGGTCCCCGGCTCGGCCGACCACTGCAGGCTCAAGCGGCCCTGATGCGGCATTTGCCCGAGCAGGGTCTTGATCAGCGAACTCTTGCCGCCGCCGTTGGGGCCGACCAGCGCATGCACGCTCCCGGGACGGACCTGGAAGGTCACCTTGTCGAGGATCGTCGTGCGCCCGAGGGTCAGGCTGATGTCGGTAAAATCCAGGGTCGGGCCGGGAACCTGTGGGAGCGGGCTTGCTCGCGAAAGCGGTGGGTCAGTCAGCATCATTGCCAAATTACAGTCCGCCTTCGCGAGCAAGCCCGCTCCCACAATGGATTCGGATTCACTTGGAACGGGGCTTTGTGCACTGATGATATCCTTGGCAGTCATGCCCCCGACTCCTGAATCGCCCGCACCACGGTGTTGAGGTTGCCGGTCATTTCCTTTTCGTACTTGTCGGCGGTGTATTCGCCGTAGGAAATATGCGACAGCGGATACAGCTTCACGCCGGATTCGCGCTGGATGGTGTCGACGTAAGTGGAGGGAAAATCCATCTCTGAGAAGATCACCTTCACGTCCAGCTCACGCAGTTGGTCGATGGTCTTTTTCAACTGGCTCGGACTCGGCTCGATGCCGTGGGCCGGCTCGACCACGGCTGTCACTTCCAGGCCGAACTCGCGCAGCAGATAGTCGTAGGCGGCGTGCACCGTGGCCACGCGCAACTCGGCGTTCGGCGCCTGGGTCAGTTTGGCCAGGGCATCGGCGCGCATCTTGCGCAGGCGCTTGCCGTAGGCGCGGGCGTTCTCGGTGTAGGTTTTGGCATTGGCCGGGTCGAGCTTGCCCAGCTCCCGGGCGATGTTGTTGACCTGGGCGATCGAGGCGCTGATCGACAGGAAGGTATGCGGGTTCACCACTTTGCCGGCACCCCGGGCGGCAACACCGGTGGCGGCAAGCAGCGGCACGTTTTCATTGGCTTCGATCACCGGCACGTTCGGGGTTTCGCTGGCGGCGATCATGCGGTCGGCGAAATCATCATGGCCTACGCCGTTGAGCACGATCACGTCCAGGCCGCTGATGCGCTTGATGTCTTCGGCGCGGGGTTCGTAGGCATGCGGGTTGAAACCGGCCGGAATCAGCGGCACCACTTCGGCCTTGTCGCCGACAATGTTCGCCACGTAGCTGTAATACGGGTGCAGGGTGATGCCGATGCGCAGGCGCTTGGCTGCCTCGGCACTGGCAAGGGATGGCAGCAGGCAGGCCAGCAGGCCGATCAGCAGCACGCGCAAGATAGAACGTTGAGATGAAATGGGCATGGGAAAGCGGTCTTCTCTCGGGTGAGGGCGAGGGTTCAATGCCGGTGCTGGCGGGTCACGCCGGCATCGAATTGCGCGACGATCTGTTGCCAGCCGGCACTTTCGAGCGCGCTGTCGCTGAGGTCGGCCGGAGCTGTGAGCGTGTCGGCGCGGTTGAGCCAGATGTCCGGAGCATCATCGGTGGCGGTCAGGCGCATCAGGAATGAACCGGCGACCGTCGGTGTCTGGCTCTGGCCGAAGTAGGCCTTGGCATTGAGCAATTGCCAGGCATGGCTGCCACGGCTGACGGAGCTGGCATCCCGGGCAAACGGGGCAAAACCCTCGTCGGCGAGGGCCTCGGGCGTCGGCAGGGTTTGCTGTTCCTGGCGCAGCAAATGAATCTCCTCCAGCGTCACCCGCAAATCGGCGTAGATGCCTTGCTCGGCAGCGCTGAGGTCGCGACGCGCATCCAGTTGGTGGCTGTTGACGCTGCTCACCTCATGGGATTCCCCGCGCCAGAGCACCACCGAACCTGCGACCGCAAGGATCATCAGGCACAGCAGCAGGACGTAGAGGGTTTCGTGACCGGCACCCACCGGGCGTACGACTTGGGTCGTTGAAGTATTCATGGCGCCTGGATGTCCGCCTGGTCGATTTCCACCACGTGACCGGGGCCTGCGTCGAACAGCACGTAGAACTCGGCGCCGGGTTTCTTGAACGTCAGGGTCGAATCGGCTCCGAGTTTGCCAGGCACCAGGATGGTTTCGTCGTAGCCGATCACATCGAGGGTCACGCCCGGTGCGCCGCTGCCGTCGGAAAAGCCGCCGGTGCATTTGATCTGCTCGGCGTCGATGGCCTTGCATTCGCACATCGGGTTATGGGCCAGGGCGCTGGCACTGAAGCCGGCGCAGAGCAGCAGCAACAGAGTGTTGAGTGGACGAAGCGGGTTGATCATGGTTTGCCTCCTTGTTTGTTCAGCCAGGCGAGGGTGGCGGGGGAGGCCTGGCTCAACGGAATGGATGCCTGATGCATGGCGCCGTCCCAGCCTTCCATGGTGATCCACAGTTCGGCGTCGGCCGTGGTCTTTTCCGGAACGGGCAGTGAAGCGCCCATGCGGTACGGCGTGCCGAAGAAAATCACGCCGGCGGCGCGCAGGCTGCGGGGTTTGCCGATGCGCAGGTAGGTGGCCTTGACCTGTCCGATACAGGCCTCGCACAGTGCCGCGTTGAAACCCTTCATGTAGCCGGCCGGGCCATCGAGCGTGGGGGCGGCGTTGCGCAACTCCGCCAGGCGCAGGCTCCAGGGGCCGACCTGGACTTCGCCGACTTCGCGTTCGCCCAGGCCACTGTCGCCACGCATCAATGCTTCATCCGCGAAGTACTTGGGCATGAAACCGAGCGGAATCAGCAGCAACAGGACATTCAGGTGAAAGCGCCATTTGTGCCAGAACACGCTCAGGCGCGAGGGTGGTGAGACCGCAATGTCTTTGCTCACAGGTTGGCCTCCGATGTTTCCTTGCGGGTGGCCGGTTGCGCCGCGGCGCTGCGCGATGTCCTATTGCTGCGCTTGAAGGCATTGGCCGTGGCCAGTGCCGTGCGCTTGGTCCAGATCAGCAAGCCGCTGAGCACCATCATGCTCAGCAACAGGCCGAAGAACGCCCAGATCAGCTTGATCCACAGGCCACCGAAGTCGCCGGTGTGCAGGGGGCGCATGGACTCGGTGACGAACTCCAGGGCCGAACGGTCCGAAATCAGGCGAGAGGCGGCGATTTCGCCGGTGTACGGGTTGAGGGTCGCGGTCTGGAACATCAGTGGATACCAACCGCGTCCTCCGACATCCAGATGGCTGTAGGCATTGCCCGGCAGGCTGACGAAGCTGGCTTCAAGCCCGGAGATTTTCTGCGTGGCGATTTCAATCGCGCGATCAAGGTCGATGCGCGGTGGGGGGGATCCATCGGGCGACAGCGGTACCGCTTCGCGGGACATCGCCGGAATGATCTTTTCCGTGGAGATGGAAATCTGGTTATCGAACAGCAAGGCCTGGATCAGGAACCAGGTGCCGGTGATGGAAATCACCGCGATGAACCAGATCGACCAGATGCCGCTCAAGCGGTGGAAGTCGCCCCAGAAAATTCGCGCGCCGTGGCGAATCCGCAGGGTCGGGCGGAAAAAGCCTTTCCAGAAGCGTTTGTAGACCACCAGCCCGGTGACCAGCGAAGCCAGCAGCGGCAAGCCGAGAAACGACACCAGGTACCAGCCCCAGCTGTAGCCGTTGGTGAACGGCACCAGCCACCAGCCGTGCAGCGCCCGGGTGAAGGCGCGGAAGTTGAACTCCGGCGCGACGCCCTGGATCACGCCGCTGTATGGATTGACATAAATCACCACCGAGCGTCCGTCGGGATAGCTGACTTCGACATCCAGCGCGAAGTGCGACTCGTCGGGCCGACTGATGCTCTGCACCACGGTCTGCGGCTCGGCCTTGTTGATGGCCTCGATGACCTGCTGATAGCTGAGCAGTGGTGCATCGTCCGAGGGCTGGCTGGCGCGCATGGGCGGGTTGGCCAGCCAGACGATTTCCTGGCTGATCACCGCCAGGGTGCCGGTTACGCAGACGATCAGCACGAAAAACCAGATCGGCAGCGCCAGCCAGCTATGGACCAGGAACCAGATTTTTGAACGGGATTTCTTTGACATATTGAAGGTCTTGCCTGGATGAGAGGCCGCTCGGCTGCGGGCTTCGCAGGGATGAGCGCCCTGAAGGTCCAGTCGTGGCTTTTGCCTACGCGACAGGACTGCATCTAGGTAAGACGGATGAGCAAAGGAAATCCCGAAAGGGGAAGTGAAAGAAAATGTTTCTCGATAGGCAGAAAGGCAGAGCAACCCGCGCACGGCCGGCCGCAGGATTCACATTCACTGAAGATCAAACGGTGGGAGCGGGCTTGCTCGCGAAGGGGACGGCACATTCAAAGTCAATGTTGCCTGACACACCGCCTTCGCGAGCAAGCCCGCTCCCACAGATTCCGAGCAAGCCTGCTCGCGAAGATTTCAACCCTGCTGAAACATCTCCTTCGCCCGTTGTTCAATCTGTTCCTGAGTCAGGTCTTCCTTGCGCGTCGCCAGGAACCACAGGTGCCCGTAGGGATCCTTCAAGGTCCCCGAGCGATCGCCGTAAAACTGATCCTTGACCTCGGATACAACGGTGGCACCGGCATCGATGGCCTGTTTGTAGGACTTGTCGACATCGGTGACATACAAATGCAGACCCACGGACGGCGAATTGTCCGGATTGCTCAACGGTCCCTGATCGCACGGCGTGCCCAGCATGATCGGGCAATCGCCGATGCGCAGTTCGGCGTGACCGATGCCACCATCGGGCATGGCCAGGCGCATGACCTCAATGGCGCCGAAGGCTTTCTTGTAGAAATCGATGGCTTCGGCAGCTTTGTGGATGCCCAGATAGGGGGTGATGCTGTGATACCCCTCCGGAATGGGTTTGACGCTCATGATGGATCTCCCTGTTCTTGTTCTGTGAATGGAAAGTACCTGCTTCGTTGTACAGCCGAATAAATATAGGCCAGCCGCTTTCGTCTCACCGAGCGCCCGACGAGCAGCAACGCCACACAAATGCCATCAGGTCGGCTCCAGCCAATGCGCTCCCGGCCTGTGCTCTGGACAAGTGTTGATAAGGACAATGATCGCCCTTTCCTGATAGCCACTATTGAAAGCGTTGATTTCTGCTACCCGGGAGGCGCGGGTAGCCTGTGTTCATTGCCTCGAACCCAGTCGCCAGGACGCCAGAAATGAAACCGATGATCGCCACTTTGCTGATGCTCGCCGTCTCCGTACTCGCCGGATGTGCCAGCCATGTTTCCCCGGAGCTTCGCCCTTACACGGCTGAAGAAAGCAAGGAACTGGCGCTGGAGGCGCTGAACCGTCGCGGATTGTCCTTCGACGAATACCACGCGAAGAAAGCCGAATTGCTCGGCCAGCCGCAAAAGTCGTTCAGCTACGACAACCAGGGGGAAATGAACGCCGGGCGATCTGTACAGCTTCACGGTCGTCCAAGTTGAGGCAAAACTGTACTGCTTCAAGTTTCGCGTAACTGTCCATGGGTTTCGCCCAAGGTGTGCGATAGGGTCAACACCTGACCGACCCTGACGGACTGCCACCCATGACTCTCTCGCTCGACCTGCTGCTGGGCTTTGCCCTGTTCGCCCTCGTCACCTCGATCACACCCGGTCCGAACAACACCATGTTGCTGGCTTCCGGGGTGAACTTCGGCTTCAACCGCACGATTCCGCACATGCTCGGCATCACTTGTGGCTTCTTTGTACTGGTGGTGGCGGTCGGTTTCGGCCTTGGCGCGGTGTTCCAGGCTTACCCATTGCTCTACACCGTGCTGCGTTACGTGGGGGCGGCGTATCTGCTGTATCTGGCGTGGAAAATCGCTCATTCCGGGCCCATGCCGGAGAGTCAGCAGAGCGAGGCGAAACCGATCAGCTATCTGGGCGCCGCCGCGTTCCAGTGGGTCAACCCCAAGGCCTGGATCATGGCCATTGGTGCCATCAGCACCTACACGCCGATGCAGGGTTACTTCGTTAATGTGATCGTGATTGCGGCCGTCTTTGCCATCATCAACCTGCCGAGCGTCGGTGTCTGGGCCGCTTGCGGCACGCTGTTGCGCAACGTTCTGAAGGATCGCCGCTGGCTGCGTCTGTTCAATTGGGGCATGGCCGCGCTGCTCGTGGGGTCGCTGTATCCGCTGTTGCTCGAAAGCTTTAGCTGACGCATTGCTTCAACCGGTTGCCCGATGCCTGTTAAGCTGACTTTTCAGGAGCGTTCCTACGCACTTTTAAATGAAGTAGTCCTTCTTTAACGGCATCCGATCAGGTATTGGTAACGTTCTGAAAACAGCGCGCAGCTCACAAGGCTGCGCTTTGCCGTTTGCAGTCACGAGCTTCCTGATCCCGGAACACGCTCTGCGAGTCATTTATGAACAAACGTCCGTTGTATTTCGATTACGCCGCCACCACGCCGGTGGATGAGCGGGTCATCAAGGTGATGGTCGAGTGTCTGGGCTTTACCGGCAATTTCGGCAACCCGGCCTCAAGCTCTCATGCCTTCGGCCAGCAGGCCCGGCAATCGGTGGAGCAGGCTCGACGCCAGGTCGCCGAACTGGTCGGCGCGACACCTGAACAGATCGTCTGGACCTCAGGCGCCACCGAATCCAACAACCTCGCGCTCAAGGGCATAGCCCAGGGCCGTGGCACTGGCGGTGGCCATATCATCACCAGCCAGATCGAACACAAGGCCATTCTCGATACCGCCAGGCAATTGCAGGATGCCGGTGTCGCCGTGACGTACCTGGTGCCGGATGCCGATGGGCTGATCACCGCGCAAGCGGTCAGCGAAGCCATGCGCGAGGACACTTTCCTGGTGTCGCTGATGTTGGTCAACAACGAGTTGGGCACGCTCAACGATATTCCCGCCATCGGTCAGGTGGTGCGTGAACGCGGGGCGTTGTTCCATGTCGACGCCGCACAGGGCGCGGGCAAGGTGGCGATCGACCTCGGGCAGTGGCCGGTGGACCTGATGTCGTTTTCCGCGCATAAACTGTACGGCCCCAAAGGCATCGGTGCGTTGTACGTCGGTCCGCGTGCCCAGCAACGATTGCAGGCGCAGATCCATGGCGGCGGGCATGAGGGCGGATTGCGTTCGGGCACCCTGGCGACCCATCAGATCGTGGCCATGGGCTCGGCCTTTGCACTGGCGGCGGCTGCGTTCGATGAAGAGAAAGCCACCATCGTGCGATTGCGTGAACGCTTGCTCGAGCAATTGCAGGACATTCCCGGCGTGCGTCTAAACGGCAGCCCGACCCGGCGCATTCCCCATACCCTGAGCCTGACCTTCGCGCAAGGCGAGTTCAACCCGGCGGAGTTGCTGGCCTCGATCGCGTTTTCCGCGACCTCGGCCTGCAACTCCGCGAGCAATACCCCATCCCATGTGCTGCTGGCCCTGGGGCACGATGCCCGCTCGGCCGGCCGCACCATCCGCTTGAGCCTCGGGCGTTTTACCACCGAGCAGGACATCGACCAGGCGGTTCAACTGATCAAGGCAGCCTGCGCCAGTGCTCCGGCATTCTGGCAATAGGTCGACGAAGCGCCGACGCTGATCGGCACTCAACAATAATGATGAAGTGGTTAGCAGGAGACACGATGAATACGCAGCTTTCGATCAATGGATCGGTGCCCCAGCGCTTGGCGCAAACCCGCGAACTGATGAGCCGGGAGGGCATTCACGCCTTGCTGGTGCCGTCGGCCGACCCGCACCTGTCCGAATACCTGCCGGGTTACTGGCAGGGGCGCCAGTGGTTGTCGGGTTTCCATGGTTCGGTCGGCACCCTGATCGTGACCCCGGATTTTGCCGGCGTCTGGGCCGACAGCCGTTATTGGGAGCAGGCGACCAAGGAACTCAAGGGCAGCGGCATTGACCTGGTCAAGCTGCAACCGGGTCAACCCGGGCCACTGGAATGGCTGGCCGAGCAAACCCCCGAGGGTGGCGTCGTCGCGGTCGATGGCGCGGTCATGGCTGTGGCCTCGGCACGGACCCTGGGCGCTAAACTTGAAGAGCGTGGCGCCCGCCTGCGCACCGACATCGACCTGCTTGGCGGAGTCTGGAGCGATCGCCCAAGCCTGCCGAACGAACCGATCTATCAGCACCTGCCTCCACAAGCGACCGTCAGCCGTGGCGAAAAACTCGCCAAATTGCGTGAAACCCTTAAGGTCCGTGGCGCCGACTGGCATTTCATCGCCACCCTCGATGACATCGCCTGGCTGTTCAACCTGCGTGGCGGCGACGTGTCGTTCAACCCGGTATTCGTTTCCTTCGCCTTGATCAACCAGCAACAGGCCACGCTGTTTGTCGCCCTGAGCAAAGTCAGTGCCGAACTGCGCGCCATCCTTGAGCAGGATGGCGTGACCTTGCGCGACTACAGCGAGGTCGCTGCCGCACTGCGCTCCGTGCCGAGCGGCGCGAGCCTGCAAGTCGACCCGGCGCGGGTCACGGCGGGGTTGCTGGACAACCTCGACAGCGGGGTGAAACTGATCGAGGGCCTGAACCCGACCACTCTGGCCAAGTCGCAAAAAAGCCTGGCCGACGCCGAACACATCCGCCAGGCCATGGAGCAGGACGGCGCAGCACTGTGCGAATTCTTCGCCTGGCTGGACTCGGCGTTGGGCCGTGAGCGCATCACCGAATTGACCATCGACGAAAAACTCACCGCTGCCCGTGAGCGCCGTCCAGATTATGTGTCGCTGAGCTTCAATACCATTGCCGCCTACAACGCCAATGGCGCGATGCCGCACTACCACGCCACCGAAGAGGAGCACGCGGTCATCGAAGGGGACGGTCTGCTGTTGATCGACTCCGGCGGCCAGTACCTGGGCGGTACCACCGACATCACGCGGATGGTTGCAGTGGGCACCCCGACCGATGAGCAAAAACGCGATTGCACCCGCGTGCTCAAGGGCGTGATTGCCTTGTCCCGCGCGCAGTTCCCGAAAGGCATTCTGTCGCCGCTGCTCGATGCCATCGCCCGTGCGCCCATCTGGGCGGAAAGTGTCGACTACGGTCACGGCACCGGTCATGGCGTCGGTTACTTCCTCAACGTTCATGAAGGTCCGCAAGTCATCGCCTATCAGGCTGCGCCTGCCCCGCAAACGGCGATGCAACCGGGCATGATCACGTCCATTGAGCCGGGCACCTATCGTCCGGGCCGTTGGGGCGTGCGGATCGAAAACCTGGCGATGAACCGTGAGGCAGGCAAAAGCGAATTCGGTGAGTTCCTGAAGTTCGAAACGCTGACTCTGTGCCCGATTGACACCCGTTGCCTGGAAACCTCGCTGCTGACCGAAGACGAAAAGCAGTGGTTCAATGCCTACCACGCCGAAGTGCGCGAACGCCTGAGCCCATTGGTCGAGGGTGCAGCCCTCGAGTGGCTGAACACCCGTACCGCGGCTATTTGATTGCTTTCAGTTCGGGCGCTGTCTCCAGCGCCCGGCTCATGTAGTCAACAAAGGCTTTGACCCTGGCGGATTGGCGACGATTCGCCGGGGACACGGCATGAATCGGTAGCGACTGCGCCGTGTAGTCCTGAAGAATCGCCGTCACGCTCCCGGCTTTCAGGTCCTCGCTGAACAACCACACCGGCGACAGCGCAATCCCCAATCCCCCCAGCACCAGTTCGCGGATCGCCTCGGAACTGTTGCTCTGCGCATTGCCCTTGATCCGCACCTCATGACGCTGCGCATCTTTTGTGTAAACCCACAGGTTTTGACTGCTCAGCAGGTTGAACATCAGGCAGTTGTGCCTGCCCAGCTCCTGCGGTGTTTGCGGTTGGCCGTATTGCCTGAGGTAGTCAGGTGATGCGACGGTCACCCGATGGGTCGTACCCACCAGGCGAGCGATCAGGCCACTGTCGTTCAGGGCACCGATCCGGAAGGTGACGTCCAGCCCTTCGCTGACCAGATCCTGGTTCTGATCGTTCAGTTGCAGGTCTATCTGTACGTCAGGGTAGTGCCTGAGAAAGTCCGGCAATCGGGGGGCGATATGCAAGCGGCCGAAACTGACCGACGAACCGATTTTCAGAGGCCCTGCAACCCGCTCCCGGCCGGACTGGAAGCTGTGTTCCGCCGCATCCACGGCAGCGAGGATGACCCGGCATTCGTTGTAGTAGCGCTGACCTTCGTCCGTCAGCGATAGCTTGCGGGTACTGCGGGCAATCAGCTTTCCGCCCAATCGGGTTTCCAGCGCTTGCAGCACCTTGCTGATGGTTGGCTGACTGGTCTGCAACTCCCGGGCAACGGCGGAAAAGCTGCCACGCTCAACCACCCGTACGAAAATCGCCATTGCATTGAGTGTGTCCACGGTATTTCTCATTGATGCTGTATCGGCATGATCACTATAGCGATATAGCGTCTTATCGGCATGTATAGGGCGAGGCAAGATTCACCCTGTATTCACTTCTGATGGGAGATGGCGAAATGACTGACACACTGAACATGCGCGCTCTGATGATCGACTCGGCCAATGCCCCGTTACGCCTGGTTTCCATCGCGCGGCCCGTGCCACAGGCCGGGCAGGTATTGGTCAGGATCAAGGCCAGCGGTGTGAATCCACTGGATGGAAAAATCCGCTCCGGGCAGGCGACTCATGCGGGGCAACCACTGCCGGCGATCGTGGGAATGGATCTGGCCGGGACCGTAGAGGCGCTGGGCGAGGGCGTCAGTGGCTGGCTGCCGGGGGATGAGGTATACGCGATGGCCACCGGTATTGGTGGTATTCAAGGTTCATTGGCCGAATACGCGGCGGTCGATGCCCGCCTGTTGGCTCGCAAACCGCACAACCTGAGCATGCGCGAAGCGGCCGGATTGCCACTGGTGCTGATCACCGCTTGGGAAGGCCTGGTGGACCGGGCTCGTGTTCGACCCGGGCAGAAGGTATTGATTCATGGCGGTGCCGGGGGCGTCGGACATGTAGCGGTACAAATCGCCCGCGCTTTTGGTGCTGAGGTTTTTGCCACGGGCTCGGCCGGGCAGCAATCGATCATCGAAGGGTTCGGCGCGACGTTTATCGATTACCGCAAGTCTTCGGTCGAAGACTATGTGGCCGAGCACACGGCCGGTGAGGGTTTCGACATTGTCTATGACACAGTGGGGGGCGAAACGCTGGATGCGTCATTCAAGGCTGCCCGGGTGTATCACGGTCATGTACTCAGTTGCCTGGGGTGGGGCCAGCACAGCCTGGCACCGCTGTCCTTTCGCGGGGCGACTTATTCCGGTGTCTTCACCCTGCTGCCACTGTTGACGGGCCAGGGACGCGAGCATCACGGCGAGATTCTGCGCGAGGCGGCGCGGTTGATCGAGGCGGGTAAGCTCGTGCCGTTGCTTGACCCGCACTCGTTCACACTGGAGTCGGCAGAAGCCGCCCATACACTGCTCTTGTCGGGAGCGGCAAAGGGGCGGTTGGTCATCGAGGTCTAACTCAGGGCTTCGAGCACGAAGTCCAGTCGATCCTGACCGAAGTACAGCTGGTTGTCGACAAACATGCTCGGAGCTCCGAATACGCCTCGCTGTACGGCTTTTTCGGTGTTGTCCTTGAGCGCCGTCTTGATTTCTTCATCGGCGGTCAGGGCCAGCACTTCCTGTGGGTTGAAGCCGTTTTCGCTGAGCACTGCGGCGACGGTTGCCGGTTCGTCCAGGCTGCGACCCTCTACCCAGATGGCCTTGAACAGGCAGTCGAGGAAGGCGGCAAAGCGTTCCGGGTGGCGCAATTGCATGCCCGTTACGGCGCGCATGAGCATCAAGGTGTTGATCGGGAAGTGCGGATTGAATTTGAGGGGCACGCCGTAGCGTTTGGCGTAGCGGTCCAGGTCCTGAAACATGTAGCGGCCCTTGGCCGGGATAGTCGCTGGAGAAGCATTGCCGGTGGCTTTGAATACGCCGCCCAGCAAGAGCGGAATGTAGACCAGCCGGGTATCGGTCTGTGCGCAAATCTTCGGTAGCTGGGTATAGGCCAGATAGGTGGCGGGGCTGCCGAGGTCGAAGTAGAACTCCACGGTTTTGCTCATGTTCAAGGCGCTCGTCTTATTGTTGTGTGTGGGCGATTACCAGCGTTCGCTCCAGGGGCGAAGGTCCAGCTCGAAGGTCCAGGCATCGCGGGGCTGGCTGTACAGGTACCAATAGTTTTCGGCGATATGCTCGGGATTGAGGATGCCATCCTGATCCTTGGTAGCGTATTTCTCGGGGAAGCTGTCACGGATGAAATCGGTATCGATGGCGCCATCGACGATGACATGGGCAACGTGAATGTTCATCGGCCCGAGCTCCCGGGCCATGCTTTGCGCCAAAGCTCGAATGCCGTGCTTGGCACCGGCAAAAGCGGCGAACCCGGCAGCGCCACGCATGCCGGCGGTGGCGCCGGTGAACAGGATCGTGCCGCGCTGGCGCCAGGCCATGCGCTTGGCCACTTCACGGGCATTGAGAAAACCGGAAAAACAGGCCATTTCCCAGATCTTGAAATACTTGCGGGCGGTTTCTTCGAGAATGCTGCACGGCACGTTGGCGCCGATGTTGAAGACAAATGCTTCGATGGGGCCGATCTGGCTTTCGATCTGCTCGACCAGCGCGATCACGTCTTCTTCTTTACGTGCATCGCAGGCAAACCCGTGGGCCTCGCCGCCATCGGCCTTGATGGCCTCCACCAGTGGCTGGAGCTTGTCCGCGCTGCGGCGAGTGACACAGGCGACCAAGCCTTCTTGGGCAAACCGCTTGGCAATGGCGCCGCCCGTGGCATCACCTGCACCGACAACCAATACGACCTTCTTGTTATTCATGGGTTGATCCCTTTGGTAAACGATCGTTAACTAAACGAACGTTATGCTATGATTCGACAGACGTCAAGGTGAGCAACTCAGGGGAAAGACAATGCGTTATTCAGCCAGTCACAAGCTGGAAACCAGGCAAAGGCTGCTGGAAAGCAGTGCGTTGTCGGCCAAGAAGTCCGGTTTTTCCACGGTGGGTGTAGACGGGCTGATGAAAGCCATTGGCCTGAGTGGCGGGGCCTTCTACAGTCACTTCTCGTCGAAAGACGAGTTGTTCGCAAGCATTGTCGAACGTGAGTTGGGGCAAAGTCTGGTGCGGCTGGGGGAAGGACAGGACCGTGACAAGCTTGAGCGCTGCCTGAAAATGTACCTGAGCATGTCTCACGTCGAGAATCCGGAAACCGGTTGTGCGTTACCGGCATTGGGGGCGGAAATTGCCCGCTCCGATGTGAGTGTCCGCCAACAGGCAGAGCACTGGATTTGCCGCCTTCAGCAAAGTTGGGCGGGTGTCCTGCAAAGCGACAGCTTGGCGTGGGCAATTCTGTCGCAATGCATTGGCGCGCTGGTCGTGGCGCGCATGTTGGCTAGCCCGGATGTCCAGCGCACGGTGCTGAAGTCCAGTTACGAGGAAATCGGCCGTCAGATCGCAAGTTCGGGAACCTGACGCGACGGCCCTGCCTATTTGCAGATGACAATCATGCTGCGGCTGGTATAGCCCGCGGGGTTGAGGCCAAACGGATAATCACCGGGTTCTTCCACGGCGTCTCCCGACTTGGCGATGACCTTGTATCCCTTGGGCGCGCAGGAGTTGGCGGCGCTGGCGTAGCACTTGTCCCAGGACGAAGAAAGTCCGGAACAGTTGATGTGTAGCCCTTTCTTGCCGTGCTTGATCTGTGTGTCGGATGTCGCTGCGCAGCCCGCAATTGCAAGTGCGGCGATCAGCATCAAAAATCGTTTCATTACTGTCCTTATAGCGTCCCCGGATCTTGTGCCCGGGTCTGGCTGCATTCGCTTTTGCTTGAAGCGTACCGATATCCCTATCTGAAATTGTCCATGGTATGACTCTGGGGCGGGACTAAACATGGCCTAATTGAGCGGCAAATACCAGACCTGTGTCTTATCTGCTATTAATCTGCCGCGACTGCTGGCCTGGTGGCATTGCCCATGGTCATGGTTGCACCGACGGAGGCCAGAATGATGCACATGATTGCCATCCACTGCGACAGCGAGAGGTATTCATGAAGGAACAGCAAGCCTGATAACGCGCCGAAGGCGGGCTCGATGCTCATCAGCGTACCGAAGGTTCTGGCGGGCATGCGGGTCAGGGCGACCATTTCCAGGGTGTAGGGGAGGGCGGTGGACAAGGCAGCGACGCCGAGGGCTACAGGGATCAGTGAAGGGGTCAGCAAAGCGGAACCAGCATGGACAATGCCGATAGGGGCTACGAAGAGCGCAGCGATCATTACCCCCAGCGCGGCGGTTTGCACGCCATTATCGGCCCCCGCTTTTTGCCCGAACAGAATGTACAGTGCCCAGCAGATCCCTGCCCCCAAGGCATAACCGGCGCCTACCAGATCGATTCCTGCGCTCGTTTCACCAGTCGGTATCAGTAGCAGCAAGCCGATGGCGGCCAAGGTGATCCACAAAAAGTCGATCGCGCGACGCGAGGCGTAGATCGCCACCGCCAATGGGCCGGTGAACTCAAGCGCCACCGCGATACCCAGCGGTACGGTTTGCAATGACATATAGAAGAGGAAGTTCATGCCACCCAGTGCCATCCCGTAGACGATGACGGTGCGCAGGGACCTTGCGGTAAGCTTTGCCCGCCATGGACGCAGTATCAGCATCATGATCATACTGGCAAAAATCAGCCGTAATGTCGTCGTCCCTTGGGGGCCGACGACGGAGAACATGCTTTTGGCCAGGGAGGCTCCGGACTGGATCGACGCCATGGCTATGAGCAGCAGTCCAACCGAGAACAGGGTAGAAGCCAAGCTGCGAGGCTGATCATTCATTAGGTGGCATCGTCCGGAATATGGGAATCAAGGCGTTTCTATTTGTGTTGGGCAATATACTGCGCATTCCCCGCAGGCGCGTCTATATATAAGCTGTGTTTTTGCACATATCGGTAGAAAGCCTGAATCAGTGCTTGACGGCAGATTCTGGAGGCCTATAATTCGCCCCACTTCCGGCGCAGTCGAAACGGAAAACTCCTTGATAAACAAAGAGTTACGCGGTTTTCGGCAGCAGGTCGCTTCAGGTCATCGAAGCGCCAAGGAAGTTGAAAAAGAGGTGTTGACAGCAGCGAGTAACGCTGTAGAATTCGCCTCCCGCTGACGAGAGATCGAAAGCGCAAGTGGTTGAAGTTGTTAAGGATTCCTTGAAAACTTCTGAAAAAAATCACTTGACAGCAAATGAGGCTGCTGTAGAATGCGCGCCTCGGTTGAGACGAAAGATCTTGACCAACCGCTCTTTAACAACTGAATCAAGCAATTCGTGTGGGTGCTTGTGGAGTCAGACTGCTAGTCAACAGATTATCAGCATCACAAGTTACTCCGCGAGAAATCAAAGATGTAACCAACGATTGCTGAGCCAAGTTTAGGGTTTT